>UQLW01000033.1 GCA_900542005.1 uncultured Eubacteriales bacterium
CGCTGCTTTTGCAGCGGGCGGCCCCTTCGTATTATTCATGGGGACGGCGGGGAGTGAAGTATTGATAATACCGGCAGCGGAGCGGCCCGTTATAGATGGGGCGGCGTTTATTGGCCTGCTTGCCGAAATAGCTTTCAAAGTGATCGTCCGCTGTGATAACATGGCAGCTGAAATGATCCAGCTCCCGGTATCGCTGGCCTAAGGCGGCATACAGCGCCCTCGCTGTCTTTTGATCGTTCAGCCGCTGGCCATAGGGCGGATTGGTGACGATGACGCCGTAGCTTTCGGCGCTGTGCAGGTCGCGTATATCGGCCTGCGTCCAGCGGATAGCATTGGCTACCCCAGCCTGCCGGGCATGATACTGCGCCATGGAGAGCGCGTTGGGGTCCACATCGCTGCCCAGCAGCGAAAGCGGCTTATCCCGCTGCGCCAGATCCCGGGCCTCCTCCCTCGCCCGCTGCCAGGCCTGGGGCGGCAGGAAGGCAAACTGCTCCCCGGCAAAGCGGCGGTTCAGGCCCGGGGCGATATTCCGCGCCAGAAGCGCCGCCTCGATGAGCAGCGTTCCGGTCCCGCAGAAGGGATCCATCAGCAGGCGGTCGGGCTTCCAATGCGAGAGCAGCACCAGCGCGGCGGCTAGGGTTTCGCGGATGGCAGCCGCACCGTTGAGCCGGCGGTAGCCCCGCATATGCAGCGGCTGCCCGGAGATGTTGACGCTCAGCGTGGCGCAGTTCTTCCAGATATGGACTTCAACGGGCATGACCAGCCCCTTCTCCGGGCACCATTTCATCGTGTGCGCATCCATCAGCCGGCGGGATACCGCCTTTTTGACAATGCGCTGGCAGTCAGGCACGCTCATGAGGGTGGAGTTGATGCAACGGGCGGTTACGGGAAAGCTTGCGTCCGATGGAAGCCATGTTTCCCAGGGGATCTGGCGGACCCGGTCAAACAGGGTGTCAAAGTCAGGCGCGTCAAAGCGGCCGGCCACCAGGGCGACATGCCCGGCAGTGCGCAGCCAGAGATTGGCCCGGCACGCATCCTCCGGTGTGCCCTCGAAAAGAACACGGGAGGTTTGCACCTCGGGAACCTCAAGATTCAGGCGCCGCAGCTCCTGGGCCAGCACACCCTCCAGCCCATAGCCGGTTGTGGCAATCCATTGCATAGTCTACTCCTTACTGCAGGGGCCTTATCACCATCTGCCCTGCTATTATACTGGGTTTGCACCGGCTTGTCCACGGTCCACCGCCCTTTATGTGGAGCCAATATCGCGGCGGAGGAAGGCGTGGGGGGAAGATTTCCCCTGCATTTGACGGGCGGCGGGTAAACCGCTATAATCTTGTATGAAAAGACCTTAGGGGAGGGAAACCCAATGAGATATGGGCGCGCGGGCCTTTGGCTGCTGGCAGCGCTTGTGCTGATGACAGGCTGCGCCGGCGGCCACCCTTCGGATGAAAAGCAATGGGTCGAGCTGACCTATGTGACCAACCTGGAGGACGCGGAACAGCTGCTGACGCTGCAGGAGCCGCTGCTGGAGCAAAAGGGGATCCGGCTGACCCGGCTGGAATTGGCGGGCGGCGATCCCACAGCGGCGCTGGCTGCGCTGATGGAATCGGGGCAGACGCCGGATTTGATGCTGATGGAGGGCGTGGACGTTCTCCAGGCGTCCCAGTGGGCCCAGGAAGGGACGATACGGACCATCCCTTCGGGGAAGCTAAAGACCCGTTCGACCCTGTGGGAGCACAGCGGCGATTGGGCCCGGGCGCTGACCCGGGAGGGCGCGTGGATTGCGCTGCCGGTGGAGGCCTGGAACCCGGAAGCCGGCGGCTCCGATATGATGATCTATTGCCGGACGGATTGGGCAAAAAATCTGGGCGTGGAGGATCTTAGCCACCTGTCCTGGGCGGATTTCCTGAAGCTGGCCAGGGGATACGCCCATGGCGATCCGGATTACAATGGGATTGCGGATACATGGGGGCTCACCTATGCGGGGCCGGATCTGGGCGGCCTGGTGGAGCTGTGGTATGGCAGCTTCGGGGTAACGGACTGGAGCTGGCAGGGAGAAAGCCTGGCGCCGGGATGGAGCGGCGATGAGGCCAGGGAAGCGACCCAGTGGCTGGTGCAGCTTCGGCGCGAGGGCATCCTGGATCCGGAGGGGGCCAGCCATACCGGGGAGGAAGCGCTGGAGCTTTTCTGCCGGGGGTATGCGGGCATGATCCTGTGGGATGATCCGGCGGCCTTGGAATCGTGCTGGCGGGATGTCCAGGCTACGCGGGAAAAGGCGATGCTCATCAATGATACGGTGACGGTGCTGGCCCTGCCGGAAAATCCCTATGGCATAACGGCTATGGGCGGAGACGGACAGGATGGGCCGCTGGCCATGCTGGGGCCGGCTGTGAGCGATGAGACCCTGGAAAAGCTGCTTTCCATCATGGAGGAGGTGGGGAAGCTGGCCTGGCAGCTGCCGGAGAGCCTGCCGGAGGACGCCTCCTTTACGCAGCGGTGCGCCTACCGCAAGCGGCTTTATTACCGGCCCTATCAGCATAATGCGCCGGACTTTACCCTGGCCATGGATGACGGGGACCTGGCGCAGGTGAACCAACAGCAGCGGGAACAGGCCCGGCAGGCGTTGGCGGGGCTGATCGCCGCTCCCGGGAGCTTTGAAACGCTGTGGAGCCAGTGGGCAGATGAAAATGAGGCGCTGTGCGGCGCCTATACCGAGCGGGTGAACGCATGGGCCGGCCAGCAGGGGATCAGACCCTGATCCAGACGGCAAAAGGATAAAGGGATGAAGCATATGCTTCATCCCTTTATCCTTTTGCAATCAATTCCTCCAGGGCGGCCATCCCGTTTTCCAGCTGGGTACAGCGGTCCTTCAGGGCGGCAATTGCCTTTTCCTGGGAGGCGGAGGCTTTGGCCTGGGCGCTTACAGCAAAGAGCTGTTGCTGGATTTCACGGAAAGACTGCTGCAGCTGGCTGAGCAGCAGCGCCTGATTATGCAGCGTTTGGGTAAGGGCGTTGCCCGGGGGCTGCGGCGCAGCCGTGGGGGCGGCGGTTGGGGCGGGCAGGGGGCTGGAGGCCGGGGCGCCGGTGAAGGGCGGCAAAAGCTGGCGCGAATGAACGGATATCTCCATCAGGGGAAGGCCGTCCGGAGCGGCCAAGATCTCCTCCGGCTCCCACCCCGAGGCGGTGAGCCGGCGCCCGGCCCACTGGCCCTGGAGCCGAAAGGCGCAGCGGATCTGCCCCTGGCTTTCATACAGGCAGGGGGAATCGCAGGCCGCCTCCTCTTCCAGCGGATCATGATCGGCAAATAGGCGGCCGCGGCTGATAAATATGGTGTGCAGCGCGCCCGATTCATCGGGAAGGGCCTGCGGCGATTCCATGGGGCCAGGCGCGGAGAAAAGCTCCACCGCAGGGCCGGCATCCAGCGGAATGCGGAAAAAACGTCCGCGCTCCCCCTCGGTATAGGAGGCATATAACACAGGCCCCTGGGGGGATGGCAGCAGCGAGACAAGGGCGCTCAGCCTCCCGGCATGGGGCAGCTCCAGCCGCCGCCCCTGCCAGGCACCGTGGCCTCCGCGGCGGTAGCGTACAGCCACAGGCTCCGGCGCCGCGCCGGTTAATAGATATACGATGTTCAACTCTGGGGCGGCGGCGATAAGCAGATCCTCCAGCCGCACGTCCTCGCGATCCAGACGGGCCAGGGACTGACGGCTCCACCGCCGTCCGTCGCTGGTGCGGCAGTAGATCAGATGGCGGGATGCAGTATGCATGATAAGATGAAAGTCGCCCTGCCCATCGACGCACCCATCCCATTCCATTACGCAGGACGGCTCAGGCTGCGCCAGCTCGCCGGAGCCGGCGCCCTGCCATACAAGCCGGCCATCCTGGTTTCTTGACAGCGTAAATTCGCCGGCGGGCAGCAGCACCCTGGCCGGAGTGTTTTTCATGGGTTCTCCTCCTTCACACATCAGCGGTCTGCTTCATACTATGCTAGTAGACTTCCGGATATCCGGTCCGGAGTTAAAGGAGGTAAAAAACATGTCCTTTTATTCGACCAAGAACGCTATGAGTAGTTGCTGCCCCGGCCGCGTCTGCGGCGAGGGAACCCAGGGTGTGACCGAGCGCGTCTGCGTCCAGGTGAAGAAGGTCTACGACGCCTGCATGCAGCAGGAGCAGGTGGATAACGTACGGGTGACGCTCTGCGATATCCAGCCTTGCTTTGAGCGGCCGACCGCCCCGCTGGAATTCGTCAGCTGCCGCAGCAAGGGCATCAAGGGTACGGTACGCGATCTGTGCATCCAGCGCCTGCCTGACCGGGAGCGCTTCGCCCGTGTCCGCGCCATCGTCGATATTCCGATCGATGTGGTGTTCACCGACGCCACCGGCCGCGAGTTCACCGGCAACGCCTGTGTATCCGTCCGTAAGGATGTGGTGCTCTACGTCCCCTGCGACTCCATTGTTCCCTATGAGATCGATAACCTGGTCAGCGCGATCTGCGTAACCGGCGAGCATGTATGCGATTTCACCTTTGACATCACCATCTGCATCACCGTTATCCTGAAGGTGGTGGCCGAGGTGGATCTGCTGGTTCCCGCCTATGGCTTCTGCAGCGTACCGCCCTGCGAGGAATTCGCGGACAACGTATGCGATGAGTTCTTCGGCCTGCCGATCTTCCCGCCGCAGATTGAAGACTGCGCGGCCGATTGCCTGGACCAGGGCACCTGCTCCAACAACTGCCCCAGCACCGGCAACACGAACTGCGGCTGCAACACGAGCTGCGGCTGCAACACGGGCTGCAATACCGGCTGCGGTTGTGGCCCCATCATCCAGCCCCGTTAAGCGGTTCACCCAGCTCAAAGCCCCCGAAGGACGGCCCTTCGGGGGCTTTGATTATCCCTATATAGTAATATGCTGGCGCATTCCGCCGGTATGCCTGGACGGCCCTAGGCGGATTCCCCCAGCCGGTTAACCCATTCGGGCGAACCACTGGGTGATATAATAACCGCCTTTGGCAGCGTTATAGACGACGCCAATGCCGCAATGGGTATAGCTGGATTTGAGAATGTTGGCCCGATGGCCCTCGGAGGCCATAAGCGCGGCCTGCGCCTTTTCCAGGGAGCCATACAGCGCGATATTCTCCCCGGCGCCCAGGGTTGATAGGCCGGCGGCCTTCAGGCGGGCGGAAAATCCACCGTAGGTTGGAGAGGTATGGGAAAAATAGCCGCTCTGCGACATATCCTGACTATGGGCCATGGCGCCTTGCGCCAGGGAATCGCTCCAGGTAAGCGGCTTCAGCCCATTGGCCGCGCGGTCCTCGTTCACCATGTCCAGCATTTGCCTGCCCAGGGACTGGTTCACAGAAGCGGTGGCCTGGGGCGTGGAGGTAGCCTGGGGCGTGGTCGTGGCCTGCGGTTTAGCGGTGGCCTGAGGTGTGGCCGTGGCCTGCGGTTTGGCGGTGGCCTGAGGTGTGGCGGTGGCCTGCGGCGTGGCCGTAGCCTGGGCGGGCGCGGTGGCCTGCGGCCTGTCATAGCGAGAGGGGGCGCAGGAAGCGCTGGTGCAGTAACGGAAGCCATGATAATGGGGATAATAGGATGAGCAGCTGGACTGCCAGCGGGAGGCTGCCAGCGCGCTGGTGGCCGTGCTGATAGCCAGAACGGCGCCCGCTACCGTGATAAAAAGTTTTTTCTTCATGAAAATGCCTCCTTTGTTCGGAAAAAGTATTGCATTCAATGGGTAGTTTGTGCATAATGGTGATTGCATTGAAACACAATGTGAATGCCCGGCCGGCCATAACAGAATCATAGTAGTTTTGTAACACTTTTGCAATAAATATGGCATGATCTTTCCATGGGAATCCATGGCAACAAATCGACGAGGTGAAAGAGATGGCACTTGTAAAATGCCCCCGCTGCGAGCTCAATTATATGCAGGAAGGGGAAAAGTACTGTAAAGTATGCACCAGGGAAATGCGCGGTCTGGACGATTCCCATGATCATTTGGAGATGTGTGTAGTCTGCGGCGAGCGCCCGGCTAAGGCCGGCAGCGAGCTTTGCGCGGAATGCCTGCGGGAGCATAAAATCCTTGCGGCCGAAGGGGAAGACGAGGCCTATGAGGACGAGGTGGCGGATCCTGCCGAGGAAATGCTCAGCGAGGTAGACGACCTGGAGGATCTGGAGATTGACCTGGACAACAACGACGCGCCGGCCAGCGAGCTGAGCGAGATTGAGCGCGAGTTTGGCGACGAGGATGAAGACGAAGAAGAGGAAGAGGAGCAGCCCTGATCTTCCTATCAAGAAAGGATCGAAATGAGAATTTTTGCCGTATCGGATCTGCATCTTTCCGGAAATTGCCCCAAGCCGATGGATATTTTCGGCCAGGATTGGGAGCGGCACTGGGAAAAAATACAGGCCGATTGGCGAAGCCGTGTGGGGGAGGAGGATCTTGTCCTGATCGGCGGCGATATTTCCTGGGCGATGACGATCGCGCAGGCACAGGTGGATCTGGACGAGATCGATGCGCTGCCCGGACAGAAGATCCTGCTTCGCGGCAACCATGATTACTGGTGGAGTTCGTTGACCAAGGTAAGCGAGGCCATGGGCCCCAGCTGCCGCCCGCTGCAGAACAATGCGCTTCGCTGCGGCCGGTGCCTTGTCGCCGGCTCCAGAGGGTGGACCGTCCCAGGACCCAATACGGATGGCCAGGACCGGAAGATCTACAGCCGGGAGCTCCAGCGGCTGAAGCTCTCCCTGGATCAGGCCCAGGCCATGCGCACCAGCGGGGATATGCTGGTGGTGGTTACCCACTATCCCCCATTCAACGAGCGGCAGGAGCCCTCGGAGGTAACCGATATGCTGGAGGCCTACCAGGCGGATCAGGTCATCTATGGGCACCTGCACGGCTATTACCAGCGCAATGCCTTTAACGGCGTGCTTCGGGGCATCCCCTATGCCCTCACCTCCTGCGATCATCTTAACTTCCGGCTGCTGGAAATCACCCAGCGGTAGGGTTAACCAGGATAAGCGGTATTTACCGCTTTTTTTGTTTTTGGGCGAACGTATATTTGGATAAAATGCCAAAATAAGTTAAAAATCCATGTTGTAAATTTTTCACCAAGCCATTGATTTCAGGCATTTTTCATATATAATAGTAGTCACGAGGGGAAGAGTGGGGCCAGGTGATGCAAAGTGGAGCGCATGGCCCGGCAAAGGGGAGGTGAAGAACGTGATCTTCAAGGGCAAGTATGAGCACACCCTGGATGCCAAAGGGCGCCTTTTTGTGCCTGTCAAGTACCGCGAAGGTCTGGGCGACAGCTTTGTGATCTGCCAAGCGTTCTTCCAGAATTGCCTGTGGGCCTTTTCCAGCCAGGACTTTGACGAGATGGCGGAAAAGATGGATTTCTCCCTTCTGGACGAGCAGGCGCAGGGCGTGGAGCGTATCTTCTATGCCAGCGCCAGCGATGTGGAGGTGGACAAGGCCGGACGGATCCTGGTTCCGCAAAGCCTGCGCGAATACGCAGGGCTGGAGAAGGATGTGGTGATTACCGGCAGCCGCAACCGCATTGAAATATGGGACAAGGCCAGCTATTACGAACAGTGCGAAGCGGACGTAGCGAACTTCCGCAGCACGCTGAAGAACCTGCGGGAGCAGGGGGTGCGGCTGTAATGGCACAATCCTTTCATCACATCCCCATTATGGTGAACGAGGTGCTGGAGCATCTGGCGCCTAAGCCGGGCGGCCTCTATCTGGATGGGACGCTGGGCGGCGGCGGCCACGCGCAGGCCGTGCTTTCCCGCATCCGGCCCGGCGG
This sequence comes from uncultured Eubacteriales bacterium, assembly GCA_900542005.1. GTDB lineage: Bacteria > Bacillota > Clostridia > Christensenellales > UMGS416 > Parachristensenella. Next base: position 7,805 of record UQLW01000033.1, read on the forward strand.
CCGGCTCATCGGCATTGACCGGGATGAGGAAGCGCTGGAAGCGGCGCAGCTGCGTTTGCAGGGCGATAAGGATAACCTCACCGTCTTTCATGGGAACTACAAAGAGGCCCCGGAGCTGCTGAGGGAGGCGGGTTTTGGCCCGCTGGACGGAGCGCTGCTGGACCTGGGTGTATCCTCCTGGCAGCTGGACAACGCGGAACGCGGCTTCTCCTACCAGGCCGACGCGCCGCTGGATATGCGGATGGACAAGACCCAGCCGCTGACAGCCCGAACCGTAGTGAACGAATACGACCAACGGACGCTGACAGAGCTGCTGTACCGGTATGGGGAGGAACGATGGGCTCCCCGCATCGCGGCGTTCATTGTGGAGCGGCGCAAGCAGGCGCCGATTGAAACGACGGGGGAACTGGTGGAGCTGATCTACCAGGCAATCCCCGCAGGCGCGCGCCGCAAGGGGCCGCACCCGGCGAAGCGGAGCTTCCAGGCCATCCGTATCGAGGTTAACGCCGAGCTGGCCGGCCTTAAGGAAGCGGTCGAGGACATCGCCGGCCTTTTAAAGCCGGGCGGCGTACTGTGCGTGATTACCTTCCACTCCCTGGAGGACAGGGCGGTGAAGGAAGCGATGAAGCACCTGGAAAACCCCTGCACCTGCCCGCCGCGGGCGCCTATGTGCATCTGCGGCCAGCGGCCCCAGGGCCGGATGCTTCCGCGTAAGCCGATTGAGCCCTCCCCCCAGGAGGTGGAGGCAAACCCCAGGGCGCGAAGCGCCAAACTACGCGTATTTCACAAAGCGATCCAGGCATGACCTGGACGGAGGAGGAATAAAGATGAACATGGCCGTTGCGTACCAGCGAGACCGGACCCACCGGCACCGCAGCCATGAGCAGGCGGAAGCCGCCCGGGTTTATACCCGCGCCAAGTCCCGGCCCCGTCATCTGGCGGTCAGCGCCCGTGGTATGCTGGTCATGGTTATCGTCTCCAGCCTGCTTTTCTGCGTGCTGGTGGGGCTTATCTATATGAAGTACCTCATCGCGGATACGCAGCTAAATATCAACACGATCACAGCGCGCATCCATGAAAGCAGCAATGAGCAGACCCGCCTGGAGGAAAGGCTCGACCGCGCTAAAAGCATTCAGGTTATTATGAACCGCGCCGCCGAGCTTGGCATGTCCCAGCCCACCGAAGGCCAGATTCTCTATGTGCAGTTTCCCGAGGAAGGTGGAGGGGAGTCGATGGCGCTAGGGAGCGGAAAATAGGCTTTCTGCCCCTCCGGCGCGAGAGGAGGAGAATTCATTGTCTCAACCCAAGGTGACCAACCGCGCCCGCATAGGCTGCCTGGTGGTCATTTTTTTCGTCCCACTGGCAGCGCTGATTCTCAGGACAGGATATTGGATGATCTTTAAGGCCCAATGGCTGCAGGAAAAGGCTCAGGACCAATGGACCCGCATGTCGGTGGTGGAAGCCACGCGGGGCGATATTACCGACTGCAACGGGACGGTGCTGGCGTCAAGCTCCGCCTGCTATTCGGTGGTGCTGCTGCCCCGGCAGCTGGATGAATACCAGACGCTGGAAAACAAGAAGGCAACCTCTGAGAAACGCAATCCTGTGGATCTTGAGGCGCTTTTGGTGCAGGAGCTGTCCAGTATTCTGGATATTGACGCGGAAACGATCTCCACCCGCCTGGTCAACAAAAATAAATATGAAGTATGGCTGAAGCGGCAGATTACCGACGAGCAGGCCGCAGCCATCCAGGCGTTGCTGGACCCTGACCGGGAAACGCGGGTATACGGCGTAAAGCTGGAGGAGGACACCCGGCGCTATTATCCCATGGGCAATTTCCTCAGCCAGGTGCTGGGATTTATCTCGGTGGATGGCGTCGGACAGCAGGGCGTGGAGGCCCGCTTTGACAAATACCTGGCGGGCACAGACGGCCATACGCTGCTCACCACCGATGTATCCGGACGCGAGATCCCCACGAACGTGGATGAATATGTGCCTGCACAGGACGGCAGCAATGTGGAGCTGACCATGGACGCCGTGGTTCAGGGGATCGCCGAGCGTGCGGCCGAGCAATGCCTGAACGAGCAAAACGCCAAAAAGGTCACCTGCATCGTGATGGAGCCCAGCACGGCCAAGGTGCTGGCCATGGTCAATAAACCGGACTACGACAACAATGAACCGCCCCGCAGCGACGCGTCCCTGCTGCAGGAGCTTTCACGGAACACGGCCATATCGGACAACTATGAGCCGGGTTCCACCTTCAAGATTATCACGACTGCGGCGGCTGTAGAGCTGGGCGCGGCTACAGAGAACAGCACCTATACCTGTACCGGCGAGCTGCTGGTGGATGGAGAGCATATCAAGTGCTGGTCCTCCAGAGCCCATGGAACCCAGAACCTGACCGAGGCGCTGGAGAATTCCTGCAACCCCTGCTTTATGCGGATGGCGCTGGAGATGGGCGTGGATCAATTCTATGAAAAGATCTATGAATTCGGCTTTGGCGACCAGACAGGCATCCAGCTGACCGGGGAGGCCAGCGGCCTTGTGCGGGCACAGAAATATATCCGCAATGTGGATCTGGCGCGGATCGGCTTCGGCCAGTCCATCGCCGTGACACCGCTGCAGCTGATTACCGGCGTATCGGCGGTGGTCAACGGCGGGCATCTGATGAAGCCCATGCTGGTCAATCAGATTACCGACGACGATGGCAACGTGATCGTCCGCTATGAGCCCACGGAGGTGCGGCAGGTCATCAGCCAGCAGACCAGCGAGCTCATGAAAAAAATGCTCCAGTCGGTGGTTGACAACGGCAGCGGCCGCAACGGTGCCGTCGAAGGCTATGCCGTGGGCGGCAAGACGGGCACCGCCCAAAAATACGGTGAGGACGGCTCCATCCAGCGGGATAAGCATATATCCTCCTTTATCGGCTTTGCGCCGGCGGACGATCCCAAGATCGTCGTGCTGCTGGTGGTGGATGAACCCAACGGCACCTCCGAATATGGCTCCATTGTGGCGGCGCCCTATGTGAGCCAGATCATCGAAGATACGTTGGTCTATATGAACGTACCCAAGACCGCTACCGAGGACGAACCTCAGGCCGAAACGGTGCAGGTGCCGCAGGTAACAGGGATGAGCAGCGAGGAAGCGGCGCAGCAGCTGGAGGCCAAGGGCTTCAATGTGGTCATTGAGGGGATGCGCGGCGACGTCAAGGTGCAGACGCCGGCCGCGGGGGAAAGCCTGGAAAAGGGCTCTACCGTGGTCATCGGGCTGGAATACGCCGACGACGCCAACGAATCCAATGCGATTACGCTGCCGGATCTGGTGGGCAAAACGCCGGTGGAGGCCTATTTGGAGCTGCAGCAGCTGGGGCTTCGGGTCCGTATCCAGGGCATGGGCGGCACCATTGCCAGGCAGGAGCCGGAGGCAGGGACCCAGGTATTCTATGGCAACACGGTGACGCTGGAGCTAAGCCAGCAGACCGAGAGCGGCACGGCTACGACGCCGGCAGAAACAACGGCGGCAGCCTCCCCCTAGAGGGAGGCGCCTGTACGGACATGAAAGGGGGAGGTTTGCAAGATGCGCCTTGTCAAACTGATTGAAACCGTGCCCGGAGCCCGGCTCATCGGCGGGGATTGTGATATTTCCCGTATCGATACCGATTCCAGGCAGGCGGGTCCCGGCAGCCTGTTTATCTGCATCCGGGGCGTCAAGGTGGACCGGCATGATTTTGCCGGCCAGGTGGCCCAGGCCGGCGCGGCGGCGCTGGTGGTGGAGCAATATCTGGAGAACATCAGCCTGCCCCAGGTGCTGGTGGAGGACGCCAGGGCGGCCTGGAGCTACCTGTCGGCGGCCTGGTTCGGCTTTCCGCAGCAGAAGCTGCGGCTGATCGGCGTGACCGGGACCAAGGGGAAAACCACCACAACCAGCCTTGTCAAAAGCGTGCTGGAGGCGCAGGGGCACAAGTGCGGCCTGATCGGTACGGTGGCCAACAAGATCGGCGATACGACGCTGCCCCAGCACTTCACCACGCCGGATCCCTACGAGCTCTATGAGCTGCTGGACCGGATGGTAAAGGCACAGTGCGAATACTGCATCATGGAGGTATCGGCGCACGCCCTTTATCTGCGCAAGCTGAAGGGCCTGCGGTTTGCTGTGGGCGCCTTTACCAATCTGAGCCAGGATCACCTGGACGACTTCAAGACCATGGAGAACTATGCGGCGGCCAAGGCGCTGCTTTTCCAGGCAGAGATGATCGACTGCGCGGTCATGAACGCAGACGATCCCGCCAGCGGGCAAATGCTATCGGACTGGCACGGCCCAACCGTGACCTATTCGGCCCGGGGGGCAGGCCAATCCCAGGCGGTGAACGCCCAGGTTACGCTGTCGGGCATTCGGTATGACTGGATGGCGGGCGGCTCCCGGACGCCGGTGGAGCTTAAGCTGGGCGGCGCGTTCAATGTCGATAATTCGCTGGCCGCCGCGACGATATGCCTGCAGCTGGGGCTTTCCATGCAGGCCATCGCTGCGGCGCTGGGGGAGGTAGAAGGGAGTGACGGACGGCTGGAGCGGGTTCAGGGCCCTATGGAGTATACGGTAATCGTAGACTATGCCCACAGCCCCGCCAGCCTGGAAAATGTGCTGCAGGCGGTAAGGCCGGCCACCCGTGGGCGGCTGATCTGCGTCTTTGGCTGCGGTGGGAACCGGGATCCCATCAAGCGGCCCATCATGGGCCGGATTGGCAGCGAACTGGCCGATTACTGCATCCTGACCACCGATAACCCCCGGTACGAGGACCCGGACAAGATCATTGATGAAATAGAATCCGGCGCCAGGCAGGCCGGGGGCGCCTATGAACGGATCACCGACCGCGCCCAGGCCATCTGCCGCGCGCTGGATATGGCGCAAAGGGACGATACAGTCCTGATCTGCGGCAAAGGGCATGAAACCTATCAGGAAATCGGCGGCGTGCGCCACGATTTCGACGACCGCCTGGTGGTCAGGAAGCATCTGGGCCTGGCATAAGGGCCATCATACCAAAGAGGAGAGCATCCCATGAACAATACGTTGATTCAGCTGGTGGGCCCCGCAGCCCTGGCTCTGCTTGCCAGCCTGTGCGCAGGGCCGCTGATTATCCCTATGCTGCAAAAGCTCAAATTCGGGCAGGTGATCCGCGACGAAGGCCCTCAGTGGCATCTAAAGAAATCCGGGACGCCCAGCATGGGCGGGCTGATCTTCATGGTAGGCGCCCTGGTGGGAGCCGGCGCCTTTGCCGGGCACGGGGATCCGGTTCTGGCGGTCTGCGCGCTGAGCTTTTTCGGCTTCGGCCTGGTGGGCTTCCTCGACGACTTCATCAAGGCCAAGAAAAAGCGCAACCTGGGGCTAAAGGCCTGGCAGAAGGCCTCCCTGCAGCTGGTGCTGGCCATAGCGCTGGCGCTGTATTTTACCAACCATGTGGGCACCAGCATCCGGCTCCCCTTTACGGACCGGCAGTGGGATATGGGCTGGCTCTATTTCCCCTTCGCCGTGTTTGTGATCGTGGCGACGGTGAACGGGACCAACCTGACCGACGGCCTGGACGGCCTGCTGGGGTCGACCAGCCTGGTGTACTTCGCCGCCTTTGCGCTCATCTTTTTCTCAGGGATCATCCCAGCCACCGGCGAGCTTATGATGATCTGCTCGGCCATGGTAGGCGCGCTGCTGGGCTTTCTGCGGTTTAATACCTATCCGGCCAGAACCTTTATGGGCGATACCGGATCGCTGGCGATTGGCGGCCTGGCGGCCTTTATCGCGCTGAGCAGCAAGATGGCCCTGTGGATTCCCATTATGGGCGGCGTATTTCTGGCCAGCAGCCTGTCGGTGATCCTGCAGGTGGCCAGCTTCAAGCTCAGGGGAAAGCGCATCTTCAAGATGGCGCCGCTCCATCATCACTTTGAACTTCTCGGACTGCCCGAAACAAGGGTGGTAGCCATGTATACCATTGTCACCACCGCACTGTGCTTTATCGGCCTGCTGGCGGTGCGCTGACAGGGAAGGAGGCAACCCATTGACCCAAGAGACGACTCCCAGGGCCCTGGTGGTGGGGATGGCCCGCAGCGGTGTTGCGGCGGCGTCCATGCTCCGGAGGCTGGGCTATGAGGTTACGGTAAACGATTCAAAGCCGCTGGAATCGCTGGGGGAGACGCTGAAACCCCTGGAGAATGAAGGTGTGCGGTATGCGCTGGGATGTCCTGCCGACGAATGGGTGGAGGGCCAGTCGCTGATCGTAGTCAGCCCCGGCGTACCGCTCTCGCTGCCCTTTGTCCGGCTGGCCAGGGAGCGGGGAATCCCCGTGATTGCCGAGGCCGAGCTGGGCTATCGCTATACGCGGTGCCCCATGGCGGCGATCACGGGCACCAATGGGAAAACCACCACTACCGCGCTGATGGGGGCGATTTTCCGCCGGGCGGGTTACGTTACCCATGTGACAGGCAACATTGGCCTGCCGATTACGCAGGTGGCCCTGGATACCCAGCCTGGGGAGCGGATGGCCTTTGAGGCCTCCAGCTTTATGCTGGAAGCCATCGACACCTTCCATCCCAAGGTCAGCGCGATCCTCAATATTACGGAGGATCACCTGAACCGCCACGGCACGATGGAAAGCTACATCGACGCAAAGGCCAGGATTTTCGAGAACCAGCGGGATGATGACGCCGTCGTGCTCAACTATGACGACCCGCTGACCCGCGCCTTGGCGCAGCGGGCCCGCTGCCGGGTGCTGTTCTTCTCGTCGCGCGGGCCGGTGCCGGCGGGCGCCTGCGTGATGGAGGGCAAGATATGCTTCATTCCGGAGGCGGGGGCCGCGCCGGTGGTGATGGGCAGACCGGAGGAGGTCCGCCTGCCGGGCCGCCATAACCTGGAGAACGCCCTGGCAGCCACGGCTATGGCCATGGCCATGGGGATCAGCCCGGCCATTATCCGCTACACCCTGGCGGCCTTTGAGGGCGTGGAACACCGCATTGAATTTGTCCGTCAGATAAAAGGCGTCCGGTACATCAACGATTCCAAAGGCACCAATGTGGATTCTACGTTGGCCGCTGTCCGGGCGATGGAGAAGCCCACGGTGCTGATCGCGGGCGGCTCGGATAAGGGCGCCGATTTTGCGCCGCTGATCAGCGGGCTGTCGGATAGGATCGTCGGCATGGTGGTGATGGGCGAGACCGGCCCCAGGATTGCCCGGGCGGCCCAGGCAGCCGGCTGGGGCCCGGTGGTCCGGGCGGCCGACATGGCCGAAGCCATCCGCAAGGCGGCCCAGATGGCGCCCTCCGGCGGCAATGTGCTGCTTTCGCCGGCCTGCGCCAGCTTTGATATGTTCAGAAACTTTGAGCATCGCGGCGAGGTGTTTAAGGCGCTGGTCGAAGCGATGGATGGGGGACGGGATCATGACGGAACGTAAGCCGGATTACATGATCTTCGTGCTGGTCATGATCCTCTCGCTCTTTGGCCTGATCATGGTCTTTTCCGCCAGCTATTATACCTATGCCGTCAAAAACAGCGAAACATCGGGTATCACCGTGCTGCTCAAGCAGGGATGGATGGTGGTGATCGGCCTTGTTGCGATGATCGTCACCATGCAGATTCCCTACCATTTCTACAGCCGCTTCCGGGTCAAAGGGTTTTCAGCGATAGCCATACTGGCCGTGCTGGTTTCCCTGGCGCTGCTGGTGGCCGTTCTGCTGACGGCGGAGGACAAAAACGGCGCCAAGCGCTGGCTGGCAATCGGGCCCATTTCCTTTCAGCCCTCCGAGGTGGCACGCTTTGCGATGATCCTCTTTGTGGCCGATGAATTCGCCCGTAAGCGGGATGACCTGGTGCAGCGCCGGGATTTTATCCGCTTTGCCAAGGCTTTCGCTCCATCGCTCGTGGTCGCCGGCAGCATCTGCGCGCTGATCCTGCTGGGCAGCAACCTATCCATGACCGCGGCCACAGGCCTGACCTTTCTGTGCATGTGCATTGCAGTGGGCGTCAACTGGCGCTTCGTCACCCTGATGGCCGTCGGCGCTCTGGCCCTGGGCGTGTTTTTCACGGTGACGGAGGATTACCGTATGGCCCGGGCGGTCATCTTTACCGACCCCTTCAGCGACCCCTCCGATAAGGGCTATCAGCTGGTGCAGTCGCTGTATGCGCTGGGCTCCGGCGGCCTCACCGGCGTGGGGCTGGGCAATTCCACGCAGAAATACCTTTATCTGACCTATGGCGATTCAGACTTTATCTTTTCCATCATTGGCGAGGAGATCGGCTTCATTGGGATCGTTGCGATGCTGGCGGTATATGCGCTGCTCATGGTGCGCGGCCTGCGCTGCGCCTGGTATGCCCAGGATACCTATGGGCTGATGATGGCCACCGGCATTATATCGACCATCGCAATTCAGCTGCTGATCAATGTGGCGGTCTGCACAAGCTCCATGCCGCCCACGGGGCTGCCGCTGCCCTTTATCAGCTCAGGCGGTTCTTCCATTGTGATCTTTATGGCGGAAACGGGCATACTGCTCAATGTATCGCGGTTTAGCCGGCAAACATGATGGACCGTTTCACCCGTATCTATCCCTGGCGCATAGGATAACAGGGGAATGTTTTTGGGAGGTGCATCATGGCAGGTCGTTTTGTGATAGCTGGTTCCAAGCCGCTGAAGGGCCATATATGTGTGGAAGGGGCGAAGAATGCAGTGCTGCCCATGCTGGCGGCGGCGCTTCTGTGCAAGGGGAGCGTTTGCCTGCGCAACTGCCCCAGGCTGAGCGATGTGGATTCAATGCTGTGCATCCTTCAGTGGATGGGCTGCACATACAACTGGGAGGGCAGCTCATTATGGATTGATGCATCCAGGGCCAGTCTTCACGACCTGCCCCAGGATATTGCCCGGGTGATGCGGTCGTCGATCTTTCTGCTGGGGCCCATGCTGGGGCGCTTTGGGCAGGCGGTTTGCGGCTATCCGGGCGGATGCAACATTGGGCAGCGCCCCATTGACCTGCATCTGGAGGGGCTGACCGCCATGGGGGCGGTCATTCGCGAGGAGGCGGAGCGGGTTATCTGCCTGCCCTGCAGCCTGCAGGGGACGCAGATCGCTTTGGCCTTTCCCAGCGTCGGCGCCACAGAGAACCTGATGATGGCGGCGGTTGCCGCCAAGGGCGTCACCGTCATCACCGGCGCGGCCCGGGAGCCTGAGGTGGTTGCCCTGATGGATATGCTCAATGCCATGGGCGCCAGGGTCAGCGGGGCCGGCAGCGATACGATCCGCGTGGAGGGCGTTCCCCTGGATGCGCTGACCGGCTGCACGGTGGAGGTGATTGGCGACCGGATTGTCGCCGGTACTTACCTGATCGCCGGGGCGGTCACCGGCGGGGAAATTGAGGTTTCCGGCATATGTCCGGAGCATCTGGGCCCGCTGTGCGGCATGCTGGAGCGCTCAGGCTGCCGGCTTGGGCTGGGAGCGCGGTCCGTCACGCTGGCCGCGCCGGAAAGGCTGCAGGCCATCGGCACGGTGGAGACAAGGCCATACCCCGGCTTTGCCACCGATCTGCAGGCGCCGTGGTTTGCGCTGTGCACAGTGGCTCAGGGAGAGAGCCGCATTGCGGAGCGGATCTTTGAGCGCCGTTTCCACCACGCCCAGGAGCTGGCCCGGATGGGCGCTCAGATCAGGCTGGCCGGGAACGACGCCTATATTGAAGGCGTGGATCATCTCAACGGCGCCCGGGTATGGGCGCAGGACCTGCGGGGCGGGGCGGCGCTGGTGCTGGCGGCCTTGGCCGCCAGGGGAACCAGTATCGTGGAGAATATCCATTTCATTGACAGAGGGTATGATCGCTTGGAGGAGGCCCTTAACACCTTAGGAGCACAGGTCGAACGGCAGTTGTGAGGTGCGAGGATTGAGCAAGGACAATCGCAGAAAAGAAACTCCCCCCCAGAACGTGGTGGATATTGATCAGCTCAGGTCCCGGAGGGACCGGCGCAGGGCCCAACAAAAATCTTTGTTGGGCGCTTTGCGTGGGGAAAAAGCGCAGCAGCCCCAGGGTAAGCCTGCGGCTTTCCGGGAAAAGCAGCCCGCGCCCCAGGGGCAAAGCGGCGAGCCGCCCCGGGGGGCGCGGCAGGAGGACAAGCAGCCCAAGAAGCTGATGGGCGCGCTGGTAACCGCCTGCATCGTCTTGGCCGTAGCCGTTATGGTGGCCCTGGGTATGAACCTTTTTGTGGTGCGCAATATCCAGGTGGTGGGCGGGGTCCATTATAACCGCGCCCAGATCATCCAGGCGGCTGGGCTGAGGCAGGGGCAAAGTATCTTTTCTGTGAATGCCGGAGCGATCCGCAGCGAGCTGCAAAGTACGCCCCAGCTGCAGTTGGTGTCGGTGGACAGGCAGCTGCCGGGGACGGTCGTAATCACCGTGAAGGAGACGACGCCCACGCTGGTTGTCGACTATATGAACCAGTTCGTCACGCTGGACGAGGAGCTGCGGGTGCTTTCTCAGGAAGGCTCGATCCCCGAGGGCGATTACCCGCTGGTGACCGGCATGGTGGTGCGCACGGCGAACCAGGCAGAGAAGATCGAGGTGGATGACAAGCTGCAGCTGGCGGCCCTGGAGGCGATTTGCACCGCCTTCTCCACCCGCTCGGATTCGGCCCAGGACGATACCTATGCGCCGCTGTATTATATCACGCAGATTCAGCTGTCCGATGTGGACAACCTGCGGCTTTATACCAAGAACGGCTATACGGTGGAGCTGGGCAACGCGGAAAACATGGACCGCAAGGCGCTATGGGTGGAGCAGATGGTGCCCATGTTCATCGAAAAGGGATACACCGGCGGCACGCTGGATGTAGCGGGCTCCAATTCGGCCACCTTTATTCCCACCCAGGGTCAGGGAACCACGGAAACCACAACGCCGGCGGCTAACGGCGAAACAACGCCCACCCAGACCAGCGCTGCAGAGCCGGAAGCATAGGGAGCCTGGCAGGAATATTCTCCGCCCAGCAGAAAAAACTAGGAAAAACATTGATTTTCCACCCGGATTCATATATAGTAAGCACAGATGGTCTTCTATGCGGTGAAGTCTGCCCATCTGAGCGCGAATAGCGAGGAGATGAAGCATGAGGGGGCATAGCCGGTCGGCGGCGGTGCTGGACGTCAGTCCGCTGTCGTTTACCTGTGCGTTGGGCTGGCCCGATATTCAGGGGCAGGCTCACCTCAAAACGGCAACCCGGGAGGACCATGGCGGCCTGGAGGCTGGGCGCTTTGCCCGGCGGGGTGATATAGGGCCGCTTGTGCGCAGGCTGTATCGGAAAACGCTGGCCCAGGCGGGTGAAAAGGCCCAAGGCTTATATGTATCGGTTCCCAGCGAGTATACGCAGGTATACATGCGGGTGCTGGAGCTGCCGGTTTACGGCAGAATCCAGGAAGGCGACCTGGCAGAGCTTACCTCCATGGCCCGCGAGGCCCCGGTGCCGCCGGATTACCGGCTGCTGAGCGAGCAGCCGATTGCCTGGCAGGTGGACGGGGAAATGGTATACCGGAATCCTGCCGGCCGGGAAGGCAAGCTGGTAAAGGGGTATTATGCGCTGATCTATGGGTATAATCCCTATTGTCTGGATCTTGCCGATATCGTCGACGAAGCGGGGATAGCCCTGAAGGGGTTTGTAGCCGTTTCAGAGGCCATGATGCGGTATGCCGCCAAAAGGTTAAATCTGCTGAACACCTTTGTCCTGATGGATAGCGACGCGCTTTATACCTATGTGATGGCCGCGCAGCGCGGCAAGCTCTGGCTGATGAAGGCCATTCCCACCGGCACGGAGCGGCTGCGGCAGGATCTGATGCAGGCCATACCGGCCAGCTATGAACAGGCGGCCCGCAGGCTGCGCGCGCTGCGGCTGGGCCCGCAGCTGGGCGAGGATTCGCCGGCGGCCCGGGCTGTGGAAAGGCGGCTGTACGAGCTGCTGTCAAGGGCCGCTGATGAACTGGGCGCCTCAGGCATCTCCCTGAGCGAGCCCATCCACCTGGTGCTTTCAGGCGAGGGCTGGACTGGCTTGGCCGGAGCGGCCGGCCTGACCGCGCATCAGGTAAAAGCAAGGGTATCCATCTTAACGCCGCCCCCTCGCGGGGCTTCGATACACAGCATTGCGATGCTGGATCAGGTGTTAGCCCATGAGCGGCCGGAGCGCTCCTGGTGGGACGAGTTCAAGAGAAGAATCACACAATCTAATCATTAAGGGGGAACTGGCGTGTTGGAATTTGATATCGATATGACACAGTTTGCACAAATTAAGGTGGTTGGCGTAGGCGGCGCCGGCAATAACGCTGTCAATCGCATGATCGCGTCCGGCCTGAAGGGCGTCGAGTTCATCGCTGTAAATACAGATAAGCAGGCCCTCCTGCTGAGCAAGGCCAATCAGAAGATCCAGATCGGTGAAAAGATCACCAAGGGCCTGGGCGCCGGGGCGAATCCGGAGATCGGCCAGAAGGCAGCCGAGGAAAGCCGCGAGGATATTGCCCAGAACCTGAAGGGCGCGGATCTTGTATTTGTAACCGCCGGAATGGGCGGCGGCACCGGCACCGGCGCGGCCCCCGTGGTGGCCAATGTGGCCCGCGAGCTGGGTATCCTGACCATCGGCGTGGTGACCAAGCCCTTTACCTTTGAGGGGAAGCCCCGCATGAATAACGCCATGAACGGGATCCGGGAGCTGGAGGCCCATGTGGATACGCTGGTTGTGATCCCCAACGACCGGCTGCTCAGCGCTGTTGGCAAGGGTACCTCCCTGATGGATGCTTTCTGCGTGGTGGATGATGTGCTGATGCAGGGCATCCAGGGTATTTCCGACCTGATCTCGATGCCCAGCCTGATCAACCTGGACTTCGCCGATGTGCGGACCACCATGAAGGACAAGGGCATTGCCCATATGGGTATCGGCGTAGGCCAGGGCGAGACCCGCGCGGTCGATGCTGCCCGGGCCGCCATCACGAGCCCGCTGCTGGAGACGACGATCGACGGCGCCCGCAGCGTGCTGATCAATATCACCGGCGACAACTCGCTGGGCCTGATGGAAATCGAGGAGGCGGCTTCGCTTGTCGCTTCTGCGGTGGATCCGGAGGCCAACATCATCTTTGGCGCCGGTATCGACGACCAGCTGGAGGATCAGGTGCGCATCACCGTGATCGCCACAGGATTTGACAATCGCTCCGCTGCCGCCGGCGCAGCCACGCCTGTGCGGAAGGTAACGCCCATCTTCTCCGGCAGCTTTACAGCGGGCAACGGCCCTGCGGGCGAGGGCGCACAAACCGGCCGGACCGGCGCGGGAACGGCTTCCGACGCCCCGGCAGCGGGCCAGCAGCCGGTGCAGCGCAATGAGGATACGCCCCGTACGGCGGCCGCTACCAGCGGATACACGCCCCGGCCCAACTACTACGGCGGCAATCCTGCGCCTCAGCAGCCGGCGCGCGGCAGCGTAAACGTGGAGGAGGATGATCTCGACATCCCGCCCTTCCTCAAGCGCCGCCGTTAAGATCAGGTTTATAGGAAAAAGGCGTCTCGGATGAGACGCCTTTTGATATGCTTTTTTGGGGGAAAAGCCTTATTCGACCACGGCCTGCGCCAGGTCATAATATCCATCGGCCTCACGATATTGCCGGCTGATGCCTAGCTCGATAGGCCGGGTTCCCTCAAAGAGCCCAAAGCTGAGGCGGTATGCCCCGCGGGCCAGGCCGGAAAGGATGAGCGGTACGCATACCCGGGAGAGGCTACCGGGCTGCCACAGGCGGTTATCCAGCCCGGGCAGGGCAAAATCATGGCGCATACCCGCGTGATCCGTCAGGCGTAGCCTTGCCTCGTAGCGGGTATAGCAGGGGGCAAAGCCGCGGTTGTGAAGGAAGAATTCCAGCTGGTTTTCCCCCTCATGAAGCGGGGGCAGGAGAATCCCTTCAAGGAAATACCAATAGCCAATGCGGTTGGCGATGTATTCGGTCAGATAGGGCATCTGCTCGAGCCAGGGGCGCGGGTATCCATGGAACCCTGCGAAGGTGGCGTGCGTGCGCATCAGCGCGTCGAGGAAGGGAAAGCCGCCGGCAAAATCGTCGGGGCGTTCCAGCACGCTTTCATAGTGCTCAAACTCAAGGTCAACCGGCGCCTGAGGCCAGAAATGGTCGAACAGAAAGGGCGTACGCAGCGTATGATAGCCGCAGGTGCGGCAGTAGTGCGCCACACAAACCGAGTCGTCCCGCGCGCCGCAGCCGCGGGATACTGCATAGTCGACCAGGGCCTGGTTTTCCTCCATCGGTGCGGTAAGGCTGCGGTGGTTGACCATATCGTCGTTAAACAACACAGGCTTGTGGGGGAAGCTGCCGGCGTGCAGGTCAATATGGGCCTTGAGCACATCAAGGGGCCAGGTTTTTTCGGTGCCGTAGGCGGTGTGCCCTTCGCCCCAGGTGCCGAAGGTGCCGATATCCACCAGCTCCACCCGGGGATCACCATCAAACCGGCGGCCAAATTCGTCCATGAAGCGGGCCAACTTATCGAGAAACACGGGATCGCCGTAATCGGGCTCAAGGGCGCCGTTGGCGCAGCGGGTATACCGCGCGCCCGCTTCGTATACCCATTTGGGCGTGGCGTATAGCAGCGAGGGGACGGCCGCGCTGCCCTCATAGGTACAGACGCGGAAGGCGAAGCGGTAATCATCGGCACTCCAGTCCTCCATGATGGCGTCGATATAGGACCAGTCAAATACGCCCTCCTCCCGTTCGATATCGCCCCAGTCGAAGCGCAGGTAGAGGTGATTGAGGCCGGGAAAATCCCTCAGGCGATCGGCCGGATCGTGATGGGCGCGGTAGTTGTCCCGGCCATAGCCGTTATCAATGTAGTGCCAATACCACCCCTTGTGCGGATTGCGCAGCACGGTTTTGTCATCGGCGAGGGATCGCAGGTCGCGATAGTGGGGAGAGGGATGGATACGGTCAAAGAAGCCGTTGTCAAGAGCGCCCATGGCTGGTGCCTCCTTATTTTGCATACAGGCCGCAGCCAACCGGCGGCCTAATCCACCGTTATCATACCACAGCGCAGCGCTTATGCCTATCCAAAGCGGTCGCAAAAGGGCAAAGCGCCTGCATGCCTACAAGCATACAGGCGCCTTGCCGGGGCAGGGATTATTCTATTCGTCGCCATCCCGCTTGCCCATGCCGGTCAGCTCCCGGAAGAAGCGGCCTGCGCGGCCCTTGCCTCCCCGGCTGAAGAACAGCAGGCACAGGATCCCAATCCCGGCCAGCACAATCAGGATGGCCGCAATGCTGCCCCAGCTGGCCCCGCCTTCACCGCCGCTCGTGCCGGACTGCTGCTGTCCCTGCACAGCGGAGACGGTTGTGCGGCTCTGCGTTGCGGCGGGGCTGGCGGTCTGTCCGGCCGCCGTCTGCGTGGGGGCGGGGGTGGAGGGCTCCGTGCCGCTGGCCCCCAGGGCCGTTCCCAATACCTGCGCCATAAAGCCCGTGGATTCCAGCACCCGCTCCTTATCGCTTTCATGAGTGCCAAACTCCAGCAGAATGGCCCGGGGCATCAGATCCTGGTTATAGCTGCCCTTGCCCAGATAGATATCCTTAACGAGCCCAGGATAGAGCTCATCGGCCACAGCCTTTACCTTAAGGGCAAATTCCTCATTGGCCTCCTTGTTCTGGTTACCCCGGCCAATGACAATCCGCACCTTGGTTACGTCTGTGCCCTCGATCTGCTTGTCATATTCTTCGGCAGGCACGCCGTCGCGGTGCACATCCAGCAGCAGCGTGGGCTGGGCCTCCCGCATCAGGGAGACGGCGGTTTTGCGGGAGCGGCGGTAAGCCCCTGCGTCGTGGGGGACGTGGTTGGAGTCGTCCACCACCGCCTCGCAGCCCAGATCATTGAGATGGTCCGCCAGGGTTTGGGCCACATCCAGAATATCGCCGCCATCATCTTCGCTTTCTGTGCCGGAGGAGGGGACATAGCTTTCGTCGCTGTGGGTGCAGTAGATGGCGATCTTGGGTACCCAGGGCTGCTCGGCGGCCGGCAGATCCACCTCGGGCAGGGTCACGTCCTCCACCCACTGGGCCACAGCCCGCCGGGCCCCGTCGTCGACAAGGCTTACGCGGTAGCGGCGGTTGTCGGCAGTGATGTATTCGTCATCCACCGCGATGACGCCGCCCACCTGCGTGAGCAGCTGCCCTTCCCCGTCCTGCAGGGTGTAATAGCCGGCGTCCCCGGCAACCAGGTCATCGGCCAGGGCCTGGGGGGCCGGCAGCAGCAGGGCCGCAGCCAGCAGCGTCAGCAGCGCGCTATTTCTTCTGCCCATGGCGGCCTCCTTTGCGCTGTACAGGCACGAAATCGCCGTGCTCGTACTCCATATCGGTGTGCGCGGTACCGTGCTGAAGCCGTTCGCGCACCTCGCCGATCAGTTCAGCCGTAAGTACCGCCGTCAGGCCGGAGATCACCACGACGTCCATGGCTCCGCCGGTACCCAGGGCAATGGGGGTGCTGAGCCCCTGGGTCAGATTGATGACGCCTTGCGTGATATCGGCCAGCAGCACGCCCATGACGCCGCCGATCAAGGCCGCCCTGCGGGAACGCCCCATAAGGTAGGCCACAAGGCCGCAGGCCAGGCCATACAGCCAGTTGGGATCAAAGGGGATGGCCTCCGGCTCAGCCGGCATGGCGCGGCCGATCACCATGACCACGATGGCGCCGGCCACAGCGGCAGCCAACGAACGCCAGCGTTCGCCTGCGCTGTCGGCCTTTACCACCAGCATGATGCACAGGGCGGCGGGCAGCACGGCGCCGCCCAGGTTGATGGAAACCACCGGCCCCAGGGGGATGTCGGGAATCAGCCCGCCGATGAAAACGGCAGCCATGCCGGCCAGCGCCTGGCGGTCAGTCAGCCGCATGCGGTCCAGTACCCGCTGGCCGACGCCAAAGATGATGAGCAGCCCCAGCGCCAGCAGCAACGCGTATCCTATCGTCATTTCATTGCCTCCTATCCAGATCAAAGCCTGATTATAGGGTGATCGATCGGCAGGGTTTTATGCGCGGCATGGCCATTTTGAAGACAGAGCCGCCCCTTTTACTCAGCGGGAGCGCAAAAAAAACCGCCGTGAGCGGCGGTTTGGCTTCGGGCTATAGAGCGGCTTTTACACTAAATACATAATGGATGCCATAATGCCGGTATGGCCGTGCTCCCGGCGGTGGGAATAGAGCAGCTCATTTTGGCAGGCGGTGCACAGGCTGCTGGTCAGCACCTGCGATTCAGGTATGCCGCCCCGCAGCAGCTGCAGGCGGTTGCAGGCCTTCAGGTCGCCATAGAGCGAGTCGCCCCGGCGCTGCACCAGCCCTGCGCCCGGGAACCCTTCCTCCAGCAGCTGGGCCACGTCCGGGCCAATCTCGAAGCAGCAGGCGCCGATAGCCGGACCGATCAAGGCCCACATCCGTTCCGGCCGGCTGCCGTACCGTTGGACCATGGCCTGCAGGGTGCGGGCTGCGATAGATTGGACGGTGCCCTTCCAGCCGGCGTGGATCAGCCCCATGGCCCGGTGCTCCGGATCGGCCAGATAGACCGGCGTACAGTCGGCATGGTGGCGGATCAGCGTGAGGGCAGGATCGTCGCTGATCCAGGCGTCGCCCTCGCGGGAGACGGCGCCCGGCGCCAGGGAACGGCGGGCGTCGGCGGCGTCTGCCTCCAGTACCTCCGCGCCATGCACCTGGCGGGAAAGGCAGAAGCCCTCCAACGGGCGATCCAGGGCGCTGGCCAGGCGGCGGTAATTTTCCCGGACATTTGCCTCGGTGTCCTTGCGCTTAAAGGAAAGGTTCATGGTGGCAGCTTCGCCGGTCGTGACGCCGCCTACCCGGGTAGACAGCGCGCAGGCAAAGCCCAATGCAGCCATTTGAGGCGCGCTAAACAGCCCCACCCCCTGGGAGAGCCCGTAAACCAAGGGCTCACTCATGGTCTTCATCCTTTTTCAGCAGCTGGGTCAGCTCGTTCATGAAGGTATTGATATCGCCGAATTGGCGGTATACCGAGGCAAAGCGTACATAGGCGACCTGATCGAGATCCTTAAGCCGGTCCATAATCATTTCCCCGATCTGGGTGGAGGTGATCTCCTGGTCCAGGCTGTTGAAAACCTTTTTCTCCACATCGGATACGATCTTATCCATATCCCGGGCTGCAATGGGCCGCTTTTCGCAGGCCTTAATCAGGCCGCGGCGGATCTTCTCCGTGCTGAAAGCCTCGCGGCGTCCGTCCTTTTTCACCACCAGGATCATCGGGTTCTCCATCTTTTCGTAGGTGGTGAACCGCTTGCCGCAGCTCATACACTCCCTGCGACGCCGGATTGCCCAGCCGTCCTCGGTGGGCCGGGAATCGACCACCTTGCTCTCCATATGATTACAGAATACGCACCGCATGGTTTACCGCCTCCAAGAGCTTTTTAGCATGTTTGCCATCAAATTATTATAGCATCTTGACGGCCGATTTGTCCATGGCGGTTCGTTCACTCGGGATAGTCGTCCTGCGGACCGATATCGACCAGGATGACGTCCATCCCGATGAGCACAACCTGCTCCCAGGGGATGACCAGCTGGCTCTTTTCATTGCGCAGCAGGCTTTTGACGCTAAAGGGGCCGGGTACGGCCAAGGTCTTGATGTGGCCGTCGCTGGTGAACTCCATATCGGCGATGGTGCCAAGCCTGCGCCCATCCGCCACGTTGATGACATCCTTCTGGCGGATGCTGTTTCCGGTATTCATTTTTTTCCACCTCCCCCTATACACTATGCGGGGCGGTAGGAAAGAAAACCTATTTGTCGTCGAAAATCTGCTTGCGCATCTGCTTGAGGGCGCCCTTTTCCAGGCGGGAGACCTGCGCCTGAGAAATGCCGATATCCTCGGCCACCTCCATCTGGGTGCGCCCCTGGAAAAACCGCATATACAGGATATGCCGTTCACGGCCGGAGAGCTGCTCCATGGCCTGGCGCAGGGAGAGCGACTCCAGCCATTTGTCGTCGCTGACCCGCTCGTCGCTGACCTGGTCGCCCACATAGCAGGCGTCGCCGCCGGCGTCGTGGAAGAGGGGTTCAAAAAGGGAGACGGGATCCTGGATAGCGTCCATGGCAAAGACGATCTCCTCCCGGTTGACGCCCAGGTTCTGTGCGATTTCGGTGACAGTGGGCTCGCGGCCCTTTTCGTAGACCAGGCTGTCCCGGGCCTGCAGCGCCTTATAGGCCATGTCGCGCAGGGAGCGGGACACGCGGATGGTATTGTTATCCCGCAGGTAGCGGCGGATCTCTCCAATAATCATGGGTACCGCATAGGTGGAGAAACGCACATTCTGGCCCACATCAAAGTTATCGATGGCCTTGATAAGCCCGATGCAGCCCACCTGGAAAAGATCATCGGGATTTTCCCCGCGGCTGCCGAAGCGCTGGATCACGCTGAGCACCAGGCGCAGGTTGCCCTGGATGAACTCCTCCCGGGCCGATTCGTCCCCGGCGTGAATGCGCTCAAAGAGCGCCATCATCTGTTTGTGGGTCAATACCGGCAGCTTGGATGTGTCCACTCCACAGATTTCCACCTTATTGCCTTGCATAGCTTGTTCGCCTCCCAATACTTCGCTTAAAAGCGCAGAGGATCGGCCGATCACTTCTTTCCAGCTGGGATGAGCGCTTACACAGCCAGTATGGCACAGCGCAGGGTTTTTATACCGCTGCCATGGCATGTATAAGCAAGAAGCGTTCGACAAGTTATGGGCAGATTTAGGGGAAATTGTGTAAAAAAAGGGAGGCAGAGCCTCCCTTTATGCATGCGGTACGGCCGTCTAGGCCATGCGGCTGAGCTGGGATTTCAGCCGCAGAATAACCCGCTTTTCCAGCCGGGAAATGTAGGATTGCGAGATCCCCATCATATCGGCGACCTCCTTTTGCGTGCGCTCGTTTTCGCCATCCAGGCCGAAGCGCAGCTGCATGATCCGCTTCTCCCGCTGGGCCAGCGACTGCACGGCCTCCAGCAGGCAGGCCTTTTCCGCCTCGTCCTCGATGCTTTGGCCCACCATGTCGCCGTCGGTGCCCAGGATATCGGAAAGCAGCAGCTCATTGCCGTCCCAGTCCATGTTCAGCGGCTCGTCAAAGGAAACCTCGGCCCGCAGGCGCGAGACCCGGCGCAGATGCATGAGGATTTCGTTCTCGATGCAGCGGGAGGCATAGGTGGCCAGCTTGATCTTTTTGTGCCGGTCAAAGGTATTGACGGCCTTAATGAGCCCGATGGTACCGATGGAAATCAGATCCTCCAGACCGACGCCGGTATTATCAAACTTCCGGGCGATGTAAACCACCAGGCGAAGATTGTGCTCGATCAGCAGGTCCCTGGCGGCCTTGTCCCCCCGGGCCATGGCTTCCACCGCCGCCCGCTCCTGGTCCGGAGGCAGCGGATGAGGCAGCGTGTCGCTGCCGCCGATATAGTCCAGCCTGCCCTGGCTCCTCCGCGTCCCCAGCCATCTCATCCATCGCGCATACAGCCTGCGCAGCCATCCCATCATGAAAAACGCCTCCTTCCAGTGGGCCAAGGGGCGGGAGAATCCCATCGACCCCTTCGCCGGTTAGTCCGCCGTCCATCGCCGCATAGACCGGTGGAACGCGCTGCCAGCGGCCGCTAAGGCGCAGCTCCAGGGCCGCCAGGGGCAGCGCCGCCATAAGCCCGCCGCCATGCAGCGTACGGCAGGGGACAAGACGCACCCCCGGGGCAGGCTCCGCAGCCCTGAGAAGAGCGGCGCGCTCCCCAAAGATGCGGACCGCCGTGCCGGCCGACAGCAGGATGACAGGGCAGCCGCTGAGCGGCTCGGCCAGCCCGTTGCCGGTATCCACCCGGGCCCAAAAGCGGCAGCCCGCCGCGCGGCAGCAAACGGTGCGGCGGTAGGGGTGAAGCTGGCGCGGCACCAGCGTCCAGGCGGAGAGCAGCAGGGTAATCGTCAGCCCAGCCAGCGACGCGGCCCAGCCTGGCATGTGCGGGGCGCGCAGCTGCAGCATCAGCGCCAGGATCCCGCCGCCGGCCAGCAGCGCCACCCCCAGCAGCGTACCGGCCAGGGAAACGAGGCGGCGGCGCGCAAGGGGCCAGCAGACCAGGGCCATCAGGGCTGGAAGCGCGGCCTTCATCACCCAGCCGCCCATCCAGGGCGGGCCGCACAGCGCCAAAAGCGCG
Organism: uncultured Eubacteriales bacterium; assembly: GCA_900542005.1. GTDB lineage: Bacteria > Bacillota > Clostridia > Christensenellales > UMGS416 > Parachristensenella. Next base: position 29,010 of record UQLW01000033.1, read on the forward strand.
CCGGCCGCGCCCAGGGCCGAGGCCAGCGCCCAGCGGCCCCAGGGGGCGGGATAGCCCCAGAGGCGGCCGGTTATGCGCAGAAGCGCGCCGTCCACCAGAAAGTTCAGGATCAGCACCCATTCTCCATAGACCATGGCCTGCGCCCCTTTCCTTTCGTTCAGTGTAGCATATGCATCCGTGAAGCTTTGTCGAACGGCGGGGGCCGATTAGCGCGAAAACCCGAGGGGGACAAGGGGCGGCCCTCGCCGCCTGAAAGACCGGCGGAAAAGGCGGCCAGCCCGGCGGCAACGTCCTTGACAAGGCCCGGGGTTTCGCCCATAATAGAATAGCGCTTATAGACCAATGCGCGGAGAAGGGGTGTTTCATGAAATCCATTGGCATTCAGGTGGCGGCGGGCAGCCCTGCCTGGAGGGCGGGCCTGCGAAGCGGTATGCGCCTTTTGACCATGAACGGCGAGCCTGTGCTGGACTTTATTGATTACGAATACTTCTCCGCGCAGCGCAGGATCCGCTGCCGCATGGAGGGCGACGAGCGGGAATACCTGATCCGCAAGCAGGCATATGAGCCGCTGGGTATGGAGCTGGAGACCGAGCTGTATCCGCCGGAGCGGCGCTGCGCCAACCGGTGCATTTTTTGCTTTGAGGATCAGCTGCCGCCAGGGGTGCGCGATTCGCTGCACGCCAAGGATGACGATTGGCGATACAGCCTGCTCTTTGGCAATTATGTCACGCTGACCAACATGAAGGAGGCAGATTTCGCCCGTCTGATCGCCCGGCGGGTCAGCCCGATCTATGTGTCCGTCCATGCGACGGACCCCGAGGTTCGGGTCGATATGATGGCCAACCCCCGGGCGGGCGCGATCATGGAGCAGCTGACCCGGCTGAAGGAGGGCGGCATCGCCTTCCATGCCCAGGTGGTGCTGTGCCCGGGGATAAACGACGGCGACGTACTGGAGCGCACGATCCATGACCTCTGGAGCCTGTATCCGGCCGCCCAGTCGGTGGCGGTCGTGCCCCTGGGGATGACGCATTTCCGGCAGGGCCTGCGGAAGCTGACGCCGGTGGACGCTGCGTGCGCCTGCCGGGTGATCCGTCAGGTGGAGGCCTTCTCCCGATGGACGCGGCAGGCCTATGGCCTTGATTTTGCCTACGCCTCCGACGAGATGTACCAGATCGCCCATATGGATTGGCCGCGGTATGATGCAGGCGGGCATCAGCCGCAGATCGCTAACGGGGTGGGCCTGTTTCACGACCTGCTGGCAGATTTTGACGCGGCGCTGGCGGATGCGCCTGCCAGGCTGGCCATCCCCAGGCAGATCACCCTGGCCACCGGCTATTCGGCCTATGAGACGCTGAAGGATATGATGGCGCGCCTCAGCGCCCACACAAAGGGCTTTTCTGCCCGCGTAGTGCGGATCCGCAACGACTTTTTTGGTGATACCATCACCGTGGCGGGTCTTTTGACCGGAGGCGATCTGGCCCGGCAGCTGGAGGGCCTTCCCCTGGGCGACGCGCTGCTGATCCCAGGCAGCAGCCTGAAGGATGGCGACACGCTTTTTTTGGATGACACAACCCTGGAGCAGCTGGCCCAACGGCTGCACGTTCCGGTGATTCCAGTGCCGGACGACGGCTACCGGCTGGTGGAGCTGGCCCTGGGGATAAAGGAGGAAGCATGGGAATAAAACCCATTGTGGCCATCGTGGGCCGGCCCAATGTGGGCAAATCCACGCTGTTTAACCGCCTGGTGGGCAGGCGCATCTCGATCGTGGAGGATACGCCCGGCGTCACGCGGGACCGTATCTATGCTGATGTGCGCTGGCTGGATCATGCCTTTACGCTGATCGATACGGGCGGGCTGGAGCTGTTCAGCGAGGATTCGCTCTATACCCACATGCGCCAGCAGGCGCAGCTGGCCGCCGAGTCGGCCGACGTGATCCTTTTTCTGCTGGATGGGCAGCAGGGCCTGACGGCGGAGGATTATGACGTGGCCGACTACCTGCGCCGCTGCAAAAAGCCGCTGGTGCTGGGCGTCAACAAGGTGGATAACAGCCGCATGGACGAGCAGGTCAAATACGACTACTACTGCCTGGGGCTGGGCGAGCCCCATACCATATCAGCGGTGCAGGGCCTGGGGCTGGGCGATATGCTGGACGAGCTTGTCTCGTACTTCCCCCAGGAGGACGAGCCGGAGGCCGTGGACGAGGAGGCTATCCAGATCGCCGTGGTGGGCAAGCCCAACGCCGGCAAATCGTCGCTGGTCAACGCCATCCTGCGGGAGGACCGGGTCATCGTATCCAACATCCCCGGCACCACCCGGGACGCCATTGATACGCCCTTTGAGCAGGGGGGACGCCGGTATAACCTGATCGATACCGCCGGCATGCGCAAAAAGGGCAAGATCGAACTGGATACGCTGGAGCGCTATTCGGTGATCCGTTCCCTGGCGGCGGTGCGTCGGGCCGACGTATGCCTCATGATGATTGACGGCGACCAGGGCGTCACCGAGCAGGACGCTAAGATCGCCGGATTTATCGACGCCGAGGGCAAGCCGGCGGTGGTCCTTGTGAATAAATGGGATCTGGTGGAAAAGGACGATAAGACCACCGAGCGATTCACCCAGCGTATCTATGAGACGCTTTCCTTCATGACCTATGCCCCGGTGCTGTTCGTCTCCTGCAAGACGGGCCAGCGGCTGAACCGGGTGCTCCCCCTGGTGGAGGAGGTATACGCCAAATCGCGCTTCCGCACCACCACCGGCGTGCTGAACGATGTGATCAACGACGCGGTGGCGGCCATGTCCCCGCCCTCGGACAAGGGGCGGCCGGTCAAAATCTACTATGCCACCCAGGCCAAGGAGGTACCGCCTACCTTTGTGCTGTTTATGAACTATCCGGATGGCATGCATTACAGCTACCGGCGCTATCTGGAGAACCACCTGCGTAAAACCTTTGACCTAAAGGGGACGCCCATCCGGCTGATCCTGCGGGGCAGGGATGAGGAGGACCCGGCATGAACGCGCTGTATTATGTGCTGCTGATAGCGGGCGGCTATCTGCTGGGCAGCCTTTCGCCCTCCATCGTGCTCTCCCGCAAGGCATGGGGGATCGATATCCGGGACCACGGCAGTTATAACGCCGGCACCACCAATATGCTGCGGGTGATGGGCTGGCGCTACGGCGTGCTGACCTTTGTCTTTGACCTCATAAAGGGCGTGCTGCCGGCGCTGATCGGCCTATGGACGGGGCTGCCCTACGGCGCCTATGCCGCCGGCGCGGCCGCGGTGCTGGGCCATGGGTATCCGGTTTTCGCCCGGTTCAAGGGCGGGAAATGCGTCACCACGGCCACCGGTATGCTGCTGGTGATCCAGCCGGCCTTTGTGGGCATCGCCATGGCCATCGGCATCGCCCTGTGCTTTATAACCCGTATCGTATCGGTCAGCGTGCTGTCCACCTATCTTGTGGCCACGGTGCTGGCTTTCCTGCTGCCGGGGATCCCTAAGCCCTTCGCCTTTCTGGTGCTGGGCGTGACCATCCTGCTCTTTATCCGGCATAAGGAGAACA
>UQLW01000034.1 GCA_900542005.1 uncultured Eubacteriales bacterium
TGGTCTCCGCGGGCTGGGTGGGCTTAGCCGTCTCCGAAGGCTTGGCCGTCTCCGAGGGCTTCACCGTCTCCGAAGGCTTGGTCGGCTCCACGGCGCCGGCTACCTTGACGGAAGCCTTGGCGGTGGCAGCACCGTTCATCGCCGCAGCATCCTCATCGCCTACGATGAAATCGCAGGCCTCGAAGGAGAGGGTATCGCCCGCCTTCACGCCATCCTTCACCTTATAGGTGTAGGTCACGCTGGCGCCCTCGACACCGGCGGCTCCCGCCATGACGAAAGCCTTTTCATTGGCCTCCTTCACCATCCAGTCGCCGGCAACCTTAGCGCTGTCGAACTCCAGATTGCCGCTGACCTTCACGTTGCCTTGTGCGCCCGCCATGGTTCCATTGGATGCAGCGAAGCTGACGGTAAAGCTGACCGTATCGCCCGCCTTCACTTCCTGGGCGCTGGCGCTGACCGATACGGTATAATCCGTTCCCTCAGCCGCCAGGGCGGACAGGGGCAGCATGGCTGCCAGCAGCAGCGCCGCCAACAGGGTCAGGCTTAAGATTTTTCGTTTCATTGGGATGATTTCCTCCTATCGATGGTCCTAAATTACGCGATGATCGACTGGCAAACCGCGATCATGTCGAGCACGTCCACGCGATCATCGGTGTTGACGTCCCCGGCCTGGAAGTAAACGCCCGCCAGCTCTCCGCCATTCGTGACGTGCTGCGCCATAGCAATCAGGTCAAGCACATTCACCGCGCCATCGCCCTGGACATCTCCGTCGATCACCACGACAACCGCGTCGAGGATCACACCGGCTTCGTCGACCAGCTTGACAGTGCAGCCCGTACCTACCAGCTTCTCGCCCAGCTCATTGCCCTCCTGGTCAAGCACCACAATCTGGGCGCCCGCCTGGGCCTCCTCAAACAGGGCGATCACCGCGTCCGCATCCATTCCAGCCATGACGCCGGTTACATACTTCTCATCCCCGGCGCCTTCGATGGCAATATCCGCGTCCTCCTCCGGCACCAGAGCAGGCAACGCTACCGCAGCCGTCGCCTTCCAGGTAGCAGAGCCCTCATAGCCGTCCACCGTTACATCGACGCAGAGCACCTTGCCTACGTTGTCGCCCGTCACCGTGTAGGTCGGCTCGGTACCCAGCACCGCGTCGGAGCCTTCATAGTACCACTTGTAGTGGGCCTTTTCATCAACCGGATAGCTCCCGATCTCGCCCTCGCTCGTCTGGATGTTGGCCGTCAGCTTCTGGCCCGCTTTGGGCGCAGTCACTTCGGTATAGCCGTCGGTTCCGTCTACTACCTTCACGCCGGTAATCGACGCGGGTTCTGTGCTGGTAATCGTGCAGGTCTTCTCCAGCAGCACATCGCCGCCATCCACCTTTACTATTTTTACCGTCAGGGAATAGCTGCCCGCCTCCTTGAAGGTCACACGGAACTTGCTTGTCGCGTCGCTCAGCGGGAAGCCGCTGGACGGGCCGAAGCTGTCCCCGGTCAGTTCATACCAGTTGCCGTCCTTGACCTCGTAATACTCAATCTTCTCTACCGCTTCCGCGCCATCGAACTCCGCTGTGCCGATAACCATCGTATTATCGGCCGCGTTGCCCTTCGTCGTCGTGACCGAGAACTCCACCGGTTCGCCTACTGTAAACGTATCCGGCATGTTCAGCGTCAGCGTCGGCCCTTCATCACCTGCTGCAAAGGCTGCCATCGGCAGCATGCACAGCACCATGGCCGCTGCCACGATGAGGGAAAGCCATTGGGCTTTCCGTTTTCCTTGTCGCACCTTGTATTCCTCCCTTTTATGATTTCATATCCCTCCAGCGGCATTGGCGCAAAACCTGTACTTATTTCTCCACATTTTTCCTTTCATGTTTATCATTTCAAAGATTGAAAAAAGCCGTAGGAAGTGGTAATATATGGCTATATTCGTCCATCCGGTATTCTGGCGCAAAAATTACACCTTTCATCCCACCAAAAAAGAGGGATGAAAGGCGTTTTTTTCCCTCCCCGCCTTACCCGCTTACGCAATGGATCTGCCGCTATATGGCGCGGGAATTGGGGCTATATGGCCTTTTCTATTTTTATCTTGAATTTCCATTTTACTCTTTTTTCTACAATTTAAGTAGGAATTTTTCTATTTTTATCGGATTTATCGAGAAATCCTTTGTGCGCTGTTCTTAGCCAAAAAAGCGCCGCAGGTATGGTTACCTGCGGCGCTTTGCGCATTCTTCCTGCCGCTTTGCCCCGCCCTACCCCTCCGCCGGCAGGGCGGCCAGGAAGCGGTCGCGGATGGTTTCATCGGGATAGGGGCCCAGAGCGGGAATTTGTTCCGGCGGAATCATCCCACCGGCCATATAGGCATGGCCTCCGCCGCTTCCCAACCCTTCCAGCGCACGGCGCACCCATTCCCCCACATGCACCTGCTCGGTCTTCGACCGCGCAGAGAACTTGACGCCGTCCTCCCGGATGGCGTAGGCTACCGAGAGCTCGATCTCATCCAATGAAAGGAAGAAGTCCGAAATCATGGCGATCAGATCGTCAGCACAGGGGATTTCAATCTGGGAAAAGCCGACCGAGCCATAGATCTGGATGGTTTCCAGGGCACTGGCATAGGCCCGCAGATCGGCAAAGGCCATGCGGCTGTTGGCCAGGCGCTGCAGCCGCTGTCCATCGCAATATTGGTTCAGGAATTTGAACATTTCAATATCCAGCGGGGTAACGCCCCGAGCGAACTGGCGGGTATCCATCTTGATCCCATAAAGCAGCGCGCTGGCCGTATCCTCATCGCAGGGCAGCCCGGCCTGCTGGAAATACTGGGCGATCATGGTAGAGCAGGAGCCTACCCTGCGGATGTCGCAATAATCATACTGAGCCGGCACAAAGGTTGGATGATGATCGATACAGGCCGATACCTCTGCGGCCAGCGGCGTCAGGTTGGCGTTGCCCTTCTGGCTGTCCACGCAGATGACCATGGCCTTATCCCCTAAGGGCGGCAGCTGCTCCAGCGGGACCGCGTCGATGGAGAAAAGCTCCACCATCCGCCTGCCGGCGCGCTTATCCAACAGGCCGTCATAGCACAGGGTGGCCTTGTGCCCATGGGCCGCAAGGAACCGGCACAGGCCATGGCCTGAAGCCAGCGCGTCCGGATCCGGGAAATTATGCGCCTGTACATACAGCTCCCGCCCCTGGCACAGCTTCAGCAGCGATCGGTAATCCTCCACGGCAACGCACCTCCGTCCTTCATCGATCCAGAATATTCCATCATGCCTCTATTGTATCATCTCCCGATGGCCATGAAAAGCGCGGGTTATAGACCCGCCTCGTTTTCCCGGTACTGGGTTATCGTCATCCCCGCCTCCATATAGTTGCTCATCTGGGCGCAGATCCGGTTAAAGTGCTCGGAGGCAACATGGCGGTCCACCGCCGCCTGATCCTGCCAGCCTTCGATAAAGCTCATCCGGTATGGGTCGTCCGTCTGCTCATAGAGCGCGTAGCTGACGTTGCCGGGCTCCTTCCGGCTTAGGGCGATCAGCTCCCGCGCCGCTTCCACCAATTTTGCTTTATCCTGCCGGCGCACCGTGAAGCCCGCTATAATCGTAATCATCCCAAACCTCCCTATTTTTATTCACCGCTCAAGGCTTCTCAGCCATTACGGCCGGTGTACCACAGCTCTTGCACTTTGTCAAGCGCCGTGGTACTATTTATGTCAATACGCGATCGGCAGGCTCGTATCCAACGCCGCAGAGGAGGGAAAGATGAAAACAATCCAATCGGTCGATAAAGCCATGCTGATACTCAATTATATTGCCGACCACAACGGAAAGGCCACGCTTTCCCAGATCGGCCGCGGCCTGGGCATAGCGGTGACCACGCTGCATGGCTTTGTCTCCACCCTGGAGCGCTGGAACCTCATCCAGAAGGATCCGCTGACCAACCGCTATTATCTGGGGCTCAAGCTCTTTCAGCTGGGGATCTGCTGCCAGGAGGAGCTTATCATAAAAAACACGCTGCATCCCTACCTTGAGGAGCTATGCCGCGAATTCGATGAAACCACGCACCTGGCCATCCCCCTGATCCGGGACGAGGTGCTTTATATCGACACGGTGGAGTGCACCCACCCGCTGCGCATGACCAGCCTGGTGGGCACCCGCGGAAGCATGGAGAACTCTGCCTTTGCCATGATGCTGGCCCAGCGCAATCCAGCGATCGCCGTGCCCCAGGAGCTGCTGGACACCACCAACGACACCCAGGCCGACGGTTACTGCATCAAATATGAGCCGCCCCTGGACGCATACTGCCTGGCTGTGCCGGTTTGCAGCGCCTCCGGCGATTATCTGGCGGGCATCAGCATGATTATCCCGGCTGTACGCTATCACAAGCAGCTGTCGGAGGATGTGATCCATCGGATGCGGACCATCGCCGCCGTGCTGCGGGTATGATCCATCGCCCCTATGCCGCCCAAAACCAAGCCCCCGGATCGATCGATCCGGGGGCTTTTGCATCCTTCCCTACAGTTGCCGCAGGTCGTAGGGCGTCGCCTGGTAGACGTAATAATTCAGCCAATTGGTATACAGAAGCTGTGCGTGGGAGCGCCATCCTACAACCGGCTTGCGGGAAGGATCGTCACCAGGGAAATAGTGGGCCGGAATATCCACGTCAAGCCCTTTATCCCGGTCGCGGATGTACTCCTGGGCCAGGGTATCAGCCTCATATTCCGGATGCCCTTGGATAAAGATACGCCTCCCATCGCAGCTGGCGGCTACATAAGCGCCGGCTTCCGGGGAATCCGCCAGCAGCTGCAGGCCCGGAACCGCCGTAATCGCGTCGCCCGGAATCTCCGTATATCGGGAATGGGGCGCATGGAAAACATCATCAAAGCCCTGGAAGAGCGGCACCCCCCGCTCCAGCAGGCGGTGTTCGAATACGCCAGAAAGCTTCCGTCCCAACTCCCGCTTCTCCAGCCCAAAGAAATAATGCAAGCCAGCCTGGGCACCCCAGCAAATGAACAGCGTAGAAAACACATGGCTCTTGCTCCACTCCAGGATGCGGCAGAGCTCCGGCCAGTAGGCTACCTGCTCAAAGGGCAGCCGCTCTACCGGCGCCCCGGTCACAATCATGCCATCGTACCGCGCTTCGCAGATCTGCGGAAAGGTCTTATAAAAGCTCGCCAGATGGCGGGCATCGGTATGGGTGCTTCGATAGGTCTCCGTTTGCAGCAGATCCACCTCAATCTGTAGCGGCGTATTGGACAGGCACCGCAGCAGGCTGGTTTCCGTCTGCGCCTTCAGGGGCATCAGATTCAACAGCAGCAGGCGAAGCGGCCGGATATCCTGGCTTAAAGCCCTGCAGCTGTCCATGACGAAAATATGCTCCCCCTCCAGGACGCTGCGGGCCGGCAGGCCATCAGGAATCTTGACCGGCATAGGCTATACCCCCTTCAGCGCTTGGCCCAGATCCCAGATCAGATCATCGGCGTGCTCCGTTCCAATGGACAGACGGATGGTATTAGGCCGGATCCCCTGATCCAGCAGCTCTTGCTCCGTCAGCTGGGCATGCGTCGTCGTAGCCGGGTGGATAACCAGGCTCTTTACATCGGCTACATTGGCCAGCAGCGAAAAGATTTTCAGGCCGTCAATCAACCGATGCGCCTCTTCCGTCGACCCTTTAACCTCAAAGGTAAAGATGGAGGCGCCGCCGTGGGGGAAATATTTCTCATACAGGCCATGGTCCGGATGCCCAGGCAGGCTGGGATGGTTGACCCGCTCAACCTTGGGATGGCGTTCCAGGAACGCGACCACCGCCTTTGTATTCTCCGCATGCCGCTCCAGCCGCAGAGACAGCGTCTCCACCCCTTGCAGCAAAAGGAAGGCGTTAAAGGGGGAAATCGTCGCACCGGTATCCCGCAGCAGGATCGCCCGGATATAGGTAACAAAGGCGGCTGGTCCGGCAGCGTCCACAAAGCTGACGCCGTGATAGCTGGGGTTGGGTGCTGCGATGGGGGCGTATTTGCCGCTGGCTTTCCAGTCAAAATGTCCACCGTCCACAATAATTCCCCCCAGCGCAGTGCCGTGGCCGCCAATGAACTTGGTAGCGGAATGAACCACGATATCCGCGCCATGCTCAATGGGCCGGATCAGGTAAGGCGTGCCAAAGGTATTATCAATGACAAGCGGCAGTCCATGCCGGTGGGCAATCTCGGCGATGGCGTCAATATCGGATATATCGCTGTTGGGATTGCCCAGCGTTTCCAGGTAGATCGCTTTGGTGTTATCCTGGATGGCCGTCTCCACCTCCTCCAGGTTATGGGCATTGACAAAGCTCGTATGGATCCCAAACTGAGGCAGCGTATGAGCCAGCAGGTTGTAGCTGCCGCCATAGATCGTCTTCTGTGCCACAATGTGGTCGCCAGCCTGGGCCAACGCCTCGATGGTATAGGCAATCGCTGCCGCTCCTGAAGCCAGCGCCAGCGCCGCCACGCCGCCCTCCAGGGCGGCCAGCCGCTTCTCCAGCACTTCCTGGGTCGAATTGGTGAGCCGCCCATAGATATTCCCGGCATCGGACAGGTTAAAGCGCGCTGCTGCATGGGCGCTGTCCCGGAATACATAGGAGGTTGTCTGATAAATGGGGACCGCACGGGCGCCAGTCGCCGGATCCGGTTCCTCCTGGCCTACATGAAGCTGCAGCGTCTCAAAGTGAAGGGTACGATCTTGTGAATGTTTCATGACAGATGCTCCTTTTATGCTTGTTAAGAATCGCCGATGAGCCGGGCCCACACATTCGGTCATCCGCTCCCGCCGCTAAAAGCCACCGCCGGAAATCTACATACCGCATGTTGCCGCCCCCTTCTGCCATTTAATATATTAAACATATATGATTACTATGTTTTATTGTACTATACACCCCTCCTGCCCTGCTGTCAAGTCAGGAGAGGGATTTTTTATAACATTTTGGGCAAAGACGCCGCAAAGCCGGCCCTATTAAGAGCCGGCTTTGCGAGGCAACCCACCATCTCTACTCGGAGACCGCCATCTCCCGTTCTTCGGGTATACCGTTCTGGTTGTGATCCCACAGCACAAGGTCGGCCAGGGTGATGCGGTCGACCACCCCGTCAATGGCGTCCTTCAGCTGCTTCCAGACCTGAACGGTCACGCACCGGTTGCAGCGCTCGCAGTCCTCCGCTCCGGTATCCAGGCAGGAAACCGGAGCCAGGCTGCCCTCCATCTGCCGCAGGATCATCCCCACCGTATACTCGCCGGGATCCCGCGCCAGCATATAGCCGCCCCTGGCGCCCCGGACGCTTTTCACAAAGCCGGCCCGGTTCAGGGTGGTCACAATCTGTTCCATATATTTTTCTGAGATGGCCTGGCGGGAGGCGATGCTTTTAATGGATACATATTCGCCCTGCGGCGCCAAAGCCAAATCCAGCATGATACGCAGGCCATACCGGCCCTTTGTCGATATCTTCATCGAACAATCTCCTTTCCCATTAGGGGATACATCGATATTAAAGATTATCATACTATTGTATTTCTTCCTTTTCAACCGGGTTTTCACGAAATATGAAAAAAAGCCGGATTTTTTCCGGCTTGACGTAAACTTTGCGCGGTTATCGGTCCTCCAGCTGCTCCGGCCGGAAGTAAATCGCCGTAAAATCAATGTCCTCCAGCTGTTCCTCGCCGCTAATGGGCCCAAGGGAATAGACATAGGCCTCGGCGCCGCCCTCCAGCGCGGGGCGGTGCTTCATGGGCACTGCGTCGTCCATATTGGCGCGCCGGGCCGTCTCCAGGTAGACGTCGAAGCGGGATTTGGGCAGCAGGTTGGGAATATGGGCCGGCAGGAAACGGTCGAAGGGCAGCGTCCTGACCTGACGCAGCATCCGGGCCCAGGCCGGGATGCTCAAGGCGCCCTTCAGGAACATCCACATCATGGGGTTGCAGGCGTCCGAGGTCAGAAGCAGGCCCCGCTCCCGCAGCAGCAGGCCCACGGAGCCCGGCGTATGCCCCGGCATGGGCACCACCTGAACCGTCAGCCCGCCCAGGTCGAACACGGCTTCCGGGTCCAGCGCCTCCAGCCGGCCGGCGCCGCCCCGGAGGAAAGCGCCCGTATCAAAGCCATCGGGCACAAGCCCCGCGCGCTGCGCGCTCTCAAGCGCCGCCGCCCGGGCCCGGTCGCCGTTCCATTCCCGGCAGATCGAAAAATCCGCCGGGTGCAGCCAGACACGGTCAAACTGGTAGTTTCCGCGGGTATGGTCGCCGTGGCCGTGGCTGGCGATCACCCGGTAGGGCAGCGTGGTCAGCGATTCCACCTGCTCCCTCAGGTTGCCAATCCCATTGGTCGTGTCAAAAAGGATGGCTTCCCGGCTTCCTGTAATGAGCGTAGCGTACACATGCATCCGGTCGCCGATATGGGTGACGCCCTCCATAACCGGCACAACGCTGAAATATCCCTCCATCTTTTGCTCCTTTCTCCGCTAGGGGGCCATCAGTTTAAGCCCGTCGGTAAAATCCCGCAGAGCGGTACCTGTCAGGGTGAAGCTCCGCGCCTCCGGCGTCAGGCAAATCAGCTGCTCCGACGCGTTCAGGCCATAAAGCGCCTGCCCCTGCCCCACAATCAGCCTTGTCCCCTCGGGCAGATCTGAAAGCGGCTCCGGCAGCTGCTGCAGCCGCTCCCCGCCGCCGGGATACAGCTCCTCCACCAGGGCCAGCCGCCCTCCGGCCTGTACGGCCATCAGATCCAGCCGCGCCATATCGCGGTCACAGGCCCGCAGGATCGCCCGCAGCCGGCCATAGTCCATCCTTTCCCCCGCCTCGTCGCAGGTAAAGGGCGAGGCCTCCGCCAGCGCCTGGCGCTCACCGTCGCTGAGCGTGGAGCGTGCAAACTGGGTCTGCCCCGGGTGGAAGATCGGCCAAAGCTTTTCCGTCAGCCCCTCCAGCGTATGGCCGTTCAGCCCGGCAGACTCGTTATCCGTGGCAGCGGCAATCAGGTATTCATCCTCATAAAGGTAGAAGAACAGGCCGGCGTGATAATCAAAGACCATGCCTCCCTCGTCCAGCGTGCGCTCCCGCACGGCCAGGATCAGCTTTTGCCCTTCCTTCAGCGCCGGGCGCCCGGCCTCTGCCCACAGCACGGCGGTGGCCCGGTCGTTGAGCGCGCCGCTGTCGGCTACGCTTCCGCATATGGCCTGCTCCACATGCACCGGTACAGCCTCGCTCTGGCCGGCCAGCGGCGCCGGCAGGGCGTTATCATGCAGCACTTCCACCTGGATCACCGCGTCGGCCCAGTCCAGCGATTCCTCCAGGCTCTTGGAGCTGGCATAGCGGCCATAGGCGCTCTGCGCCGCCTCCAGCTCGGCCCCGGTCAGGGCCCGGCTGCCGCTGCAGCCGCCCATCAGCATCAGCACCGCCGCGCCCAGCGCCGCCAGGCGAATCATGCTTCGCATTAAGCTCCCCCCTCGTCCTTGAATCGGTCTTTTATGCTTTAGACGCGGCCGCAGCCCATTCATTCCCGCCGGCTCTTATTACGGAAAAGCCCGCCGCCTTCAGCGCGGCGGCCGCCCGGTCCAGCTGATCCAGCGGGACAAAGAGGTAATCGGTGTCATAGGTGGACTGGGCCAGCAGCGGGACGCCCGCCTCCGCCAGGCAGCGGCTCAGCCGCTCCATAACCCCCACCAGGGACAAGTCCAGCGTACCGGAAACGCCCAGGCAGGCCCAGGGGCCCTGGCTGCTGCCGGGCCGGCCGGGCAGCCGGGGCGCCAGCAGCGAATACTCGCCCCGAATCCAGGCGGCAAAGCAGGGCCCCTGCTCCGGGAAGGGCTGCGGCGCATCGTACCGCCCCAGCCAAAACTGCTCCCGCTCCACAATGAGTTCCATTGCTCCATCTCCTTGTAAGGTAGTCTTCGCACAATTGTCATATAAATGAAACATTTGGCCGTGAATTTTTTCGTCCTAGACATGGATTATCACCGGGGGAGGAAACGATCATGCGGCGCATCCGTCACAAAAGCAAAAATCCATTCGCAATATGGCTCGTCCCTTTGTGCCTGGCGGCAGCCTGCATCTGTGCCATCAGCATCCTGTTGACCATGGACCGCCCTGCGCCGGCCCGGAGGGACGCTCTGCCCACCGCCTCCCCGCCGCCGGCCTCCATCGCCGGCGGCCCTACCGCAACGGCTCCCCTGCCGGAGGCCGCCACGCCTGAGCCCACGCCCTTTTTCACCGCGTCCGCCTCCGCCGATGACGCCGCCAAGCCCAGCCTGGTGAACCTGCGGTACCGCCGCCTCAGCGGGGATACCCTCATCGACAGCTATCACCGGGATACGCCTTTATATTTCGGCGCGCCCCAGCAATACTCCTCCCTGGAGGGCGTGATTACCTTCCGGGGCGATCATTTCCGAAGCGGCGGCAGCTACGGCTCCGCAGCGCTGGCGAACCGCCAGCTGGGCGTCGCCTGGCGCAAGAGGATCGGCGCCATCGACAAATGGACGGGCGTAGGCTGGAACGGCCAGCCCGTCATGGTGCGCTGGAGCGATGAGCAGCGCGCCCAGATGAATCTGAACGCCGAAAAAAAGGGCAAGTCCGGCCTGATCGAGGTGATATACGGTACCCTGGATGGGAAAATTTACTTTCTGGACGCCGAGGACGGCCAACCGACCCGGGACCCCATCAACCTGGGCTATCCCATCAAGGGCTCCGTCTCCATCGATCCCAGAGGCTACCCGCTGCTCTATGTGGGCCAGGGGATCCCCAACAACGGCGATAAGCGCAATACCATCGGCTGGCGGATCTACTCGCTGGTGGATCAGGCCGAGCTCTATGTGCAGCCCGGCATCACCGACCTGGCCCATCGAAAATGGGGGGCCTTCGACAGCGTCTGCCTGGTGGACGGCGCCCATGATACCGTGCTGCTGACCGGGGAAAACGGCCTCGTCTACTCCATCGAGCTCAACACCTCGCTGGGCGGCGAGCACGGCGTCAGCGTCGATCCCAAGGTCACCCTCTACCGGTATAAATCCGATATCAGCGAGCGGCTTGGAAGCGAAAATTCTCCGGCGGCGCTGGGCCCTTACCTTTTTACCGCCGACAACTCCGGGCTCGTGACCTGCATCGACACCACCACCATGGACGCCGTTTGGGCCAGGGACTGCGTGGACGATATCGACGCCTCCCTGGTGCTGGATCGGGAATCCGCCAGCCAGGCCGCCCTTTACGTGACCTGCCAGGTGGATCACCAGGGGGTGGGCGGCCTGTGCCACATGCAGAAGCTGGACGCCATGACCGGCGCGCTGCTTTGGGAGCACACCATCGGCTGCGTCTATTCCGAGGATGTGAACGGCGGAAGCCTGGCCACGCCCCTGAACGGCCGGGGCGACATGGAAAACCTCATCGTTTTCTGCCCGGCCAAGACCAAGGAGGGCGGCGGCCGGGGGCTGCTGATCGCCTATGAGAAGGACACGGGGAACGTAGCCTGGCAGACGCCGCTCACCCATTACTGCTGGTCCTCCCCCACCGCCGTCTATACGCCCGAGGGGAAGGGCTATATCCTGCTGGCGGATTCCTCCGGCACGCTGATGCTCATCGAGGGCTCCACAGGGACGGTGCTGGCCACCCTGGCGCTGGATGGCAACGTCGAGGGATCGCCGGCGGTCTTCGACGATATGCTGGTGGTCGGAACCCGCGCCGGCAGCATCTATGGAATCCGCCTTTCCTAAGCCGCACCTTCCAAAGCCCAACGGAAAGCGCCGCGTTTGCGGCGCTTTCTTTGCCCTTCGGAGCCGGCAGCGCATTGAAATTTTTCACCAAAAAGTATATAATTTTATGGAAAATTGCGATTTGACCGATCTTGGGAAGGATGGGAAAGATGGATTTCAAGCAGGACAATCAAAAATGGGAAACCGACGACATCACAGGGAAGACCGGCAAGCTGAAGGCTGACCCGGGCCCGGCAGCCATGCCGTCCGGCGGCGATCTGGAGGGATACACGCTCAGCGCCCTGCGCAGCGCCGCCCAGGGCGGCGATACCCAGGCCCAGGCCGAGCTGAGCCGGCGCTACCTTAACGGCGTAGGCGGCGCCATTGCCAACGCAACCACCGCGAAAGAGTGGGCCCAGCGCGGCTCCGATGCCGGCGATCCGCTCTGCTCCGCGTCCCTGGCCATCTGCCACTATAACATGAAGGAGTACCAGGCTTCCCTGGACGCCTCCGAAACAGCGCTTACCCAGTGCCTGCCTATGGACCGCCCCGTGGGTACCATCCTCAATGCGCTGCTCAATATCTCCTCCATCTCCGCCAAGGCGCAGGCGAAGCTTCCCTCCTCCGCCTGCCCCAAGCAGCAGCGGGGCCTGCGGGATCATCTTTCAAAGGCCCGCGCCGAGCTGGATGAGGCAAAGGCGTACCAAAAGCATGCCTCCGTCGGTATACCCCAGCTTTTGTGGGGGCTTCTCTTTATCGCCATAGCGGCGGCCGTGTTCTTCCTTTGGCACCCGCCGGTGCAGGCGGATTTTCATCCTGACGAGGATGTCTATATGATCGTCGGCGTCATCATCGCCATCATCGGATGGATTGTGCTGCAATCCTTTTGGGGCGGCATCATCTGCGGCGCCATTATCACCCTGATCCTCACCTATGGCCTGGAGTATCTTGTCAACCTGCCCAACTTCCTGCCCATCCTCCGCCTGGCGGCCGTCGCCCTGTGCGGAATCCTCGGTTTGATAAAAGCCTTTAAGGGGGCCTCCAAGCAGGCCGCTTACCGCTCCTTCATGGCCCGGTCCGCCAAGGCGCAATCGCAGCTTGCCCAGCTTCAGGCGAAGGTCTGCGCCTGCTATGAAGAGCTCATCGATTATTTTGAAAAGCGTTATGCCCTGATGGCCCGCATCATGGAAATCATGCCCGACAGCATCCGCCAGGAGCTGGGCGAAAGCTTCGTCGACTATGCCAACCAGCACCTGAACGAGGGCCGGGCGCTCAGCAAGGAATATGCCAGCTGGCGGTCGGGCGCCCAAAAGGCCGCCTGATTCCCCACTTTTCATCCCCGCCCTATTAGCAAAGCGCCCGCTTCCGGCAGGCGCTTTGCTTTCTTTTTACCCCGCCCTTTTTCTTCGCCGGTAAGGGTGTTGACACCGCGCTCTGGGGTGGGTATAATTTTACTAAATTAGTAAATTACTAATTTAGTATCAATTCAAGGAGGATCCATCATGAAGATCCCGACCACATTGAAGCATAAACCCGTGATTGTTTCGGAAAACTATGAGCGCGTGGACGGCCGCCAATGCTACGACTCCGACGCCAAGGGGCTGTCCTTGGGCCTGGCCCAGTGGAACGACCGCGGGCGGGTGGAAATCTCCGCGAAGGTATGGCGCTATACCGGCGAGAAGTGGTCCCGCCAGTCGGAGGAGCTGCCCCTTACCCGCGTCATTGATCTGGCCATCCTGGTGGCCCGGACCGAGGCCTACTTCCGCGAGGCCTACCGCTACCCCAGGCTGTATGATCCGGAGCATCCCCAGATTGACCGGATCGGCATGCAGGGCGACGCGCTCAATGTAGCCGTGGCCACCGATAACGAGCGCATTGACGAGGATATCGCCCTTTTCCGCGACGCGCTGGCCCAGGACGACGAGCTGCTCAGCGAGCGGCTGCGCATCCTGGCGCAGGTGCTGAAGGAGGCGGGCTACTGATGCGCGCCGACCGCAGGGCCCTTGCCGCGGCCTATAAGCAGCGCACCCGGCAGGGCGGCATATACCGCATCCTGCATCTGCCCTCCGGGCGGTACGCCCTGGAGGCTACGGCCGACCTTAAGGCCGCGGAAAACCATTTTGCCTTCTCCCAGCATACCGCCGCCTGCGCGCTGGGCGTGCTGCGGGCGGACTGGCTGGCCGATGGCCCGGAGGCCTTCCGCTTTGAGGCACTGGAGGAGCTTGCGTCCAAACCGGAGCAAACGCCGGCGGAATACCAAGAGGAGCTGGCCCTGCTGCTGGAGCTGTGGCGGGAGCGGCTGCCCGCCGAGCTGGATATGAGCCGCAGGGACAGGGGCTGACGCCCTGCCCGGGCTCGGAAGGAGATCAACCATGAAACCTACCGCTTTACAGGGCCTGGAGCTATGCCGCGCCTTCTTTGCCGAATGCGGCCAACCCCTTCTGGCCGCCCATTTCCCCGGGCTGCCCTATGCCGCCGCGCTGCTGGGCTATGGCTCCGACGTGCTGGGCTATGACGACGCCACCTCCCGCGACCATATGTGGGGGCCGCGCTTTTACCTTTTCCTGCGGGAGGAGGATATCGCGGCGGCCCCGCAGCTGATGGAGGTCTTCCGTCAGAACCTTCCCGTTGAGTTTATGGGCTTCTCTGTGAATTTTTCCGCGCCCGATCCGGCTGACGGCGGGGTACGGGTGCCCGAGCCGGTAGACTGCGGCCCTGTCAATCCGCTCATTTTCATCCATACCCCCGGCGGCTATATCGAGGGGTATCTGGGGAAGTATCCGCCGGATACCTATGACGAGGCCGATTGGCTCTGCTTCGACGAGCAGCGGCTGCTGGCGCTGACCAGCGGCGAGGTCTTCCACGACGGGATCGGCCTGGCCCGCCTGCGCGGCCAGCTGGCCTTCTACCCGGATACGGTATGGCGGTATCTGCTGGCAAGCCAGTGGGCTAACCTGGCCCAGGAGCAGGCCTTTATCCAGCGCACCGCTCAGACGGGGGACGAGCTGGGCTCCCGCATCCTGGCAGCCCGCACCGCCGAGCGGCTGATGCGCCTGGCCCTCTTATACCGCCGCCAATACGCGCCCTATAGCAAGTGGTTCGGCCGCGCCTTTTCCGAGCTGTGCCTGGGCAACCACCTGCCTGAGCTGCTGGAGGAGGCGCTGGCCGCCTCGGACGGCGACGCCCGCCAGGAGGCGCTGGTGCTGGCCCAGCTGACGGTGGGCAAGATGCACAATGACTCCGCCCTGACCGAACCCCTGCCCCTTTCAATCGAGCCCTATTTCAGCCGCAGCAGCATCCGCGTGATCTATGCGGACCGGTTTGCCTACGCGCTGCAGGCCACGCTGGCCGGTACGGCCCTGGAGGGCGTACCGCTGCTGGGGACCATGAGCCAGCTGCATCTGACCAACCTGCTGGCCAGCGAGCAGTACATTGGCCGGCTCCGGCCGCTTTATACCCAGCCTAAAACCCCATAAAAGGGAAATTCCCTCCATAGCCACTGATCCGGATCTATGTCATAATCAGGGTAATCCATCCTGCGATACAGCATAAACATGGGGAGGTGGTCTGGATGCGCGCCCGTCTTTGCCGCCTGGGCGCTTTTCTGCTGGCCCTTGCCGCTGGCCTTACAGCCTGCCGGCCTGCCCCCGCGCCGTCAGCGGGGGAGCTTGCGCCGGGGGTGCCCGCCGGCGCAGGAGCCGCACCTGTCACGCTGTCGCTGCTGCTGGTATCCGGCGCCCGTATGGCCGATCCAGCCCTGCAGCCGGATGCCAGCCCCCGCTGGGCCTTTTCCTATGAGGACGGGTTCCAGGGCGAAATCGCCCAGGCCCTGATGGAGGCTACCGGCGTTACCCTTGAAGTGACCTGCCAGGACAGCCTTGCCGTCCCCCTGGCGGCCGATGCGCTGGGCGATATGGTGTTCGCCTGCGGATATGAGGCGTACCTGGAGAACGGCGCGGTCTGCCAGCCGCTGGAGCCGCTGATGGAGCAGGCCTGTCCCGGGGTATTGGAGCAGCTCGATCCGCTGGAACGGCAGCTGAACCTGGCCGCGGACGGGCAGCTGTACACGCTGAAGCAGGGCTATCGGGATCCCAACGCCTATCTGGGCGGCCCGGTCGGCTATCGGGGCGATAATCCTTTCTTCGGCCAGCAGGGCGTGCAGGAAATCTGCCTGCGGGCGGATCTGGAGGATCAGCTACCTGCCCAGGCCCTGGTTTCGCTGGAAGAGCTGGAGCGCGCCCTTTACCAGCTGCGGGGCCGGGAGAAGCAGCTGGGCGTCAGCTGCCTTTTCCAGGTGGACGACGCCCTTGCCCTGCAAGCGGAGACGCTTACCACCCAGGACCTGATGCGCCTTCACAGCATCGGGGCCTGCTTTGCCACCCTGCCCCTGGCCAGCAGCATGGGTATCCGTCAGGAGCCCTACTGGAATGAGGCGCTGGGCCAGGTTTCCCTCCCCTGGCGCGATGACGCATGGCTGCCCTATCTTACCCTGATGAACCGCTGGCATCGGGATGGGATCCTGCAATACACCTGGGAGGAGCTGACAAGCCGCGCCGCTTCCTTTGAGCCTGGGCGCGTATTTGCCCAGGGCCTTATCAGCTTTCGTCCTGACTGGCAGGGCGCTTCAGCCGTGCTGAATCAAAATCTCCGCGCCAGCCAGCAGGGCGGCCGTACAGGCTCCGATGGGATTTCTTACCGGCCGCTGCCCCAGCCGCTGACCTACCAGGGCGATTGCCAAGCCATCGCGGCCGACTATGGCCAGCCGCGCTTTGGCCTCTATATTACCCAACGCTGCCGCAACCCGCAGCGGGCCGCCGGCTTCGCCGCCTACCTGCGAAGCGCAGAGGGCGCGCGCCTCACCCAATGGGGCGTGGAGGGGAAGCACTACCGTCTCACGGACGAAGGCCTGCCGCAATGGCTCAGCCCCTATGACCAGCCTGGGCTGCGCAATGAGCGCGCTGGCATCGGCAAATGGGCCTTCATGAGCTCCGCCTGGTATCAGGACGCCCGGGTCCAAGCGCAGCCGGACGCGGGGGACGAGTATGCCCTGGCCGACGCCCAACAGGCCCTGGAGGCCGAGATCCATTACCACAGCGCAGCCCAGGCGGACCGGGATCCCTGGATGGACGCGGCCCTTTTGACCCAGGGCGACCCGGAATATGCGGACCTGCTTCGCCTGGCCCTGATCTGGCGCCGCCAGGTCGCCCAGCTCATCGTCACCGCCCGTTCGGAGGACGAGGCCGCCCACATGTGGCGCCAGGTGCAGGACGATATGGGCGCAAGGGGGATCGGCCAGCTGGAGCAGATCATGACCGAGCGCTATCTGCGGGCCCGGCAGCGCTGACCCGCCGGAATACCGCCCGGCAGCGCTTTGCCGGAGCGCCGCCGGGTTTTCTCGTATCAGATTGGCTTTTCCCTTCCCCGGAAGCGGATATCCCGCCCCCCTTGCCCATTCATTTTGCCCGCTTCCCTCCAGCGAAGGGAACTGGCCCCGATGAAAGAAAGGAGACTGCCATGGAAGCCTATACGCCTATCCCCCTGCCCGCCCGGGAGGCGATGACGCCCGCCGCGCGGAAAATGCGGGATTTCTACGACCAAAAGCCCGGTGCGCCCCTTTACCAGCGGGAATTTGGCTACTATTGCCTGGACCGCTGGTACCAGGAGGGGCTGCCCAAGGACGCGGATCTGGACGAATTCTTTGGCTACGATAAAGGCGGCCTTTTTGCCCTGGAGGGCCTTGGATGGTGCGAAGCGGCCTTTGAGCCCGCCTTTGAGGAAAGGGTGCTGCAGGATCTGGGGGATTACGAACTGGTGCAGGATTATGCCGGCCGCTCGGTGCTCTATTTTAAGGGCCGCCGCAACGGCTTTATGCCCGAGTACAAGGATCATCCCGTCAAGGATCTCGCCTCCTTTACCGGGGAATGCCTGTGGCGGTTGGATCCGAAGAATCCCGCCCGGCTCAGCCGGCTGAAGGCCGCCCTGCCCGCAGCCCGGGAAGCGGCCCGCCGGGGCGATGTCATCTCCCAGCGGCTGATCGGCGGCTATATGTACCTGCGCTCGCTCATCGGGCCGGAGGCGCTGCTCTACGCCTTCTATGACGATCCGGAGCTGATTCATGCCTGCATGCAGGCATGGTTCGCCCTGGCCGACAGCGTGATTGCCCTGCACCAGCAGGCTGTCACCCTGGATGAAATCTTCATTGCTGAGGATATCTGCTATAACCACGGCCCGCTGATCTCTCCGGCCATGATCCGGGAATTCCTCTTCCCCTATTACAGGCAGCTGCTGGATAACGCCCGCGCCCGCCAGCAGGACCCCACCCGGCGGCTGCACTTCCAGGTGGATACCGACGGCTTCTGCGACCCGGTCATCCCGCTGTATGGCGAGCTGGGCCTCAACTATATGAGCCCCTTCGAGGTCGCCGCCGGCTGCGATGTGGTGCGGACCGGCCAGGAATATCCTGACCTGCTCCTGCTGGGCGGCGTGGATAAGCGGGTGTTGGCCCAGGGGAAGGACGCCATCGACCGGATGGTGGACCGTATCTTCCCCGCCATGCGCCTTCGGGGCGGCTATATCCCCACCTGCGATCACGGCGTGCCCGAGGAGGTTTCCCTGGAGAACTATCTGCATTACCGCAAGCGCTGCCTGGAATTCGCCCAATAAGGCCTGCCTCATGCTGCAAAACGCTAAAAAGGAACAGTGGGCGCCGCCCAAAGGCAGCGCCCACTGTTCCTTTTCAGATCATGCTAAACCCAGGCCGCTGGGCTTTACCGGCCGCATTCGCCATGATGGCAGCCGCCGTGGTGATGCCCGCCGTGGCAGCCGTGCCCTTCGCCGTGATGGCCGCCGCCGTGGCAGCCGTGCCCTTCGCCGTGATGGCCGCCGCCATGGCAGTGATGGCCTTCGCCATGATGGTCGCAGGTGGCGCCGGCTGCAAACTGAAGCGTACCGGCCAGATAGGCCTCTACCGCCTCGTCGGCGCCGCCCCTTACGCCGCCCTTAAGCTCAATGCCCGCCTCGGCCAGGGCCTGCTGCGCCCCCGGCCCGATGCCGCCGCAGATCAGCGTATGCACGCCCTCACGGGCCAGCAGGCCCGCCAGCGCGCCATGGCCGCTCTCGCCTGTGGGCAGGATGCGGCTGGAAACGACCGTCTGGGCCTCTACCTCATAAAGCTTGAAGGCCTCCGTATGGCCAAAATGCTGAAAAATCTGTCCGTTATCATAGGTTACTGCAATAATCATCTGAATCCTTCCTTTCTCATCGTCATTCGGGTTCCCGTGGCCTGAGACCCGCAGGCAGCCCCGCCCCTGGGGGCAGCCGTCCTGCTGGGCACAAAGGGCATAATGGCCGCCTTCGATCCGCAGCCCGCAGCCCTCCACCAGAAAGGCCGCCAGCTTTTTCCGGGCCGAATCATAGATCCACTGAACCGTGGTGCGGCCCACGCCCATCTGCCGGGCGCATTCCGCCTGCGTCAGCCCCACATAATCCATCAGGCGCAAGGCTTCGTACTCCTCCACTGTCATGATCCGGACGATGCCGGTACCGTCGTCATCATAGCTCTGCCTGCGGGGCAGCGCGCAGATGCGCCGGGTTTGCGTTGGTCGTGCCAAGGGTATCCTCCTTCCGTGGTCAGGATCAGTATACCGCAATTATTGTCATATGTCAATAACCTATTTTCCTGTCCGTTCAAAATCGTCGTTAAGCTGCTTCAGCCAGCGCCGGTCAGCCTGCTCCAAGGCGTCCGGGCCAATCCGCACCGCCCAGCAGCCCTCCGCCACGCCCGGCCGGTTCATCCGCGTATCCTCGCCCCAGCCCATAATATCCTGGAAGGGCACAATGGCCAGCGACGCCGGCGACTGCCACAGGCACCGGATCATGGCGCGGCAGGCCGGCGATTGAGGGCCGCCCTCCTGCCAGGGGCCTGCCAGCCCGGCATAGCGGCAGGCATAGGCCCGCACCTGCTCCGGCGATTCCCAAAGCCAGCCCAGCGTCGTGTTGTTATCATGGGTGCCGGTATAGGCCACCGCATTCACCGGATAGTTGTGGGGAAGGTGCGGGCCGTTGCCCGGCGCAAAGGCAAACTGCATCACCCGCATGCCCGGGTATCCGGTCTTCTCCCGCAGGGCGTGGACATCCTCATCCAGCACGCCCAGATCCTCGGCAATGATGGGCGCATCGGGGAAGCGGTCGGCTACCCGCTTAAAAAGCTTAAGCCCCGGGCCCTTGACCCAATGGCCCTCCTTGGCGCTTTCCGCGCCAGCGGGCACTGACCAATAGGCGGAAAAGCCGCGGAAATGGTCGATGCGCACCGCGTCAAAGCTGGCGAGCGCCTTGCCGATGCGCTCCAGCCACCAGGCATACCCGTCGGCCGCCATCGCTTTGTAATCATACAGCGGGTTCCCCCACAGCTGCCCTTCGTCGGTAAAGGCGTCGGGCGGCACGCCGGCTACTGCCTCCGGCCGCCCGTCCTTCAGGGCGAAAAGATGCTGGTTGGCCCATACGTCGGCGCTGTTCAGCGACATATAGATGGGCATATCGCCGATGATCCCCACGCCCCTCTCCCGGGCGTACGCCCGCAGCGCCTGCCACTGGGTAAAGAAGCAGTATTGTACGAACAGCTCAAAATCCACCGGCCCGGCCAATTGATTCATGGCCTGCGCCACCGCGTCGGGCCGGTGCAGGCGGATCCGCCCATCGGGCCAGGCATACCAGGGCAGGCCCTGATACTGCGCCTTCAGCGCCATGAACAGCCCATAGGGGCGCGCCCAGGGCTCCTGCTCGGCAAAGCTGGCGATCTTCCGGCGCAGCGGCGGCTGCACCCGGCCGTAGGCTGTCCGCAGCAGCTTCATCCGCGCGGGAATGACCCGGTCAAAGCGGACGGTATAGGGATCGTCCGCGGCGGCCGCCTCCTCAAGCTCCTCCCCGGTAACCAGCCCCTGCTGGTAGAGCAGCGCCGGGTCGATCATAATCGGGTTGCCGGCAAAGGCGGAGTAGGCGGTATAGGGGCTGTTGCCCAGATCTGGCGGCGAGAAGGGCAGCACCTGCCACCAGGAAAAGCCGCTCTCGGCCAGAAAATCGATAAAGCTGCGGGCTCCGCCGCCAAAGGTGCCGCAGCCATAGGGGCCGGGCAGGGAAGTTATGTGCAGCAGTACGCCGCTGGATCGCTTGAACATACCGGTTTCCCCCTTCACAGGATATGCCTTTAGTGTAGCACCGCCGCCTCCCGTCCGCAAGGGAGAATCGGGCCGGGGGATGGCGCGCGGCCGGCCGCCGTGCTACAATAGCAGTATGCCGGCCCGGGCCGGCCGTCCCTTTGGAAAGGAGATCGACCATGCAACTCATTGATCTGACCCATCCCATCGACAGCACAACCGCCGTCTATCCCGGGGATCCGCCCCTGGTGCTGGTCCAGAACCGTTGGCTGGCCCGGGATCATTATAACGCCTATACCGTCAGCAGCGGGATGCATGTGGGCACCCATGTGGATCTTCCCCTGCACATGCAGGACCATCCGCTGACTGCCTCGGACTATCCGCTGGAACGCTTCTGCGGGCCGGGGCGCCTGCTGCGCTGCCCGTCGCAGGGGCTGATCGCCCCGGACGACAGCTGGAAGGCGCTTAAAAGTGGTGAAATCCCGGTGATCTATACTGGCTGGGACCGGCA
Organism: uncultured Eubacteriales bacterium; assembly: GCA_900542005.1. Classification (GTDB taxonomy): domain Bacteria; phylum Bacillota; class Clostridia; order Christensenellales; family UMGS416; genus Parachristensenella. Next base: position 21,355 of record UQLW01000034.1, read on the forward strand.
TTTCGGCCAGGCGGACTATTTTTCCGCCCATCCGCAGCTCACCGAGGACGCCGCGCAGTTCTTCATTGAGCGCAGCGTGGGCATGGTGGTCCTGGATACCCCCTCGCCGGACCGGAACCCCTTTACTGTACATCGCCAGCTGCTTTCTGCCGGCATGCTTATCCTGGAGAATGCCGCGCATCTGGAGCAGCTGCTTCAGGTAAAGCGCTTTACCCTGATGGCCCTGCCCCTGCGCCTGCCCACCGAGGGCTCGCTGGTGCGGGCGGTAGCCATAACGGAGGATGAGCCATGAACCGGGAAGCCGTCCTTTTTCTTCTGAAGCGGTACCTGCCCTGCCCGCTGTCCAGGGAAGCCCTGGAGGTGCTGATGATGGCGCTGGAGGAAATTCCCGAGGAGCATCCCGATCCAATGGCCTGGCAGGAGAGCATCCAGGACCTGCTGGCCGACGATACCGGCCTGCTGGATCTCTTAGAGGAGGATGCGGACGCGCCTGAGGCCCTGGAGCTGGCCCGGGCAGTGGACGAAGCAGCCCAGGCCCTGGCCCGCGCCGCCTTTGGTTCGCCCCCTTCCGGGGCCTAGGCATTCTCCAGCGCGCATGCAGGCAAAAAAAGGCGCTTCTCCCCCTGCGGAGAGAAGCGCCATGGATGAGGCAAGCCTATAAGCCGAGTTCTGTCGTGTGTGGCCATCTGTCTAGGCCTGAAGTTGCCAACAGGCTCAAGCGATTACCGGGGAATGGGACGGGCCGCCCGCGATCCCCTCAATCTTGCACCAGGTGGGGTTTACAGATGCGCGCTCAGTCGCCAGAGCGCCGGTGAGCTCTTACCTCGCCCTTTCACCCTTACGGGGCCAGGCCCCGCGGTTGTTTTCTGTTGCACTTTCCTTGAAGTCGCCTTCACCGGGGGTTACCCGGCACCCTGCCCTGTGGAGCTCGGACTTTCCTCGCGCGCATGACTGCGCCCGCGGCCACCCAGCTTGCTCAGGGCTTTATTATACCTCCATCCCCGCGGCCGGTCAAGGCGTATTGGTCGCATCGCCGTCCCCAGTCAGGTCGACCCGCTCGGTATAGGCCGGCGCAGGCAGCCATACCTGGACAAAATCCTTCACCCGGGCGAAGAATTCCCGTATCTGCCGCTTCGCCTCCCCGTTATAGGTCCGGGCGTCGCTGGGGACGCCGTAGGCCTCCAGGCCCAGGGCGCGGGCGATAAAGACCGCCCTGTACAAGTGATACCGCTGGGTGACAATGATGATTTTCCGGGCGCCAAAGATATCCCGGGCACGCAGCAGCGATTCATAGGTGGAAAAGCCGCTGTGATCCAGAAACACGTCCGAGCTGGCTACCCCCTTCTCCACCGCATAGCGCTTCATGGTGGATACTTCGTCATAATAGGGCGAGCTGTGATCGCCGCTCATCAGGAGCTTCGCGCCTTTACCGGCCTCGTACAGGGCGATGCCCTGATCCACCCGGTCCTGCAGCATGGGGCTCAGCCTGGAATTGGCCCACACGCCCGCGCCCAACACCAGCACCACCGGCGCTTCCGGTACGGTTTGAGGCGAGCGGATCGAAAAGGCCGCGACGCCGATCACCGCCAGGTTCATCACCACCGGAAGCGCCGCCAGGATGCCCAATATCCAGGCGGCTGTTTTCAGCAATCGTTTCAGCATGATAACCTCCGGGCTTCATTGTATCACATCGCGCAAATTCCGACAAATGAGAGGAGCTATCCGATGATCGTCAGCGCCAGCCGCCGCAGCGACATCCCGGCCTTTTATTATCCCTGGCTGCTCAACCGCCTCTTGGCCGGGGAGGCCTGGGTACCCAACCCCTTTAATCCCCGCCAGATTACCGTCGTACCCCTATCGCCCCGGACGGTGGACGCGCTGGTGCTTTGGAGCAAAAATCCCGCTCCCATGCTGGAGCGCCCGCTGCCGCCCTATCCCTGGTATATGCAGTATACGCTCAACGATTACCCGGCCGCCTTTGAGCCGGGCCTTCCAGCGGCGGAGCAGCGGGTGGAGACCTTCCGCGCGCTGGCGGCGCTGGGTGACCCCGAGGCTTTGGTCTGGCGCTACGATCCCATCATCTTCGCCGGGGATATGGACGCAGCCTGGCACTGCCAGCGCTTTGAGCGGCTGTGCCGCCGGCTGCAGGGCGCCACCAACCAGGCCGTCATCAGCTTCCTTGACAGCTACTCCAAGATTGCCGGTTGGCTCCGGCGCAGCGGTATCCGCTGGCCTGAGCTGCCCGAGCGCCAGGCCCTCGCCACCCGCCTGGCCCAGACCGGCGCGGACTATGGAATCACCGTCACCGCCTGCTGCGAGGCCGGTCTAAACCTGCCCTCCGCCCATTGCATCGACGCCGCGCGGCTGTCAAGGATCGCGGGGCCCCTGTCGCTGCCGCCGGACAGAGGGCAGCGCCCCGGCTGCGGCTGCGCCGCCAGCGTGGATATCGGCCGCTATGACAGCTGCCCCCATGGCTGCGGCTACTGCTATGCCAACGCGTCCGCCGCCCTGGCCCGCAGCCATTTCAGCCAGCACAACCCGGAAGCCCCCATGATGTGGGGCGAGCCCCATCCAGAGGCAAAATTTAAAATTCTCGAAAGTTCAAGCGCCCGATCGCTGCTCTAGCGGAACAAAGGGTATATGCTTCACCGTCCAATGATTATAAAGGACGGAGGGAGCGAAAAAATGCGGATAAAATGGGGTGTTCTTCCGGCTATTGCGCTGTTTATATGCATCGCGTGCATACGAACAGCCCGCGCAGAGGAGGCGCCGGAGCTGACCGGCCGCTGCACCATCACGCTTTCCGGAGGCAGCGGGGACGCATCCAGCCTGACGGATCAGGACTACACGACCCAGTGGAAGGCGCCCAAATCCGGCGGTTCCCTCACCATCCAGGCGCCAGAGGGGATGCGGTTGGCCGGCGTTTCCCTTAAATGGGACAAGCTGCCCCAAACCGCCTACTTCAGCGTGGATACCGGCGGCGGCTGGGAGGACTATCCGGTGGAGGATCACCGCCTGCTCCATCAGTATGTCGGCCTGCCCGGCGTGCAGGCGATGAAAATCGAGAGCCGGGGCGAGCCCATGATTCTCAACGAGCTCCGCCTCTATGGCCCCGGCGAGCTGCCGGGGGATGTGCAGCGCTGGTCTCCCCCCTGCGGCAAGGCTGACCTGCTGCTCATGCCCACCCATCCCGACGACGAGGACCTCTTTTTCGGCGGAACGCTGCCCACCTATGCCGGGCAATATGGAAAAAAGGTGCAGGTGGTCTACATGACCCAGGCCACCCGCCGCAGGCGCCACGAAGCCCTGGACGGCCTCTGGCTGGTGGGCGTACGCCATGCGCCGGTGTTCTCCCCCTTCGAGGATGTTTATTGCGACAGCCTGGAAGAGGCGGAACACGTCTACAGCGTGCCTGAGGTAACCGGCTGGCAGGTGGAGATGATCCGCCGCTTTAAGCCCCTTGCCATCATCGGGCACGATATCGAGGGCGAATATGGGCACAGCGTCCATAAGCTCAACGCCCGCTGCCTGCAAAAGGCGGTGGAGCAGGCCGGGAAGGACGGCTTTTATCCGGCCAGCCAGCAGCAATACGGCCTGTGGGATACGCCCAAGTGCTACCTGCATAACTGGCCGGAAAACCAGCGCCTGATGGATTGGGATAAGCCCCTGAGCGCCTTTGGCGGCAAGACCGGATATGAGCTGGCCGGCGAGGCCTTCCGCTGCCATGTGTCCCAGCAGAACGGCCATCATGCCATGTCCAAGGAGGGCCGCAGGGATTGCCGGAACTTCGGCCTGTACCGGAGCCTGGTGGGCCCGGACGAAGCCCTGGACGATTTTCTGGAGCATACCTGCGAGGCGCTGGCCGCCCCGCAGGCTTCCGCGAGCACCGCCGCTCCTTCCAGCATACCGCCCCTTTCCCAGGCATCTGAACCGGCCCCTGCGCCGGCTGCGCCGCCCAAATGGCCCTCTGTGGTCGGGGCGTCGCTTACCGCCCTCGCCCTGCTGCTGGCCGTCGGGCAGATGCGCAAGGCGCTGCTGCGCGCCCGGCGCGCCTCCAGGCCCCGCCAGTAGCGCTATGCAAGAATCAAAGCCTCAGGAGCCAGTTCACTCAGCTCCTGAGGCTTTTTCTGCTGTGCCCTTCTCCGCGCTTATTCGGCCTGTCCCCCCTCCAGCAGCCGGGCCAGGCGGTCCATATCCGGCGGCAGCGGCGACCGGAGGCGCATCATCTCGCCGCTGGCCGGATGGCGGAAGGCCAGTTCGCTGGAATGCAGCGCTGTCCGCGCCATACCCAGCAGGCCCTCCTGCCCGTAGAGGAAATCGCCCAGCAGCGGATGGCCCAGATGGGCCATATGCACCCGGATCTGGTGGGTGCGCCCTGTATGCAGCCGCAGGCGCATCAGGCTATAGGCTTCACCGGCAGCCAGGGTTTCATAGTCGGTGACCGCCGGCGCGCCGTCGTCCCGCACCTCCCGGGCCATGAGCGATCCCGGCCGGCAGCCGATCGGGGCGTTCACCTGCCCGTTGGGCGGTGCAGGCCGCCCCTCCACCAGCGCAAGGTATACCCGCTGGAGGACGCCCTCGGCCCGTTGGCGCTCCAGCTCCGTTTGGGCCGGGGCGTTCTTGGCCACCAGTATCAGCCCTGAGGTATCCTTGTCCAGGCGGCCCAGGGTGCGCACGACCAAGCCCTGGCCCTGCTGCTGGAAATGCCACACCAGGATATTGGCCAGCGTATCGTCATAATGGCCCGGCGAGGGATGCACCGGCAGGCCCGCCGGCTTATCCACCACCAGCAGCTCCGAATCCTCATAGGCAATATGCAACCGGCCCGGGCGGGGGACCAGCTGGCCCGATTGGGTCTGGGCCTCCTCAATCCGCACCTGGAGCGCGTCCCCGGCTTGGAGCCGTGCCCGTACCGTCACATGTTCCCCATTCACGGTAATTCCCATGGGCTTGAACTTGGCGCGCTTGATCTGGGTGGCCGACAGCCGCAGGCGTGTTTTCAGCACGCTGCGCACCAGCCACCCCTCGTCCTCCGCCGTCGCCCGGTATTCGATGACCTTTTCCATCATCCTGCTCCACGCAAAAGGGGAAGGCGCCTATCCTTCCCCTTGCATTTGTCCCTTTTCCCTTATTCCTTCACATATACCAGCCGTCCGCAGTTCTCGCATTCGGCGATACCCTGGTTTCTCAGCCGGGTCAGCCCCGCCGAGGCAATCTCCATGTGGCATCCGCTGCAGCGGTCGTTTTCCAGGGGTACGATGGGGTTGTTGGCGTGCTGCCGGGCCTGCTTATAGCGGGCCAGCAGGGTTTCCGGCAGCGTGGCCTGCACAGACTCCAGCTCCTTCTTCAGCGGCTCCGTCCGCGCCATAACCGCGCTGAGCTCCTTGTCATAGATGGTCTTCATCTTGGCGTAATCCTGGCGGGCCCGGGGCAGATTGGCAGCCATCTTCTTCATCTCCTGGTCAATGGTGGCCAGCCGCTTGATCAGGGCCTGCAGGTCCTGCTCGTTACGGGCCAGGGCGCCGGCGATTTCCTGGGCCTCGCGCTCCATGTCCTGCACGTCGGCCAGGTCGCTCTCCTCGTCGGCTGCGGCATAGTGGACGCTCTCGGCCTCGGCCCGGGCCCGGTTCGCCTCATAGCGATGGGTCAGCTCCTCCAGCGCAGCATGCAGCTCTGTCACGTCGGTCTCCATCTGTTTGTAGTTATTTTGGGCGTTAATAATATAATTGCGCGCATGGAGCAGCTTTTTGCGCACCTGAGATCCCCTCAGCTCGTTTTCGATCTGGTTAATCTCATTCTCCACCCGCTGGCACTCGATGAGCTTTTCTAAAAAATCCATATTTCCTTCCTTTCCCTAGGTTCCCGGCTCCGCCTGCGCATAGGGGCTGGTCATGAGGGGAGCCAGGCTGAATGCTATTTGTAATTTTACCCTATCTGCCTGCATTTGTAAATGCTCAAGCCAGGGCTTGAGCACCACGTTTTCCGTACTGTCGTGTCCTGCCTCCACCATGAACAGGCCCATCTCCCGGGCCTGCAGGGCCTCGTGGTATTTGGCCTCGCCGGTCAAAAAGAGCTCCGCGCCCGCGGCTTGGGCGGCCATAAGGCCGTCTCCCCCCGCGCCGCTGACCAGGGCGACCCGCTCTACCTGGGCTGCCGCCGGCTCCGTCATCCGGATCCGGGGCGCCCCCAGCCCTTTGGCGATCCAGGCCGCCGCCTGGCGCGGCGCCATCGGCTCGGGCAAAAGCCCCATACGGCCGCAGGGCATACCCGGCAGCGGTTGGATTTCCCGGAGGCCAACCGCCTGGGCCAGGCAGTCGTTGACGCCGCCCTCGGCAGCGTCCAGGTTGGTGTGGGCGCAGAGGGCGTGGATCCCCCGGCGGGCCAGCCCCAGCACCAGGGCCCCCGTCGCGTCCGAAGCCGTTACCCGCCTCAGCTGGGAAAAGATGACCGGATGGTGCGTCAGCAGCAGCTCCACCTTCGCGGCGGCGGCCGCCTCAATCAGTGGGCCTGTCACCTCCAGCGCCACCCACACGGAGGATACCGGCGCCCGCTCGTCGCCCACCAGCAGGCCCACGTTGTCCCAGCCTTCCGCCAGGCAGGAGGGGGCCGTTTTCTCCACCAGCGCCATCACATCCTTAACGGCAGCGGTCATCGCAATGATCCTCCTGAGCTGGAAATACCAGCGCGAAATACTCCGCACCGTAGTTTATGAATTCGCCGCGCTCGACCATCGCCATAATTTCGCATTGCGACCGCCATGCAGCGCAATCGACCTCCTCCGGCTGCAGCCTGAGCTCCGTGCAGCAGGAAATGGTCAGCCGCCACAGGTCGCGGAAGGCGTGGTTGCGCCGCTGGCGGCCCAGAAAGTGGAAGTCCTCCGGGCAGGCGCTGACGCCCAGCTCCTCCATAAGCTCCCGCCGGGCCGCCGTAAGCGAATCCTCGCCGGCCTTGGCCGAGCCGCCCGCCGGCGCCCACATGCCCGGACAGAAGCCCAGGCGCGTAGAACGCCGCTGAATGAGATAAAGTCCATGCCCGTTATCCACCCAGGTATGCACCACCAGGTGGAACTCGCCCCGGCCCAAGCGGCCGCGCCGATCCATGAGGCGGCCTGTCGGCTGAGCGTTTTCATCCAGGATATCCCATAGCTCCATCCTGCGCCTCCTTTAGGTTCTCTCTTTTCTTTATCTAACCACAAAACGGCCTAATTTGCAATTGATTTTGCCGGATCCCCTCCAGCCGGACGATTTGTTTGTCCATTTGCATGCGCCGCTGCCCGCACAGGCCCTGTCCGACCCGTTGGATCACGCGCATCCTCCAAAGCAGGTAGGCAGGCAGCAGGGGGTGCCGCTCCGCCAGCAGCTTGGGGCCAAAATCCAGCTCGTCCTCCGTATAGCGGGCGCAGCCCGGCACCGCCCGCAGCATATGGTAGTATCGCCGGTTTTCATAGACCATATCCTCAGCGTCTATGATAAACCCCAGCTCCATCAGGCTGCGGCGAAGCCCCTCCATGTCCTGCATGGGCTGCAGGATCAGGCGGCCCACCTGCCGGGCCGTATCCAGGTTCCGGCACAGGATGTCCCGGATCGTATGGGCTGAGAGCCCGGCGATGACCACGGCGCCGACGCCCGGCTCCAGCCCCTCCAATCCATTGCCCTGGCGGGCAATCATCCGCTCGCCGAGCGCCAGCGTCTCCGCCAGGCGGCGCGCCTTCTCCAGCGATGGCTCGGAAATATCCACCGCCGTTACCCAAGGCGCGCCCTGCTGCAGCAGCGCGCAGGCCAGGCGTCCATGGTCGCAGCCAATATCCGCCACCGGCTCCCCCCGGGGCGTCAGCTCCAGCACCGCCTGCAGCCGTTTGCATAGATGAAGCATATCCCTCTCCCCCGACGCCGTCCCTGCGCACGGCATCCTTTCTTCATTATGATCTTAAACAAAACCGGCTCCAAGGAGCCGGTTTTCGCCGTCGCATATTTCTGCACTCGCCGTTTCTAGGCCATGCCGTTCGTAAGCCTTCTCTTATCCCGCTTTCCGGCCGGCGGCGCTGCCCCCTGGGCTGGCCATTGCCCCGCAAGCCCCATGACCGTATCCGCTCATGGGGCGGCCGCTGCTCGCCTGGGGCCGCCTTCAGCCTTTACATAAAAAGCAGGGAGCATATAAACGGTCCCCTGTTGCTTTATTATATCGGAATTGGCCCTATCTTGCAACGATAAGATCGCCTATAACCTATCCCTGCCCGCCTAGCCACGGCCCAATCCGCCGGCTTTCTTTCGGTTAAGCCAGCCGGCGGGGCCTCTGTCATTCCCCGAAGATCTCGATTGCGCCGATAATCTCATCGCCGACCTTTGCCGGAAACACCTTGAGCGAAATGGGAAATGAATGTCCGTCCCTATGCCGTATTTCCGTGCGGATTTCATAGTATTGCAGCCCCGAGTCCGTATCTACCAGCGGATAGGAGGTCTTATATAGTGCCCATGCGTCCTCATTCATGGGATGCAGGCCAATGTCCCAGCAGCTTCTGCCTAGAATTTCGTCCGCCCTATAGCCGGTTATCGTTTCCGCCCGCTTGTTCCAGTACCATATTTTCTGCGCCCGGTCAATATAGCAGACGCCATTGTTCCCATCTTTTATGGCCGAATCGTATAAGTTTTCCTGTGTGCCGACGGCAAATCCGAACGCGCCCTCCCGGTTTTGGGGGTGAGGCAGCGCATACCGCCCGTTCTGCCGTCCATACATTGCATAAAAATCGTCCGGCGGGATGGGCTGGGAAAAATAGTACCCCTGCGCCTGCCCGCAGCCCATCCTTGAAAGAAGCATGCATTGTTCAGCCGTCTCGACGCCTTCACAGATCGTTTTAATCTGAAGCTTTCGCATCGTGTGCAGCAAATCCGGCAGGATCGCCCTGTTTTTGGTTTTCAGCGGTTCCGCCTCCGATAAAAACCGCTTGTCCAGCTTCATTACGTCAAATTCAAGCTCCTGAATCAGATTCACGCCTGCGTATCCCGCCCCAAAATCATCAATTGACAGCGAATACCCATACCCCCTCAGCTTATCGCCTAAGGCCTTGGCTCCGGCCACCTGGTTCAATAAGATGGTTTCCGTTAATTCAAACTCCAGCAGGCCCGGCGGAATATGAAACGCCTGGGCGATGCTGTGCAGCCGCTCCGCCGCGCCTTGCGTCTGGATATGAAGGCGCGATAGATTCACCGACGTGCGCACAACCGGCAGGCCCCTGGCCATCCGGTCCGCCAGATTCTTGCAAACCTTGTGCAGCATCATCCGGTCCAGCTCTACCACCGTACCGTTTTCTTCCATAATGCTCAAAAAATCGTCGGGAAAAATGACGCGCCCATCCGTCCCAAGCCTGCGGGCAAGGGCCTCTGCGCCAGTGATCTTCCCTGTAAACAGATCAACCTTGGGCTGCAGGTAGAAGGTAAAGCGGTCCTCCTTCAGGGCTTCGTTTATCCCTGCTTCCAGTTTGAAGCGCTGTGCGATTTCAGCCAGCATTGCATCGTTGAACACCACAACAGCCGTGCTCTTGACCTTCTTCGCCTCCCGCCATGCAAGGTTTGCATTGTCCAGCGCCTCAAGCACATGATCATTTTGAATCGCGCATATCCCGCAGTGCAGCCGCAGATTGCATGCAGGATACAGGGACTGCTGCGCCGCCAGGAACCGGTTTGCATTGGATAAAAACCGCTCCTGTATTTCCTGCTCCGAGCGTGGTTCTTTCGCAATGACGACGCACGCAAATTGATCGGAAAACATGCGCTTATAGGTCAGCACCTCCGGCTGCCTTCCTACGTAATCGCCCGCCTCCTTCAGGAATATGTCCCCCTGTTTCGTACCATAATACCGGTTAATCAGCTTAAATTCCGCAAAATCAAAATAGCACATAAAGGCCTGCTCTTGAGAGAAGGCCCCTTGCATAAGCGCTTTCACCTTCCTGACAAATGAAACGTGCGTGAGCACGATCGCTTACCTCCCCCAACCGCCTTTATGGGGCAGGCGCCAGGCCCGCAGGAACCTACCCCTTAGGCCCTTTATGCCTGCGTCCATTCCCTGCCCAGCGGAGCACCTATACTCCGCACAAAAAGCGCCTCCCCTTCCAACGCATGCCTGGAATAGAGGCGCCCTGTTCTGCGTTACGATATCCCAGCCTATTGGACACCGTCTCCTGTTACAATCATCTATATAATGAAACTACACCGAATGATTCAACCTTATTATACGAAATATTACTTCACAAGTCAATTTCCTTTCTATGGAGGGCCCTCCATCCGCTTCCACCCCAGGCAAGAGAAAAGCGGCAGATCAAAAATCTGCCGCTGCCATTCATGATGATTGATTTACACCGGGAAAATCAATCCAGAAAATCCTTCAGCTTACGGCTCCTGCTGGGATGGCGGAGCTTGCGCAGGGCCTTAGCCTCGATCTGGCGGATCCGTTCGCGGGTCACCTTAAACTCCCGTCCAACCTCCTCCAGCGTGCGGGCGCGCCCATCGTCCAGGCCAAAGCGAAGGCGCAGCACCATCTCTTCCCTGGGCGTCAGCGTATCCAGCACATCCATTAGCTGCTCCTTCAGCATGGCATAGGCCGCCGCGTCGGCCGGGGCCGGTACGTCGTCGGGGATAAAGTCGCCCAGATGGCTGTCCTCCTCCTCGCCGATGGGGGTTTCCAGCGATACCGGCTCCTGGGCAATCTTGATAATCTCCCGCACCTTATCCTCGCTGATGCCCATTTCACGGGCAATTTCCTCGGGCGTGGGATCCCGCCCCAGCTCCTGCAGCAGCTGGCGGGAGATGCGGATCAGCTTGTTGATGGTCTCCACCATGTGCACCGGTATACGGATCGTCCGGGCCTGGTCGGCAATCGCCCGGGTAATGGCCTGGCGGATCCACCAGGTAGCGTAGGTGGAAAACTTATAGCCCTTTCGGTAATCAAACTTCTCCACCGCCTTGATGAGCCCCAGGTTGC
>UQLW01000035.1 GCA_900542005.1 uncultured Eubacteriales bacterium
TCCCATAGGAGCGCGCAGCCCGTTTCGCTTTCCTTCCCCCAGGCATAAAAAGCGGCCCTGATGATCCATCAGGGCCGTGGTATCGAGGGACTACAGGTGCTGGCCCAGCCAGTGCGCGCCATAATAGGCGGCGGCAGCGGAGGCATCCTCGGCGCAGGCCAGGGCGGCGACGCCGTGATAGGCCCGGAGCGCGGCTTCGGCCTGCGCGGCGGTGGAAGCGGAGAAAGCCAGCGGAAGCTTAAGCATATCCTGCCCCTCGGCAAGGAGCGCGGCAATCGCCTCCGGCGCCATATCGCCCAGCTCCAACGCCAGACAGGCGGCGCCTTCATCCGCCGCCTCTGCGGCCTCGTCCAGCAGGTCATAGAGGTCGGCCCCGGCGCGGCAGCGCAGCACAAAGGGGTGGTCCAGGGCCCTTTCAAGGGGCAGCAGCGTCCGCTTGGTCGCCAGCATGGGCGCGACGGCCGGATGACCGGCCGCAGGCATGCCTTCAATCAGCTGGGCCATGGCGGCGATATGAGCCGGCGTCGTGCCGCAGCAGCCGCCGATCCCATCGGCCCCGGCGTCCAGGATGTCCTTCATCCGCTGGGCCATGGGCGCGGCGGCGAAGGGGAAACAGGTTTTCCCTTCGACCACCTGGGGAAGCCCGGCGTTGGGCTGGACGATCAGCGGCAGGCTGGTGGCGGCGCGCATGGCCTTGACAATGGGCAGAAGCTCCTCGGGACCGCCGGAGCAGTTGATGCCGACCGCGCTGGCGCCCAGCGCCTGGGTAAGGTAGGCGCAGGCCTCGGGCGGGTTCCCCATAAGCGTGCGTCCATTCTCAAAGGTGAAGGAGGCCGCAAAGGGCGTCCCGCCGCAGCCCTTGGCGGCCAGCATGGCAACGCGGGCCTCCGCCAGGTCGCATTGGGTTTCAATATAGAACACATCGGCGCTGCGTCCGGCCTGCATTTGGGCGGTATAGGCCTCATATAGCTCATCCAGGGTCAGGCTGCCATAGGGCTCCAGGAATTCGCCGGTGGGGCCCACTGAGAGGGCGGCCAGCATGCCGGCGGGCAGGCGGTCACGGACGATGGCCAGCGCTGCGGCGTTGATGGCGGCCAGCTGATCCTGGCAGCCGGCTTTTTTCAGCTTGATCCCGTTGGCGCCCAGGGTATTGGTCTCCACGATCATGGCGCCGGCCTGGGCATATTGCCGCTGGATGGCGGCGATCGCTTCCGGCTGGGTCAGGTTGAGCAGCTCCGGGCATTCTCCGGTTTCGACGCCGCTTTGCTGCAGCATGGTGCCCATGCCGCCGTCGAACAGAAAGCGCGGCTTTTTCGTCAGATCACAAAAGGGCATAGGAGTCTCTCCTTTTTTTGCTTCATTGTACCATACTGCTGCCGCAAGTGCATCCCAAACCCATGCGTAAAGAAAAAATTACGCGGATTTGCCGGGGAAAGAGTTGCGCGGATTTGCCGGGTATGGTATGATTGCAGTTAATGTGCACAGGTATGCAAATCTGCTTTTTCTGTGCTCTTCTATGAATCTTATTCTCTTGAGGAGGAATAATTGTATGAGCGCTGTTTGTGAAAAGACCGGTACCAATGAGGTGCGGCTGACGATTACCGTAAGCGCAGCCGACTTTGAGGAAGCCATGAACAAGGCCTATCTGAAGGCCCGCAAATCCATCAATATCCCCGGATTCCGCAAGGGTAAGGCTCCCCGTAAGGTCATTGAGAATTTCTATTCCGAGGCGGTTTTCTATGAGGACGCCTTTGATCTGGTATTCCCCAAGGCCTATGACGACGCGATCGTCGAAACCGGCATCTATCCCGTCGACCGTCCCAGTGTCGATGTGACGACCATCGGCGGCGGCGAGGATCTGGTGTTCACCTGCGACGTGACGGTGAAGCCCGAGGTGAAGCTGGGCAGCTATAAAGGTATAGAAGCGACCCGTCCCGAGTATAATGTCACCGATGACGATGTAGAGGATGAGCTGAAAAAGGATCAGGAGCGCGTGGTCCGCTGGATTACGGTGGAGGACCGCGCGGTGGAAAACGGCGACCGCATCACCCTGGACTACGCCGGCTTCTGCGACGGCGAGCAGTTCCCCGGCGGCACGGCGACCGACCAGACCCTGGAAGTGGGCTCCGGCCGCTTTATTCCCGGCTTTGAGGAGCAGCTGGTCGGCATGAAGCTGGAGGAGGAAGGCACGGTGAACGTCACCTTCCCCGCGGAATACCATGCGCCGGACCTGGCCGGCAAGGATGCCATCTTCAACGTGAAGATCCATAAGATCGAGGTCAAGGAGCTGCCGGAGATGGACGATGAGTTCGCCAAGGACGTCAGCGACTGCGACACGCTGGAGGACTACAAGGCCAAGATCCGCGAGCGCCTGGAAAAGACCGCGGAGACCCGCGCCAAGAACGAACTGGACGAGCAGCTGGTCAACGCCGTGGTGGAGGCCTCCGAGGTGGAGATCCCCGAGTGCATGGTCAATTCCCAGCTGGACTATATGCTCCAGGAAATGGAATACCGCATGATGTACCAGGGCATCAGCATGGAGGACTACACCCGGATGACCGGCCAGACCCGCGAGTCCATCCGCGAGGAGAACCGCGAGGAGGCGGGCAAGATCGTCAAGCGCCAGCTGGTGCTGGAGGCCCTGCAGAAGGACGCCGGCCTGGAGGTATCCGACGAGGAGCTGGACGCGGAGATTGCCAAGATGGCGACGGAAACCCGTACGGTGGAGGACATCAAAAAGACGCTGCGCGATTCGGACTATGATTACCTCAAGGGCAACGTGCTGCTGGAGAAAACCCTGCAGCTCTTGGAGGATAACGCCGTAATCGGATAGGCAAGGCAGCTTTTCCAGGAAGGAAGGTATGAAAATGAATCTGATTCCCTATGTCGTAGAGCAAACCAACCGGGGCGAGCGGTCCTATGATATTTATTCGCGGCTGCTCAACGACCGGATTATCTTCTTGAGCGGCGAGGTGCGCGATGATATGGCCAATACCATCGTGGCCCAGCTGCTGTATCTGGAGGCGCAGGATCCCGGCAAGGATATCATGCTGTACATCAACAGCCCCGGCGGCTCTGTCACCGCGGGCATGGCGATTTACGACACCATGCAATACATCCGCTCGGACGTGTCGACCATCTGCGTCGGCCTGGCGGCGTCCATGGGCGCGTTTTTGCTGGCGGCTGGCGCCAAGGGCAAGCGTAAGGCGCTGCCCAACAGCGAAATCATGATCCACCAGCCTTCGGGCGGCGCGCAGGGTCAGGCTACGGATATTGCCATCCAGGCCGAGCAGATCCTGCGGGTGAAGCGGAACATGAACCGCCTGCTCTCGGAGATGACCGGCCAGCCCCTGGAAAAGGTTCAGGCTGATGTGGAACGGGATAACTACATGACGGCGCAGGACGCGCTACAATATGGGCTTATCGACGAGGTGATTGCGCCCGCCCGGTAGGCTCAGGAACCGGAGGATAGTGAATGGCGAAAGTAGACGACAAAAAGCAGCTTCGGTGTTCCTTCTGCGGCAAAGCCCAGGAGCAGGTGCGCCGCCTGGTAGCGGGCCCCGGGGTCTATATCTGCGATGAGTGCATCGAGCTGTGCCAGGAGATCATTGAAGAAGATCTCCATGATGCCGCTCCCGCCGCGCCGGAAGAGATCCTTAAGCCCGCTGAGATCAAGGCTACCCTGGACGATTATGTGATCGGTCAGGAGTATGCCAAGAAATCGTTGGCGGTCGCTGTGTATAACCACTATAAGCGTATCTATACCGACACCAAAAATGCCGACGTGGAGCTTCAAAAGAGCAATATTGTGATGCTGGGCCCCACGGGCTGCGGCAAGACCTACCTGGCTCAGAGCCTGGCCCGCATCCTGAACGTACCCTTCGCGGTGGCCGACGCCACGGCGCTGACGGAAGCGGGGTATGTGGGCGAGGATGTGGAGAATATTCTGCTGAAGCTGATCCAGGCGGCGGATTACGATATCGCCCGGGCAGAAAAGGGGATTATTTACATCGACGAGATCGATAAAATCGCCCGCAAAAGCGAAAACCCCTCCATCACCCGCGATGTTTCCGGCGAGGGCGTACAGCAGGCGCTTTTGAAGATCCTGGAGGGCACCGTGGCTTCGGTTCCGCCCCAGGGCGGGCGTAAGCATCCCCATCAGGAGTTCCTGCAGATTGATACGACCAACATCCTGTTCATCTGCGGCGGCGCTTTCAATGGGTTGGAAAAGATCATCGAGGCCCGTGTGGGCCAAAAGACCATGGGCTTTGGCGCTGATGTAAAAGCCCCCCATGAAATGGACGTGGGCGCGCTGTTCCAGCAGGCGCTGCCGGAGGATCTGCTCAAATTTGGGCTGATTCCCGAGTTCATCGGCCGCGTGCCGGTGATGGTGACGCTCCATGGCCTGGATGAGGAGGCCCTCATCAACGTGATGACCAAGCCGCGGAACGCCCTGGTGCGCCAGTACCAGTATATGTTCGGCATGGATCATGTGGAGCTGGAATTCGAGCCGGAAGCCCTCAAGGCCGTGGCCCACAAGGCCATGGAGCGCAAGACGGGCGCCCGCGGCCTGCGGGCGATCCTGGAGAGCGCCATGATGGACATCATGTACGATATTCCCTCGCGGGAGGACGTGAAAAAGTGCGTGGTGACGAAGGAGACGATCGAGGAGGGCAAGCCGCCGGTCATGATTACGGCGACCCGCTCGCTTCCGACCCCTCCGCCGGCGCCCGCGCTGGAGGAGCAGGATTCCTCGCACGCCGGGTAGCTCCCCATAAGCCGGGTAAGCAAACATACGTCCATACAGCGCCCCTGCCAAGCCGGCGGGGGCGCTTTTGCGCCGGGGCGCAGGAGCCTTATGCAGAAATAAGAAAGGCCCAGCAGCCAAAATCTGACTGCTGGGCCTTTGCATCGTAAGGCGGCGCTTACGTTACAGCTCCTTGAAAAATTCAATGCTCTCCCCGCCGGGACCCTGGCAGAAGCCGCAGCGGATATCCAAATCGCCAATGCGGGCGTTCTTGGCGGGGATGGTGGTAGGCGCGCCATACTGGGCGGCACGGGCCAGGGCTCCGTCTACATCCTCCACACGATAGGCCATGTGATAGTAGCCATTGTGGGTCTGGGGGACGGGCTCGGTACCGGCAAAGAGCTCCAAATGGCCGCCGTCGGACAGCTGCAAAAGGGCTGCGCCCTCCCAGCGGGCACGGACGGTAAGGCCCAGCGCCTCAGTATAGAAAGCCAGGGCTTCGTCGAAGTTAGGCACCCGCAGCGCCACATGATGGAAACCGGTTTTGAGAGATTCGGCCATGATATGTCTCCTCCTTTTCATACGATGGGGATGTAGGCCTATCATAGCACGGCGGGAAGCGCCTTTCAATATGCCTACCAGCCAAAGAACCGGGAAAAGAAGTTTTCCTCGCGGCGGGAAGGCCCCGCGCTCAGCGTGATCACCTCCGTCTTGCCGCCGAGGAAGGGATGCTCCCCGGTATCCAGCCGCACGGTTTGCAGGTAGTAGCGATAGGTTTGTCCATCCTGGGCGGTTTCGTCCTCCCAGGAGACGGCGCCGTGCCCCGGATCAAATTGGGCCGCCTTCTGGTAGGTTTGGCCGCCGTCGCCGCTGCGGTAGAGATAGGTGGCGCAGGCTGGATCCTTCTGCAAAAAGCTGATATAGGGCAGGCCGTCCTCACCGGTGCCGCTGCCGGTGATGACCGGAGCGGAGGGAAAGCTCCAGTAGGTACTGGTAGCCGTGGGTTCTGTACCCCGCTTGAAGTAGTCTACCAGGCGGGAGGCGGCCGGCGTATAGGCCGAGGCCAGCATCAGCTGGCCCTGCTCGATGGCGGCCTGATCCACCGTAGCCTGCACGATGCCGGAGGGCGGCGTGAATTCAGGCGCGCCGCCCTGGGGGTAGAGCGCGGCAAAGACGCGGGCCAGCATGGGCACCGGATATTTGCCGCCGCTGGCTGAGGCGGGCAGGCAGTGCTCGGGATCGGTAGTATCAAAGCCCATCCAGCACACCCCTACATATTCTTCGTTGTAGGCTGCGGCCCAGATATCCCGGACGCCCTCGACCCCATCCTTCTCATAGGCCACCGTACCGGTTTTGCAGGCCAGCGGAATCCCGGCGGCCTGGAGGGCCTGGGCGCTGCCCTCCTTGACGGTATCGGTCAGCATATCATTGATCATAAAGGCGGTTTCCTCGCTGAAAACGCGTTTATCCTCGACAGTATGCTCATAGACCACCTTACCGGCGCTGTCGGTGATGCGCCGGATCAGCGCCGGCTCATGGGCGGTACCGCCGTCGGCAAAGCAGGTATAGGCGCCGGCCAGCGAGAGGGGCGTGACCCCCTGGGTAAAGCCGCCCAGCGCCAGGGCCAGGCTATCGTCCTGGGGATCGAAGGTGATGCCGGCCGCTTCGGCATAGCTCTTGGCCAGCGAAACGCCCGTCTGCTGCAGAAGCTGCACGGCCGGTATGTTGACTGAATGGCTTAGGGCATAGCGCAGCGTGATCCAGCCCTTATAGGTATCAGAAGCGTTGCGGGGCGTATAGCCGTTGAAGTCCATGGGCTCGTCAAGGATCGGCGTAGCCGGGGAGTAGCCCTTCAGCTCGAGGGCCGGGCCAAAGCAGAGCAGCGGCTTGATGGTGGAGCCGGGCTGGCGCAGGGCCTGGGCGCTGCGGTCGAAGCCGCGCCGCGCGGTATACTCCCGCCCGCCCATCAGCGCGGCGGCGAGGCCGGTATCCGAGGAGAGAAAGACCATGGCGCCCTGCACCTGGGTACCGTCGGCCGCATCGGCAGGAAAGAGGCTGCCATCGGCATCGGCAAAGGCTTCCTCGCAGGCCTGCTGCAGCCAGGGCTCCAGGCCGGTATAGATACGGTAGCCGGAGCTTACCAGTTCTTCATAGGACATGCCCAGCCGCTCCATGGCCTCATTGATGGCGGCGTCGATATAGTAGCCGTAATCATACTGGCCCGGCCTGGAAAGCTTAAGCTCAGGTTCCTCCTGCAGGGAGCTTTGATAGAGCGCTTCGTCGATGATCCCCTGCTCCCGCATCAGGCCCAGGATGAGATTGCGGCGCTCCAGGGATTTCTCCATATTGATATGGGGCGCATAGGTGCTGGGCGCCTTGACGATCCCCGCCAGCTGCGCCGCCTCGGCGCAGGAGAGGTCAGCGGCGGATTTGCCGAAATAGGACTGCGCGGCAGCCTCGGCCCCATAGGCGCCGTTGCCAAAATAGACCACGTTGAGATACAGCGTCAGGATCTCATCCTTGGTATAGTGCTGCTCCACCTGCAATGCCAGGATGGCCTCCTGGATCTTGCGGGTAAAGGTTTTTTCGTTGGTCAGGTGGGTGAGCTTGACCAGCTGCTGGGTAAGGGTGCTGGCACCCTGCGCCAGGCTTCCCGATTTGATATCGGCCCAAAGGGCCCCGAAGATGCGTTTGATATCGATTCCGGGATGGGAATAAAACCGCGTATCCTCGGTGGCGATGAAGGCCTGCTGAAGGTAAGGGGAGATTTGGGATAAGGGGACCAATACGCGGTTCTCCTGGCTGGCAAGGTTGGCGACCGGCTGATCCTGGCTGTCATAGAGAAAAATGGTTTGCTTCATATTTTCCAGACGGTCCAGATCGAGCTGTTTCCAGGAGTCGCCCTGCATCCATACGATTATGAGGATGCCGAAGGCCAACACCAACGCGGCCGCGGCGGCAAGGCACCCCAGGAGGATGAACCTCCAGCGGCTTTTCTTAGCGTGCTTCATGGATAAACTGATACCTCCCTTATCCGGCTGTTGCGATATGCGGATAGTATGGCCGGAAGAGGGCCCGGCCATGCAGGGCGATTTCCTGCAAAATAGTGGCGCTTCGCCAATCTTCGCGGCAGGAATGCGGCCTGCGGATCTTGAATATTGCTGGGTAATCCTGAAGGGGACAAACTCGTTTGGAGGGAAAGGATGAATATCACATACCAGCACCGAGGCTCGGCGCTCTGGGTGCAGCTGGAGGGCGAGCTGGATCATCATTCGGCGGCGGTATGCCGCAGTCAGCTGGATGAGGTTCTCGCCCAGCATCCGGAGATCCGCCAGATTCGGGTCAACCTGTGCCAGCTGGATTTTATGGACAGCTCGGGGATCGGCGTACTGATCGGCCGCTATAAAACCATCAAAGAGCGCCGGGGCGTCATGACGCTCTACGGGATGAAGCCTGCGGTGGCCAAGATCGTCGAAATGGCGGGCCTGGACCAAATAATGAATGTGGAGTGAGGTTGACCATGCTTAATGATATGAAGCTAGTGATCCCCGCAATGTCAGAAAATGAGGCGCTGGCAAGATCTGTAGTCGGGGCCTTTGCGGCCCGGCTGGATCCGACGCTGGAGGAGGTAGAGGATATCCGCACCGCCGTCTCGGAAGCGGTCACCAACGCCATCATCCATGGCTATGAGGGGATGCAGGAGGGCGAGGTGACGCTCTATGCGGCGGCGCAGGGGCGGCAGCTCGTCCTGGAGGTCCAGGACCATGGCCGGGGCATCGGCAATATTGAGCAGGCGAGAGCGCCCTTTTATACCTCCAGGCCCGACCTGGAGCGCAGCGGCATGGGGTTTACCATCATGGAAAGCTTCATGGACCAGGTCGAGGTGATCTCCGGCCCGGACCAAGGCACCGTGGTGCGGATGGTCAAGACCATCAAGGGGGCGGAGGAGGCCGGCGGCGGTGCATGATGCGCTTGCAGGCTCCCGGGTATCGGGGACGGTGCAGGCAGAGGCCCGGGTCAAGGAAACAAGGATCCAGGAAAACATGGCGCTGGTTTACGGGATGGCCCGGCGGCTGTCGATCCCTGAGGGAGAGTGGGAGGACGTGATCCAGGCGGGCTTTGTGGGGCTGACACAGGCGGTGAACCGGTTCGATCCCGGACGCGGCGTACAGTTTTCCACCTATGCCGTGCCGCTGATCCTGGGCGAGATGCGGGAGCAGCTCCGCCGGTCGCATACCATACGGGTAGGTCGGCGCGCGGCAGGCCGTTCGGCCCGGGTGCTCCGGATTCATGAGGAGCTTACCGGCCGGCTGGGCCGCCAGCCCACGCTTCGGGAGCTGGCCGAGGCAGCCGAAATCACGCCGGAGGAGGCAGCCCTGAGCCTGGAGGCGATGCTGCCTGTGGCTTCTATGGACGCGGCCGATGAAGAAGGCGGCATAGGGCAGATCAGGGATGACGACGATATGGAGGAGCGGGCGGTAGCCGCGCTGGCAGCGCGCGCGGCCCTGGACAGGCTGGATGAGCGGCAGCGGCGGCTGGTGCTGCTGCGGTTTTATCAGGACCAAACCCAGAGCGAGGTAAGCCGGCAGATGGGGATCTCTCAGGTGCAGGTATCCCGCCTGGAAAAGCGGGCCCTGCAGCGGCTGCGGGAGCAGCTTGGAGAAGGATAAAAGCAAGGGCGGGCCTTGCCGCAGGGCAGGGTTCGCCTTTTGGCTGCGTATATTTCATGAACAAGCCGGGATGGAAAAACATGCTGGAAGGCGGAGGCGATGAATTGGGCTGCATAGGCGCATACTAGGGCTATCAAAAGGAGGAATGCGCGATGGAGAAAACGAAGCGCCGCGGATTGATTACGGTTTCCGTGCTGACGGCCGTATTGCTGGCAGCCCTGGCCGCGGCAATCTTTTATTATTGGAAGCTGCAGGCCAAAACACCGGATACCTCCGGGCTTCTCTTGGTGAACGCCGCATGGACGGGAGGTATGATCCGATGAATTACCGGAACGATCAGGATCCGGGCGCCCGTAAGCAGTATGCCCGGATTATCAGCCGCTATAATCCCAAATCCCCTATCCTGGCCGACTGCATCAAGGCCTTTGTGGTGGGCGGGATCATCTGCATGCTCGGCCAGGCGGTCGCCCAGCTGGGCGAGGATGTGCTGCACCTTACCCAGGAGCACGTTTCAGCCTTTACCTCTATGGTGATGGTTTTCCTGGGGGCGCTGCTGACGGGCCTTGGTATCTATGACAAGATCGGCTGCTTTGCCGGGGCTGGATCGGCCGTCCCCATCACCGGTTTTGCCAATTCGGTGGTCGCGCCGGCCATGGAATTCCGTTCGGAGGGCGTAATTATGGGAACCGGTGCGCGAATCTTTTCGATCGCCGGGCCGGTGCTGGTGCATGGCCTGCTGACCTCTATCATCATTGCGTTGATCCGCATGGCGATTTGATGGAGGGATGATATGAGCATTATTAACCATACCCATCTTCTGGCGAACCGCCCGGGCGTAGTCAGCCATGCGGCTATCGTCGGCCCTAAGGAGGGAGAGGGCCCTTTCCGGGGATACTTCGATGAGATCTGTGCTGACGACAAGCTGGGCGAGGATAGCTTTGAGAAAAGCGAATGCCTCTTTCTGCAAAAGAGCATTCAGCTGGCGCTGGAGCGGGCTGGGCTCAATGCCGATCAGGTGTCCTTTCTGCTCTCCGGCGATCTGCTCAATCAGATTATCTCCGCATCCTTTGCCGCCAGGCAGATCAAGATGCCCTTCCTTGGGCTTTACGGCGCCTGCTCCACCATGGCTGAATCGCTGGCACTGGGCGCGATGCTTGTCAACGCAGGCTATGGCCAGCATGCTGTCTGCGCCACGGCCAGCCACTTTTCTACGGCTGAGCGCCAATACCGCACGCCGCTGGAGATGGGCTGCCAGCGCCCGCCCACGGCCCAGCGCACGGTAACGGGAGCCGGAGCCACGGTGCTGGGCGCTGTGGGCGGCAGCATTGTAATCCCCCGGGTCACCGTGGGCGAGGTGATCGACATGGGCGTGACCGATGTGAACCAGATGGGGGCTGCCATGGCGCCGGCGGCGGCCGATACCCTGACCCGGCACTTTGAGGAATCGGGCCTTACGCCCGGCGACTATGACCTTATCGTGACCGGGGACCTGGGGGAGATCGGCGTTCAGATTCTGGAGGAGCTGATGCAGCAGTCCGGATGGGATCTGGGCGACCGGCTGATGGATTGCGGCGCGGAGATCTACAAGGGCCTGGAGAACGTGGACGCCGGCGGCAGCGGAGCGGCCTGCTCGGCCAGCGTGCTGAACGGCGTGATCCTGCCGCGGATGGAGGAGGGCGCCTACCAAAAGGTATTGTTCATGGCTACGGGCGCGCTGCTTTCCCCCACCACAACCATGCAGAAGGAAAGCATTCCGGGCATCGCCCATGCGGTTGCCTTTGAAAGGAGGAAGTAGGATGGATTACCTCAAGGCCTTTCTGATCGGCGGCTTATTGTGCGTCATCGGGCAGCTGCTGATCGACCTGACCAAGCTGACCCCGGCCCGCATCCTGGTGGTGTTTGTGGTTGCCGGCGGCATCCTGTCGGGGCTTGGCTGGTATGGGCCGCTGGTGGAATTCGCCGGGGCCGGCGCGACCATCCCCCTCTCCGGGTTCGGCCATTCCCTGGTCAAGGGGGCTACGGAGGCGGCCCGGAAGGAAGGCGTTATCGGCGCCTTTACCGGCGGCATAACGGCGACGGCGGCGGGCGTTGCCGCAGCCCTGGTCTTTGGCTATCTCGTTGCGCTGATCTTTAAGCCGAAAACGAAAATGTAAGCCCTTTAATGAAGCGGCGTCCCTTGGGACGCCGCTTTCTTTGCGCGCCTATAGCCGGTATGGTATACTGGAAAAAAGCGGATAAGGAGATCGGGGATGAAGCTGTACGCCTATGCCCGGGAGGAAGGGGAAGACCGCCTCATCGATGTGTGGGAGGCGGCGCGGATAAGGGGCCGGGATCCGGAGCGATCCCGCAGGCTGCGCTATTACAGCACCGAGCTGGACGCGGACAAGCGCCGGGAGGTCGTGCTGGTGCGCCGGGAGGGGCGGCTCTTTTTCCGGTATAAGGAGCAACCGGAGCAGCCGGTATCCGCCTCGGCCCAGACGCTGACCCACCTGAAGGCCAAGGAGATCCTGAGCCGGATGCGCCGGCTGCGCTTCCTGCTGCCTGGCGGCGAGCTTACGCTGTGGGTTCAGGGGTGGGAGCCGGAAAAGCGCATTCGGCTGCCGGAGGGGGAGCTGGCCATCGCCGATCTTTGCTGCGAGGTAGTGGCCAGCCAGCCGCCGGAGGCGGCCGCTCGATGGCAGGGGCGGCTGCTGGTGGAGATTACCGTAACCCATCCCAGCGCGCCGGAGCGGCTGGCTGCCCTGGAATCCCAGGGCTGGCCGGTGATCGAGGTGCGCATCGGCCCGCGGCTTCGTATCCCGGAGGGACTTGGCGTGTCGGAGCAAGAGGTGCGGCAGGCTGAGGCTGTCATGGAATCCTGCTTCCGCCGGGGGATCCGCGGGCGGCTTGTAGCGGATCCGGGAAAGGCTCCGCCGGGGAAGCCGGGGCTGTGGAGCGCTCTGGTGCGTTTTATTGACGAAATGATCACAAATTAGCCGGCGGAATCAGAATATGCGTGGGTGGACATCGTAAGGGGATTTTGCTATAATCGCACATAAAGCGAGGAGGGGTGGAGGATGGTCTATCGGCGTTTGGCGGCCCTGGGCGTGGCGGTTCCGCAGATTGAGCTGCCGGCCCCGGGCGTGGATACCGACCGGTGGGGCGTGGTGGCCTGCGATCAGTATACCGCCCAGCCGGAGTATTGGGACAAAGCCTATAAGCAGGTGGGAAACGCGCCCTCCACGTTAGCGATGATCCTGCCGGAAGCCTTCCTGGGCACCGAAAGGGCGGAGCGGCTGGAGCGCGAAGGACCGCTGACCATGCAGCGCTATCTGGACGAGGGCCTGCTGGTCCGGCGGGAGCCCGGTATGGTCCTGGTAGAACGCGACCTGGGCGGGCGGATCCGCAGCGGCCTGATGCTGGCGCTGGATCTGGAGCAGTATGATTATTCGCCGCGGTCGCAGAGCCTGATCCGCGCCACGGAAAGGACCATCGTGGAGCGGATCCCGCCGCGGATGAAGATCCGGCGGCAGGCGCCGCTGGAGCTGCCGCATATTATGGTCTTGATTGACGACCGTCAGGACAGCGTGCTGCAGGCGGCCCGGGGAGGCGTGGACCGGTCGCAGCCGCTATATTCAGCGAACCTGATGCTGGGCGGAGGGCATGTAAGCGGGTACGGCGTAAAGGAAAGCGCGCTGGAGCCGATTGCCTCCGCGCTGGAGGCGCTGGCTGCGGGGCAGGAGCATCCGATGCTCTTTGCCATGGGGGACGGTAACCATTCCCTGGCGACGGCCAAGGCCTGCTGGGAAGAACTCAAGCAGACGCTGGACAATGAGGCGAGGGAAAGCCATCCGGCCCGGCACGCGCTGGTGGAGGTTGTGAACCTGCATGATCCGGCGCTGAACTTCGAGCCCATTCACCGGGTCCTATTCGATACGGCTCCAGAGCCCTTCCTGCGGCGGCTGGAGGCGGCGCTGAACCGGGCTGGATGCCCGGCGCGGCGCGGCGCCCGGGGCACGGGCTGCCCGATTGGGCTTGTGAGCGCGGAGGGCGCGGATACGCTCTGGCTGGAGCTTGCGCCCAGGCAGCTGCCGGTGGCGCTGCTGCAGCCGGCGCTGGACGAGGCGCTGGCCCCGGGAGAGAGGCTTGACTTCATCCATGGCGAGGAGGCGGTACGGGCGTTGTGCGCGAAGCCGGGCCGGCTGGGGCTTATCCTGCCGCCCTTCGATAAAGGGGCGCTTTTCCCTACGGTGCAGGCGCAGGGCCCCCTGCCCCGAAAAAGCTTCTCCATGGGAGAGGCCCATGAAAAACGGTATTATTTTGAATGCAGGCGCATTCGTAGCATATAGGAGGACCCGATGGGTATAAAGGTAGCAAAGTTTGGCGGCACCTCGCTGGCCAATGCAGCGCAGTTCGCCAAGGTGATCGACATTGTCCGGGGGGATGAGGACCGCAGGTATGTGGTGCCCTCCGCGCCGGGCAAGCGGCACAGCGACGATGACAAGGTGACGGATCTGCTGCTGCACTGCCACCGCGTACAGGGCAACGAGGAGGAGCTTAAAAGCGTATTCGGCTATATCTGCTCCCGGTTTCAGGAGATTATCGACGGCCTGGGGCTGACGCTGGATTTATCGGATACCTTCGGGGAGATTTACCGCCGCATGGCTTCGGGGGCCAGCCTCGACTACTGTGCCAGCCGCGGCGAATACCTCAGCGGAAGGATCCTGGCGCATGCGCTGGGCTATGAGTTCGTGGATCCGGCGGAGCATATATTTTTCACCATGCGGGGCGCCTTTGATCCCGACGCGACCCATCTTTCCCTGGCCAAGCGGCTCAAGCGCTGTCCCCGCGCGGTGATTCCCGGGTTCTATGGCGCTTATCAGGATGGGCGGATCAAGACCTTCTCCCGGGGGGGCTCGGACGTCACCGGATCGATCGTAGCCCGGGCTGTACAGGCGGAGGAATACGAAAACTGGACCGACGTATCGGGCTTTATGATGGCTGACCCCCGGATTGTGGACGACGCCCAGACCATACGCCGCATGTCCTACCGCGAGCTTCGGGAGCTTTCCTATATGGGCGCCAATGTGCTGCACGAGGATTCCATCTTCCCTGTCCGTCAGGCGGGGATCCCCATCCATATCTGCAATACGAACCGCCCCCAGGACGAGGGCACGCTTATTGAAAACAAAACGCCGGAGGGGAAGCATTCGGTGATCACCGGGGTGGCCGGGCGCAAGGGCTTCACCTTTATCATGGTGGAGAAGGCGATGATGAACTCGGAGCTGGGTTTTGGCCGCCGGGTGCTGTCGGTGCTCGAGAACCATGGGATCAGCTTTGAATACATGCCCACCGGCATCGATACCCTGTCGGTGGTGGTATCCAGCGCCTCCATGGAGGGAAAGCGCGAGGCCGTGATGGAGGATATTGCCGAATCGGTCGATCCGGATCATCTGGAGCTTGTGGAAAACATGGCGATTATCGCCACGGTGGGCCACGGTATGGTCAACACGCCGGGCACCGCCGCCAAAATATTCGTGGGATTGGCCCAGGCCGGGATCAATATCCGCATGATCGACCAGGGCTCATCGGAGCTGAATGTGATCGTCGGTGTGGAGTCCGACGATTATGAGCGGGCGATCGACGCTATTTACCATGCCTTTATGCCCAGGAAGGGATAATTCATAAGAGGAGGGAATCGGATGAATACCATGCTGGCAGCCCAAATGTATACGCTGCGCGAATTCCTGCAGACGCCGGAGGGGATCGGCAGGGCGCTGGAAAAGGTACGGGAAATCGGGTATGAGGCGGTGCAGATGTCGGCCTGGAAGCGCATTGATCCCAAAATGCTGCGGGAGATGGCCGACCAAAACGGCGTTGAGATCTGCGCTACCCATGTCAGCTTTGCAGACATTGTGGAGCACACCGAACGGACCATCGAGGATCATCAGATCTATGGCACCCAGTATGTGGGGCTTGGCGCGATGCCGGAGGAATACCGCTCCAGCGCGGAGGGGATGCTTGCCTTTGCCAGGGACATTGCCCCGGCGGCGCAGAAGATCCATGATGCAGGCCTGACGCTGATCTACCACAACCACAACTTTGAGATGGCCCGATTCGGCGGCAAGACGGGCCTGGAGCTTTTGATGGAGCATACCGATCCGGCATGCTTCCAGTTTGAGGTGGATACCTATTGGATTACGGCCGGGGGCGGCGATCCCTGCGAATGGATTCGGAAGATGAAGGGCCGCATGGACGTGGTGCATTTCAAGGACATGGTCTATGATCCCGCCAGCAAAGGGCCCATATTTGCGGAAATCGGGCAGGGGAACCTGAACTGGCAGGGCATCATTAAGGCCTGCGGCCAGATTGGCGCCCGCTGGCACATCGTCGAGCAGGATGTCTGCCAGGGCGACCCCTTTGAGAGCCTGGCCATAAGCTACCGCTATCTGCAGCACCTGGGCCTGCGATAAAAAAAGAGCTTGACAAATGCAGGTGGCCGTCATATAATACCCACAAATGAATCGTAAAGGCTGAGAAGAGAAGAGTAAGCGGTTCCGTTCTTTCCTAGAGAGTCCCGGCAGCTGAAAAGGGATAAAGAACAAGCGGCTGAACATGGTCTCGGAGCTGCGCACCGAAACGCTCAAAGCGTCAGGCTGCGACGGACGCACCCGTTATGTTGCTAGGCTATCGGCCCTTGGGCCCGTAGTTGATAAGGTCCGTATCGTGAGGTATGGATGAAAATGGGTGGTAACACGAAGCAGATGCTCTCGTCCCTCGGAATGATATTCCGATGGCGGGGGCTTTTATTTTTTCCATGGGAGGGGCGCTGAAATGAGCAAGGTTTTTGTCGCGGGCAGCTTGAATATGGATCTGACCATCCAGACCGGCCGGGTGCCCGGATCGGGTGAGACGGTTACAGGCTATGGCTTTATTACAAATCCCGGCGGAAAGGGAGCGAACCAGGCTGCTGCCGCCGCGCGGCTGGGCGCGGAGGTGGAGATGATTGGCGCCGTAGGCCAGGATGGATTCGGGCGGGAGCTGATCGCGGCGCTGGGCGGCAGCGGCGCGCATACGGGACAGATCGTCCGCTCGCCGGACTTCCATACCGGCGTGGCCATGATTATCGTCAGCGATGGGGACAACCGGATTATCCTGGACGCGGGAGCCAACGGCGGCGTGACAGGGGAGCAGCTGTGCCATGCGCTGGGCGGCGCGCAGCCGGGCGATTATCTCGTCACCCAGCTGGAGATCCCGCTGCCTGCCGTGCTGCAGGCGATGCAGGCGGGCAGGGCCAGGGGTATGCATACCGTGCTGAATCCCGCGCCCGCGGTTGAATTGGGAGAGGCATTCCTCTCAGCTGCCGAGCTTTTTGTGCCCAATGAGCATGAATGCGCGCTGCTTTGCGGCATTATGCCGGAGGATGAGGACAGCATGCTGCGGGCCGGCCGATGGTTCCTTGAGCGGGGCGTGGGCGCGGTGGTCATCACCCTGGGCAGCCGGGGCGCGGCCCTGGTGGATAAAAGCGGCCTGTGGCTCTGCCCCAGCCCCAGGGTCAGGGCGGTGGACAGCACCGCCGCCGGCGATTGCTTCATTGGGGCCATGGTCAGCGCCCTGGCCCGTGGCGAGGCGCTGCGGCAGGCGGTATGGACGGGCACCCGGGCGGGCGCGCTGACGGTGACCCGTCTGGGCGCGCAGCAGTCGCTGCCCACCCGGGACGAGCTGGAGGCCTTTATCAAGGGGGAGGGACGAGGCTAGCATGGATCAGACAGGCGAATTTATCGACCTTTTCCGGCGGCTGGAGGCGGCGCTGCGGGAAAACGCGCTTACCGGCTCGGGCCCCAGGGAGTTTAACGGCATGATCAACGCGCTGGCCCGCCAGGACCCCTTTATCCAGGACCGGTGGAATGAAATCGACCTTTGCCGGCAGATCCGCAACATCCTTTCACATTTCCCCACCGTGCAGGGGCGGCGCCCGCTGGTGCCGGATCAGGCGCTGCTGGACGTGCTTGCTGAAACCATCGACCATCTGGAGCACCCGGTGCGGGCTATCGACGCCGCCCGCGCCCGGGAACACCTGTACACGGTGGGGATGGAAAGCCCTGCGCAGCCGACGCTGTGGCAGATGCGCAAGCGGGGGTTCTCCCATGTGCCGGTGATGGAGGAAAGCCGGCTGGCCGCGGTATTCTCCGTAGGCACCGTCTTTTCAGCGGCCTGCCGGGGGGCGGTACCGCCCATGGAGCAGGCACGTATCGGAGACTTTATGCCGGATATTGAGCTGGAGCGCCATGAGAACGAGCGGTATGTATTCGTCGCCGCCGATGAACCGCTGGCCCAGGTCAAGGAGCTTTTCCAGCGCCCCAAGCAGAGCCGCCGGAAAGTGGCGGCGGTATTCGTTACCGCTGGCGGCGATGCGGCGGAACCGCTGGAGGGCATGATTACACCCTGGGATGTGCTGCAGGCGATGGATGACTAAAGGAGAGGAAAATGACGGAAGCAATGATTGAAATTCGGAACCTGACCAAAGCCTTTGCCAGCAAAAGCGGCGAGGTAACCGCCCTGGAGGATGTCAGCCTCTCCATCGGCGCAGGTGAAATTTACGGAATCATCGGCATG
Organism: uncultured Eubacteriales bacterium; assembly: GCA_900542005.1. Classification (GTDB taxonomy): domain Bacteria; phylum Bacillota; class Clostridia; order Christensenellales; family UMGS416; genus Parachristensenella. Next base: position 18,013 of record UQLW01000035.1, read on the forward strand.
AGCGGCGCGGGAAAGAGCACGCTGGTGCGATGCATGAATTATCTGGAGCAGCCGACAAAGGGGACGGTTGCCGTGGGCGGCCGCACGCTGGGCGAGCTGAGCAAGCAGGAGCTTGCCCAGCTGCGCCGGGAGATTGCCATGGTCTTTCAGCATTTTAACCTGCTGATGCAGCGTACTGTGCTGGCAAACGTGCTCTTTCCCCTGAAGCTAGCCAAGACTCCAAAGGCCGATGCTCACAAAAAGGCGATGGAGCTGCTGGAGCTGGTGGGGCTTGCCGACAAGGCCCAGGCTTATCCCTCTCAGCTTTCCGGCGGGCAGAAGCAGCGGGTCGCCATCGCCCGCGCCCTGGCTACGGAGCCCAAGGTGCTGCTCTGCGACGAGGCTACAAGCGCCCTTGACCCGATGACCACCCGTTCCATCCTGGCCCTTTTGAAGGATATAAACCGCAAGCTGGGCCTGACCATCGTCATTATTACTCACGAAATGGCGGTGATCCGCGAGATCTGCACCCGCGTGGCCGTCATGGAGAACGCGCGCCTGGTGGAGGAGGGGACGGTGGAAGCCGTATTCGCCCATCCCAAATCCAGGGCGGCGCTCAACCTTTTCTATCCCGGCCAGGAGCTGGTAGAGATTCGGCCGGCTTCCGGTGGGCGGCTGTGCAGGGTGGTCTTTAATGGGCAGGACGCCTTTGAGCCCTATATTGCCCGGGCGGTGCTGGATACGGGGGTGCTGGTGAATGTGCTGCATAGCGACCTGCAGCAGGTCGGCGACCAGATATTCGGCCAGATGGCCCTGTCCCTGCCCCAGGACCCCGGTCAGGCGCAGCGGATCGTGGAGGAGCTGAAGAGCCGCGGGCTCATTGTAGAGGAGGTGCAAGACCATGTTTGATCAGGCAATGCTGGCGCTGATGGGCGAGGGGATCCTGGAGACGCTGTATATGACCCTGGCCTCGACCCTGCTGGCTTATGTTTTCGGGCTGCCCCTGGGCGTGCTGCTGGTAGTAACCGACGAGAAGGGCATCCTGCCCTGTAAGCCGCTCAAGGCGGTGCTGGATGTGATTGTGAACGTCACGCGCTCCATCCCCTTTCTGATCCTCATGATCGCCGTGATCCCCTTTACGCGGGCTGTAACCGGTACCTCCATCGGCGCGAACGCCACGGTGGTTCCCCTGGTGCTGGCGGCGATCCCCTTTGTGGGGCGCATGGTGGAGTCCTCCATCCGGGAGGTGGATGCGGGAGTGGTGGAAGCCGCCCAGTCCATGGGCGCGACGCCCTTTCAGATTATCTGCCGCGTGATGATTCCTGAGGCGCTGCCCTCGCTGGTTAACGGCGCTGCCATTGCGACCACCACCATCCTGGGCTATTCGGCTATGGCCGGCGCGGTAGGAGGCGGCGGGCTGGGCGTAATCGCCATCAATTATGGCTACCACCGTTATCAGTCGGACGTCATGCTTGTAACCATCATCTTGCTCGTCATTATCGTTCAGATCCTTCAGTGGATTGGCACAAGCCTGGCCAATCGCTTGGATAAGAAAAAAGTATAGGAGGAAGAACCATGAAAAATCATCGTATTGCCCTGGCGCTGCTGTCTCTGGCGCTGTGCCTGACCCTGTTTGCCGGCTGCTCCAACAGCGCGGCCACCACGACCACGACCGCGGCAGCCGGCGAAGGCGCCACGACCGCCGCGTCCGGATCGGCCGTTACGCTGAAGGTGGGCGCCACGCCCAACCCCCATGCGGAGATTCTGGCCCAGATCAAGGATCTGCTGGCCCAGGAGGGGATTACCCTGGAGGTGGTGGAGTTCACCGATTATCCGCTGATCAACACCGCCCTGAACGACGGCTCGCTGGACGCGAATTTCTTCCAGCACAAGCCCTATCTGGATAATTACAACCTGGAGAACAAGACCGAGCTGGTGTCGGTGGGGACGGTCCATTATGAACCCATGGGGATCTTTGCCGGCAAGACCAAGACGCTGGAGGAGCTCAAGGACGGCGCGACCATCGCCGTACCCAACGACACAACCAACGAAGCCCGGGCGCTGCTTCTGCTGGAGGCGGAGGGCCTCATTAAGATCAAGGAAGGCGCGGGCATCAACGCAACCAAGACCGATATCGTGGAGAACCCCAAGAACCTGAAGATTGAGGAGCTGGCGGCCGAGCAGCTGCCCCGGTCCCTGCCCGATGTGGACCTGGCGGTGATCAACGGCAACTACGCGCTCCAGGGCGGCCTGAAGGTCACCGACGCGCTGGCCACGGAGGCCTCAGATTCCCTGGCGGCCGAGACCTATGCCAACGTGATCGCGGTGCGTAAGGGCGACGAGAGCCGTCCGGAAATTAAAAAGCTGGTGGAGGCGCTCAACTCCGACACCATCCGCCAGTATATCGAGGACACCTATGAGGGCGCTGTGGTGCCGAAGTTCTAAGGCGCGTAAGGCGGGGAGCAAAAGCACGGCCTTTAGGCCGTGCTTTTGCTATACAATTTTCATCGATCCTGTCCCTTGAAGCCATGCCGCCGGAAGCAGGTAAAAGCGGCACGCAACAAACAGCCAGGAGGACATGCCCTCCTGGCTGTTGCCTGCTGTCTGGGAAGATAAACCATCAGGGCTCGATCAGCAGCCGGCTCATCTTTTCAATATCCCCGGCGCCCAGGGTGAGGATCGTATCGCCGGGCTCGGCCCAGCCGCGCACCAGCTGCGCCGCTTTTTCAAAGCTCTCGGCATAATAGACCTGGGTGCGTCCGCGCTGGGCGATGGCGTCAGCCAGCATGGAGGCGCTGATATCGCCGGGATTGGTCTCACGGGCAGCGTAAATATCCAGAAGCACAAGGCGGTCCACCTCGTCAAAGCTCTCGATGAAGTCCTGAAACAGGGCCTTGGTCCGGGAATAGGTGTGGGGCTGGAATACGCAGTACAGCCGCCGGTCGGCCAGCTGCCGGGCCGCAGCCAGCGTGGCCTTGATTTCGGTGGGATGATGGGCATAATCGTGGAAAACGTTGGCGCTGCGGTAGTCGCCGGCCTTTTCAAAGCGGCGGTGGGCTCCAGTAAAGCCGGAAAGGATATGGGCGGCCTCCTCCAGCGGGACGCCGGCATGATAGGCCACCGCCATGGAAGCGCAGGCGTTCAGCACGTTGTGCCGGCCCATGACCTGCAGCTGGACCTGCGCCGCCGCCTCACCATTGTGCAGCAGGGTGAAGGCATAGCTTCCATGGTTCTGGCTGAGGGACACAGCGCGCCAGGTAGCGCCCTCCTCGAAGCCGAAGGTTTCGCAGGGGCAGGCAGCCTTGGACAACACCCGCAGCACCCGGGGGTCGTCCGCATTGCCCAGGGCTAGGCCGCTGGCAGGCGTCAGCTGGACAAACCGGGTAAAGGACGCTTCAATGGCCTCAATATCCTTGAAATAATCGAGATGATCGGCGTCGATATTGAGAATTACGGACAGGGTGGGGAAGAAGCGCAGAAAGCTATCCTTGTATTCGCAGGCCTCCGCCACAAAGAAATCCTTCCCGCCCACCTGGGTCGCGCTTCCGATCAGGGGAAGGGTGCCGCCCAGGTGGATGGTGGGATGCTTCCCGGCCAGCTCCAGGATGGTAGCGATCATCGATGATGCCGTGGTCTTGCCATGGGCGCCGGATACGCAGATGACTTCCTCATAGGACTGCATAAGCTGCCCCAACAGGGTGCCGCGCTCCATAACGGGGATCCCCAGCTGGTGAGCCATTGCGATCTCCGGATTGCTGTCGGCAATGGCGGCGGTGCGCACGACAAGGCCCGACCCCTCGACAAACTCCGGCTTATGCCCCACGGCGCAGGGGATTCCGATGGACCGAAGCTGGCGCAGGGTTTCCGACTCCTTCTGGTCGGAGCCGGTTACCTGGTAGCCGGCTTTCGCCAGCATCAGCGCCAGGCCGCTCATGGAAACCCCACCGATTCCGGTGAAGTGGATGACTTGGTTTTTGAAATCTTTTATATGCATCAAGCATGAATCTCCTATTCAGTAATCCTTCCTATTATACGCTTATAGTAAGGCTTTCATCAAGGGATATGCCGGGGTTTTCAAAAATATTTACGGGATTTTCCGCGTTTTGGCGCAATTCAAGGGCAGGGGGAAGGTGAAATGCTAAAAAAACAGACTGTTTTTCTGTATGCGTTCAAGAAATTTCGGATATATACCAAAATATGCTGTTCAAAAAGCGGTAAATGTACTATAATTACGAATGTTTTACGAACATTCAATGTGAGGAAGATGGGTCGATGGATAGAATCAAACGCAATGAACGGATCAGCGCCATGATCAAGGTCTTGTCGGATGCGCCCAACAAGATTTATACGCTCAGCTATTTCAGCGAGCTGTTTGGCGCGGCCAAATCCACCATTTCCGAAGATATCGATTTGGCTCAGGGCATTTTGGAGCGCTTTTCCCTGGGCGCGCTGGAAACAGTAACCGGCGCGGCCGGCGGCGTGAAGTTCCTGCCGGCGGCCAGCGAGGAGGCAAACCGGCGCTATATATCGGAAATGTGCCTGCGGATGAGCGACGCCGACCGCATCCTGCCCGGCGGGTATCTTTATATGGTGGATATTCTGCAGAATCCGGCCATGGTTGCCCGCATGGGGGAGATTTTGGCCATGTGGTTTTATAAGTCCCGCCCCGACTATGTGGTGACGGTGGAAACCAAGGGGATCCCGGTGGCGCTGATGGTGGCCCGCTCCCTGAATATCCCCCTGGTGGTGGCGCGCCGTGATGTGCGTATCACTGACGGCTCAGTGGTGACGATCAACTACCTTTCCGGCTCAAGCCAGCGGATACAGACCATGTCCCTGCCCAAGCGCTCCATCAAAGAAGGGCAGCGCGCCCTCATCATCGATGATTTTATGAAGGGCGGCGGCTCGGTCAAGGGCATGATGGACATGATGAAGGAGTTCTCCGTGGTGGTGGCCGGCGTGGGCGTCGTCATGGCGACGGCGACGCCGGAGCGCAAAATGGTGGACGATGTGAAATCCCTGATGGTGCTGCATTCGGTGGATGAGCAGGCCCGCCGCGTCGATGTGCGCCCCTCCAGCCTCTTTGCCCGCAGCGGATATTGACGCCGGCGGTTTCGGGATTCAACAAAAAAAGGCGTTGAAATGGCAATCCATTTCAACGCCTTTTCCGTAGGCTCCGCTATACCTCGTCCTCGGGATCTTCGTCGGTGAGCACCTCGTCGAGCTCGCCGGAGAGGAATTTGTCGGCAAAGGCCAGCACCTCTTCTTCCAGCTCATCGGGAATCGGCACGAACTCCTCGTTCTCCTCGTCGACCGGCACAACCTGCATGACATAGACGTCTACGCTGTCATGGTCATGGCCGCAGCCGCATTCGCAGCCCTCGTCATGCTCGTGGTCGCACTCGCAGCCTTCCTCGGCGCAGGTGTCGGCCAGCACCACATAATCGTTGCCGTTATAGTTGAAGTAGTCCATGATCTCCAGCTCAAAGGTATTGCCTTCGTCATCCTCAAAGGTGACGATGTTTTCCATTTCGTCCATGGTATCCTCCGGTTTTTTATTACCCTTCTTATTATACCGAATCTGCGGGAACTATGCAACCAGCAGCCGGCAAAAACCTTTCGCCTTGCGTGACCGGGCGAAAGCCTCTATAATAAAAGCGTCATCTACGAAACGGAGCAAGGAGGCGCACATGGCCAGCGTAACAATGAATCAAATCGATGTCCCGGTTTTTGGACGGTGCCTGAAGATGGAGAACGCCCTGGTGGAATTGGTCGTGACCCTGGACGTAGGGCCCCGGATCATCCGGTTTGCCGTGCCGGGCAAGGCGAATATGATGGCGGAGCTGCCGGATATGCAGTGGGAGAACGGATGGAAGATATGGGGCGGGCACCGGCTCTGGGCGGCTCCCGAATCGATGCCGCTCACCTATGAGCTGGACAATACGCCCTGCGAATATGAGATCCTGGAGAACGGCGTACGGCTCTGGCGGCAGAAGGATCCGATTTCCGGGCTGTCCAAGGAGATTGAGATCGGCATGGATGGGGAAACCTCGGTGGTGGACATCCTGCACCGCATCCGCAACGATAACCCCTGGGAGATTGAATACGCCGCCTGGGCGTTGACCGTATTGGCGCCGGGCGGACGGGAGGTCGTTCCCTTTAACCGGCGGGATACCGGGCTGCTGGCAAACCGGACCCTGGCCCTGTGGCCCTACAGCCGCATGAACGACCCCCGGGTTTGGTGGGGCGAGCGTTACATGACGCTGGACCAGCAGGCCCTGGCCGGGCAGCCGGCCTTTAAGGTGGGTATGGATAATGAATCAGGCTGGGCGGCCTATTTTAAGGACGACTGCCTGTTTGTGAAGTATTTCATGCACGATATGGAAGGCTGCTATCCCGACGGCGGGATGAGCTTTGAAACCTATACCAACGAGCGGTTCCTGGAGATGGAGTCGCTTTCCCCCATGGAGCTGGTCGCGCCGGGCGGCCAGATCGAGCATGTGGAGGTTTGGGAGCTGATGCCTGGGTTCGGGCTGCCGGAAAAGGACGATGACGCCCTGGAGGCGCTGATGGGCCCCATCGTCGATTCCATTGGCTGTGACGGCGACTGCGACGCCTGCGGCCATGACGACTGCCACAGCGCGCACGGGTGCCACGGATGATTTACTCAAAATGGATAATTGGCGCGATGCCGCCGGAAGCGGAGGCGATCCGGCGGGAGGTATTCCTTCAGGAGCAGGGCTTTTCCGCGCAAAGCCAGTTTGACGAGCTGGATGAACGCGCCTGGCATCTGCTGGTAGAGGAGAACGGCCAGACCGTGGCTACGGGCCGGCTGACGCTGGATAAAAAGGGATGCTGGAAGCTGGGCTGTATCGCAGTGCTGCCCGCCTTCCGGGGAAAGCATATCGGGGATTTTGTGGTGCGGCTTCTGGTGGACCGGGCGCTTTCCATGCCCCCGGCGCCCATCTATGTGGTAGCCCAGCAGCATGCGGTGGACTTTTACCGGCGCATTGGCTTTGTAAAGGAGGGGGAGCCCATAACGATAGAGGGGCGTCCGCACCAGCGGATGGTTTTCCCTGAGGGGGCCTCCCTGAGCGGATGCTGCCATGAACCGGCCGAAGATCGATGATCCATCTGCCGGGGAGCTTTCGGTTCCTGCAGTTGGGCCCCGCCGGGCGGCGGGGCCCTTTTTTTCTACCGGCTGAAATGACCTAGAGCTTCTTTTTCCATACATAGGCCCCGAGGGTAAAGAGGGACAGCGCAGCCAGCGCGGCGCTGGCGCCAAAAAGGGCCTGCAAGCCCCATAGCCTGGAGAGCAGGCCGCCAGCGAGCGCGCCGGCCACCCGGGCGATCCCATAGCTGATCATCCCCAAAAGCGTCTGGCCGGAGGAGCGCAGCTTTTCCGGTACGTTCAGGGCGATGTATTTGGCCATGGCGAACATCATCACGATAAAGCCGCCGCCCTGCAGAAGCTGCGTGGCCACGGCCCATCCGGGGATAGGCAAAAGGGCCAGCAGCAGCCAGCGCAGCGCCATAAAGGCGGCGGCCGCGCACAGCAGCCGCCCGGCGCCGAAGCGGTCAAAGAGCTTGTCGGCCGCCAGGAGGAAGGGCACCTCGCTGACTGAACCGATAAAGTAGGCCCATCCCAGCAGCTGGCGGCTGGCGCCCAGCGTCTGCGTAAAATACACAGGATAGAAGGAGAAGAAAAAGCCCATGGTGACCTGCAGGAGGGCGACGAAGGCCAGCAGCGTCATAAGCCGCTTATCCTTGAAAAGCACAAAGGGATTGGGAAAACGCTGATCCTTTGCAGGCTGCGGGCTGGGCAGGGTAAAGCTGGCTGCCAGGCTGGCCAGCAGCACCAGAGCGGTAACCCAGGGCATCCAGGCGCCCTTGGCTTCAAAGATGCGGCCCGATACCAGTGTGGCCAGAGCGAAGGCCAGCGTGCCGCTGACACGGATGGGGCCGAAGGGCTTGCCCTGGGCGTTGAGGGCGTCCAGCACAATGGAATCGGATATGGGCTGCAGGCTGGTCTGAAACAGCGCGAAAAGGCATACGCCCATGAGCAAAAGCGCGAAGCCCTTCTCAAAGGGATAGGCGGCGACCGCCAGGGCCGAGGCCAGGATAAGGCCGCGAAGCACCCAGCGCCGGTCAGGCGCGCGGTCGGCGGCATAGCCCCAGGCCGGCTGGGCGGCGATAGCCACCAGGGGCGCGGCTGCCTGAAGCAGGCCGACGGCCGCATGATCCAGGCCCTGAGAGGCAAAATAAAGGCTGGAATAGCTCTGATAGACGCCGGTGACGGCATAGCAGGCCATATAGTAAAGCATCATCGGGCTGAGGATATGCGCGGCTTTCATCATAAAAAACGCCCTCCCATACAGACATCAGCCTTAGTATGGTTGGGCGGGAGGGTTTTATGTGGCGAGGCCCATGCGCTGCAGCAGGGCGGGATAGGCCGGCGGCGGCAGCGGCGGCAGCAGGATGAGGGATGCGTCGGGCGGCGATTCCAGCCAGCCCAGGATACGGGCTGCGGCCTCGTCGGCCGTCTGGGGGGTAAAGGCGGGGGTCAGCTGCAGCACGATCCCATCGAAGGGAAGCGCGCCTGCCCCAAGCTGCGGATCAAAGGCGGCGGTTATGCCGGCGGCGGTGTCCGGGCAATGGCGGATGAGGGCGGCAGCGGCGGCAACGGCGTGGCGCTGCCAGAGGGGCTCGGCCGCTTGTTCCGCCGTCAGGCGGTCGTCTATGGCGATAAGCGGAGGCTCATGGCCGGTAAAGGCGGCGGCCTCCCGCTCGAAGAGGGTATCGAGAAGCTTCAGGCATTGCTTGCCTTCCGGTTCCCTGGCCAGGCTGGGGCCCAAACGGGGATCGACCCATTCCTGAAGCAGGCGGCTGTAGGGGGAGGGGAACGCCTTTCCCCAGAGAATATCTCCATTAAGGGAGGAAAAAAGGCTCTCTGGCAGTTCAACAGCCTGGATATCGCTGCAAAAGGCGGATAAGGCCGCAAGCTGGCTTGCGCGGCGCACAAAGCTGCTCTGAAGCGTCCAGGGCGATTCGGGGGTGCTGCGGGTGAATTTTGAGGTCAGCCGGCCCGCGGGGGTATAGAGCGTATCCTGGCGGGCCAGTTCCGCATGCTTGCGCACCAGGGCGCTATGGGGATGCTCCAGCCGGTAGGGCGTAAAAAAGGACAGCGTGGGGACGCTGCAGCGGTCCAGGTATTCCAGCGCCTGAGGGGGGGGCGTTAAGGCCGCCAGGGGAAGCTGGCGGAAGGCGGGGTAGCGCTGAAGAAGAAGCTCGTAGGCCTGGAACATGGACGCCTCCTTATGTTAAATCGCAGGGTTCGCCTGCGCCTGCCCGGAGGCCGCCCGGGGACGCGGGCTGCCCTCTCCCCCTTTGATAGGCGAAGGGCTCCCCTGCGGCGCGCAGCCTTTGCAGGCTACTCTATTTTATCATAGTTTTTCGTGCTTTGAAAGATCGTTTCCCCAGCCCGGCTTCATTGACAAACCCGTCAGGTCCACTATAATAAAGGGATGGAACCCGCCTAGTAACGAAGGCGTCAAAAAAACATCCTGGGAAAAATGAAACGATAGAAGGAAAGGCAGTTGATCGATTTGCCAAGTAGAACGCCAGACGACAGGAGGACTACGCGGCCGGC
>UQLW01000036.1 GCA_900542005.1 uncultured Eubacteriales bacterium
CCGAGCTGAAAGAGGATTACACCGTTGTTATCGTGACCCACAACATGCAGCAGGCAACCCGCATCTCCGACAAAACCGCCTTTTTCCTGCTGGGCGAGGTCGTTGAGTACGATGAGACGGAGAACCTCTTCTCCATGCCCCATGACAAGCGCACCGAGGACTATATTACCGGCCGTTTCGGATAAGGCGAAAGGAGCATACCATGAGAAACCGTTTTGACCGCGAGCTCGATCTTCTGCACCAGGAGCTGATCGAGATGGGCGCGATGATTGAATCCAACATTGCCGCCGCCACCGACGCGCTGATGAACAAGGACGCCGCCAAGGCGCAAGCCTCCATCGACGCCGACCCGGAGGTGGATGAAAAGGAGCGGACCATCGAGCGGCACTGCCTGCGGCTCTTGCTGCAGCAGCAGCCGGTGGCCAGCGACCTGCGCCGCATCTCCACGGCGCTGAAGATGATCACCGATATGGAGCGCATCGGCGACCATGCTGCCGATATATCGGAGATTACCCTGCGGCTGTGCCAGCAGCAGGAGGACGTGGATCTCAAGCTGCTCCCCCAGATGGCGGGCGCCGCCAGCGACATGCTGCGCCGGGCCATCGACGCCTTCGTGCGCCAGGACCTTGCGCTGGCCGGCCGGGTCATCGCCGACGACGATGTGGTGGACGACCTCTTCAATCAGATCAAGAACGCGCTCATTGTCCGCATCCATGCCAACGTGGACAGCGGCGAGCTGGCTGTGGATCTGCTGATGGTGGCCAAATACCTGGAGCGCATCGGCGACCATGCCGTCAACCTTTCCGAATGGGTGATCTTCTCCATGACAGGGCAGCATAAGAACGAAAGAATTCTGTAGGTGGCAAAATGACGAAGATATACTGTGTCGAGGACGATGAAAGCATCCGGGAGCTGATCAGCTATGCGATGAAAAGCGCAGGCTTTGCCTGCCAGGGCTTTGAGTCCGGCGCGCCCTTCAAGGAGGTGTTATCCCACGAGGCGCCGCCGGATCTCGTGCTCATGGACATCATGCTGCCGGGCGAGGATGGGCTGGCGCTGCTGGACGGTATGCGCGCCGACAGCGCTACCCGCAATACGCCGGTCATCATGCTGACGGCAAAGACCAGCGAGGTCGACCGGGTACGGGGCCTGGACCGGGGCGCCGACGACTACATCTGCAAGCCCTTTGGCGTGATGGAGCTGATATCCCGGGTCAAGGCCGTGCTGCGCCGCTGCGCCGGCCCGGTGGCCGATATCATCCGCTACCGCAACCTGACCCTGAGCTACGACCAGCGCACCGTGGAGGTAGACGGCCGAAGCGTGAAGCTGACCTATAAGGAGTTTGAACTGCTGTACTTCCTTCTGTCCAACCAGGGCATGGTCCTCTCCCGCGACCGCATGCTGCAAACCATCTGGGGCTATGAATACGAGGGCGAAACGCGCACCGTGGATATGCACATCAAGACGCTCCGGCAGAAGCTGGAGGCCCAGGGCTGCGCCGATCTCATTGTGACCGTCCGGGGTATCGGATATAAGGTGGAGAAAGACCGATGAAAAAGAAGATTTTCCTTTGTCTGGCCGCGCTTGCCCTGACGCTCATGATTTTCACCTCGCTGGCGATGGGCGGGATCTATTACCGCTTCTACCAAAACGAGGTGGAATCTGCGCTGCAGGGGGACGCTGCCCTGATGGCGCAGCAGCTCGACGGAGCCGCCGACCCGCTGGCAATCTTGGCCCAGCAGCAAAGGGCCCTGGATCCCGGCCTCCGGATCAGCTATATCGGCGCCGACGGCACCGTGCTTTTTGATACCGACGCCCAGGCGGAGAGCCTGGAGAACCATGCCGGCCGCCAGGAGATCCTGCTGGCCCGGGAGCAGGGCCAGGGCGAGGCCATCCGCCATTCCGACTCGTTGGGTGTGGATACCTATTATTACGCCGTCGCCCTCTCCAACGGCGCCGTGCTGCGGGTCAGCCAGACCTTAAGCCGCATGGGCTCGCTCTTTTCCCAGACGCTGCCCATTCTGGGGCTGGTGCTGGCCGCCATTTTGGCGCTGGCCGTGCTCATCTCCCGCTGGCTGACCGACAGCCTGATGTCTCCCATCCTTCAGGCCTCGTCCCGCCTGGATACCGCCCTCCAGGGAGACGGGCAGTCCCTGGCCGATATGGATACCTACGAGGAGCTGGCGCCCTTTCTCCGCCGGATCGACCACCTGAACCTGGCGATGCAGCAAAAGATTCGGGAGATTCAGGATCAGCGCGATACGCTGGATACCCTGGTGGACAATATGGACGAGGGCTTCGTGCTGCTCAGCCCCACCTATGAGCTGCTGATCATCAACCCCAGCGCCCGCCGCCTGCTGAAGGTCCCCGAGGGCACCCCCGCCGTGGGGGAAAGCTTCCTGCATATCAACCGGGATATCCGCCTGCAAACGGCTATCCGCCAGGCGATGAACGAGCCGGACGGTTCCCGCAGCGTCATGCTGGAGCATAATCAGTATTATCTCAACCCTGTGCGCAACGACGGCGGCCAGCTGCAGGGCGTGGTCATGCTTGTGCTGGACATGGGGCCGGCCATGCGGGCCGAGCAAAGCCGCAGGGATTTTGCCGCCAACGTATCCCATGAGCTGAAGACGCCGCTGACCAGCATCCACGGCTTTGCCGAGATGATGGCGAACCATATGGTACCCGAAAAGGACGCCGACCAGATCGCCCAGCGCATCCTCAAGGAGTCCGGCCGGCTGATCCGCCTGATCGAGGATATCATCCGCCTCTCCCAGATCGAAAGCCAGGGCGCTGCCGATGCCTGCGAGCTGGTGGCTCTGGATCAGGTTGCCCGGGAAACCTGCGCGCGTCTGGAGCCGGTGGCGCAGGAAAAGCAGGTGCTGCTGGAAACGCGGCTGGAGCCCGTGATGCTGCCCACAGGGGCCGCCTATATGGAGGAGCTCTTTTATAACCTCATAGATAACGCCATTAAATACAACAAATCCGGCGGCAAGGTGACGGTGACGCTGGAGAAGCTGCCCCAAAAAGCGCGTATCAAGGTATCCGATACCGGCATCGGCATTGAGTCCTGCCACCTCGACCGGATCTTTGAACGCTTCTACCGGGTGGATAAATCCCGCTCCAAGCAAACCGGGGGCACCGGCCTTGGCCTCTCGATCGTCAAGCATATCGTAGAAAACCTCGGCGGCTCCATCCATGTGGAATCCACGCCAGGCTCCGGCACCACCTTCACCCTGGAGCTTCCGCTGAAGCCTTCCGCATGATGCTTCCCTCCCATCCTCCGGCTGGCCGCCGGGGGATTTTTTTGTATGCCCGGCAGCCGCATGGCCGGCGGCGGCGCGCAATAGAATAATACCAAAACCCAAGGGGAGGCATGAATATGGAACAGCTTCTTTCGCCCCAGCCGCAGATGATTCTTTCCCGCATGATACCCGGTCCCTGGTCTGACCGCCCCGCCCAGGTGCTGGACCAGGGCGCGCGTCTTTCCGGATGGGCGCTCCGCCCGGAAAGCCCCGCGGCGCTTCGGATGCTGGAGACTTTTGAGCAGCGCCTGGCCCGTATGGGCGGCGGCGTGGGCCTGCTGGGCTGCACCGGCGGGCCCATGGGCGCCTTCTGCCTGCGCCACGGCTACCGCCTGTCCCACCGGGTAGCAGAAGTCCAGGCCGGGGAGCCGCTCAACTCCGGCTGGCCGGTGGTGGCCCTGCGCCATCAGGGCGATCGCTGGCTTCTGCTTTTGACGGCGGAGGCCGCGCCGCTGCCCGAGCCCGAGCGCTTCCTTCGCTGCTATGACCTGTACGAAAAATGGATCCCCGCTAGATAAAGGGCGTATGGGTGGGCAGCCTTTCCCCCTTTGTAAAGACGCGCAGCGTACCGCCCCGGTCGCAGCTGGCCAGCAGCACCCGCTCAGGGCCCTCGAAGCCCTGCGCCGCCAGCTGCTTGCGCAGCCATGTCTCGTCAAAGCCCTGCGCTACCAGGTTCTCGTGCATCACCCGCCCGTCCAGGATCACATTGGCCGTCATGGTCTGTTCCGGTACCGCAAGGCCCATATCCTCGCAGGCCACCGGGCGCTTTGCGGCGACGGGCATAAAGGCGATCTGCCCCGTGGTTTCCAGCACCGCATATTCGATATCCGCCAGGTTAAAATATCCCTGCACCCGTGCCTGGCTGATGACATCGTTCACGTCCATATGGGCCTTGGCCAAATGGGACTCGATGAGCTTTCCCTGATAAATCATGATGAGCGGCGTGCCGGTCAACATCCGGCGCGCCTTGATGCTTTTGGTCGAGGCGATGGCGCTCATCACCGTAAAGGCCGCGTAGATCAGCATGGCCAGCGTCGGCTGGTAAAAGGGGATTTCATTGTCCAGCGCCATGGTAGCGGCGATGGAACCGATGGAGATGCCCGCGATGTAATCGGCAAAGGTCATCTGGGCGATCTGGCGCGCGCCCACCATTTTGCTCAGAAGGAACAGGACGATCAGCGAGGACACTGAGCGGACGATGGTTTCGCCGATGCTCATGGCAAAATCGGGCATTTCAGGCATGGGAATTTCTCCTTTTCAGGTTTTGGGTTAGCATACCCGGCTCCTGCGCCCGCATACTCTTGATGCAGGGGAAAGGAGGCTTTGCCATGAAAAAGAACCGGCGGCCGCTGGGGATGCTCCTGCTTTTTTGCGGCGTGCTTCTGCTGGGCTTGTCCCTGTCGGGCCCTGCCCGCCCGGCTTCGGGCACGGCGGATGCCGGCGTCAGCCTGCCCATCATCATGTACCATCACGTGCTCAAAGATCCCTCCCGCCTGGGGGAATATGTCGTCTCCCCCCAGATACTGGAGGATGATTTTGCCTACCTAAAGCGCCTGGGCTATGAGAGCGTTGTGGTTCAGGATCTCATTGATTATGTCCAATATGGCGAACCGCTGCCGGAGCGGCCCATTATGATTACCTTCGACGACGGATACCTTTCCAACTTGGTATACGCCTATCCGCTGCTGGAGAAATACGATCTGAAGGCGGTCATCTCTGTGGTGGGCGCCTTCTGCCAGCGCTATACCGACGAACCGGACGGCAATCCGGCCTATGCCCAGCTTTCCTGGGATCAGGTGGGGCAGCTGGCCGCCACCGGCCGGTTCGAGATCCAGAATCATTCCTATAACCTCCATCAGAGCCGGCAGGGCGCCAGCCTGCAGGAAGCCGCCGGGGAGAGCCTTGATCAATACCGCAGCCGCCTGCAGCAGGATCTTTCCCTCAACCAGCAGCTGATCGAGCAGGCCACCGGCAGCCGCCCTACCTGCATGACCTACCCCTTTGGCCTGACCACCGACGCCGCCCGCCAGCTGGTGCAGGAGATGGGCTTCTCCGCCAGCCTGGGCTGCTATGAACGGGTCAACCTTATCACCCGCAACCCGGAGTGCCTCTTTGACCTTGGGCGCTTTAACCGGGCGGCCGGGCTGGACCGCGCCGCTTACTTTGAGCTTTTGGCCGCGCCGCCCAAGCAGCCCTGACCGGGCAACGGGCATATGGCGCCGTAGGTTGAGCCATATGCCTTCGTATCCGCGCCCTGCATCTTATTAGGAACAATAATAAGGGAGGCGTACGCACGCCTCCCTTACCCTGATGGAACGCAAAACCTGCTTGAGCGGATAACCCCGTGCTCCTTACTCCCTTGTTTTCCAGGGGATCCCAAAATTATCACGGGCAGCATCAGCATGCACATACCAGCAATTGCCTATTTTAAGCACATACATGGTTCCTTCGTTCTCCTTTTGCTCTTGCTTCCCGCGAAGGACCGTCTCAAAAGTTATCCTTTTCCCTTCTGAAACATCAAGCCCTATCTCCCTATAGGCCGCTTGGGCCTCTCTAAAGCTTCTCCAATCCATAGCGTAAATTCCGGAAATTTCATAAGAAAATCTCCACTTCCCCCCAAGGTTCTCATTGATCTTCTCGATCGCGCGTTCCAGCATATCCTGGCCGTCCTGAAGAAATTCATCCCATTCATCGCGGTCATAGCCATACTGCTCCATCATCTCATCCACAACCTCACGGGGCAGTGTATCCACATATGCCTTTATATCGGCCGTATAGGCTGCGTTGATGTATTGATCGATCGCTTCTTCATAGCTTCTGCCGTCAAACAGCCCGCCTACCGCACAAGCAACGAGCGTTATCACAACCACCGCCGCCGCGATGGCCGCAATGATACCGGCCTTGCTATGCTTATTCTTTTTCGCCACACCAGCATCGCCGCTTGCCGCCTTTCCCTGCGGTAAGGGTTCAAGGGCGTATGGATCCAAGGATTCCGGGTCTTGATCCGGCTGCATCGGCTCCCTTTCCGGCTCGGTTGAAACAGGTTTTTCCTGCCCCTGCAGCGGCGCGCCGCACTTTGCGCAAAACAAGGCGTCTTCCGCCGTTTGGGCTCCACACTTTATACAATACATCTGTATGCCTCCTGCCATAATATCATTTCAAAGGCTGCCGCCGCACCCGAGGGGTCTTCTGCGCGTATGCCGCTCCCTTCATCGTATGCGTCCCGGCCCCTACCCCGGCTATTCATCTGCACCCAGCGCCGAACGATCTGCAACGTCGATCCATTCCACCCTGGGATTCTCTGCATAAAAGCTTTCACATTCCGGCGAACCTAACGTCATCTTTCGCTCTACGCCTCCGGTTATGAGTTTCCCCTCCTGCAGGACCATGCGAAAGCCCTCAACCGTTCCAGTGCCGCGGGAAATCTGCTGTGCGTACAGCCCGTTTCCATCCCCTGCCCTGCGGGGATCCATCGCTGTAGCGTTCCCGCTTATGGGCTTAAGGGCATAACGGTCCCCCTGTTTCTCGCAGCTATATACGGTAAAATCATAATAGATGAAGGGACCCTCCGCTATTTCCGTACCCAGCAGCAGCTCCTGAATCCCATCGCCATTGATATCGCATAAGCCGTACAGCTCGCCGTCCCCGTTATCCAGCACGGCTGCGTATAGCTTCTTGATGGCCGTAGCCCCGTCTGCCTGGTTTTCCCTGTCTGCGTCCGCTTCGGAAGCTCCGAAAGCAGCGTCTGCCGAAGGCGTTCCTTCCGCAGGCTCCGGCTGCACCTGCGCCGCTTCAATCCTTACAATCCGGTATGCCCCATCCTCATCCGGCTCAAGCACTGCCTTTTTGGCAGCTGTATAGGATGGCCTTTCATAGCTTGTATAGTGATAGGTATATTCAATGTTGAGCTCGTTTTCAGCGTATTCTGCCGCTGTAATATCCACCTTTACCGTATAGTTAAGGGTCGCAGGAACATATTTCAGGATATTGCCCTCGACGCGGATGAAGCCTTCGTTCCAGGCGTCCTCCTCGAAACGATAATCGGTAAAGGCGGCAAAAAGGCGGTTAATATCCCCGACATCATACTGCATCTCCCACGCTTCGTTAATCCCATAGCTTTTGATGATCCCGCTGGATTCAGCGCCCATGCAGAGCGAATTCAGAAGATTGGTATAATCGGAAAGCGAAAAGCCCTGTTCCGGAATTTCCTCCGGGCCATAGGCCAGGACGAATTCCAGCTCGCGCTGGGTAAGTCCGCCTGCGATCAGCGCCGGATAATCGGCCGCCGCCAGGGTTCTATGTTCCGGAACCGCCGTGGCTATTGGCGTTGTTTCGGCTTCAGCCGTTGCCAGGGCCGCTGGCGTTGCCGGCGGCGCCTCCTGCCCGGCCGTTTCGCTTCCGTTTCCAGCCAGGCTTGGGAGCAAGCGGGCCGCGCCATAAACCGCGCCTCCTGCAACGCACAGGCCAAGGATAACCCCCGCCGTCTTGGCTGCCGCTGTGTGGAGGAACCCGCTTTTGACCGTCGCCTTCACCGCGGCATCCATGCCGGTTTTCGCGGCATACGGCAGCCCCGACGCTCCGTCGATGATGCTGCGGATCTGCGGGTCGGCGAATACCCTGTCCGCAATGGCTTTCCCTGTCCCGGCATATGCGCCGCTCGCGCACATCTCGGATCCCTGAGCGCGGAGCAAGTAAACCAGCAGCGGAAGCGGCGCGACGCCATACAGGCAATAGCCCTTTTTCTGGAGCTGTTCCGATCGGGCCTTTATGTTTTTCCTCCCATAATTCAGCCGCGACTTTACGGTGTTCTCCGAGCAATCCAAGGCCGCCGCGATCTGCCGGATCGAATTGCCTTCCATGTAGAACATCAATATGCATATCCGCTGTTCTGTCGAAAGGCTATCGATCAGCTCATGGACAAGCGCGTTTCGCTCCTGCTGCATATAGGCAAGCTCCGGCTGAACGCTGATCGTTTCATCTTCAATAGCGGGCTCGAATTCACCGCCCTCCTTGGGGTTGATGTCTGCAAACAGCATGGGCTTAGCCTTTACCCATCTATTCTTTGCGGTATTCGCCACAATTCTACCCAACCAGCCCGGAAACGCCTGCGGCTGCTGCAGCGAATCCAGCCGGGAAAAGGCCCGGATGTAGGCCTCCTGCAGCACATCCTCCGCTTCGTGCTCATTTTTCATATACTGCACCGCCAAGTAAAGCTTGCTCTGATACGTTGCCTCATATAGGAAACGGAAGCCCTCCTCTTTTCCCGATTTTGCCAGCGCAACCGCTTCTTGATAATCCATGCTCATCTACCGCTTTCCTTTCCTCCCATTGGTTTTGTGTTTCGCCCTGTTCTCTGATAGGACAAGAGCAAGAGGGAAAAAGTTTTATGAAAAAGAAAATATTTTTCTATTATGGAACTACGAGCTTTTGAAAAAGCAAAACCGTGTCCATGCTCCGGCACAGGCCACGCAAACCAAATTAGGAATTATACAACGAAGCGGCGAGCGAATCAATACGCACCCCTGGAGACAAACCATGCGGCCATACCTTTTTGTTTCTTTTCCCAGCATGCGGCCGTCGAGCACCTGGCCTCATCCCGAAGCGCCGCTTTGCCCCCGCTTCCCCAACCGGGCGGCAGGAATATGGCGCATCGGCGGCGAATAATTCTTTTTCGGAAAGGAGCCGCCATGAAAAAGAACCTACGCCGTTGGGCGTTGCTGGCTGCGGCCGTTTTGGCCGTGGGCGCCGCTGCCCTGGGCATCTATCAGTTTGCACCCGGCAAAGCCCCCCTTGCCCGCGCCCTTAAGCAGCAGCTTGTCCTGCTGACGCCCCAGTCAACCGCGCCCACCGGCCGGGGAGAGCCGCTCGCGCTCATCAACCGTGAGCATCCCTGCCCTTCCGCCCCGCCGGACGGCCTTATCAACCTGTACGCCCAAAAGGAGCGGGGATTCGCCCTGGCGTCCAGCCAGATTGAGCTGACCGGCGAAACCTTTGAAGCCGCAAAGGCGATGTTCACCGCTGCTGCCCGCGACGGTGTGGAGGGCTTTATCCTCTCCAGCGGCTACCGTGACCGCCAGGCCCAGCAGGCCGAATATGAGGCCCAGCCCACGCTGGCGGCCCTGCCTGGCGCCAGCGAGCACGAAAGCGGCACAGCCTTCGACGTAACCGCCTATGGCCATAGGGATTTTACCCGTACGCCCCAATATGCCTGGCTTTATGATAACTGCTGGGATTACGGGTTCATCCTGCGTTATCCCTCGGATAAAACCCAGGTAACCGGCACGCCGGCCGAGAGCTGGCACTACCGGTATGTCGGCCTGCCCCATTCCCGCATCATGGGCGAGCTGGGGCTGTGCCTGGAGGAATACATGGATTACGTCCACGCCAGGGGTGTGCTTCGCGCCGAATACGACGGACAAGCATGGCTCATTGAGGCGGACGGCCCGGGCGTTATACGCGCCTATGCCGCCCCGCAGCCATAAAAAAACCCGCCTGAAGGCGGGCAGGAGGAAAAGACCATGACAAATCAGGAACGCTTTACCCGCGCGCTGCGGGGCCTGGGCGGGCTGGACCGGCTGCCCATGGTGGAATGGGCGCCCTATTGGGATCAATTGACCAGCCAGTGGGAGGGGCAGGGCTTCCCCAAAGGGCTGGCAAACCACGAGATTGAGGCCTATTTCGGCCTGGATTCCCTGCGCCAGATCTGGATCCGTCCCCGGGCTGACGCCTGTCCGGCGCCCAGCCATCACGGCGCTGCCCTCCTGGAGGATGAGGCCGGCTACGAAGCGCTGCTACCCCTGCTCTATCCCCAGCAGCATATTGAGGACGCACGGCGTCAGGCGCTGGCCCTAAAGCCCCTGCACGACGCCGGAGAAATCACCTTCTGGCTGACCCTGGAGGGCTTCTTCTGGTATCCCCGCACCCTCTTTGGTATCGAGGGGCATCTGTATGCCTTCTACGATTACCCTGAGCTTATGCACCGGATGAACGAATCGCTGGTCCAATACCATCTGGCCTGTATCGAAGCCGTCTGCGACGTCATGAAGCCTGATTTCATGACCTTTGCCGAGGACATGTCCTACAATAACGGCCCCATGCTCTCCAAGGGGCACTTTGACACCTTCCTGGCGCCCTACTACCGCCGGGTGGTGCCGGAGCTTCAGCGGCGCGGCATCCCCGTGCTGGTGGATACCGACGGAGACCTCACCCAGATGATCCCATGGCTGAAAAGCGTCGGCGTCCAGGGAATCCTGCCGCTGGAGCGCCAGGCCGGCGTGGATGTCAACGCCATCCGCCGCACCTACCCCGATTTTATGATGATCGGCGGATACGACAAGACCATCATGCATCTGGGCGAGGCGGCCATGCGGGCCGAGTTTGAGCGGCTGCTTCCCGCCATGCGCGCCGGGCGCTATATTCCCTCGGTGGATCATCAGACCCCGCCCGGCGTTACGCTGGAGCAGTACCGCACCTATGTCCGCCTGTTGGGGGAATACACCCTCCGGGCCGTCCAGCCATAGCCGTTTCCAGGACAAAGCCCCGCTTAGCGGGGCTTTATTTCCCTTGACTTTGATACACATGTGTCATATAATCCTTATATAGAAACACATGTCTCACACAAGGAGCACACACTATGGCCTACCAGACCATCGAAGCCCTGTTGGATAACCCCTCTGCCCGCAAGGTATTGGATACGGCGCAGGAGCTCTTTCTTACCCTGGGCTACAGCCAGGTGGAGATGAAGGATGTGGCCGCCCGCAGCGGCATATCCCGCAGCACCCTGTACCGCATCTTCCCCTCCAAGGAGGCGCTGGCCTTCTATGTAAGCCTGTATATTTTTCAGGGGCAGCCGCTCTACTATACCGGCCCGCTGCCGGAGGGAGACGGGCTGACGCGGCTGGCCTTTGCCGTACGCCGTTCCGCGCAGCTGCTTTCCCTGCGCCGCGCGCAGGTCGCCTACCTGACCCAGTTTGACATTGTCTTTTCCGGCAATTACCCTGACATGGAGGTATCCGGCTATTATGAAGCCTATGTGCGGTCCATGGGCCGCCCCTTCCTCCAGCTGATCCAGGAGGGGATTGACGACGGCAGCATCCGGCCGTTGAAGGATCCCCGCCTGGCTGCCGTCACCCTCAGCAACGCCCTACTGGCCATGGCCCAGCGGGTGCTGCCCCGGGAGGAGCATTTCCGCCGCGAGCAGGGCTACGGCGGCGAAATGCTGACGGAGCTTGCCGAAACGCTGATCGACGCATACGCCAACCGGTAGCACGCAAAACAGAAAGGAGAGTTTCCATGGACAAGGAAAGACTGCTGGCTCAAATGACCCTGGAGGAGAAGGCCTCCCTGTGCTCGGGCGCTGATTTCTGGCGCCTGAAAGGGGTGCCCCGTCTGGGTATTCCCTCCATCATGGTGACCGACGGCCCCCATGGGCTGCGCAAGCAGGAGGGGAAGAGCGACCATGTGGGCCTCAATGATTCGGCACCTGCCACCTGCTTCCCCACCGCCTCCTGCACGGCGGCCAGCTGGGACCGCTCGCTGATGGAAAGGATCGGCGCGGCCCTGGGGGAGGAATGCCAGGCCGCCGACGTGGCCGTGATTTTGGGCCCGGCGATCAACATCAAGCGTTCCCCGTTGTGCGGCCGCAATTTCGAGTATATCTCCGAGGATCCCTACCTTTCCGGCGAGCTGGCCGCCGCCCTTATCAGCGGGGTTCAGTCCCAGGGGGTCGGCACCAGCCTCAAGCATTTTGCCGCCAACAGCCAGGAGACCTGCCGGATGACCAACGATTCGGTGGTCGATGAACGCACCCTGAGGGAAATCTACCTTGCCGGCTTTGAAACCGCGGTAAAGAAAGCGCAGCCCTGGACCGTCATGTGCGCCTATAATAAGATTAACGGTACCTTCGCCTCGGAAAACCCCTGGCTGCTGACGGAGGTACTCAAGGAACAATGGGGCCACGAGGGGCTTGTGGTGACCGATTGGGGCGCCAACAACGACCGGGTCGCTGGACTCAAGGCTGGGCAGGATCTGGAAATGCCTGCCTCCGGCGGATATACCGACCGCCAGATCGTGGAGGCCGTAACCCAGGGCCGCCTGGACGAAGCTGTGCTGGACCGGGCTGTAAGCCGGATCCTGGATCTGATTGACAAGGCGGTTTCCCACAAAAAGGCTGGCGCGCGTTTTGACGCTGCCGCCCACCATGCCCTGGCCCGCCAGGCCGCCGGGCAGAGCGCCGTGCTGCTCAAGAACGAGGGCAACCTGCTGCCCCTTAAGGACGGCGAGCCGGTCGCCCTGATCGGCGGCTTTGCCAAGACGCCCCGCTACCAGGGCGCCGGCAGCTCCCTGATCCATCCCCTGCAGCTGGATTCGGCCTATAACGAGATGCAGGCCCGGGGCCTGCCCATGACCTATGCCCAGGGGTATCCCCTGGACTCCGACCAGCCTGATGAAGCGCTGATCGCGGAAGCCTGCCGGGCTGCGGCCGCCGCCCAGGTGGCCGTGGTTTTCGCCGGGCTGCCGGCCAGCTACGAATCCGAGGGCTTTGACCGCAGCCATATGGACATGCCGGCGGCCCACAACGAGCTGATCCGCCGCGTCTGCCAGGTGCAGCCCCGTACGGTGGTCGTGCTTTCCGGTGGCGCGCCGGTGGCTATGCCCTGGTTGGAGCAGGCACCCGCCGTTCTTAATCTCTACCTGGGAGGCGAGGCCAGCGGAAGCGCCGCCGTCGATTTGCTCTATGGCGATGTGAATCCCTCTGGGAAGCTGGCCGAAACCTATCCCCTGTCGCTGGAAGATACGCCCTGCTATGGCAATTTCGCCGCCCATGGCCTGACCAGCGAATACCGCGAAGGGTTGTTTGTAGGCTACCGCTACTATGATTCGGCCCAAAAGCCCGTATGCTTCCCCTTTGGCTTTGGCCTGAGCTATACAAGCTTCGCCTATCACGATCTTCAGCTCTCACGCAGCGCGCTGCGTGAGGGCGAAGGCCTTTCCCTCCAGGTCACCATCACCAACACCGGCCGCCGCGCCGGTGCGGAGTCCTTCCAGGTCTATGTACGCGCCCCCCAGGGGCCGGCCTACCGGCCTGAAAAGGAGCTTAAGGGCTTTGGCAAGGTCTTCCTGGAGCCAGGCGAGTCCAAGACGGTCACCGTCCAGCTTGACTCCCGCGCCTTTGCCTATTACAATCCGCTGATTCATGATTGGTATGTGGCCTCCGGTTCCTATCGCGTGCTGGTCGGGGCCTCCAGCCGGGATATCCGCCTGGAAGCCCCAGTGGAGGTCGCTTCTCTCCGGCCGGATGCGCCCCAGCCTGACCTCCGCCAGCTTGCCCCAGCCTATTATCACCCCGAGCAGGGCTTCCAGGCCGTGCCCGACGGCGAATTTGAGGCCCTGCTGGGCTACCCGCTGCCCCAGGCCGACCGCCTGCCCGGAGATCCCTTCGACCGGAACTCTACGATCAGCGATATGCGGTCCACAGCGGCCGGGCGCGCCATCTTTGACCAGATGATGGCTGCCACCTCCAGCCGTATGGGGATTGATCCCGATCCCAACGACCCCAACTACCTGATGGCCGAGCATATGATGCAGGAGATGCCGCTGCGGAACCTGGGCATGTTCGGCGGCATGGACCCCGCCCAGGTCGACGCGCTCATCGACCGGCTGAACCAGGGCTAGACTTTTCCCGCCCGAGACGGGCCTTCGCAGGCTGCGAAGGCCTGATTTTTTTGCGGCCAACCCGCCAGCCTACCGAAAGCCGCCGCCGTATGCTATACTATAGGCGCCGGCCAGCCTAAAGCGTCCGGCGCAATAAGGAGGATTTGGGATGGATCAGAAAACCATTGTCATGATGCCCGGAGAGGCATGGTACGGTCTCTGCGTCTGGGACGGCTGCCAGATGCCCGTCACCCAGGCCAGCGTCTATAGCCGCAGCCTGGAGCCCAACCCCACCGCCAACCAGAGCGCGCCGCTTTTCGTTTCCAGCCGCGGGCGATATCTGTGGTGTGACGCGGGCTTCACCGTGGATATCCGGGACGGCGTCATCCACGCCTCGTCCCGCCAGGGCCTCATCGACCTCCAGGAGGGCTTTGGAACCCTGCGGGGCGCGTATCTGGCGGCGGCCGCCGCCCATTTCCCGCCGCAGGGGAAGCTGCCGCCCGCGGGCTTCTTTGTCAAGCCCCAATACAATACCTGGATTGAGCTGGCCTATGACCAGACCCAGGAAAACGTGCTGGCCTATGCCCGGCGTATCCTGGCCGAGGGATACCCGGCGGGCATCATCATGATCGATGACGGCTGGAACGAGGCCTACGGCACATGGGAATTTTCCACGCGCGCCTTCCCCGACCCCGGGGCCATGGTGGAAGCGCTCCACCAAATGGGCTTTGAGGTGATGCTGTGGGTCTGCCCCTTTGTCTCCCCCGATACCCGCATCGGCCGGGAGCTGGCGGAGAAGGGGCTGCTGATCCGGGAGCGCTCCGGGGAGGTCGCCATCAAGAAATGGTGGAACGGATACTCCGCCGTGCTGGATCTGTCCCACCCGGAGGCAGCCGCCTGGATGCGCGGCCGCCTGGACAGCCTGATGGCCCGCTACGGGGTGGACGGCTTCAAGTTCGATGCCGGCGACCCCTATTTCTACAGCGCCGACCACGACGTCACCTACGCGCCCATCACCGAGAACGGCCAGGCAGCCGCCTGGGCCCGGTTGGGGGCCCAATACGCCTATAACGAATTCCGGGCCTGCTTTGCTTCGGCCAACCTGCCCCTGGTGCAGCGGCTCCATGACAAATGCCACGAATGGGGCGAGCCGGGCATGGCCTCGCTGATTCCGAACCAGCTCTGCCAGGGCATCCAGGGCTATGCCTTCACCTGCCCGGATATGGTGGGTGGCGGCATGCTTGGCAGCTTCCATGGCGACGGCTTTCAGCTGGACGAGGAGCTCTTTGTCCGCTATGCCCAGTGCGCCGCGCTGTCGCCCATGATCCAGTTCTCCGCCGCCCCCTGGCGCCTGCTCTCAGCGGAGGGGAACCGCCTCTGCCTTGAGGCGGCCCGGCTCCATACCCGGTGGGCTGAAACCATCATTGACCTTGCCCGCTATGCGTCCCAGACCGGCGAGCCGGTCTACCGGTATATGGAGTATGAATTCCCTGGCCAGGGCCTGGAGCAGGTAACCGATCAGTTCATGCTGGGCGGCCGCCTGCTGGCGGCGCCTGTGCTGGAAAAGGGCGCTGTGACCCGCTCTGTCCGGCTGCCCCTGGGCCGCTGGCGCTATGTGGACGGCGCCCTCTACGAGGGCGGAGCCACCGTTACCGTCCCCGCTCCGCTGGATACCCTCCCCTATTTTATCCTGGAGGAATAAAAACCCATATCGCCGTCAAGGCCCCGGTATGCCGGCTTTCAGCCGCTGTACCGGGGCCTTGGTCGGTTCAGGGCGACAGTTGGAGCAGCCTTGATTGACGGCAGATGTTTTTATCTTATAAAATGTATAAAACATAAATATTAGGAGAGAGCACAGGGATGATCCAACAGGAATTCAGAGCCATCCTCTTTGGGCCGCTGCGGGCGATGGGTGAACAGATTGACGGGCTGCTGGCGCCGGTCCGCAGCCGCCACGGGCTTACACCCAGCCAGCTGCGGCTGCTGATGCTGGTCAATGTGCCGGAGGGCATGACCATCGGCCAGTTGGGGCAGCATATGCTTATGGCCCCGGGCAATACCTCCAACCTCTGCAAGCGCCTGGAGGCCCTGGGCCTGTTGGCGCGGCATCGGGATCAAAAGGACGAACGGGTTGTGCACGTCACGCTGACGGCGGCCGGCCAGGGCGTACTGGCTGAGGCAGATCAAACCATCGCCGCCTACTACCAGCAGGCGTTACGCTCGATAAGCCAAGCGGATATCGATTGCATCCAGGCCGGCTTTGAACGCCTCAGCCAGGTGCTTCACATTTTGCAGGAGGCCCAGAGCCTTCAGGAAGGAGAACCCCATGAATGACGCCAACGACAGGAAATCGCCCAAAAAGCCGCTGCTATACTATTATGGCGTCGCGCTTGTCGTAATTATCCTGCTCAACGCGCTGATTATGCCCGCCCTTGAAAACATGAGCATTGTGGAGGTATCCTACAATACCTTCATGGCCGACCTCAAGGCGGGGAAGATCCAGGAAATCCAGGTAGAGGACGATCAGATCGCCTACATCGCCCCCAACGACAAGGGGCGGGAGACCGTCTATGTGACCGGCAACATGAACGACCCCAACCTGACCAGTCAGCTGCTGGAGGCAGAGGTCACCTTTGACAAGGTTGTCCCCAAAGAGGGCTCGCCCATCCTGAATTTCCTGCTGGGCTGGATTATCCCCATCGTGATCTTCGTCGCCATCGGGCAGCTGCTCAGCCGCTTCATGATGAACCGGATGGGCGGCAACGCCATGACCTTTGGCAAGAGCAACGCCAAGGTCTATGTGGAGGCCCAGACCGGCAAGAGCTTCGCCGACGTAGCCGGCGAGGACGAGGCCAAGGAAGCCCTGACGGAGATTGTCGATTTTCTGCACGAGCCGCAAAAATATAAGGAAATCGGCGCGCGGCTGCCCAAGGGAGCGCTGCTGGTCGGCCCGCCGGGAACCGGCAAAACCCTGCTGGCCAAGGCCGTAGCCGGCGAGGCCAAGGTGCCCTTCTTCTCCATCTCAGGCTCCGAATTTGTCGAGATGTTCGTGGGCATGGGCGCGGCGCGGGTGCGCGACCTCTTCAAGCAGGCCCAGGAAAAGGCGCCCTGTATCGTATTCATCGACGAGATCGACGCCATCGGAAAAAAGCGCGATAACTCCGGCATGGGCGGCAATGACGAGCGGGAGCAGACCCTCAACCAGCTGCTGACGGAAATGGACGGCTTTGACAGCAGCAAGGGGGTCGTCATTCTGGCGGCCACCAACCGGCCGGAAACGCTGGATAAGGCCCTGCTGCGCCCCGGCCGCTTCGACCGCCGTATCCCTGTGGAGCTGCCCGACCTCAAGGGGCGCGAGGCCATTCTCCGCGTCCATGCCGCCCAGATCAAGCTGGATGCGCAGATCGATTTCAACGCCATTGCCCGGGCAACCTCCGGCGCCTCCGGGGCGGAGCTGGCCAATATCGTCAACGAGGCCGCGCTACTGGCCGTGCGCAACGGCCGTTCCAGCGTCGTCCAGTCCGACCTGGAGGAAGCGGTGGAGACGGTCATCGCCGGCTACCAGCGCAAGGGCGCGGTGATCTCCGACCGGGAGAAGCGCATCGTCGCCTATCACGAGATCGGCCACGCCCTGGTAGCCGCCCGGCAGCAGCATTCCGCCCCGGTGCATAAGATCACCATCATCCCCCGCACCTCCGGCGCGCTGGGCTATACGATGCAGGTGGACGAGGACGAGCGGGTCCTGATGAGCCGGGAGGAGGCCTTCAATAAGATCGCCACGCTGACCGGCGGCCGTGCGGCCGAGGAGCTGATCTTTGGCTCCGTCACCACCGGCGCTTCCAACGACATTGAGCAGGCTACCCGTATTGCCCGGGCCATGGTAACCCGCTATGGCATGAGCGACAGCTTTGACATGATGGCCCTGGAAACCGTATCCAACCCCTATCTGGGGGGCGATACCGCCCTTGCCTGTTCGGCGGATACCGCCGCCCGGGTCGACGCCGAGGTGCTCTCCACCATCAAGCAGGCCCATGAAAAGGCCGGCTCCATCCTGCGGGAGAACGAAGCCAAGCTGCACGAGCTGGCCGCTTACCTGCTGGAAAAGGAAACCATTACCGGCGAGGAGTTCATGGAAATACTGGATCGATAACGGGTTTATCCCCCAACTGAATCCGTTTGAGGGGCCGGGCGGTCAGCTGTTCGCTGACGCCCGGCCCTTCTATGTCTCCTTTCGCTGGTTTCCCGGCTCAAGCAGGCTATCATTGTCATTTTCAATCTGCTTTTGTCCATTTCAGAATCATGGCTTTACAGTGTTTACTTTTTCTAATAGTTGATGTAAGGTATATTTGTTTGAATGATAAATCTGTTTCACCCTTGATCGCTTTGTAGCATTCTGATGTACATACAGATTATCATTCCCAATGTTTCTCTTTTGTCATTCATGATCCAATCATCCGGTATCAGCTTATAAGCCAGGGGGACGCTTGGGCTTATAGGAATGGGACTTATCCCAAGAAAAAGGAGGACAACCATGAAGAAGAGAATGCTTGCCGGCCTGCTGGTGCTGTGCATGGTGCTGGCGCTGGGCCTGACGGCCTGCAGCGGCGACACCAACGCGCCCGCCACCACTACGGCTGGCGACGACGCCGCAACCACCACCACAGCCGCCGGGGACGACGCAACCACCACAGCGGCTGCCGGAGATGACGCAGCCACCACCGCCGAGGGCGATGCGGAAACGACAGCCGCCGGGGCTGAAGCGCCCGCCACCTGGGAAAACCTCTCCTGGGAAAAGGATACCTCTCCGGTAACCTTCTCCTGCTACATCGACTATGATTGGTGGGGCTCCGATACCTTTGGCGAGGACGCAACCTCCAAGAAGATCACCGAGCTGACCGGCGTAAGCCTGGAAATCACCAAGGGCTCCGACCTTCAGATTCTGAGCGTGCAGCTGGCCGCTCAGGAGCTGAACGATCTTGTGTTCACCTCGAACCTGACCCAGCGCTTCCAGGATCCCGACGTGTGCTACCGCTGGGATGAGCTGGCCGCGGAGCATTGCCCCGAATTCATGGATCTGGTGGATCCCCTGGAGAAGGTGAACAACCAGGCGGCTGACGGCCATATCTACACCTTCATCACCCATTACAACGACGAGCGCGCCTATACCGATGAAAACAGCATCGGCAACTTCGGTAACTATACCCTGGCCTACCGGTCGGACATCATGGAAAAGCTGCAGCTCCCCATGTTCACCTCGGTAGAAGAGCTGGAGCAGACCTTCTACGCGGTCAAGGAAAAGGCTGCCGATGTGGGCGTTACCATGGTCTACAACATGCATCCCTCCTGGCCCTACTGCATCTCCTACTGGATGGGCTGCCCGGACGGCAACCGCTGGAATAGCGAGACCAAGTCCATCAAAACCCAGTGGACCGATGAGTCCTGGCTGGAGTATTACAAGCTGATGAACAAATGGTACCGCGACGGTATCCTGGTGAAGGACTACCTGGGCGTGCGTCCTGAGGACTTTTTCTCCCGCAATGAATCCGGCCAGGTGTTCGCCGCAGCTTACAATGCGCAGTACGCCTACGAGGTCGACCGCGTATGGCGCGAGGAGCTGGGCATGGGCGGCAAGCACGACGATCTGACCAAGCCCTTCTTCGAGCAGGTCATGGAGCCGCTGACCTATAAGGGCGAAAACCTCTATACCCAGAACGATTACGGCCTGGGCTTTGCCAGCTGCTTCATCTCCACCAACTGCGAGGAGCCCGGACGCGCCATCTGCTTCATGGAGTTCATGAAGAGCCCTGAGGGCGACAAGCTCTCGCAGCTGGGCATCGAAGGCCTTACCTACAACATGGTGGACGGCGTACCGAAGCAGACGGAGGAGTACATCAACGCCACCGCCGACGAGAAGAAGCTGATGCATCAGACCATCTACCTCCAGGGCTCCGGTTGGTGCGAAGGCCTGTCCTGGGCCGCCGGTGCGGTAAACGCCAAGGACGAGTGGTCGAAATATGGCGCTGAGCGCGGCAATCAATACCGCCTGATGAACAAGAACCTGGCCCACGAGAACAAGAACCCGGCCATGAGCTTCGCCCGTGTGGAGAGCTCCGACGACGAGATGGCCATGTACACCAAGATCAGCGATCAGTGGAACAAGTCCACCGCCGCCATGATTACGGCTGAATCCGAGGCCGCTGTGGAGCAGGCGTGGAACGACTTCCAGGCCTATGCCCAGGCCAACGGCCTGGAGGCGGTGGAGGCCAAGATGACCGAGCGCTATGTGGAAAACCTCAAGCGCTATCAGGACGCCGGCTTCTACACCGACATTGTAACGGATTAAATTCTTCTTCATCATGTGACGCAGGATGTCACCGCCCTATCCGCTACGTCCCGGCGGATAACAGGCAAAGGATGGGCCGGAGCTTATGCTCCGGCCTTTTCTTTGCCTTTCATCAGGATTTTTGTAAGGAAATTCGTGATCCCGCGTCTTATATACGAAGGGGGTGAGGATGCTACGGAATTTGAAACGATCTATGAAACCTATTTCCATGACGTATACCGGTATGCGCTGGCCCTGTGCGGCCGCCGGGAGCTGGCCGAGGATATCACCAGCGAGGCCTTCCTGCGCTCCATGGAGGCGCTTGACCGCTTCCGGGGCCAATGCGACATCCGCGTATGGCTGTGCCAGATTGCCAAACACTGCTACTATTCCCGCATTCGCAAGGACCGGCGCCTGTCCTTTACCGGCGATACGCCCGCCCAGCCGCCGCAGCCCGACCCTGACGAGGGGCTCTATACCCGGGAAGCCTCCCGGCAGGCCCGCATAGCGCTCCGGCAGCTAGCCGAACCCTATCGTGGCGTTTTCTCCCTGCGGGTGTTCGGCGCGCTGAGCTTCCGCCAGATTGCCGAAGCCTATGGAAAGACGCCTAACTGGGCCTGCGTCACCTATCACCGGGCCCGCAAAAAAATCCGGGACAAAATGGAGGAAACAACATGAATGACCATTGCCCGCTGATCCGCGATCTGCTTGCCCTGTATGCCGAGGACATGACCAGCCCGGAAACCAACCGATTCATCGAGTCGCATCTGGAGGGCTGCGACGGCTGCCGGCAGGCACTGGCCGCCCTCCGCGCGCCGCAGCCGATGCCTGAGCCGGAGGATATTGCGCCGCTGAAAAAGCTGCGCCATCGCCTGACCCATCAGCGCAATCTCGTAATCGCCGTTACCGCGCTGGTTGTGGCTGCGGTCTTTGTGCTGGTTGCCGCCTTCCTTACCACGCCGGAATACCTGCCGGCTGGGGAATCTGTGGTCTCCTGCATTTCCACAGAGGATAAAACCACTATCGTTTTTTCCGATAAGGTCGCCGGATACCAGCTGGACGGGCCCTATGGAGAAGAGGGGGAAATCGAGTACTGCCTCTCGGCCTGGACAACGCTTTGGGCGCAGCTCACGCAAACCACGATCCGCAACCCCAGGATCTCCATTCCCCTTGGGGAGGACGGCTCCCGGCCGACCGTCTACTACAGCGCCAACGACGGCAGCGAAATGTCGCTGCTCACCGGGCTGGATCTGCACCCCTATATGCATGGCATTGTGCTGCCCCGTCTTGTGCTGAATCATTACGCCCTGATCGCGCTGTTTCTGCTTCTCGTCGCCGCCGCGCTGTATTTCCCGCTGCGCAGGCGCCGCCGCAGGCTGTGGGAGCGGCTGCTGCTGGCGCCTGCCAGCTACCTTATCGCCCATATCATTATCCGGTGCTTCTCTCCCGAGACCTATGCCGCCGCCCGGGATTTCTGCCTCATCCTGCTGCTGGCCATGGCGCTATACGGCGCCCTTGTCCTGGGCCTTGCCTTGATTCGCCGCCGAAAAGCGGATCTCCCGCAGCTGCAGAAATAGCAGCAGCGCCGTGAGCGCAAAGGCCAGGATATCGGCGATCGGCGCAGCCCAAAGCATACCCGTTACACCGCCTGCGGCCCCCAAAATGAACAAGCCCGGCACGAAAAACACCACATCCCGGGCTAGAGAGAGCAGGGTAGAACTGACCGGTTTGCCTAGGGACTGCAAAAAGATACTGCCCGCCTTCTGGATGCAGCACAGGCAGATGCCGCTGAGAAAGACACGGAAGCAGCGGACAGCATATTCATTGTATAGCGCGTTTTCATGGCCAAAAAGGTTGACAACCGCTTGGGGGCAGAGCTCAAAAATAGCCGTGGCCGCCAGGCCTACCGCCAAATTCGCCACCATAATCAGCTTACAGGTGCCCATCACGCGGTCATACCGGCGCGCCCCATAATTGTAGCCCACGATGGGCTGCCCGCCCACGGCGATCCCTACCGCAAAGGCAATGACGATCGCAAAGACCTTCATCACAATGCCTACTACTGACAAGGGAATATCCGCGCCATAGATTGACTGCGGTCCGTATTTTCCAATGACATGATTGGCTACGCTGGAAACGATCACGATGGCAATTTGGATGATAAAGCTGGAAATACCCACCTGGATCATGCGCTTCACGATCCCGCCCTCAAGCCGGAAATCAGCCCGCGTCAGGCGGAAGGATTTGGGCCGGCGGAAATAGAAGGCTGATAGGATAGCTGTGGCGGCCTGGCCAATTACGGTAGCGGCGGCCGCGCCTGCCACACCCATATCCAGCACGAAGATGGCGATAGGGTCCAAAATCAGGTTCATCACCGCGCCCAGCACAGTGGCAGCCATGGCGTATCCCGGCGAACCGTCAGCCCGGATCATGCCATTGACCGATGATGTAAAGACATAAAATGGGATGCCTATCAAAATGACCGTCATATACTCCCTGGCGTAGTCATAACAGGCCTCCGTTACGCCGAAGAGCTGCAATAAACCGTCTTCAAAGACGAATCCGGCTACAGTTAGCAGGCATGCGGCCAGCAGGGTTAGCACCAGGCCATTGGCCACGCTGCGGCTGGCCTTGTCCCGTTCGCCCCTGCCCATACAGAGGCTGAAAAGCGCCGCGCTGCCATCGCCGATCCATAGCGCCACGGCCAGGGCGGCCACTGTATAGGGGAATACGACGTTTGTAGCCGCGTTGCCCAGGTACCCCACGCCCTGGCCGATAAAAATTTGGTCCACAATGTTATACAGCGCGCTAACCAGCATAGAAAGCACGCAGGGTATGGCGAACGTGACCAACAGCTTGCCCACCGGCGCGTCGGCCAGCCGGTTTTGCATCGGGGTTTGACTTTTCTCTTGCATATATCCTCCTAAAAAAAATGCGTGCTGCCCAGAGCTGGATTTACGCCCATGGCTACACGCTTGAATATTCCTTTTTAATCGGCAACGTTCCGCGCCGCAAAAAAAGCGTAAGCCCAGACAACCTGGACTTACGCTTTCATGCTGCTCGGCTTACGAACGGGAAATGTTTCCCCAGGGATCGCTGCTTTACCTTAAATAATCGCCGCAGGGGATATGGTTATACTGCATCTTGATCTTGATGATGACCGAGCCGTCCGGCTCTACAGTCTCCTCCTCAATGCGGTATTGGGTACGGCTGCGCTCCAGCGTATCCTTATAGTGGGCAACCTCCCCGCGCACAGCGGCTACCGCCGCCTCATGGGGCAGATCCTCTTTCAGGAGAAAATGTATCGTCTTCTCAATGCAGGCAAATTTGATCCGCTTCATGGATTGACCTCCTTTTCCACAAAGCGATCTTACCATTTTCTTCGGCCGCTTGGCAAAGCAAACTTGCGCCGTCCGCCGAATTTCAGCGTACCGGCGCATAGCATTCAGGGCATTTTGACCATATCTCCCAGGCTTACGCTTTCAGCAGTTTATCCATCTCATCCAAGCAGACCGTCAGCATGCGGAAAAGGTGGAAGGGGCCCTTAAAGGTGGAGCCCTTGAGCGTATGGCTCACCGAGCCGTCCCGATGCAGGTATCCATACCATTCGCCATGCTCGTGATCGGGGAAGTGGCTGAAGGCATACTCCGTAATTCGCTCAAACCACTGGGCAAAGCGCTCCTCGCCCGTCAGGCGGTAGGCCATCAGCGCGGCGATGATGGCTTCATTATGGGGCCACCACAGCTTCATGTCCCACTCCAGCGGCACAACCGGCTTGCCCAGCGCGTCGGCATAGTAGACGATGCCCCCGCCCTGCTGCTCATCCCAGCCCAGGGCAATGGACCCATCAAAAATATGGAGGGCCTTTTTCAGCATCTCCCCGTCGCCCATGCGCTCCGCTTCAGCCATGATGAACCAGGACGCCTCCAGGCTGTGCCCGGGATCCACCAGGCGGCCCTCGGAAATATCTCCGTAAAATTCGCCGTTAAGGCCCACGCTTTCCAGCACGCAGCGCAGCTCCGGCTTATAGAAATCCCGCAGAATATCGCCGATAAGCCGGCGGGTAATGGGATCATAGTCGGTTTCCGGGTCGGCCCTGCGCAGCACGGCCGTCACATTGGTCAAAATCATGGAATTGGCCAAGGCCTTCATCTGGCGGGTTTCGGGGTCGGACTTCGGCGTGATCTTATAGGGATCGCTGGCAGGATCGTCATAGATCTTCAGCACCCGGTCAAAGACCGCCTTCGCCTTCTCCAGCGCCTGGCGGTCCCCGGTTACCCGCGCATATTCGGCCATGCCCACGATATAGAAGGTTTCAGAGAAAAAGTAGCGGCGCTTGCGCAGCGGCCGGCCCTGGCGGGTAACGGTAAAGTACATCCGTCCATCCTTGTCAAAGCAATGCGCATCCATAAAGCGCATGCAGCTCTGGCAAATCTCCATCCACTGGGGCCGCTGGCCAAAGTGGGCCATCAGGTCAGCATAGGTCCACAGGCACCGCCCCTGGAACCACACCGATTTGTCGGTGTTATACACCCTGCCTTCCCGGTCCAGGGAGGAGAATATGCCGCCGTATTCCCGGTCCAGCATCTCGCTTTGGGTCCAAAAGGGTTCCACCGAATCCAGCAGCTCCCGCTCAAACAAGTCGCGGTACTTCTTCCATTTCATCGTATCCATCGTCCACCCCTTTCTGGCCGCGGTTAAGCCGCGCGGCCCCGGCGCCGTTTTCTTTGGTCGCGGAATGCCGCCAGGGCTGCCTGGCCCTGGGGCGTAACCGGCCGGATCCACCGGCCGCTGGCCAAGTACAGCGGCTCAATGAAGCACTTGATCGCATCCTCCACATAGAACATCACAAAAATCGCCAGGAAGGGCAAATGCCACACCATGCCCGTCAGGTAAACCAGGGGCACGCCGACCAGCCAGATGCCCCCCACCTCCAGGAACATGCCCATCCGGGTCTCCCCGCCGGAACGGAAGATATTCACCTGAATATAGTTGCTGGTGCGCATCGGCGCAGTCACGGTGTAGATCATGAGCATACTCATGACGGTAGCCGCCACGCTGCCGCTCACCCCGAAAAGGCCCACGATGGGCCGGCGCAGCGCCAATACGACGAGGCATACCAGAAAGCTCATGGCCGGACATAGCAGCGCAAAGCGCTTGGCGTCCCGCAGCCCCTTATCCAGCTCCCCTGCGCCGATGGCCTTGCCCACCATAACCGAGGATGCGTTGGAAAGGCCGCCAAAGAAGGCGAAAATCAAGCCCTCCAGCGTGCGGAATACCGTCAGCGCAGAGAGGTTGGCCGCTCCCTGCCGCCCCATCACCATGTTGATCGCCATGACGGCGAAGCCATAGAAGAGCTCGTTGGCAATAATCGGCGAAGATTTGCGGAAATACTCCCCGATAAAGCGCCATTCGATATGCAGCACCCGCCGGAGCGCGCCCATCAGCACGTTGCCCTGGGAGGCCGAAGCGCCCAGGATAATCAACAGGTTCACAAAGGCCGCCAGCACCGAGGCGATCGCCGCGCCCCGCACCCCCAGGGCCGGCAGGCCCCAGTTTCCGTAGATCAAAAGCCAGTTGACAAAGGTATTGGTCGCAATGGAGGCCAGCGAAGCAAAAAGCGGTAGCTTGACGTTCTCCGTCGAGCGAAGCAAGCCGCTCATGGCCATGCTGGCCACCTGGGCCAGGTAGCCCACCGACATGATCTGCAGATATTGGGCGCCCTGGCGCTGCACGTCGGGGTCGTTGGTATAGATGGCCAGCACCCACGCCGGCGCCAAAAGGGCCAGCAGGCAAAAGATCAGCCCCACCGCCATCATGCTCATCAGCGTAACGGAGAAGGCCCGCCGGATGCCCTTGATATCCCCGGCTCCCCAATACTGGGAAAAGAACATGGTACCGCCGCAACACAGGCCCCAATAGGCTGAAAAGAGCAGCGATCCCCACTGCCCCGCCATACCGACCGCAGCCAGCGAGGTTTCCCCCACTGAGCCGATCATCATCGAGTCGATCATCGACAACGTAGAGGTCATCAGGTTCTGCAGCGCGACGGGCATACCGATACGCATGACGCCTTCAAAAAATTCCTTATCCCTGTACCAGGGCGTGCTTTTGCTCCCGCTCATCTCTTCTCCTTACCGTTTCTTCCCCGGGCGCAGGCTCCATGCCTGCGCGATGCATAATAAAATCGGCCTTGTGAAAAGCCGATCCTGCGTTGGCGGATTATCCACCGCTTTATTCATTATACCAGCTTCCCCTGGCAGGGCATATGGAGAATTTTGCTCAGGCCATTGCTGCACCCAGGCGGCGCAGCAGGCTGGCGGCCCAGCGCTCGCACACCGACAGGATCTGCTCCGCGGGCGTCTCGGATGTCAGCGCCATAACCTCCTCATCCAGCGGGTCGCCCTGGAAAGCGGGATTGCGGCCGCACAGCATCCGGTAGGCCCGCAGGGTATGGCCAATGGCCTTTTTCTCGCCCAGCGCCTTTTCCGCAGCCTGTGCCCGGTCGCCGCCGTATATTCTGCGGTAGCGCAGAGCATGGCTCAGCGCCGCCAGGTTGGCGGCTACCGAATCGATCAGCATCCGGTCGGTCAGGGGCGGCAGCACATCCATGGAGCCAAGCAGCACCCGATAGGCCATATAGGTCCCCACATGATCCCAGAGGGGCCAGGCCTCCAGCTCATCCAGCCCGCCCAGCCAGCCGCAGGCCAGCTCCCGGTAGGGCAGCGCCTCGACCAGCCGTGCCATCGCCTCCACGTCGGCCTCCTCCACATGATCCAGCACCACGTTGAGATCCACATCGCTTTCCGGCCCCGCTTCTCCCCGCGCCTGGCTTCCCACCAGCGCCGCCAGGCGGATCCGCCCCCCAAAGCATTCCTGCAGCCCCTGCACCCAGGCTGTAAGCAGCGCCTGCGCCCGTTCGTCCATTCTTTCCATCGCCTCTGCCTCCTTTCATGAAAAGCGTTCCCTATTTTATCCCAAAGTGCCTTGCTCTGTCTACCCAATGGGCGCGGAAAGTTGTATAGTAAGAAAAACCCTGCAGGAGGCTGATGATGACAAAACCCATGCATATCCTGCTGGCGCCGGATTCCTTTAAGGGATCCCTGTCCAGCAGCCAGATAATTGAAGCGCTGGCCCAGGCCGCCCATGACCTTATGCCCGACGCCGTCCTCACGCCGGTTCCCATCGCAGACGGCG
>UQLW01000037.1 GCA_900542005.1 uncultured Eubacteriales bacterium
ACGGCCTTTTAGGCCGCGAATCATGCCACCCCTCTTAGGGGTGGTCATGACTTTGCCTCTTTTGTGGTTATGCAAAAGCGG
Organism: uncultured Eubacteriales bacterium; assembly: GCA_900542005.1. Lineage (GTDB taxonomy): Bacteria > Bacillota > Clostridia > Christensenellales > UMGS416 > Parachristensenella. The sequence goes on from UQLW01000037.1 coordinate 82, forward strand.
ATGGGGGACCGATAGACGCCGACATCGGCGCGAAAGCATCCAAACCGAAAGAAGAAGGACGCGCTTTATCCAGAAGCGCCTTGTGATGCCGCTTGGCCGCCGGGGAGCGGACAAAAGCGCGCCTGCATACCATATAGCGATGGCATAGAACCCAATAAAGGCCATATGGCTGAATTCTGACGCGGCGCTTATCCTATAGCGGAGGCCATCATAAGCGCCGGAAGCAAAAGAGAAGAAAGGTGCGTCACGCAATGGCAACAATATCAGGCAGCGTCATATTTAACCGAAACAGAAGCGCGGCGGTTTCCTCTGGAGATCCGGGAATCGCGAATATCCCTGTTGTGCTTCAAAACATCAATACGAGCGCCCGGCTAACGGTGCTAACGGATAACGCCGGTAACTATCGCTTTGTCAATGTCCCCGCCGGTTCCTACCGCATCGTCGAAGCATATGGCGTTTCAGGCGGGATTCCCTCGCCGGGCGATTTTTCCGCCGCGGTGCCGGGCGATGTGCCCCAAGGGAAGAATCCGCCCATCAGCGCCGTGGCGAATCCACCGGCGGCAGCGACCAATTTAGACGCGGTAACACCCAACACGCTGATGGTCGCGGTGTCCACAGCAGATCTGACCAATCAGAGTTTTCTCAATGGCCCGGTAACCTATACGCCCATCCAGGCGATCCTGGACCCATGCGCCATCATTTCGGGAGATAATCGAATTACCGATGCCGACGGCGGTACGTTTGGTTCCTTCCCCCAGGGGACGGAGGCGAACACCGGCGCGCCGACGGAGCCTTATCCTGGCGTTACGCCGGATTTTACCTATGTGCTGCCCAATCCTGCGGTATATGCGCCGATGGGCGGGGAATATACGGTACAGAATATCATGAATGATGCGGCGAGCAATGAGATCGGCGCATGGTGGCGTATAGCCGATCATACCCAGGGAAATGAGACCGGACGGATGATGGTGGTGAACGGCTTCAACCCTGGCGCGGTCTTTTTCCGCAGCCAAGTAGACGTCCAGCCGGAAACCAATTACCTTTTCACCGCGTGGATCCTGAATCTGTTCAAGGCTACAGGCTATCCTGACCCGGAGCTGGGCGTGCGGGTACTGGATGAAAACGGCGGTATCCTGTACAGTGCAACGCTGGGACAGCTAATTCCCGTCCATACAGACGTACCGGAATGGAAGCAAATCGGCAGTGTGATCCAATCCGGACCGAATACCAGGCTAACGGTGGAATTCCTCAGCGAAGGGCCGGAGGTGGTGGGCAACGACTATGCGATAGACGATATTGCCCTTCGGGAGATTCAGGTGCCGCAATTTATCCCCATTAAGACCGTGGACCGCCCCACCGCGAACGTGGGGGAAACCGTACGCTTTACCGTTACCCTTTCCAATACCTGTGCAAGCCCGCTTACCTCGGTTACCTTCCAGGATACGCTGCCGGGTGGGCTGCGCTTTGTGCCAGGCAGCGTACTGGTTAACGGCGGCGCGTCGCCGGGCGCCGATCCTAACGCCGGCTTTGCCCTGCCGGATATTGCCGGAGGCGCCGCGGCCACCATATCCTTTGATGCGAGGATCGAGGCGCTGCCCTCGCCTAACCCTGCATTGAACGTGGCGGCGATGTCCTATGCCTATACGCCGGTGGAGGGTGGAATCCCAGCGGTATTTTCCGTTTTGTCCAACCAGGCGCCGGTGCTTGTCGGCGCCGCTGCCGATATCGCTATCGTCAAAACCGCCGGCTCCGGCATGGCTGAACCCGGCGGCCTGCTGACCTATACCCTAACGGTGACAAACGCAGGGCCCTCGCCGGCGGAACAGATTGTGCTGACCGACAACCTCCCGTCTGCGGTGCAGAACGCGACCTTTTCACTGGATGGCGGAGCCACATGGAGCGCATGGTCGAGCCCCTATCAGCTTGGCGATTTGCCTAACGGGCAGAGGCGGATCATCCTGATCCGCGGGACCGTCGATCCATCGGCCGTGGGCGTCATAGAAAATACGGCGGCCGTGCTGTCAAGCACGCCCGATCCAAACCTATCCAACAATACTGACACCCAAACGACGCAGGTGGACGAACGGGCTGATTTGTCGGTCGTCAAGCTAGGCAGTCCCCAGTCGGCCGAGCCTGGCGGGCTGGTGACCTACACCCTTACCGTAGCCAACGCCGGACCGTCAGTAGCCCGTGCGGCAGTGCTGTCAGACATCGTTCCCAGCGAGCTGACAGACGCGGCCTTTTCTCTGGACAACGGCGCGACTTTTCAGCCCTGGCCCGGTACTTATACCATTGGGGATCTTGCGCCGGGCGCGGCGCGGCTGGTGCTGGTTCGCGCCCGGATCGGCACTTCGGTTTCGGGCATAGTGACGAACACCGCAACCGTGGACAGCGCGACGCCGGATCCGGACCGGTCCAACAACACATCGACAGATGAAACGGACGTGGTGCCCAGCGCAGATCTTGCCGTAACCAAAACGGGCGATCCGGCTCCCGTGCCTGCGGGCGGCGAGCTACGCTATGGGATCACCGTGCAAAATAATGGCCCGGGCGACGCGCAGCTCGTTACCCTGACGGATGTCCCGCCGGCGCAGCTGCTTGCCCTGGAATACTCAACAGACGGCGGCGTCTCCTATCAGCCCTGGACTGGATCAACGGCTTTGGGGACGCTGCCCGCCGGCGCTGCGCGCACCATATGGCTGCGGGGCCAGGTAAATCCTTCGGCTGCGGGTACGGTCGTCAATACCGCCTCGGTCAGCAGCCCAACCCCGGATCCCAACCCGGATAATAACCAGGATACGGAAATTACACCGATCAATACGGCGGCAGACCTCATGCTGGCCAAGAGCGGCAGCCCCGATCCAGCCACGCCGGGCCAGACGCTCATTTACCGCCTGGATATCACGAATTTCGGGCCGAATCCAGCGGTCAATACGGTGGTCACCGACACGCTGCCCACAGTTTTAAGCGATGCCGCCTTTTCTCTGGACGGGGGGAACCAATGGACGGCGTGGACTGGCAGCGTGAATCTGGGCGTCCTGCCCAGCGGCGCGACCCAGACGGTGCTGCTGCGGGGGCTGCTGGACGTTCAGGCCACAGGCATCATAGCGAATACGGCCTCGGTAGCCAGCGACACGCCCGACCCCAATCCAGCTAACAATGAGGATACGGCGCTGATTCCCGTCGGCGTATCGGCTGATTTATCCCTGGTCAAGGGGGCGGATGCTGCGGCTGTAAACGCGGGAGCCAGGCTGAGCTATACCCTCACCATCGCCAATGCCGGCCCCAGCGCGGCGCAGAACGTGGTGGTGAACGATGCTGTCCCTGCTCAAATCCTGAATCCGGAGTTTTCCCTGGACGGCGCCGTCTATCGCCCGTGGATCAGCCCCTATTCCCTCGGAACGCTGGCGGCGGGAGAGGAGCGCACCATCACAATTCAGGGTACCGTGGATCCCTCGGCCGCCGATGGCACGATGGTGAACCGCGCTTCCGTGACCAGCGATACGCCGGATCCTAACACGGACAACAACACAGACGAGGCGGATACCCGCATTGCAGCTTCGGCCGACCTATCGGTCACCAAAACAGCCGGCGCACAAGCCGCTGTGCCGGGGCAAATCTTTGCTTATCGTGTGACAGTCGCCAATAACGGCCCTTCCGACGCGCGTGACGTCACGCTGGTCGATGTGCTGCCGGCATCGGTGCTGGAGCCGGAATTCTCCCTGGACGGCGGCGCTACCTACCGCCCGTGGGTCAGCCCTTATAGGATGGGCGTGCTGCCGGCGGGGGAAAGCCGGAGCATCCAGATCCAGGGTATGCTCAGCGCCTCGGCTTCAGGGAGCCTGGTCAACACCGCAGTGGTCAGCAGCATTACCCCTGATCCGGATCTAACCAATAACACGGACGGGGCGCAGACGCCTATTCTGCCCTCGGCGGATATCTCCATCGTCAAAACGGCAAGCCCCAGCCCTGTGCTGGTGGGCGGCTCCTTGATCTATGTGCTGCTGGTTTCCAACGCCGGGCCGTCGGACGCAAAGCGCGTAGTCCTGACAGACGCGCTGCCAGCCGGATTGGAGCAGGGGGAAATTTCTGCCGACGGCGGCTTGAGCTGGATCCCCTTTGCGGGGAACTATACCGTAGGCGATCTGGCGCCTGCCGCCGCCCTTTCGCTCTGGATACGGGCGACAGTTTCGTCCTTTGTGACGGGGGCGCTGGTCAATACTGCCTTGGTGGCCAGCGACACGCCGGATCCCAATCCGGATAACAACCAAAGCACCGTCACGACGCCCACCGTTCCCTCCGCCGATTTATCCATGGTGAAGCGGGCGGAGCCGGACACCGTTGCCCCGGGCGGGTTCATCACCTATACGCTGCAGATCGCCAATGAGGGGCCAGCGGACGCGCAGCAGGTAGTAGTGCGGGATAGCCTGCCTTCGGCCGTCACAGGCGCAACCTTTTCCGTGGACGGCGGCGCGACCTGGAGGCCATGGAACGGTTCCTATAGGCTGGGGCTGCTTGCGGCCGGGGCGGCGTATACCCTAAGGCTGCGGGGCAGCGTAGCCCTGGCGGCCAGCGGATGGATCGTGAACACAGCCTCCGTTAGCAGCGACACGCCTGACCCGGATCCCTCCAACAACCTGGATACCATCGTCACACCCGTCTCTGCGCTGGCGGATCTTGCCATGGAAAAATCAGCCTCCCCCAGCCCGGTGGAGGCGGGAGGCACTGTGACCTACCGCCTGCAGATCACCAATGGAGGGCCTGCCGACGCACAAAATGTGCGGATAGGCGATAGGCTGCCCGAAGGGGTAGAGCAGGGGGCCTATTCCCTGGATGAAGGCGCGACGTGGATGCCCTGGGATGGGGCCTATGCCCTGGGGAGCATCGCAGCGGGCGCCGGGACGGTCATCCTGATCAGAGGCACTGTGACAGCCGCTCCCGGCGATACGCTGGAAAATACGGCGATAGTCGGCAGCGATACGCCCGACCCGGATCCGGATAACAATACATCCACCGTACAGACGCCTGTGACGGGCGGTTCTTCGGCGGATCTTGCGCTGGCCAAAAGCGCTGCGCCCACGCCGGCCATACCGGGCCAAAGGTTGGTCTATACGCTGGTTGTGACCAACTATGGACCGGACAGCGTGAACGATGCGACCCTTTATGACGCCCTGCCCCCCGGGCTGGATGACGCTGAATACTCTGTCGATGGCGGTGCGGCCTGGCAGCCCTGGAGCAGTCCCTATATCTTGGGAAGCCTGGCGGCCGGACAGAGCACGGCGGTGTTGATCCGGGCTTTGGTCGGTGCTTCGGCGGCAGGGATTCTGCATAATACAGCAACGATCCTCAGCAGCCTGCCCGACCCCAACGAGGCCAACAACACGGCGGCGGCCGATACGCCGGTGCAAAGCGGCGCAGATCTATCGATCAGCAAGACGGCCTGCCCGGATCCGGCGGTTCCCTGCCAATATCTGACCTATCGGCTGACTGTGACCAACGGCGGGCCGGCCGACGCGGCGGACGTACTGATAACAGACGTGATTCCCCCACAGCTGAGATGCCCGGTCTATTCCCTGGATGGAGGATGCAGCTGGTATTCCTGGACGGGCAGCTTTGCTTTAGGTGCGCTGGGGGCGGGCTGTTCGGTTACGGTATTGATCGCCGGTATCGTCGATCCCTGCGTTCCGGGCGAGATTGCCAACCAGGCGTCCGTATCGTCGCTGACCTTTGATCCCGACCTTACCAACAATACTGCGGCCATAACCGTAAGCCGGTGCTAAGCCCGGCACGGAATGGAAGCGTGAATCATAAAGAGCGTCCGCCGTGGAACCCCACGGCGGACGCTCTTTGTTTCAGCATAGTAGGCTGCACGATCAACCGGGTCCATCCGGGTATATTCAAGCCGTGCAGGCTCCATAGCGGGCTAGTTCCCCGAATGGGCGATGGCTGCAGGGTAAGCCCGTTTGGGGAAGGGGCTTGCCTTTCACCATGCTATTGTGTAACATGGAGAGAAAACAGGCGGCTTTAGGCTCAGCCGGCGGCGGAATCCCCGATATTGCCCTTATAGGTGCAAGGCCGCTGGCTGTGCAGGATACCATCATACGCGGCGCTCACAAGGGGGAGATGCTTTTGCCCTTCAGCTGCGGAAGCGGCGCGGTAACGCCAGGGAAACGTAAGCAGGTGCAGCGCCGCCTGCAGGCCTTCTATGGGTGCGATCTGATGGCCGTGTCGAATAGGAAAGCGTCCCGGTGGCCTTCGAGGGAAGCGTCCGCTGGGGCGAAAGACGAAAATGAGGAGGACCGAATATGCTCAAAAAGAAGGTGGAGGCGCTTCAGCTTCCCACAGCGAAGGCCCGGCGGGACATGCTGGAGCTGCTGTACAGTCAGGAATATGGTTTTCCGCCTCCGGCGCCGGAGCGGGTGTGGGCGGAGGAGCTGGCCTGCAACGAAAACGCATGGGCAGGCAAGGCGGTGGAGAAACGGATGCAGCTGTGGGTTGAAACCTCGCAGGGCAGAGCCGGATTCCCCTTCTGCCTGACCATCCCCAAGAAGCAAATGCGGCCGATGGCGGCGGTTTTCCTCTCCTTTGAGCGGGCGATCCCCAACCGGTATTATCCGGCGGAGGAGATGGTGGACGAGGGGCTGGCTGTGGCCTGCCTTTGCTATGAGGACGTGGCCTGCGACCGGGACGACGGCTTCCAGGAGCCGCTGCCACGCCTGCTGCGCAGCGGACCCCAGCCCGGCGACGGATGGGGCAAGCTATCGCTATGGGCCTGGGCGGCCAGCCGCGTGGCCGATTACCTGACGACGCTGCCGGAGCTGGATACGGATAACCTGGCGGTACTGGGCCATTCAAGGCTGGGCAAGACCGCGCTCTTGGCGGCGGCGGGCGACGAACGCTTTACCTTCGTCATGTCCAATGACTCCGGCTGTTCGGGAGCGGCGCTGGCCCGGGGTACCCATGGCGAAACGGTGGAGGATATCTGCGCCCGATTCCCCTATTGGTTCTGTCCCAACTATCAGGCCTACCGGGGCCGCGAGGGGGCCATGCCCTTTGATCAGCACTTTTTGCTCAAGGCAATTGAGCCGCGGTATGTGTATGTGGCCAGCGCCGCGCAGGACGCCTGGGCTGATCCGGCGCAGGAGTACCTCGCCTGTGTGGCGGCGGGCGGCATGATCCATCCAGACCGGATGCCGGAGTGCGGCGACGCCTTCATAGAGGGAAGGCTGGGCTATCACATGCGCGAAGGCGGCCACTTTCTCAGCCGGTATGACTGGGCGGGCTTTATCCGTTTCATGCGCGCCCACCGCAGGCAGACGGGGAAGGCCAAGGAGGGCTGATGGATGACGAATGAGAAGGTATACGCCATGAGCTTTGCGAAAATCTATCCGCTGCTGGTCAATAAAGCTGTGAAAAAAGGGCGGACAGCGGCGGAGGTGGATACGGTGATCGGATGGCTGACCGGCTACAGCGCCGGGGAGATCGCTCAGGCAGCCGCTGGGACAGTAAGCTATGGGGACTTTTTCCGCCAGGCGCCCCGGATCAATCCCAACAGCGACAAGATCACAGGCGTGGTTTGCGGCGTGCGGGTCGAATCGATCGAGGATCCGCTGATGCGGCAGATCCGCTATCTGGATAAGCTGGTGGACGAGCTGGCCAAGGGACGGCCGATGGAAAAGATCCTGCGGGACTAAACGGGGCCGGGAGGAGGCACGGGATGAAATACCGATGGATTGACGCATATCTATTGGCCAAGCCTGCCGTGATAAAGGACTTCAAGCAGGAGTGGAATTAAAGCGTGAAATGCTGCGGCTTTACTTGAAGAAGCAACGTCAATCTAAAATAGACGATGCTGCCCGTGGCGGTAAACATTGAGCATGGAGGGAACGCTTTATGACATTGCAGCAATTAAAATATGCCGTTATGGTTTCAGATACAAAGAATATTACAGCAGCGGCAAAGCGTTTGTTCATCGCCCAACCTAGCCTCACGGCTTCCATCAAGGAATTAGAGAATGAACTTGGCATCAGTTTATTCATACGCACCAATAAAGGCATATCTATATCCGCAGAAGGCGAGGAATTTTTAGGTTATGCCAGGCAGGTTATTGAACAGATAAGCCTGATAGAGGAAAGATACCTTGGAGGTGTACCTGTTAAGCATCAATTCTGTGTTTCTACCCAACATTATTCCTTTGCAGTGGAGGCGTTTGTAGCGCTTTTGAAAAATTATGGTGGGGAGGAGTATGATTTTCGCATTCGGGAAACACAGACCTATGAATTGATTCAAGACGTAGCTAAGCTACATAGCGAGGTCGGTGTGCTTTACCTGAATAAATTTAATGAGATGGTTATTAGGAAAACGCTCCGTGAAAATGACCTGACGTTTCACAGCCTTTTTGTTGCCAAGCCGCATGTGTTTGTTGGTGTGTCAAATCCATTGGCAGGGGAACCGTCCGTTACACTCGAAGACCTTGCTCCCTATCCAAGGCTTTCTTACGAGCAGGGAGAGCATAACTCGTTTTACTTTGCGGAGGAAATCCAAAGCACCCGCGACAGCAAAAAGGATATTATGGTCTCTGACCGTGCGACGTTGTTTAATCTTCTGATCGGGCTGAATGGATATACGATATGTAGCGGTGTAATTAACGAGGAATTGAACGGAAAAAATATCGTGGCAGTTCCGCTTGCTGTGGATGATTATATGGAAGTCGGCTACATTACGCACAACAAGGTCGTTCCGGGAAAATTTGGATCGCTGTATATTGAAGCGTTGAAACATTATACAAGAGGGCAAGGAAATACCGCCCCATGATTAAGGGCTGCATGGTTATCAACGGTTTGCCATAGATATATCCTATGGCAAACCGTTGCTTTTATATATTTTACAGTAAGACAGCAGGTAAGTACAATACGATTGTCCTGACTGCGGCTTGAAAACATCTAGGAGATAAAAACGGTCGCAAGCCTGAAAAATACGGTTCTGGCAGCAAAATCAAAACAAGAAAAGGAGAGATTTGATTATGGGTAATTTGCACACTCCATTTCGATATGATCATGTGGGTAGCTTTCTGCGTCCTGCTGAATTAAAAGAGGCAAGAGCAAGTTTTGAGGCCGGAAAAATCAAAGCGGAACAGCTGAAAGCCGTAGAGGACAAATGCATTGCTGAACTTGTGGCAAAACAGAAAGCGGCGGGTTACCATGTGATTACTGACGGCGAGTTTCGCAGGGCGACATGGCACTTGGATTTTATGTGGGGTTTTAGCGGTGTGGGACACAGCAAGACGAAGACCGGACTTCCGTTCCACGGAGAAGCGGCGATGATTGATGATACCTATTTGGTGGGAAAGGTTTCCGTAAGGAAGCACCCGTTCATAGAACACTTTAAGTTTATAAAGCAGTTCGAGGATGAGACTACGGTGGCAAAGCAAACGATCCCTGCTCCCGCTCAGTTCCTTGAGCAGATGATTATGCCGTTTGCCGCAGAAAATACGGCGAAATATTACGCTAATACGGAGGAACTGATTCAGGACATTGTGGCGGGATACAAAAAAGTGATTGCAGATTTGTATGATGCAGGCTGCCGCAATATCCAGCTGGACGACTGCTCTTGGGGAATGGTGGTTGATCCAAACGCTCCACAGATTTTCGGAACGGATGAAAAGGGACTAAAAGCCGTGATGGAAAAGCTGCTCCGCATCAACAACCTCGCCATAGAGGGAGCGCCCGATGATTTAGTCATCAATACCCATGTATGCCGCGGGAATTTCCATTCGACCTATGCCAGCAGCGGCGCCTATGACAGAGTCGCTGAAGTGCTGTTTGCTTCGGAAAATGTAAATGCATATTATCTGGAGTTTGATGATGAACGCTCAGGTGGCTTTGAACCGCTTGCGGTTGTTTCCGGGAATAAAAAGGTGGTTCTTGGCCTTGTAACCACCAAATCTGCGACGTTGGAGACAAAGGATGCTGTTATCGCCAGAATCCGTGAAGCTGCGAACTACATTCCCCTTGAAAGGCTGTATCTCAGCCCGCAGTGCGGCTTTGCTTCCTGTGAGATTGGCAACAAGCTGACGGAAGAGGAGCAGTGGGCAAAACTAGCATTGGTGAAAGAAATTGCGGAAGAGGTTTGGAGATAAACTGCGTAAATGATTTGAATGACAGGGAAACAGCTCGCTTCGGCGGGGTGTTTTGCAGCAAGAAGTTGAAATGCGTTGCCAGTGGTTTGATTACTGAAAGCAAAAATACAGCCGATAACCTTTATAACGATTGCGCCCTTACTGTTAAAGGTGTGGTGCATTTATACCTTGCATGGATTCTTCGTTAAGGGATATATTTTTAGAATCGTCACATTATATCATCCTAAATATGATAAAAGAACCAGCCTGTAACGGCTGGTTCTTTCTGTTTATAGCGTCAAGACAGCTAAGCCTGGATGGCCTGGCGCTGCACAAGGCGCTCCATGTAGCGGGCCTTTGTCTCCGCGTCCAGGGCGAAGAGCATGGCTTTTGCCGAAAAATTCCCCTCCGACAGGCGCTTGACCCGCAGCTTGGCCATGAATTCGCCGTGCTCCGGGCAGCGAAAGAGGGCGCTCTCCCGATTGCGGCCCTGGGGCAGCCAATCGCCGCCCTCCATGATCTGACCGCAGACAGGGCAGGTCACAAGGCGCAGGCGCTCATCCTGCAGGGCCTCCCCGCGGCTGCTATAGCCGCTGAAGCGCTGGCTGCGCAGGCAGCTGCCGCCTTCCTTTTCCATTAGGTCGGAGCCATATTCGCGGATGCCGCGCTTAAGATCCAGCTCGCGGACGATGGCGGCCGTATGGAGCGCGTCGTTCAGCGCGTCGTGGGCGCGGTTCTGCTGGGGGATGCCCAGAAGCTCCATCGCGCCGGACAGGGACCACTGGCGCTTTTGCTGGGTGATCTGCTCATTAAAAATCTGCTGCAGGTTATAGGTGGCGGGAACCCAGGACAGGTCCAGCTGATGCAGCTTCAGATTATCCAGCAGCATGGCGGTATCGTCGCCGCCCCAGGTGAGGAAGCAGGCGTCAGGGCCGCACCAGTCGCGGAAACGGTCCACGGCCTCGGGAAAATCCAGCCCCTGGGCCAGGTCGCGGGAATGGATGCCGGTCAGCCGCCTGACCGCGCTGTTCATCTTGGCATAGTAGCGGGGCTTGATGATGAGTTTCAGCGTTTCCAGCTCCTGAAGCTGCTCGTCCAGCTTAATGGCGCCGATTTGGATAATTTCTCCGTGCAGGGGAAAGGGCTTTTGAATGATCTTTTCTTTGGTAACGGCCTGGTTCCATTCCAGATCCAAAACAATATAATTCATGATAATCGGGTGTTCCTTTCCATCAGGCATACCTAATAAGTTTACAACACGGAGGGAAAAGGTACAACCCACCGATCAAAATTGTCGCGCAAAAGGCCCTGCCGCCAGGGCAGGGCCATGCGTTTAGAATTCCTTTCGCTCATATATCCTGCAGCTGATCCACCAGGACAGCGCCAGGAGGGACAGCAGCGCGAGCGGCAGCCCGATAACCAGCAAAGGGGCGGGCGGGGTGAGGGAAGAGAAGTCGCCGCCAGTTTTTTCATAGATAGCGGCGGCGCTGAAGGGGAGCATAAGGATCAGCATCATCATAAGGCGGCTCTTTTCCGCGCCGAACTGGAAGACCAACGGCAGCAGGATGGACAGATACAGGACGCTGCCGGCCAGGAAGATCAGCGGCAGGAGGATCCAGAGCCGCTGCGGATCGGCCCCTTCGCCGGCCAGGTTGATAAGGGCGCTCAGGGCAAAGCCCGCCGTGCTGAGCATCAGGCCCAGCAGGTATTTGCTGGTAACAAGCTGGCGGCGGCTGACCGGCAGGGTCAGGCTGTAGCCATCCCAATGGGCCAGGGTATCATAGGAGAATACCGTGATGGGCAGGGTAGCCCCAAAGACCACCACCATGGCGCTGACAAAGGAGAAATCCTCCAGGAAAAAGGAGGCGGCCAGCATGAAGGCCACCGCGCCAATCATGATTTTTCCATACCGGCGCAGGGTCAACAAATCCTTAATCAATAGCCCTTTCATGGGTTAGGCTTCCCCCTTTCCGTAAAATACCATGATATCGTCGAGCGTGGCGCGGTTGAGCGGGATCTGGGGGTAGGCGCGGCCGAAGGCCCGGCAGTCTGCGACCAACATCTCGGCGCCAAAGCTGTGACGGCGCAGGGGCCCCCGGTCCTCCGGGCGGATGGCGGACGCCTCGCCCTGCCGGAGCTGGGCCACGGCAAAGCGCTCCAGCATCCGGTCTTTTTCCTCCGCCAGGCGAACCTGGCCCTGCTGCAGCAGCACGATGTAGTCCGCCACCCGCTCCAGGTCGGTGGTGATATGGGTGGACATGAGGATACCCCGGCTATCATCCTGGATGAATTCCAGGAACAGATCCAGCATTTCACTGCGCACGACAGGATCTAGGCCGCTGGTTGCCTCATCCAGGATGAGAAGGCGTGGATGGTGGGCCAGCGCGCAGGCCAGGGAGAGCTTGGTTTTCATTCCGCGGGACAGGTCCTTGACGGGCTTGCCGGGGTTAAGGGTAAAGCGCTCCAGCAGGGAAGCGTAGTACCCATGATCCCAGCTGGGGAACAGGGGCGACAGGATGCGCGCCAGATGGGTTGGCGTCAGGTGATCGTGGAAGCAGCATTCGTCCAGGACAACGCCGATTTGCTCGTGGGCCCGTATGCCCTCCTTCTGCGCGTCCATCCCCATCAGGCTGATCTGCCCGCCGTCGGGACGGATCAACCCCAGAAGGGACTTGAGCGTGGTGGTCTTGCCGGCGCCGTTTTCCCCGATAAGCCCTACAATAGAGCCTGCGGGCAGCGTCAGGCTGACGTCTTTCAGAGAAAAGGCGCCGTATTGCTTGCATAGATGGGAAATTTCAATCAGATTTTCCATGTTCATTGATCCTCATAGATAAGCTGGAGCAGCTCGGTAAGCTCCTGCAGGCTGATGGCCCCGCTGCGGGCGACCGATACGGCCGCCTCCAGATGCTCCTGGGCAAGGCGCAGATGCTCCTCCCGCACGAGTTCCCTGTTCTGACGGGCAACGAAGCAGCCCTTTCCGGGTACGGTCACAATAAAGCCGTCCCGCTCCAGGTCTTCGTAGGCCCGCTTGGTGGTAATGACGCTGATCCGCAGCTCCTTGGCCAGAAGCCGCATGGAGGGAAGCGCCTGCCCCTCGATCAGCTCACCCTGCAGAATGAGCGACTTGATTTGGGCGGTGATCTGTTCATAGATGGGCTTCCCTGAGGTATTGGAAAGAAGAATATCCAAGGCACACCTCGTTATACTGTATATACAATGTATGCACAGTATAACGCTTGCCCTATCGATTGTCAAGGGAAAAAGAAAAAACTTCGAGGGCGGACCGGTTGAAGCGCGGGCTGAATCACGGTATAATGGTCGGCAGAAGCAAAAGGAGTTCGTTTGATGGAATATGATGTGCGGGTAAGGGTTCAGGGCGCGCCGGGCGAGACCGGGCAGGTATCGCCGCTGATCGTGGATACGGAGGGCCATCTTGCGGTGGAGCGGGGCCGGTGCGCGCTCAGCTATTATCAATACGAGGGCGAGGAGGCGCTGCCGGTGAAAACCAGCATCCGTCTGGAGCGGAGCACGGTGGCCATGGAGCGCAGCGACCATACGACCATGGTCTTTGACCGGAAACGCCCCAGCTTTCATCCGGTGCTGACCCAGTCAGGCCGGTTGGTGTCGATGATGGTGGTGCCTCACCGGATCGAGTGGAACCAAAGAAAGGGGAGGGGTACGCTGCGGCTGGCCTATGACCTTGTCTATGACGGACGGATTACCTCCAACCACGACATCCTCTTTGAGTTCGCGCCCAGCCATGGAGCCCTATAACGAAATCTGCGCGCTTGTGGAGGCGCGCATCACGGCGGCGATGGGGCGGAGGCCCGAGGGGCTGGTGGTGGCGCCCTGCCGGACGATGGGCTACCATCTCTACAGCAACGCCGGCTTCCTTGCCCGCGGCCCCTTGGCCCTGGAAAAGGTATGCCCGCCTCAATGCACGGTTATCGCCCAGGGTGGGTTTATCAATTACCGGCTGAGCGAAGCGGCGCTGCGGCTGGCGGTGGAGCAGCTGGCTGGACAGGCACCCGCGGGGGGGCATGCGGCGGCGCAGCCGGCCCGGGCCTCAAGGCTGGAGGCGCTGCTGGCGCTGCGGGCCGATGAAAAGACCTGGGGCCCCGAGGGGGAAGCGCTGGCCTGGCTGCTCATCGTGAGCCGCCCCCCGGTGGGCAAGCGGGAGATGGAACGGCTATGGCGGGCCTTTGAGGCCTACTTTCGCTGCGGCCGGGTAGATCATCAGCTCATCCAGGCGCTGCGCCTGCGGCTGGCGCAGGCCCATGAGGAAGGAGAAGGATAACATGATACGCCATGTGGTAATGTGGAAATTCCGCCCCGGCTGCGAGGCGGAAGCCGAGGAATTCCTGACAAGGCTTCGCGCGCTGGGCGGGGAGCTGGAGATGATCCGGGCGATGCGGGTGCAGCGGGACAGCTCCGGCCGGGCCGATCATTTCGACGCTGTGCTGCTGGCTGATTTTGATGATGACAAGGCCCTGGCAGCCTATCTGGCGGATCCACGGCATCTGGCGGTCTCCGCGCTGTGCAAGGCCATCCGGGAGCAAAGGGCTTCGGTGGATTATGTTTGGGAACCGGAAGAAAGGTAGCGCTTAAGGCACGAGAAGGCCTCCCGCTGAAGGCGGGAGGCCTTTTCTATCTATATCGGGGTGAAAGATGCTGTCCAGGACAAGCGAGCATTTGGGATGCGGCTATTCCTCATACTGCATCAGCGGCTGCCGCCCCTGCAGCACGGCCAGCGCCCCCTGGGCCATGGCCAGCAGCTCGTTTTCGCCGGGCACCACATAAATGGGCGCGATCAGATCGACATTTTGCTTGATGAAACCGGTAAAACGGTTACTATGGGCCAGGCCGCCGGTCAGGATGATGGCGTCGACCCGGCCGGAGAGCACGGCGACCATCGCGCCGATCTGCTTGGAGACCTGATAGGCCATGGCCTCCAGCACCAGGGCGGCGAAGGAATCGCCGTTTTTAATCATGCGTTCGCACTTTCGCAGGTCGTTGGTGCCAAGAAGGGCCTGCATTCCGCTGCCGTTGGTGACAAGGTCCACCATCTCCTGGTGGGTGTACTGGCCGGAATAACACATATCGATCAAGGGGATAAGCGGCACCGCGCCGCTGCGCTCGGGGGTGAAGGGCCCCTCGCCCATCAGTGCGTCGTTGACGTCCACCACACGGCCGTAAAAATGGGCGCCGACCGTAATGCCGCCTCCCATATGGGCCACGATCAGGCGGCTGTTCTCATAATCCCGTCCCATTTGCGTACAGACCCGCTTGGCTACGGCCTTGGCGTTCAGCGCGTGAAAGATGCTGCGCCGCTCGATGCCCGGGATGCCGGTAAGCTTGGCCTGGGGCGTCATTTCGTCGGTGACGATTGGATCCACGGTGAAGGCCTGCACCCCAAAGCAGTCGGCCAGATCCCGGGCGATCAGCCCGCCCAGGGAGGAGGCGTGCAGGCTTGCCTCGCCGGTCGAAAGGTCGTGGACCATCCGGTCATTGACGGCGTATACCCCGGAGTCCAGCGGCTTGATCATGCCGCCGCGCCCGACCACAACGTCGATGGAGAAGGGACTCTGCCGCTGGGCCTCCTCCAACGCCTGCCGCACCATAGCCTCCCGGAGGGGCTTTTGCCCCATGACGCTTCCACAGGCGTCCAGCTCCTCCCGGCTGTGGCGCAGCACCTGCTCGAAAAGGCGGTCTTCATTGCGGTAGACGGCAATCTTGGTGGTGGTAGAGCCGGGGTTGATGATAAGAACATGATAATCCTGCACGAAAATATGCCTCCTTTAGAGCTCAATGCGGCCGGAACGGACGGTCTGCGCCTGGGCGGCATGGGTTGCAGCCTGAAGAAACTGATCGACCTGGGCCGGTTCGCTGGTGAATTCGTAAACATCGCCCTGCGGGCCGGACGTAACAAGCCGGGCGCCCCATTGGCTGGCGACGGCGGCCAGGGCTTCCCGCTCCAGGGAGCGGGCCATGGCCAGCTCCCGGCCCGCCTGGGGCGCGTGGTCAATCTGCTGATGCTGGATACAATCCAGCCGGGACAGCTGGGCTCGCAGAAGCCGGAGGTCGGCCTTGCCCTCCATGATAAACTGGATACGGGTACCGTGGTTGGCGGCTTCCTCGCAGACATGCAGATCCTTGACATTCCAGCCGGAGCGTCGCACCAGGATGAGGATGCGGTCCAGCACGCCGACATAGTTATCCACAAATAATTCAATACGGTGGGTTGTAAACATCTTGATTCATTCCTTCAGGCAGCGCCTTCTTTTTTTGCGTGGTTTATTATACCATATCCGCGCCAAAAGAAAACGGCCCAGCACAGAGGCTGCGGGGCCGGAACGGATGGCGGCTAGGACAGGATAATGACCGCGACGATGCATAAAGCGGCGGCGATCAGGGCGCGCCCTGTGATCTTTTCCTTCAGGAAGATGCGCGAGAAGATCATGACGGAGATCATCGATACGGTGCTGGACAGGGGCATGAAGAAGGCCGAATCGTACTTGGGAACAAAGGTGACATAAATAAAATCGGCCGTGGCCATCAGGATGGCGGTGATGAACACAAGCAGGAGGAATTGCCTGTCCCGCAGAAGCTCCAGCGCCTTTTTCCGGTGGATGATGCACAGCGGGATCCCGATGAGGATCACGATCAGATTGTACATCAGCAGGTAGGTCTTTTCCACGCCGGGATACAGCAGCATGACCTGCTTGCTGATGGAGCCGCACAGGCCGCACACCACCAGCAGGCTGATGGAGGTGATGAGCCAGCGGGAGGAAATCTTCTGCGCCTTGCCGTCGACGCTGTAGCCGCCCTTATTCATCAGGAACATGGCGGCGATGAAAATGGCCAGGCCGATGATCTTCGCCGCGGTGAGCTTTTCGCCCCAAAGAAAGAGCCCCAGGGTGATGGGTACCAGCATATTGAGGTTGCGGATGGTGCCCGTCATGGAAGCGGGGCCCAGGCGGAAGGCCAGCATAAAGAGGGCCAGCTGCCCGAAGAAGCCCACGGAGAACACGGCGGTATAGCCGTAAAAGGCCGGCGCGGTGGGAAAGGGGCCGTAGGGCGGCAGGCACAGGTAAATAAGCGCCTGGAAGAAGGCCAGGATGGTTGTGTATACTGCCGAATCGGCCAGGGTGTTCAGCCGTCCCTGCTGGGACTTTTTCTGGATGATGGAGTTGCCGCCCAGGCAGCAGCCCTGAAGCAGCATACACAGGATCATCGATACCATTGCGGGCATGGGAAATCTCCTTTCGGCATGGGATCATAAAAGGGATCGGTAAATCGCAGAGCCGGCGGCGCGCCGGCCTGCCGGAGATCGCGGCCGCGCGTGATCAATCGAAGCGGCCATCCCGCCGGGGAGGCCCCCAAAAAGCCCGCAGCCAGCGCGAAATAAGCTTTTTTCGATGGAAAGGCAGGGGTTTTGTGTGGGCCGTTTCACAGTATAACAGATTACCGTGCTAAAGGAAAGGACTTTCTGAACCGGACACCGCTGCAATGCCCCTTCCTTTCTTGCATAAGTTGTTCTATAATGAATGGCAGGAGGGGCATGGAATGAGTCTGAAAAGTGAAAAGGCATGGAAAAAATGGAGCGAGGCGGCAGCGCAGTGCCCGGTATGCGGCCTGGCGCTGGAAAGCGGCGAAGGCGGCCTGACCTGCAAAAGCGGGCACCACTTCGACCTATCGCGCCAGGGTTCGGTGCAGCTGATGCCGGGAAGCTCCAAGGCTTCCCCCTACGACGCCTCTCTTTTTGCGGCCCGGCGCCGCATGCTGGCTCTGGGGCTGTTTACCCCCGCCCTGGAGGCGGCGCTGCCGCTGATGGAAAAGGCCGTCCCTCCGGGGAGGCTGTGGCTGGACGCCGGATGCGGGGAAGGCTGGGCGACGGCGTTCCTTCATGAAAGGCTGCCGGAACGGCTGGCCCTGGGCCTGGATCTTGCCGCGCCGGGGATCCGTATGGCGGCGGCCGCCTGGGGCGGGGAGATCCTCTGGACAGTGGGCGATTTAGCCCGGCTTCCCCTGCAGGATGGGGCGGCGGCCGCGGTGGTGAACCTGCTGTCCCCGGCCCATTATGGGGAATTCCGCCGGGTGCTGGGGGCAGAAGGGCTGCTGGTCAAGTGGATCCCCGGATCGGGGCACCTGGAGCAGCTGCGCCAGGCGGCGGGCCTGCCCCTGGCGGAGGAAAGCCGGGCCCTGGCATTCTTCCATAAAAACTGCCGGTCGCTGGGGCTGAAGCGCATTGTGGCCAGCATCGAGGTGCGGGCGGAGGACCTGCCGGCTGCTGTTGCGATGGCCCCCTTTACCCAGCACCGCAGGCAGCAGGCCCTGGCGGCCTTGGCTGGCGCGGACCGCCTGTCGCTGACCAGCGACCTGTATCTGGCCTGGGGCCATGTGAGGGATAAGAGGGAAGGAGAGGGCCTGCTATGACCATAAAGACGATGCTGGCCAGCGACGCGCTGGATCCGCTGGATCTAAACTGTGCGGAAAAGATCCTGTACGCGGCCAACGAGGCCTATGGGTTAGGGCTGGATCCCCGCGCGCTGCGGCTGGCGGCGGGGTTTGGCGGCGGCTTGGGCTGCGGCCTGACCTGCGGCGCGCTTTCAGGCGGCGCGATGGCGCTGAGCTGCCTGTTTGTGCGGCAGCGCGCCCATGAGAGCGGGCGGATCAAGGCGCTCTGCGGCGAGCTGGCGGCGCGCCTTCAGGCTCAGCTGGGCGCGGCGGATTGCGCGGCGCTGAAGCCCCGGTACCATCGGCCGGAGGCGGGATGCAAGGCCGTAATCCTGGCGGCTGCCGGGATATTGGATGAGATCATTGAGCGGGAAAATATGGGCTCCCACCAGGAGGAGGCCGAGTAAAAGCCCGCCGATAATGGGGAGGACATCGAATGAAAACAAAGATATGGGCCCACAGGGGGGCCAGCGCCTATGCGCCGGAAAACACGCTGGAGGCCTTCAAGCTGGCGGTGGACATGAAGGCCGAGGGCGTGGAGCTGGACGTGCACCTAAGCGCCGACGGGGAGCTGATGGTGGGGCATGACGAGACGGTGGACCGCTGCTCCGATGGCACCGGTATGATCTGCCAGATGACCTGCGCCCAGCTGAAGGAGCTGGATTTTGGCGTGCGCTTCCCCCAATACCGGGGCGCAAAGATGCCGACGCTGGAGGAGGTATATCGCCTTCTGAAGCCGGCCGGGCTTTTCATCAACATTGAAATCAAATCGCTGCCCAACATCTATGAGGGTATCGAGCAGAAGCTGGATAAGCTGGCTACGGCCATGGGTATGCAGGATCGGATTATCTACTCCTCCTTTGACCACTATACGCTGGTCGAGATGCGCCGGATCAACCCTGCTGTGCCGCTGGGCATCCTTTACAGCCATGGCGAATACGAGCCCTGGAAGTATGCGGCCGCTATTGGGGTGAACGCACTGCACCCCTGGTATCCGTCGCTGAAGCGGCCTGTGGTGCCGGGCAGCCAGGCGGCCGGCATTGCCGTGCACCCCTGGACGGTGGACGGCGAGCAGGAGCTGGCGTGGATGTACCGCCTGGGCGTGGAGGCGGTGATCTCCAACAAGCCGGATGTGGCCTTGCAGGTGCGCGGGCAGGTACAGGGCTAGATGGCGCGGATCGAGTCGTGCCGCCTCTGCCCCCGCCAGTGCGGGGTGATGCGGCTGCCAGGCCGGGATGAGGGCCCCGGTTTCTGCAAGATGGGGGCCGACGCCCTGGCGGCCCGCTCCGCGCTGCATTTCTGGGAGGAACCCTGTATCTCAGGCACGCGGGGCTCCGGGACCATCTTCTTTGCAGGCTGCAGCCTGCAGTGCGTTTTCTGCCAGAACTATGCGCTTTCCCACCAGGGCAAGGGGAAGCGCGTATCCATAGGTTCCCTGAGACGGATGATGGACGCGCTGGTGGAGCAGGGAGCCCACAATATCAACCTGGTGAACCCTACCCACTTTGCCGCCTTCCTGGCACAAGCGCTGACCGGATACCGGCCCGGCGTGCCGGTGGTGTACAATTCCAGCGGCTATGAAAGCCCGGAGGGCCTGGCCCTGATGGAGGGGAAGGTGGATGTCTACCTTCCGGATTTTAAGTATTTCGATGACCGCTGGGCCCAGCGCTACAGCCATGCGCCCGATTACTTTGCCTGGGCCAGCCGCGCGCTGGAGCAGATGGTGGCTCAGGTTGGCGCACCGCAGATGGACGGGAATGGGATGCTGCGGCGCGGCGTGCTGGTGCGGCATTTGGTGCTGCCGGGCCACAGCGACGATTCCCTGCGGCTGTTGGACTGGCTGGAATCGCATTTTGCAGGACAGATCCTGCTCTCGGTTATGTTTCAGTATACCCCCTTTGGAGAGGCTGCGCAGTATCCGGAGATCAACCGGCGGCTGACCACGCTGGAATACCAGCGCGTGACGCGGGCGCTGGAGGGCATGAAGCTGGAGGGGTATGTGCAGGAGCGTGCCTCCGCCAGCGAGGAATATATCCCGGATTTTGCATTCCAGGGCGTCATCGGGGCGGAGCAAACGGCAGGGCAGGAGGAGCCTTAAGGCAGGAGGGAAGCGGATGACGGGACGGATTGTTCTAATCTCCGGCCCCTGTGGAGCCGGGAAGACGACGGTTGCCTTACTTTCCAAGGGCGAGGTCGACTCGAAAAAGATTCGGGTTGAGTTCTCTTTGGAAGATATGGATATGTCCGAGTTTTAGGACAGGGCAACCTATCCGCAGATTAAGGAAGATGTGCTGGAACATTCAGGGTTAAAAGTATCAAGCCTTTATATCTCACAGATCAAACGTAAATGTGGTCTTGAGGTTGGCAAAAACTACAACCAGCCAAAATCTGAGGATCCCAGACAGTCCCAATGTCCGCTGGAAAAAGAGAAAGCGATTAAGGAGGCGCGCGCTTTTGCACTTTGGCATGAATTCAGCGGGGCGAAGGTTATGTGCTTTAAATAGTATGAAAAAAACATTGACGAACGGGAGAATTACTATGAGAGTATTGTCAAAAGAACAACTAAATAGGATGAACGATTGGATGCAGATATACGCTCGTCCCTATGATCGTGCAAAGTGGAATTATCTCTTTAACGGTGGAAGCCAGGATGCTATCGTTGAAGAAATGCTGAAGTATCAGAACGCTGATGGAGGAATGGGTAGCGGTTTTGAAGCAGATGTGCTTTGCCCCTTGTCCGCCGCCATCCCTACAGCAGAAGCTATCTTTCAAGCATACGAATACAATCTTGACTGCACCGCTGATTGGTTCAAGACGATCCTTGCATATTTTGAAAACTCTGTGCAGGATATTCCTAAGTATTGGGAAGATAGCCCAAAAGAAGCTATGGATTATCCTCATGCCCCGTGGTGGAACTACGCACCTTGTACAGTGTTTAGTCCCAACCCGTGTGCAGTAGTCTCATCTGCAATGATTCGCTATGGAACAGAAAGCCAAAAACAGCTCGGATTGAAGATTGCCGATGATTGTTTTAAGCTTCTTATTGGCGATGGTCTTTGCGGAGATCACGATACGCTTAATATTCAGGCATTAGTTGAACAGCTTACACAGATACGCTCTCCGCTTATTTCGGATGAAGTGATGAAATCTATGAGAAAAAGAATACTTGATAATACCTGCTTTGATACAAGCAAGTATGCTGGATATTTCTTCACTCCGCTTGACTTTGTATCGTCGCCTAATTCTATATGGTACGACGATGTGAAGCATGGCATTGAGCAGACCTTTGATTACTGGCTCGATAACATAAATGAGCAAGGCGTATGGAATCCCAATTTCTCATGGGGAATCGACAGCGACGTATCCAGACAAGTAACCCAGAATTGGAAAGGATATATCACCGTAAAGCGAGCTAAGATACTACTTAACTTTGGTAGAATTGAAAAATGATTGTTTCTACATAAAAGGTCATACATGACAGATCGTACAAGATGTATGATAAGTGGAAGATATAGAATGCAAATTGCCGCCAGAGCAAAGAATAGGACGATTGAAACAGATAAGATTAACTGGAGATTAATATTTACAATGCACTGGGGCGGATATGAGGTTTATGTGGACGGCGTTATCGGCCCCTGGTTTTTGAAGCCATGGATTCAGCTGGCCCGGGCCGGTATGGATGTACGGTATATTGTGCTGCGCCCCGATGAGCCTACGACCGTGGCCCGCGCTATGGCGCGGGAGCAGCAGGCCAAGATCCCGCTGGCAAAGAGCACGGTAACCAGCATGTGGCGCTCGCTGGCCCATCTGGGCGCCTATGAGCCCTACGCGGTGGATACAAGCGCTACGGACAGCCACCAAAGCGCCGCCTATCTGCGGGAAAGGCTTGAAGCGGAGGGCTTCCGGCTCCTGGCGGCAACAGAGCCTGAAAGGTAAGCGGCGGCAGAGGAGGCCATCCCCTTATGGGCCGGCGGAACCGGAGCCTGACCGGCCAAGGACAAAATGCTTCATAAAAAACAGCCGGAACGCATTCCGGCTGTTTTTTTATGAATGTGGATACAGATTATGCTACAATAGAATAGGCGAAATGAGCGGGGATGACCGGTCATAGGAGGATTGGATGTTTTATTTGATTAGGCATGGAAAGACGGATTACAGGGAGCGCAATACAAAGATCTACCAGGGCTTCGGCGTCCAGCTATCCAAGCTGTCCGAGGAAGGCGTGGCGCAGGTTCAAGCGGCTGCCCGGGATCCACGGCTTTCAGGCGCAGAACTTATCCTGTGCTCTCCCTATACCCGGGCGGTGCAAACGGCGGCGATTCTGTCAAAAGAATTACAGGTGGAGATCAGAATTGAAACGGAGCTGCACGAATGGTTAGCCAACAAGCATTACATCTATGAGGACGACGAGACGGCGGAGCGCGCCTATGAAGAATATGAGCGGAACCAGGGAAAATATCCATCGGACACGCGGCTCTGGGAGGACGCGCCCTCCATGCGGGCGCGGGTGATTCGGGTGCTGCGCCGGTATGGCGCCTATAAGAAGGTCATCGTGGCCGGCCATGGAATGATGATTCAGGCAACGACGGGGAAGCCCCATCCCCAATGCGGGGAGATTGTTGAGTTTGACCTGTAAAGAGCGGGGAAGGCTTGGCCGGCAAGAGGATAGGGCTGGCTGGGGCATATGGGTACGGGATGAAACCGCGCTCACGAAAGAGGGCAGGAAAATCCATGCGGAGGAGGCGGGAGATGAACGCCAATATCATCAGGCAGTATCGCAGAATTCATAATTGGGAAAACTTCTTTATTGATTCGGCTGTCTATTCGGTAGGACAATCTGCCGGTATCGAATACGAAGATGGATTTCAACCGGTAGCGGCTGTCACAGGCGACCTGTTTGCCTATATGTATTCGAGTGAAAAACCCTGCGACAGTGGGATGACCAATTACTTTTTTCTTCCGGAGGCCATAGAAAAGGCCTATTCCCTTTTTGGTTACGAGTGTATCTATCTCTCCAATCATGCAATCCAGGAAGATATCGACGCCGCGCTGGCTCAAATCCGCCGGTCCGTCGACCGCGGTATCCCGGTGTTCGCCTGGGGCTGCGGGGGCGTCGAGATGGAGGGAGGCAGCCGTTGGGATCCGCTGCCGGAGGGGTGCCTGATCGGCGGATACGACATGGACGACGGGATGATTTATGTCAACCTATATCCTGGCGAGGAACGGCTTGCCAGGACAAGCGCCGGCCATAGGCCGGGCGTGGACGAATACGGGTATACGGCGATTGATGCGGCATGCGCCTTGGCCACGACGAAGGGGCTTTTTATCCTGGGAGACAAGGCTGCAGAGCCGGATATGAGCGAGATTTACCGGGAGGTCCTGTTTGCCATCCCCCAATGGCTGGCTATGCCGGCGAAAGACGGCTATGCCTTTGGAGAGGAGGCCTTTGAACGTTGGGCGTTAACGCTGCAAAATGACGAATACTGGCAGGATGCTCAGATGGCTGAAGCCCATTGCTGGGATATGCATTGCAGCGCCTATTGCGCGATATGCACCTCCATTGGGGTCGGCGAAGGCGAAGGGATTGCCGGTTATATGCTTAAATTGTCCAGCGCGCTGCAGGATGTGCCGGAGGCGGAAGCGGCGCTGCCGCTCTTTATGAGGCTGCGGACGCTCAATCAAGCCATATGGACGTATCAGGGCGGCTTTATGCCTCCGTTTGACCGGCTGGCGGAGCATGAATACCGGGCTCACATCGCTGACCTACTCCATGAAATGGGGAAGACCTGCCGCCAAATCCTGGCGGTGTTTTCGCCGGGGATGATCAATCTATAGGATCATATCGAAGGGGGACGCGCCCCCCCAACAAAAAACAGGCAGATCCGTCTGCCTGTTTTTTTACGCCTGCATAGCGGCGGTTATTTGGGGCTGGTGACGTTCTGATCCTTCAGGATGACGTCGTGGGCGCCGCCTTCCACAATGCTGGTGGCCGAGACCAGGGTAAGGCGGGCCTTCTGCTGGATTTCATCTATGCGGACGGCGAGACGGCGGAGCGCGCCTAGGAGGAATATGAGCGGGAACCAGGGAAGGAGGGCAACAGAACAGACGGCGCCTTTCAAGGCAGCCATGGACGGGCATGCGTCCGGCCCTGAAAGGCGCCGTATCTTATCGCTTTTCCATCGGCAAACGAAGATAACAGAGGGTATTTTATTTTCGCGGTTTTAGTGTAATCAATCCTCTTTGGATATAGCTCTTTATTGCAAGGTCGATGGTTTCAAGGCAGGTGTACTTCGGCTGATACTCCAGTAACTGCCGCGCTTTCTCGATGCTGAACACACCGCTTCTTGCGATATGGTAGTAGGTGTGATCGCACTCTTCAGGGTTGCCCTCGTATTCGCACCACTTATCCCATGGAAGAAATTTGATTTTCGGTTCGTAGCCGAAATAATCATACATATGCCTGGCAAAGCCATAAAGCGTAATATGGGTTGCCGCCATAGCGTCAAAAGACTCGCCAAGGGACTGGCTCCTATGTGTGATTGCTTGATAGAATACTTGTGCTACATCGTAGCCGTGAACATGGTGCAGAATTTCCTGTCCAAAATTAGGCAGAGCGATTTCTTTTCCGTCTGCTATATCTTGGAATACGCGCATAGAGGTATTCCCCCACGGATTGATGATCGTCCAGCCAGGCCCAGAAATCTGTCCCGGCATGATCACTGTGGCCGGAAAACCGCTCTTACGATATTGCTGCTTCAAGTACATTTCACTGGCAAATTTGTCCTTGCCATAATCGTCAAGCGGCGCTTTTCGCCTATCATCAGGGTCAAATGGAATGGTCTCAGCCCTGCCGTGCGCCCAGCAGGAGGAGCAGTAGAGATACTGAGAAAGGCCTGTGCCGCTGAAGCCCTCGACGATTTTCTTTGTCTGTGCAATGCTGAAATTCACCAAATCAACAATAATGTCCGGCTCCATTGCCCTCAGCTTCTCGATGAATCCCGCATCGTTTTCACGGTCGAGCAGTACCCGTTTTACCTTATGCCAAGCAGGCGAGTCCTCATAGGGCTGTGACATGCTTCGGGTAATTGCGATTGTTTCATATCCGCCATCAATAAGCATGGGTACAAGATATGTCCCGATATGTCCGGCTGCTCCAATTACTACTACACGCATAGGGCCCTCCTTCTTAAACTCCAGTTTGTTGAACTCTGATTATTATAGTATAGCGCCGCCGCAACCACAAGAGAGGCGGTATATGGGAGGCCATACAGGATCAGACTAGAGGCGCTGCTTTGGCGTTCAGAATTTCCACCTGGACGCCCTCAAGCGACGCCAGCGCCCGGCGCTTATCGGCGGGATCGGGGCTGAGGGTGAGGGAGGCATCTACCGCGACCTCGGCCTGAGGCAGGGCGGCTTTGGCCAGTACGGCGTTGCTCAGCACACAGATATGGGCCACGAGACCGGCCAGCACGACGCGTCCATAGCCCTGGGAGGCCAGGTGCTGGGCCAGGGCCAGGCTGCCGAAGGTTTCCTTTTCCCAAACGCGGTCCTCCCGCCGCAGCGCCTGGGCGGTTTTGCCATATAGCCGGTGCCCGTCCGTGCCCCTGATACAGTGTGGGATGGGGAGCTTGAGGCCCTCCGCCGTGGCCAGGTAGTCGGGGCCATGGGTATCAAGGGTAAAGAGGATATCCCAGCCCTGCGCACGGTAAGCCTCGATGGCGCGGGCCAGAGGGGCGTCCAGGCTGGAAGCCTCGGGAAAGCCCAGCGAGCCGGTTACAAAATCAACCTGATAATCGACGACGATAAACGCTTTTTTCATTGGAGAGCCTCCTTTTATCGATCATGAGCCTTATGGGCTTTACAGGGATACCGAAGGGGGACGCGCCCCCCAACAAAAAACAGGCAGATCCGTCTGCCTGTTTTTTTTACGCCTGCACAGCGGCGATTATTTGGGGCTGGTGACGTTCTGATCCTTCAGGATGACGTCGTGGGCGCCGCCCTCCACGATGCTGGTGGCCGAGACCAGGGTAAGGCGGGCCTTCTGCTGGAATTCGGGGATGGTCAGCGCGCCGCAGTTGCAGAAGGTGGACTTGACCTTGCTCAGGGTCAGGCCGACGTTATCCTTCAGGCTGCCGGCATAGGGCACATAGGAGTCGACGCCCTCCTCAAAGGAGAGCTTGGCCGCGCCGCCCATGTCGTAGCGCTGCCAGTTGCGGGCGCGGCTGCTGCCCTCGCCCCAGTACTCCTTCATATAGGTGCCGTTGACGTTGACCTTACGGGTGGGGGATTCGTCAAAGCGGGCAAAGTAGCGGCCCAGCATGACGAAATCCGCGCCCATGGCCAGCGCCAGCGTGACATGATGGTCATAGACAATGCCGCCGTCGGAGCAGATGGGGACATAGATGCCGGTTTCCTCATAATACTTATCCCGCTCCTTGGCAACCTCAATGACGGCGGTGGCCTGTCCGCGGCCAATGCCCTTGGTTTCGCGGGTGATGCAGATGGAGCCGCCGCCGATGCCGATCTTGACAAAGTCGGCTCCGGCCTCGGCCAGGAAGCGGAAGCCGTCCCGATCCACAACGTTGCCCGCGCCGATCTTGACGCTGTCGCCGTACCGCTCCCGGGCCCAGGCCAGGGTGCGGGACTGCCACTCGGAATAGCCCTCGGAGGAGTCGATGCACAGGATATCGGCCCCAGCCTCCACCAGCGCAGGGATGCGCTCCTCATAATCACGGGTATTGATGCCCGCGCCTACGATGTAGCGCTTTTCCGCATCCAGCAGCTCGTTGGGGTTGGCCTTATGGTCGGAATA
>UQLW01000038.1 GCA_900542005.1 uncultured Eubacteriales bacterium
GCCGATGTTTACATGCGGCTTTGTTCTTTCATACTTGCCTTTGGCCATAGGTGAATACCTCCGAAAATTTGTGTCGTATGACCTTTGTCCTTACTTGTTGCCCAGGATCTTATCCGCAATGCCCTTATTGACCTGAGCATAGTGGGAGAACAGCATGGTGTACTGGCCGCGTCCCTGGGTACGGCTGCGCAGGTCGGTCGCGTAGCCGAACATCTCCGAAAGCGGCACCGTAGCCCTTACCACCTGGGAACCGGCTACGATATCCATACCCTCGATCTGACCGCGGCGGGAATTGATGTTGCCGATAACGTCACCCAGATACTCCTCCGGCATGACGACCTCGACCTTCATGATGGGCTCCATCAGGCAGGGAGCAGCCTTACCGGCGGCGTCGCGCAGCGCCATAGAGCCGGCCACCTTAAAGGCGACCTCCGAGGAGTCGACCTCGTGGTAAGAGCCGTCCACCAGCGTGGCCTTCACATCCACCATCTCGAAGCCGCCCAGCGGGCCATTGGCCACCGCTTCGCGGATACCGGCCTCAACCGGCCCGATGAACTCCTTGGGTACCGAGCCGCCCACCGTGGCATCCTCGAAAACAATACCGCTTCCGGGCTCCAGGGGCTCCAGCTCGATGATCGCATGGCCGTACTGGCCGTGACCGCCGGTCTGGCGGACGAAGCGGCCTTCGCCGCGGGCCTTCTTGGTAATGGTCTCCTTGTAGGATACCTGGGGCTTGCCGACAGTCGCCTCTACCTTGAACTCGCGCAGCAGGCGGTCGACAATGATCTCCAGGTGCAGCTCGCCCATACCGGCGATGATGGTCTGGCCCGTCTCATTATCGGTATAGGTCTTGAAGGTGGGATCCTCCTCCGCCAGCTTGACCAGCGCCATGGTCATCTTGTCCTGGCCAGCCTTGGTCTTGGGCTCGATCGCCACACGGATAACCGGCTCCGGGAACTCCATGGACTCCAGGATGATCGGGTGCTCCTCATCGCACAGCGTATCGCCGGTGGTAGCATTCTTCAGGCCCACCGCAGCGGCGATCTCACCGGCCAATACCTCCTTGACCTCCTCGCGATGGTTGGCGTGCATCCGCAGCAGGCGGCCAATGCGCTCGCGGCGGCGGGTATTGGGGTTGTAAACCGAAGCGCCCTGCTCGATCTTGCCGGAATAGACCCGGAAGAAAGCCAGCTTACCCACAAAGGGATCCGTCATGATCTTAAAGGCCAGGGCGGCAAAGGGCTCGTCATCGGAGGAATGACGCTCGATCTCCTCCTGGCTGTCGGGCTCCACGCCTTTGATGGCCGGCACGTCCAGCGGGGAAGGCAGGTATTCGACCATCGCGTCCAGCAGGGGCTGTACGCCCTTGTTCTTATAGGAAGAACCACATAGCACGGGGATCAGCTCATTGTTGATGCAGCCCCGCCGCAGGCCCTCCTTAACCTCCTCCTCGGAAAGCGTACCCTCCTCGAAGTACTTCTCCATCAGCGCTTCATCAGTCTCCGCAACGGATTCCAGCAGCTTCTGGTGGTACTCCTCGGCCAGCTCCTTCATATCTTCGGGGATCGGCTCCTCCTCCATGACGGTACCCAGCTTATCCTCGTAGATCTCAGCGGTCATCTTGATCAGGTCGATGATGCCTACAAAGGTGTCTTCCTTGCCGATGGGCAGCTCGGTCGCCACAGGGTTGGCCTTGAGCCGGGTGCGCATCATATCCAGCACCCGGTAGAAATCGGCGCCCATGATATCCATCTTATTGACGTAGGCCACGCGGGGGACGCCATACTTATCAGCCTGGCGCCATACGGCCTCGCTCTGAGGCTCGACGCCGCCCTTTGCACAGAACACGGCCACCGCACCATCCAGTACGCGAAGAGACCGCTCTACCTCGACGGTAAAGTCGACGTGTCCGGGCGTGTCGATGATATTGATCATGCGGCCCTTCCAGAAGGCCGTGGTCGCAGCCGATGTAATCGTAATGCCGCGCTCCTGCTCCTGCTCCATCCAGTCCATGGTGGCGGCGCCTTCGTGGGTCTCACCAATCTTGTGAACCTTACCGGTGTAGAAGAGGATTCGCTCGGTTGTGGTCGTCTTGCCAGCGTCGATGTGGGCCATAATGCCCACGTTACGAATCATATCCAGTGTATACTCCCTAGGCACGGCTATCTCCTCCTTCCTGAATATTCATCACCCTGAGGAAAGATAAATATCGGATCGATTTTTTCATGCTACCAGCGGTAATGGGCAAATGCCTTGTTCGCCTCGGCCATGCGGTGCATGTCCTCCTTGCGCTTCACAGCATTACCCGTATTGTTGGCCGCGTCCATGATTTCGGCAGCCAGCCGCTCGGACATGACCTTCTCGCCGCGCTTGCGGGAGAATTCCACCAGCCAGCGGATGCCCAGCGTCTGCCGGCGGGCCGGACGGACCTCGATGGGGACCTGATAGGTCGAACCGCCTACACGGCGGGCCTTAACCTCCAGGACAGGCATGATATTGTTCATAGCCTGCTCAAAAACTTCCAAAGGATCGTTGCCGGTCTTCTCCCGGACGATCTCAAAGGCATCATAACACACACCCTGCGCGACACCCTTTTTCCCGTCGTACATCACCTGGTTGACCAGCTTGGTCACCACGGTGTTGCCGTAAATCGGATCGGGTAACACGTCGCGCTTGGGGGTTCCTCCACGCCTCGACATAGGTTATCCTCCTTGTAATCAAATCAAACACGTCGGACATAACTGCCCGCATTCTTTCGCCGCGACGGCCATGGGTTCGGCGCGTTCCTGCCTCGCCCTGGCTCATAAGGGTTCGGCGGTTTTACTTCTTGGCAGCAGCCTTAGTACGCTTGGCGCCATACAGCGACCGGGCCTGCTTGCGGCCCTCGACGCCGGAAGCATCCAGCGTACCGCGGATGATATGATAACGCACGCCGGGCAGATCGCGGACTCTACCGCCGCGGATCAGCACAACGGAGTGCTCCTGCAGGTTATGACCAATGCCGGGGATGTAGCAAGTACCCTCGGCTCCGCTCGTCAGACGAACACGGGCAATTTTGCGCAGCGCGGAGTTCGGCTTCTTGGGGGTCTGCGTCTTTACAGACAGGCAGACGCCACGCTTCTGCGGATTGGACTTCAAAATCGGGCTCTTGCTCTTGTAAGATACCTTGGCACGGCCCTGACGGACAATCTGGTTAATGGTAGGCATCTCGTGCACCTCCTCCCTTCAATATCGGATCTATATGAAATTCCTGCAACCCGTAGGAATCAGTTGCCTTGGGCACCGAAGCGGGGTTACTGCATGCACAAAAAACTGGCGCCGCTTTTACCCGCCCCTTCACAGGGCATGGCTATCTCTGCGCCTATCTGCACACGCTGGATAATTTTATCACCCAAGTACACCATTTGTCAACGCTTTGTGGCGTATTTTCTTTATGATTCTTCCTTTCATCCGGTTATATTGCCAGAAACCGCCCTAGGATCTGCCAGCATTCTCTTTGCCGGGCGCAAATACCGCCAGCATATCGTCGCACAACGCTGCAAGTTCCCGTATTTTTGCGCTGACCGGCTCCATACGGCTCCGGTTTTTTATTCGTTCTGGCGGCAGATGGAAGCCGCCTTCCATCTGAACCAGGGAAGCAAATCCATCCAGGTTCTGCCGGGCATAAAGCGCTGTCAGCCGCTGGATCAAGGCCATATCCGGGTTCAGCCGGAGCGCCTCCTCGAGAAAGCCGATGGCGCAGGCGTTGGTGCCCAGCATGCATAGATAGCTGCCGTGCATATTCCAGCAGGTAAAGTCCGGATCTTCATGGGTATGCCAGCGCGGATCGTCATCCGCCATGCCCTCGTAGCGTCCGTCCTGCAGCGAGAGCGCCCACTCGGAAAAGGCCCGCTTGCCAAAGGCGTATCCGGCCGTATCCTCCAGGGTGAGCCAATGAGGAATATCCATAACCGCGTTCCGGTACACATCCGCCAGCGCCGGAGCATCCTTTTTCTCCGTAACAAAGATGAGGGCATCATAGCTGCAGCGCTTGGGAACCGTATCCTCGCCCATCACAAAATAAAAACCGGCCTCATCATAGCCGCACAGGATGGCAAAGGCATGATAGCGGTCTTTTATCCGGGCGATAACCGGCACATTGCCGTCGATATAGGCCCGGATACGCCCATCCAGCGCGCTCCATCCGCCCTCCGGGGGCTCCAGGAAGGCATCATAGCCATACCCGCAGGCTTCAAAGGCCCGCTGGATGGCATCGGCGGGCCGGCTGTCCGAATAGCAAAGGGCCATGCGCCCAGGGTCTTTGCTGAAAACCTGGGTGAAAGAGTCGCCTGTGACGCCTGAAAAGAACCCATAATCATAGGCTGCATCTTCTCCCAGCCTTTCCATTAAGTACGCCATACACCCATTGAACCAATCATTCTGCCCCTGCATATTGGAAATAAGCTGCCGGATGGGAATCCGCCTGACCGGTGTATCCATCGTCTTCCATGCCCCCTGTAGGGTTTTGTCCCAAAATCGCTGCTGTATCACAGCCCCTCTGGGCTTTTAGTCTATCATATGAGTTCCGCCTCCGCCAGGGGTGCTTCTCCGCGATGTAAAAAAACGCAGAGCGTGCTCGCACATGCTCTGCGTTTGAAGGGTTTACCCTTTACCGCTCCGCCTCAATTTCCTCTTGGGTCATGATGGGCGGGGCCACAACGTATCCTTCAGTCAGCTCGGTATTGATGATGATACTCTTATAGCGCTTCATACCAGTGCCTGCGGGAATCAGCTTACCCAGGATGATGTTCTCCTTCAGGCCCAGCAGCGGGTCAATCTTGCCCTTGATCGCAGCCTCCGTCAGCACCCGGGTCGTTTCCTGGAAGGATGCGGCCGACAGGAACGAGTTCGTCGCCAAGGAGGTCTTGGTAATGCCCAGCAGCACGCGCTTGGCCACGGCAGGATTGCCGCCCCGGGCCACGACCTCGTCGTTCTCCTTTTCAAAGGCGAAAATATCCACCAATTCGCCGGGCAACAGCGTGGTATCCCCGGCGTCCTCGACCTTGACCTTGCGCATCATCTGCCGCAGAATGACCTCAATATGCTTATCGGCAATGTTTACGCCCTGGCTCTGGTAGGTGGTCTTAACCTCCTCCAGCAGGTACTTCTGTACGCCCTTGATGCCCTTGATCTTCAGGATATCGTGGGGGTTGACCGATCCCTCTGTAATGGAATCGCCGGGCTCAATCACATCGCCCTCGCGCACCTTCAAGCGGCTGCCGAAGGGGATAGGATAGACCTTGGTTTCTCCGTCGGCGCCGGAGATGGTAACCTCGCGCTTCTTGTTGCGCTCCGCCACGGTCACACGGCCTCCGATTTCGCTGATCACAGCCAGGCCCTTGGGCTTTCTGGCCTCGAAAAGCTCCTCGACGCGGGGCAAGCCCTGGGTAATATCCTCATTGGTGGCTACGCCGCCTGTGTGGAAGGTACGCATGGTCAGCTGCGTACCGGGCTCGCCGATGGCCTGGGCCGCGATGATGCCCACCGTTTCGCCCACATGCACATGCCGCCCGGTGGCCAGGTTGGTGCCATAGCACTTGGCGCAGACGCCATTCTCATTGCGGCAGGTCAGTACGGAGCGGATCATCACGGACTCAATTCCCGCGTCCTCGATCGCCTTTGCCTGCTCAAAGTTGATGGTTTCTCCAGCCGGCGCCAGCACCACCCCTGTGTTGGGGTCGACTACATCGGATACCGGGCAGCGGCCCCAAATACGGTCGGACAGCTTTTCAATCTTGCGGTAACCGTCGGTAATGGCGCTCACCTCGATCCCGCGGGGACGCTCGCCCCGGGTGACAAAGCAGTCGTCCTCACGGACAATCACGTCCTGGGAAACGTCTACCAGGCGGCGGGTCAGATAGCCGGAGTCTGCAGTACGCAGCGCGGTATCGGCCAGGCCCTTGCGGGAGCCGTGGCTGGAAACGAAGAACTCCAGCACCGTCAGGCCCTCGCGGAAATTCGCCCGGATGGGGATCTCAATGATACGGCCCGAGGGCGAAGCCATCATGCCGCGCATGCCGGCCAGCTGGCGGATCTGGTTCATGTTACCGCGGGCGCCGGAGTCGGCCATCATGTAGATGGGGTTGAAGGCATCCATGGACTCCTGCAGGGCCTTGGTGACATCATCCGTGGTCTTCTGCCAGGTCTGCACCACGTTCTTATAGCGTTCTTCCTCGGTGATAATGCCTTCGCGGTAGTTGGCCTCAATGTTGACGATGCGGGCGTCTGCCTTGGCCAGCAGCTCCTGCTTCTCCTGCGGCACTTCGATATCGGAAACCGATACGGTGATGGCCCCGCGGGTTGAATATTTGAAGCCCAGCGCCTTGATGGCGTCCAGCACCTCGGCGGTACGGGTGTTCCCATAGACGCGGTAGGTACGGTTGATGATATCGGACAAATCGCCCTTTTTGACCAGCTTATCGACCTCGAGCTTAAAGGCATCCTCATCGCAGGTGCGCTCTGTGATGCCCAGGTCCTGGGGGATTACGTTATTGAAAATCAGGCGGCCGCAGGTTGTCTCGATGACCTTGCTGCGCTCAACGCCGTGGATGGTGCGGAAGATGCGCACACGGATCTTGGCCTGCAGGGCGATCTGCCCCAGCTGATAGGCCATAAATGCCTCGTCAAAATCGCGGAAGGCGCGGCCTTCGCCCTTGGCCCCGGGCTTAATCATGGTCAGGTAATAGCAGCCGATAACCATATCCTGGGTGGGCCCGACGACGGGTTTACCGTCCTGGGGCTTCAGGATGTTGTTGGTCGACAGCATCAGGAAGCGGGCCTCCGCCTGCGCCTCTACGGAGAGCGGCAGATGCACAGCCATCTGATCGCCGTCGAAGTCGGCGTTAAAGGCCGTACACACCAGGGGATGTACCTTGATGGCGCGCCCTTCCACCAGGATGGGCTCAAAGGCCTGGATGCCCAGGCGGTGCAGGGTCGGCGCGCGGTTGAGCATCACCGGATGCTCTTTGATGACATCCTCCAGGATATCCCACACCTCGGGCCGCACCCGCTCCACCATGCGCTTGGCGCTCTTGATGTTGTGGGTATGGTTCTCCGCCACCAGGCGCTTCATGACAAAGGGCTTGAACATCTCCAGCGCCATCTCTTTGGGCAGGCCGCACTGGTTGAGCCGAAGCTCGGGGCCTACCACGATAACCGAACGGCCCGAATAGTCGACGCGCTTACCCAGCAGGTTCTGGCGGAAGCGGCCCTGCTTGCCCCGCAGCATATCCGAGAGGCTCTTCAGCGGGCGGTTCCCGGGACCTGTGACCGGGCGGCCGCGGCGGCCATTATCAATGAGGGCGTCCACTGCCTCCTGCAGCATGCGCTTCTCGTTGCGTACAATGATATCGGGCGCGCCCAGCTCCAGCAGGCGCTTGAGGCGGTTGTTGCGGTTGATGACCCGGCGATAAAGATCGTTCAGGTCGCTGGTAGCGAAGCGGCCGCCGTCCAGCTGCACCATCGGGCGGATCTCCGGGGGGATGACCGGCACCACATCCAGGATCATCCACTCCGGCTTGTTGCCGCTCTTGCGGAAGGATTCCACGATCTCCAGGCGCTTGATGGCCTTGATCCGCTTCTGGCCGCTGGCCGTCTCCAGCACAGCGCGCAGCTCGGCGCTCTCCTTCTCCAGGTCGATATCCTGCAGCAGCTTTTTCACGCTCTCGGCGCCCATGCCCGCCTGGAAGCGGTCGCCATAGCTGTCCCGCGCCTCGCGGTATTCACGGTCGTTAAGCAGCTGCTTATAGGTCAGCGGCGTATCGCCGGGATCGGTTACGATGAAGGCGCCGAAGTACAGCACCTTATCCAGCAGGCGCAGGCTCATGTCCAAAAGCAGGCCCATGCGGCTGGGCACGCCCTTATAATACCAGATATGGCTGACCGGGGCTGCCAGCTTGATATGGCCCATGCGCTCGCGCCGCACCTTGGCGCGCGTCACCTCTACGCCGCATTTGTCGCAGATAATCCCCTTATAGCGGATACGCTTATACTTTCCGCAATGGCACTCCCAGTCCTTGGTGGGGCCAAAGATGCGCTCGCAGAAAAGGCCGTCCCGCTCCGGCTTCAGGGTGCGGTAGTTGATGGTTTCGGGCTTGAGCACCTCACCGTAGGACCAGTCCAGGATCTTTTCAGGAGATGCCAGCGCGATTTGGATTGCATCAAAATTATTCAGCTCGAACAAAGAGCGTCTCTCCCTTCCAACCGGCGTCTATCTTACAGGTCTTCGTCATCGTTAAAGTCTACCAGAGGGCCCAAATCCGCCAGATCCGGCAGGTTCTCCAGGTCATCCATCTCCAGATCGTCGTAGCTCTCGTCGATATTGCCTTCATAGATACCCGTATCGGCGGAACCGGAATCCTCTTCGCCGTCGATAATCACGTCAAGATCGGTTACCTCCGGCTCGTCTCCGGCGCCGTCCTTGAGCTCAATCTCGCCCTGCGCCTCATCCAGCACCTTCACATCCAGGCACAGCGACTGCAGCTCCTTAATGAGCACCTTGAAGGACTCGGGCACGCCGGGCTCCGGCACGTTCTCGCCCTTGACAATGGCTTCATAGGTCTTCACGCGGCCGACCACGTCGTCGGACTTCACCGTCAGGATCTCCTGCAGCGTATGGGCCGCGCCGTAGGCCTCCAGGGCCCAAACCTCCATTTCGCCGAAGCGCTGGCCGCCGAACTGCGCCTTGCCGCCCAGGGGCTGCTGCGTGACCAGCGAGTAGGGGCCGGTGGAACGGGCGTGGATCTTATCGTCCACCAGATGATGCAGCTTCAGCATATACATGTAGCCCACCGTTACCCGGTTTTCAAAGGGCTCGCCCGTACGGCCGTCGTACAGCACCGTTTTGCCGTCGCGGTCGCGCCCGGCGTCCTCCATCAGGTCCAGGATCTGGTTTTCGCTGGCGCCGTCGAATACCGGCGTGGCTACATGCCAGCCCAGCGACTTGGCCACCATTCCCAGATGGACCTCCAGCACCTGCCCGATATTCAGGCGGCTGGGTACGCCCAGGGGATTGAGCACAATCTGAAGCGGCGTGCCATCCGGCAGGAAGGGCATATCCTCCTCCGGCAGGATGCGGGAAATAACGCCCTTGTTGCCGTGGCGTCCGGCCATCTTGTCGCCTACCGAGATCTTGCGGCGCTGCGCAATGTAGATGCGGACCACTTCGTTTACGCCGGGGGCCAGATCGGAATGGTTCTCCCGGTTGAAGATCTTGACGTCCACAATGATACCGCTTTCGCCATGGGGCACCCGCAGGGAGGTATCGCGCACCTCCCGCACCTTCTCGCCAAAGATGGCCCGCAGCAGGCGTTCCTCCGCGTTCAGCTCTGTCTCGCCCTTGGGCGTAACCTTGCCGACCAGGATATCGCCGCTGCGCACCTCGGCGCCCACCCGGATAATACCGCGCTCGTTGATATCCTTCAGCGAATCGTCGCCTACGTTGGGGATCTCACGGGTGATTTCCTCCGGGCCGAGCTTGGTTTCGCGGGCCTCGCACTCGTATTCCTCAATATGGATGGAGGTAAACACGTCCTCCTTCACCAGCCGCTCGCTGATCAGGATCGCGTCCTCATAGTTATAGCCCTCCCAGGTCATAAAGGCCATGAGGATATTGCGGCCCAGGGCAATTTCGCCCTCGTCGGTGGAGGGGCCGTCCGCAATGATCTGGCCCTTGTCCACCCGCTCCCCGGCCTTGACGATGGGGCGCTGGTTGATACAGGTGCTCTGGTTGGAGCGGACAAACTTGTGCAGCTTATATTCGCGCACGTTGCCCGTGTCCTCGGCCACCACAATATGCTCGCCGTCCACCTTGCGCACCACGCCGGCATCCTTGGCGAGGATCACCACGCCGGAATCGCGGGCAGCCTTGTATTCCATACCCGTGCCGACAAAGGGCGCCTCCGGCACCAGCAGGGGTACGGCCTGGCGCTGCATGTTGGAACCCATCAGCGCGCGGTTGGCGTCGTCGTTCTCCAGGAAGGGGATCATGGCCGTGGCCACGGATACCACCTGCCGGGGCGAAACGTCCATAAAGTCCACGTTCTCGGAGCGCTCCTCCTTGATTTCGCCATAGGCGCGCACAGAAACCATCTGATTGATGAACCGGTTCTCCTCGTCGGTCGGCTCGTTGGCCTGGGCAATGACGTAGCGCCATTCCTCATCGGCCGTCATATAGACGATTTCATCCGTTACAGCGTGCGTCGCCTTATCCACCCGGCGGTAGGGCGACTCCAGGAAGCCATACTCGTTGATGCGGGCGTAAATAGCCAGCGAACCGATCAGGCCGATGTTCGGTCCTTCAGGCGTCTCAATCGGGCAAATCCGGCCATAGTGGGAGTTATGCACGTCGCGCACATCAAAGGTGGCGCGCTCGCGGTTCAGGCCGCCGGGGCCCAAGGCCGAAAGGCGGCGTTTGTTGGTCAGCTCCGCCAGGGGGTTGGTCTGATCCATAAAGTGGGACAGCTGAGAGGAACCGAAGAATTCCTTGATGGAGGCTGACACCGGCCGGATATTGATAAGGCTCTGGGGCGTCAGGTTCTCCGGATCCTGGGTGGCCATGCGCTCCTTTACCACCCGCTCCAGGCGCGCCAGCCCGATGCGGATCTGGTTCTGCAGAAGCTCGCCCACGCTGCGCAGGCGGCGGTTGCCCAGGTGATCGATATCGTCTACGTTGCCGATGCCGTAAAACAGGCCCAGCTGGTAGGAATAGGTTGCGATAATATCGTCGGTATAGACATATTTGGGAATCAGTACGTCAACATTGGCCCGGATGGCCTCCTCCAGGGCCTCCTTTTCCGGATTCTCCTGAATCAGCGCCATCAGGCTGGGATAGTGCACGCGCTCCTTCAGGCCCAACGCCTCCGCGTCGATCCCCAGGGGCGCCAGGTGTACGCTGGCCTTGACGAAATGGTTGCCCAGCACCCGCAGCTTGCGGGCGTCCAGCGCAATATCCACGCCCAAAACGCCGGCGTCCTGGATTTCCAGCGCCTTTTCATAGCTGATCCGCTCGCCGGCAGCCGCCATGACCTCGCCGGTCGCCGGATTAATTACATCCTCCGCCATCACCCGCTCGGCAATCCGCAGCGCCAGGGAGAGCTTTTTGTTGAGCTTATAGCGTCCAACCCGGGCCAGATCATACCGGCGCGCGTCAAAGAACAGGGTATTGAGCAGGGCCTCGGCGCTCTCCACCGTGGGCGGCTCTCCGGGACGCAGGCGGCGGTAAATCTCCAGCAGGCCCGCCTTCTGGGTCTTGGCCGAATCACGCTCCAGAGTGGCCAGCAGATGCTCCTCTTCGCCCAGCAGGTCGATGATCTCCGCGTCCGTACCATAGCCCAGGGCCCGCAGCAGCACCGTGGAGGGCTGCTTGCGGGTGCGGTCTACGCGAACCCACAGCACGTCGTTGGAGTCGCTCTCCAGCTCCAGCCATGCTCCGCGGTTGGGGATAATGGTGGAATTGATCAGCGGCTTGCCGTTTTTATCGAGGGCGCTGCCAAAGATCACGCCGGGAGAACGGACAAGCTGGGAAACGATGACGCGCTCCGCACCGTTGATGACGAAGGTGCCCTGCTCGGTCATGATGGGGAATTCGCCCATAAAGACCTCGGATTCCTTGACCTCGCCGGTGGTGCGGTTGGTCAGGCGCACCTTCACCTTCATCGGAGCGGAATAGGTAACGTCCCGCTCCTTGCATTCTTCCACCGAGCGGCTGGCAGGCTCCAGATGATAATCCACAAGCTCCAGGCTCAGCGATTCCGTGTAGTCCGTGATCGGTGAAATGTCATTGAAAGCTTCCTTGAGGCCGGAACTTAGGAACTGCTGATACGAGGCCTTCTGCACCTCGATCAGGTCCGGCATGTCCAACACCTCCCGGATGCGCGAGAAGCTCATCCGGGTACGCTTGCCACACGAGACTTCGTGGACGTAGTCATTGTGCATCAAACAGCTCACACCCCTATTCATTTGGATCCGCCCAACAGGCGGTCAAGGAGCAAAAGATGTTATTCAGTGACCGAGTCCTGGAAGACTTAGAAATCATCTCCCGCAGGCGCAGAATACCCCTACCCCATGAGCGTTTACACAGAGGGACAATTCGGCAAACTAACACATACTAATGCAATTTATGATTATAGCAACACACAGAACCATAGTCAAGCATTTCTTTCCATTTCATCACTTTTTTCTATGGACAAGGGGCAACGGCTGTTTTCTGCATATTTTTTCCTGCCCTGACCATACTAGCTTCATCACATTCCAGGAGGTCATCTATGAAAAGCGCCCATGGATGGGCCCGGTTTTTCGCGGGCCTGTGCGTCATGATCTTCGGCACGCTGGCGGTTGTCAGCCGCCCCGACCCCAGCCGCTGGACAGGCCGTTCCTCCTCGTCGGTGCTTCCCCGTCTGGCCGCCACGCTGCCCCCGCAGGGCGTGCAGCTATCCATCTCGCAGCCTGAGGATTCATCCTGCATGCTCCGCTTTGTCACCCAATATACCCGCTGCAGCCATCATACGACCCGCATCCAGTCGGCCTCGCCCGCACCCAATGGCGACCGCCTGGCCGTTCAGTATGCCGGCTGGTCGCTGACCGCTACGGGCGAGGGCTTTACCCTCTCACGGGAAATCGATCAGCTTTGCCCGGAGCATATCCTGGCCCGGCTGGAGGGCGGAGCGCTGCATTTATACCGCAATGAGACGGGCGGCTCCTCGCTCGAGAACTATAAGACCCTGCCGGACCCCCTTTCCGGCGCTCAGCATGAATCCGTCCGCCGCGAGCTGACTGAAGGCGTGGTGTTCGATTCGGCCGAGTCGCTGGAGGATTATCTGGAATCGGTCTCAAGCTAAAAAGGGCCCAGGGCCGAAGGCCCTGAGCCTGGATCGCCGTTAAGCGCCCCCTTGGGGGGATTTTTTCTTTTTCCGCTTTTGATAGCGCTCCTCCTCGCTGAAGATGCAGCCGCAGTATTTCTGCATATACAGCCCCAGCTCCCGGGCCCTGTCCTGCCCCTGCCGGAACAGCGGCCGGAAATCCCGGTACAGGAATGTCACGCCCCAGTCGGCCGCGGCGCGCTCCGCCTCTGCCCGCAGCAGCTCATGCTGCTGATAGGGGCTGATGAACAGCGTGCTGGTAAAGTGCGTAAACCCATGCCCAGCCGCATAGGCTGCCGTGCGCTGCATCCGCAGCCGGTAGCAGACCTGACAGCGCCCGGCAAAGTCGCCGTCGACCCGGGCAATAAACTGCCGGAGCCCATAGCCGCCCTCCTGGATAAGCGGCAGATGGATATCGGCGGCATATTCCACCAGGGTATTGCGGCGCTGCCGGTATTCGGTATAGGGGTGGATATTGGGGTTATACCAGAATCCCACCGGTTCAATTCCTTCGTCCCGCAGGGATGAAATGCAGGCGATGCTGCAGGGCGCGCAGCAGATATGCAAAAGCGTATGCACCGAAACGCTCCTTTCTTTTTGCCAGTACGGCGTTCATCCATTCACATGCCATATCACCGCGTGATGGCGTCCCTCTGACATAGGGCTCAGAGCCCGGTAAAACAGCCGTCTGCTACCGCATAGGGGCGGCTCCAGGCTTTCCTCCCTGAATTATCGACAAGCTCACAGCGTACGAATTGCTCCGGCCCTTCCACCGTATACTCGAAATAGCCCGAATGCGGCCGGCTAACCACCCGGTTTCCCCGATACAGCGCATCCGAGTAAAAGATCGCCCGCTCACAGGGGGAGCACCATACCCGCATCCGGCTGCCCGTCAGCTCCAGCTGATAAAACCGCGGGCCCTGGCTGGCGAAAAAGCGCCCGGTATCCAGCGCTTCCAGCAGATCCTCCTGCGTCAGGCGGCCGGCATTGACCCATATAAAGCAGGAGCCCTGCTCTCCCCGGTAAAAATGGCTGTCATCCGCCGCCATAAACGGTAATCTTAACCCCAGCGCGGCGGTGATGTCCAGCAGCACAGCGGAATCCGCCCGGTCGCCGTTGAAAGGCGATTGCGATACGGCGTTCATGACTTCCGCCCCTGTCAGCCCCTTCAGCTTCGCCATATGCTCCGGGCAAAGCAGGCTCCAGGAGGGATGCGCGAGGATCGCCCGCCCTCCTGCGGCGCGCACTGCGTCGATCAGCGCCTGGGGCGCAGCGCCCCGCTCCACCTGCGGCATTTGCCGCAGCCCCACGCCCACAATATGATATCCTTCATGCCCGGCCATTGTATCCAGCTCTATGCCGGGTAGCAGCAGCATATCCTGCCACCAGCCGTCCTGGCTCAGCCTCCAGTGATCGGTGAGCGCCAGGAAATCATAGCCCATCCGTTGATAGAGGGCCATGGTTTCCTCCGGCGTGTACCGGCCGTCGGATACCGTGGTGTGGGTATGCAGGTTCCCCTTGTACCATTTTCCGTGCTCGTCAAATTGAACCATTGGGGCCTCCTTATCGGATAGGAAAGGGGATGCCGCGGCATCCCCCCTCTTTTTTATTCGTCGTCGCCCTCTTCCTTGGGCACCAGCGACCCGTCGCCAAAGATGAAATTCTGGATGATCTCGGCATTTTTGTCGAAATCAATCTGGAATACCGCCATCCCTTTATAGCGCACGCTTTTGTAGGCGCCCTCAACCGGGATATTCAGGTCTTCCACCGTGGCGTCCCGAAGATTGTACAGCATGGTGGCGTACTTGATGATATCATTGCTGGAAAGATTAGTCTTCATGTAGGGCGTAATCTGTGTGACCAGCTGCATCGCATCGGAAAGGGAAATGTCCTTCATATCGTCCATCACCTGGGAAATCACCTTTCGCTGGCGGCTGGTGCGGACGAACTCGCCGCCAGCCAGGTGCCGGATACGCATATAGGCCACAGCCTGCTTGCCGTTGAGATGATACTGCCCGCCGTTCCCCTTAAGCAGCGACGATTCCGAATTCACCTTATCTACCGCATTCTGTTCCTTCACACCTAAATTGGTCTGGTAGACTTCTCCGCTGGACAATTCCATATCCACGCCGCCCAGGATATCGACAATGGACGCCACGCAGGAGAAATTCACCTTCACATAGCCTTCAATCGGGATACCCGTATATTTTTCCACCGTCTCCACCAAGGCATCGGCGCCTAGGAACACATTGATCGTATTCAGCCTGTTTTTATCGTGCCCCTCAATCGGCAATAAAATATCGCGCATAAGGCTGGTCAGCTTGATGGAATGGTTTTTCGTATCCAGCGTGACGATCATGTTGACGTCGGTGCGGCCTTTTTCCAATTCCTCCTCGCTTCGGGTATCCAGGCCCAGCAGCAGGAAATTAAAAACGCCTTCCTCCGCCTCAACTTCCTTAACGCCGGTATGATCGATCTCATCCGCCTCGTCCAGACCTTCCAGATCCTCAGGATCCGCCTGATCCTCCTCGTTCATGGCGTCGATCAGCGATTGCTGCTGCGCCGCGTCCAGGGTCGTGGTCGGTCCCTCCTGCATCCCGTTCAGCAGCCGGTACACGCCGATGGCCATTACGCCTCCGCCGATAAGCAATACGCCAAGAATGACCGAAAGGACGATGGTCAATATTTTAACAAAGCGATATCGCCCCCCCCTTTTTTCCTTCTCCGGCTTCATCGTATGCTTATTGTTACCCATGTTGTCGTTTCCTTTCTCATCTCATAAAGCGGCGTG
Source organism: uncultured Eubacteriales bacterium (assembly GCA_900542005.1). GTDB lineage: Bacteria > Bacillota > Clostridia > Christensenellales > UMGS416 > Parachristensenella. Next base: position 15,688 of record UQLW01000038.1, read on the forward strand.
CGCCGCGGATTCCTAAACCAATGCGGCCGGGCTTCCCTCTTCCCCTGCCCGGTACTGCGAGGGCGTAATACCCAGCATGCGCTTAAAGAGCCGGGCGAAGTAAAAATAATCCTTATAGCCGCAGCGCTCTGCAATCTCATAAACAGAAAGGGTCGTCGCCCGCAGCAGCTCGCAGGCGTGGCGCAGGCGAAGGTTGGCTAGATAAACCGTAAAAGGCTTGCCGACCTGCTTTTTGAAGGTGCGGCACAAATAGCTTGGGTTCAGGTAATATTGATCGGCCAGCTCCCGCAGCGATATATCCTGATAATAGTTCTCATGCAGGTATTTGAGGATCTCCCGAACCACATCGTTGGATACGGCCTGTACGTCCAGATCTGAACCATAGTTGATAATGCCCAGGCACTGCTCCTGCAGCGTGGAAAGCATCTCCTTGACGTTGGAGAAAAGCTGTGTGAGCTCCTCATAATTGATCAGGTCGTATAGGTCGTCCTCCAGTCCGCGCTGGAACAGCATGTCGGATATCTGATTATATACATAGAACGCATGTCGTATATTGTAAGTTCCCGACTCCATCATTTCCCCGATTTTATCGAAAACCTCCAGCACCTGAGCCGTCTCCCGGATCTCCAGGGCCTCGACCAGCTGATTGAGCACCTCACGAAGGGGGCCCCGGCTGGAGGACTGATAATGGAAAATGCCGCGATGGCCTGTCATGAAGGACTGATTCGCTGCAATCTGTGCCTCCACCAGCGCGCTGTTGACCAGCGATACGTCCTGCACAACCCGGGAGATGCCGACCACCAGACCAGTCTGGCCGGAAAGCTCCGCTTCCGCCTGTTCAAGCTCTGCGTCGCTGACAAAGCAGGCCTTTCGATCCACGCCCAAGGGCATGACCACATCCCACAGCGCGCTTTTACCCGCATCCCAGCGGCCGACGCAGATCAGCACGCGCATCCCCTGCTGGGCGTCCCAGTGCAGGCCGATGTCGCTGGCCGATATCTTGCTTTCCCCCATGTCGTCGGTCATATATTCCAGGGCTGAGAAATAGTCTACCCGGCGGTCATACCGCCGGTCCAGCCGCTCGCGCACGTTGGCAAGCACGCCCTGGATATCCGCGTCCTCCACCGGTTTGAGGCAATACCCTGCCACGCCGAAATTCAGCGCCTTTTGCGCGTAAGAGAACTCAGCATAGCCGCTGATGACCACAAACTCCAGATCCGGGAACATCTGCTTGGCCTGGCGGATCATCTCAAGGCCGCCCATCACAGGCATACGGATATCGGTCAGAACAAGATCAGGATGCAGCTGACGGATCTTTTCCAGCGCTTCCATCCCGTTGCTGGCGGTATCCACCACTTCAAAGCCTTTGGAGGCCCAGTCAATACCCAGCCGGTAGTTCTCCAGGACCCAGCTCTCATCGTCCACAATCAATACTTTATACAATCCTGTGGTCTCCTTCCCGGCATCCGCAGCACCACGCGGGTTCCCTTGCCTGCCTGCGAATCGATCGACAAACCATAGCCTTCTCCATAGCGCATCCGGATACGCCCGTGAACATTGACAAGTCCGATTCCATCCGATCCCATCTCATAAAGGGAGGATACGTCGCTGATCTTCTCCAGCTTATCCCTTACCTGCCGCAGCGTCTCCTCATCCATCCCAAGCCCGTTATCCTGTACGGTGATAAACAGGCTGTCCTCGCTCCGGCAGGCCGATATAGAAAGATGTCCGCCCTTTTCCATCATCTCCAGCCCATGGGTGATCGCATTCTCGCACAGCGGCTGAAGCACCATCTTCAGTACATCCTCATCCATCAGCTCCTCCGGCAGGTCATAGTGCACCTGAAACCGGTCGCCAAAACGGGCCAGCTGGATCGTCAGATAGTTTTTTAGCATATCCGCCTCCTGCCGCAGCGTCACAACCTCCGGCGCCTTGAGCGAATAACGGAAGATCGTACCCAGCGCCCGCGTCATCTCTACGATGGTTTTCGCGCCCACGCTATAGGCCATACCCTTGATCACTTCCAGCGTATTGTATAAAAAGTGGGGATTGATCTGGCTGACAAGCATGGCCATATCCGTCTGCTTGCGGATCAGCTCCGCCTGGTACAGGCGCACGTTTGCCTCCACCAGCTTTACGTTGAGCCGCTCGTTTTCATCCATCATTTTGTTGAAGCTGCGGGAGAGCTCCATCATCTCCCGATTGCCCCGAAGCGTCATGGAAAGCCGCGCGTCCGGGCGCTTGCGCAGGATGGACAGCGTATCCATCATATCGCCGATCGGCTTGGAAACAGACAAATGCAACAGATAAAAGCACGCGGCCGCAACCCCGACCATGAGCAGCGTCGCAAAAATGTTGATGGGAATAATTCGCCCTACCCGCTGCTCCAGCTCTGCTGCACCTGAAACCAGCGTGACCACCCGGTATTGGCCTTGAGGTGCCTCCGAGACGCGCTGCAAATAGCTCCGGCCATGGCTATCGGTAAAAATCTCGCCTTCCGAAGGGCTAAAATGTGTCCCGATCTTGGCGGTATCGTTGCAGGCTACCACTTGGTTTTTCCCATCCAGCAGCATGGTCCGCGCGTTCGACCGCTGGGGAAGCAGCTTGCTGAGCGCCTGGGCGCTCACATAGACCTGCACCCGGCTGCTGCCGCCCTTTACCCAATACGAATATAGGATACCATAAACAGTGCTTCCGGACAATTCCGGCAAATGGATCAAATCGCTGAATCCGTTTTCATCCACAGCCCGGGTTTCGGCATGCGCGCTTTCGGTTTCAATGGAGAATATCGCAGGGCACAGCCCGATCAAAAGCTCCTTAAGCCGCTGGCGCGCTTCCATGGCGGCCTCATCCTGGCTTTCCGACAGCATCGCAGGCTCCGCCGCCGCTCCGGCAGCCGCCAGCTCCACCCGCGCCAGGTTTTCCGACAGCACATCCGCGGCCTCCTGGTGGATCAGCTCCGCGCTCTCCCTCCAGGCGGCCTGACTTTGCCCGATTACCAGCGCCGCATTGATCACCACAATCGCCACCAGCAGCGCCGACAGCACCACCGCAATAAGCCCGATCTGCCGCCCAATGGACAGCTTCGACCACTTCATATGCGCCGTCCTCCTTCTGGGGTTGCCGCTTATTTTCGTATTGTAGCATAGCTATGCTGGAATTTTCAAACCCCTGGCGAAAATTTCTATCGCCCGGCGGCCGTCCGGGCACCTTTTTCCATGGCAAAGTCGATCTGCCGGGAAACCACGTCCGCCTTGGCCACGATTACCTTTACCGTATCCCCCAGGTGATACTGCTTGCCCGTACGGCGCCCGATCAGGGCGTAGGCCTTCTCGTTGAAGTCATAATAATCGTCCTCCATCGTAGCCAGCCGCACCAGGCCCTCCACCGTATTGGGCAGCTCCACGAAAATGCCGAACTCCGTCACGCCGGAAATCACGCCCTCGAAATGCTCGCCTACATGGGCGGACATATATTCCGCCATCTTCAAATCGTCCACCTCACGCTCGGCTTTGACGGCTGCCGCCTCCTTTTCCGAGGATTCCAGCGCAATAGCCGGCATGCTGGCGGCGGCCTCCTCCACCCAGCGCCCGTCGGCCATCCCCCGCAGGACAGCCTTGACGGAGCGATGCACCGTCAGATCAGGATACCGGCGGATAGGCGAGGTAAAATGGCAGTAATCGGTGGCAGCCAGGCCAAAATGGCCCAGGTTCTGGGGGGCATACCGCGCCTTCTGCAGGGAGCGCAGCATCACACGGTTGACCACGGCCGCGCAGCTTTGCCCTTCCATCCGCTCCAATAGCTGCTGCAGGTTTTTGGGCGTTACCCCTTTGTTCAAGCCCTTGATGCGGTAGCCAAAGGGCTGCACAAAGGCGTCCAGATCCTGCATCTTTTCCGGGTCCGGCTGCTCGTGCACCCGGTATACGGCGGGGATACCCATGCCGTCCAGCCATCCGGCCACCGTCTCGTTGGCCACCAGCATGAATTCTTCAATCATCCGGTTGGAGACGCCGCGCTCGTGGATGACGACGTCCACGGCATGTCCTTGCTCATCCAGCACGATCTGCGGCTCTGGAATATCGAGCTCCAGGGCGCCGCGGCGCTTCCTGCGCCCCTGCAGCCATTGGGCGGCCTGCTCCATCTGGCGGAACATGGGAACCAGCGGCGCATACTTTTCACATAGGCCGGCGTCGTTCTCCTCCAGGATCCGGTTTACGTCATGGTAGGTCATGCGCTGGGTCGAGCGGATCACCGACTCCTCCACCTTAAAGTCCACCACATCGCCCTGGTCGTTGAGGTCCATCACGCAGGTCAGCGCCAGCCGGTCCACCTGCGGGTTCAGCGAGCAAATGCCGTTGGACAGCGCTTCCGGCAGCATGGGAATCACCCGGTCCAAGAGATAGACCGACGTGCCCCGCTCAAAGGCCTCCCGGTCCAGGGCGCTTCCCCGGCGCACATATTCCGATACGTCGGCAATGTGCACACCCAGCCGCAGCAGGCCGTTATCCAGCGCCTGCAGCGAAACCGCATCGTCAAAATCCTTGGAATCATCCCCGTCGATCGTCACCGTGGGGATCCCCCGCCAGTCGGTCCGTCCCTGAAGCTGCTCCGCCAGGACCTGCTGCGCAAGCCGGTCCGCCTCCTCCAGCACCTGCGGGGGGAACACGTCGCGGATCTCCATGGCCCGGACAATGGCCGTGATATCCACGCCCTTGTCCCCGGCCTCGCCCAGCACCTCGGTAATGCGTCCGGCGCAGTCATCCCGCTTGCCGTCCGGATAGCGGGTGATCTCTGCCACCACCTTCATGCCGTCCTTGGCGCCTCCAGCCTCCCGCGCGGGAATAAAGACCACCGCGCCCAACCGGGTATCGTCGCTGATCACGCAGCCTGAGCCGCGGAAATCAGCCTTATAGGTGCCCACCACATGGGTACGCGCCCGGGTCAGGACCTTGACCACCTTGCATTCCTTGCGCATCCCTTCGCGCGCCCGCCCCTGGGGCTGGGCCAGCACAATATCGCCATGCATCGCCGCGCCCAGGTTGGTGGGCGAAATGAAGAAATCCTCATCATCATCCGGCTGCACCAGGAAGGCGAATCCCCTGGCGTTGCGCTGCACGCGTCCGCCTACATAGCCGAACTGGCTGGGCAGGCCGATGCCCTCCTTGCTGGACAGGGCCAGCCTTCCCTCGCTCAGCCAGGCCTGAATGAGATCGTAATATTCGCCGCGATGCTCCGGGTTCACCGCATCGCAGAGCTCCTTTTCCTTGGGCGGCGCGCCCTTCCAGCGCGTCAGGATATCCCGGGTATTCTCCCACAGGGCCAATTCCTTTTCATTGGGTATTCTCATATGCTTCTCCTTATCTTTGTGGTAAAAAGGTAGGAGGGACGCGTCCGGCTGGCGCCGGCTCCGCCTCCCCCCGCAATTACTTATTCAGTTTCGCCGCGGCAGCCAGCACGCCGGCCACGGTTTTCCCATCGCAGTATCGTCCGGCCAGGATATCCTGCACCGCCTGGCGGAAGTCCACCCGCTCCACCTGCAGGAATTCGCCCGCATCGGGCGTGGCCTCCTCAAAGCGCAAATCCGTCGCCAGGAAGTGATGCACCGTTTCTGTAACAAAGCCGGGCGTCATCTTCAGGCCGAAGAGGTATTCCAGCCTGCCCGGTATGCAGCCGGTTTCCTCCTTCAGCTCCCGCCGGGCGCCGTCCTCCGGCGATTCATCCTTCTCCAGCTTGCCGGCCGGAATCTCCGCCATCACGCATCCGGCCGCAATGCGGTATTGCCGGACCAGCAAAAGCCTGTCCTCTTGATCCACGGCCACAACGCAGACGGCATCGGCGTTCTCCACCACATCCCGGGTGGAATGGGAGCCGTCGGGAAGCTCAACCTCCAGATGGTCCAGGGCAAAAATTTTCCCCTCATAACACCGTTCCCGTTTTATGACTTTTTCATACAGCTCCATTGCCGCTCCTTTCCCAGGCCCATCCGACAGAAAAAAGAGCCCCGTGTATGCGTAACACAGGGCGCCTGCAATTGACTAGAACTTATCCAGGAATACGCACACCAGGCACAGCACGCCGATCACCGCGGCCAGCACCTTGGTATAGAAGGCATAGCGCAGCTCAGGCCGGCTTTTGCGTACCGCTCCGCGCATGGCGTCATCGTTCACGCCGGTGATCGCGGCGGACATCGCGTCCTTGGAGGGCTGCAGCAGCACAAATACGATCATGGCGACGCTCGCCAGCGCAATGATGATATTCAAAATGATCTTGGCAACTTCCATCGAGTCAATCCTCCCTGTCTACATCTTAGCGATTATACCATGTCCCCAGGACGCTTGGCAAGTGTTTTCGCCTAAAATACCGCAATAAGGATGATAATCAGCGCAACAGCCGCCAGGACGATCCCGGCCAGGCGGGCAATCTGCACCATGGGCTTGCGCTTTTCCTGCGGCAGCCAGCCGCGCTTGCCCAGCCAGCCGGCCAGCGGCGCGGTAGCAAAAATCGCGGCGGCAGCCAAGGCCGCCAGGACGATAACCGCAATCACCGTCGCGGTATTCCGTTGGCGCAGTATCGAAGATTCCGCCTGATAAACGAGCAGCGCCGCCTCCATCTTGGGGTAGTCGCTCTGCTTGACCTCGGTATTGACGGCGACCGTTACCTCCTGAAGCGCGCCGGAGGCATCCAGGCTGCCGGAAAGCACCCGACCGTCGTCAAAGGTAAAGATCCCTCCGCGTCCCTTAATTTGGGCAAAGGGCCTCCCGTCCAGCTCTATGGGCGCATCCTGCCTCCAGGTCAGCTCGCCCACAGCCGAGGTGTATTGATGGCTGCCGTCCTTCTGCGCGCCGGCATAGGACAGGTTCACCCGGTTGCCCATCAGCGTGTTCTGCCGCGCGGCGCTGCATCCGCCGGCCAGAGCCGCGATCATGACCAAAGCCACCCAGAGGGCCGCTCCTCTTTTCATCCTGTATTCTCCCCCATCCGTAAAATCCATGGATATTTTATCACAGTTTTTCCATGATCTCAATGGGTTTTGCGCCGCCCTCCCCCGGCTTTCGCCCTGCCCCTCCGGCGCGGTATTATAAACATATGTTTGCATTTGCAGCAGGCCGGGCTTATAATAGGGTCTATGGAGAATAAGCCGCATTACGCGCTCTCGGTTCGGGAGCTTGTAGAAGCCGCCCTGCCCCAGGGCGACCTGGTGCTCATGCCCTCCAGCGGCCGCCGCCTGCAGGAGGGCACCCGGCTGCACCAGCAGTATCAGCAGCAGGTGGAGGCGCCCGGCTATCAGGCCGAGGTGCCCCTTTGCTATACCCTGGATACGCCCCATCTGGCTCTGGATATTTCCGGCCGGATCGACGGGCTTATCGATGAGGGCCCTTCCGTATGCCTGGAGGAGCTGAAGACCACCTCCGCCCCCCTGGAGGGGCTCGCTCCCAATCCGCACTATTGGGCCCAGGTGATGTGCTATGGAGCCATGTGGTGCCTGACCCATGATGTGGAGCGCGTCCTGCTCCGGCTCGTCTATATCCAGCTTCATACCGGCGAAACCCGCGCGCTGGAGCGCGCCTATGAGAGCCCTGATATCATCTGCGCGTTCCTTGAGCTTTGCCAGGGGCTTGTTGCCCGGCTGGCCGCCCGCCAGGTCCGCGTGGAGGGCCGCAATCGGGCGCTGGCGGCGCTGGCCTTCCCCTTTGATGGGTTCCGGCCCGGGCAGCGCGCCATGTCCGCCGCCATATACCGCGGCATCCGTGATAGCGCCCGTGTGATGGTCGAAGCGCCGACCGGCATCGGCAAGACCATAGCCGCGCTGTTTCCCGCCGTCAAGGCGCTGGGGGAGGGGCATGGCGAGCGTATCTTTTATCTGGCCGCCCGGGGCACCCTCAAGCAGGTGGCCGGGCAGACCGTGCAGTGCCTCGTCCAGGCTGGCGCGCCGCTTCTTTCCGTCACCCTGACAGCCAAGGACAAATGCTGCCCCACGCCCGGCATAGGCTGCCATCCCGGCGCTTGCCCCCTGGCCGCCGGCTATTATGACCGGCTTCCCGCCGCCCTGGAGGAAGCCGCCGGATCCGGGATATGGGACGCGCCCGCGCTGGCGCTGCTGGCCGCCCGGCACCAGCTTTGCCCCTTCGAGCTGTCGCTGGATCTCGCGCTGGAGGCCGATGTCATTATCTGCGACTTTAATTACGCCTTTGATCCCCGGGTAAAGCTGCGCCGTTTCTTCGAGGAGGGCGGCGACCATGTGCTGCTAGTGGACGAATGCCATAACCTCGTCGACCGCGCCCGGGATATGTTTTCCGCCCAGCTTAGCTGGGACGATGTGATGGCGCTCAAGCGCGCGCTGCCCGGCGGTCCGGCGGCCGGGCCCTTGGGCCGCCTGAAAAAGGCGGCAAGCGAGCTGCAGAAGGCCTTCGTGCAGCTGCGGCACTTTCTGGCGCAGGCCGGCGGAAGCCTGCAGAGCGAGGCTCCACCGGAGATCATTTCCAAGGCTGTACGCGGTTTTGTCCGCGTGGCGCAGGACTGGATGGACGCCGGCGGCCATGAGCCCTTTATGGACGCGTTGGCTGAGCTCTTCTTTCTGTGCCGCAACTATCAGGCGGCCGAGGAGGGCTACGACGGCTGCTGCACCGTACTGATGGAGGCCCGGGAGCCCCACGTCCGGGTGCGCATCTTCTGCATGGATCCCGCCTCGCGCCTTGAAGCCTGCTACGGGAAGTCCCGCGCCTGCCTTTTCTTTTCCGCCACCCTATCCCCCGCCGAATACTTCCAGCGGATGCTGGGGCTGTCCGGCGCCAGGGTGCTTCGGCTCGCCTCGCCCTTCCCCCGTGAAAACCTCATGATTCTGGCCGCCGACCACCTGCCCACGGCATACCGCTACCGGGAGGCCTCCCTGACCGGGCTCTGCCGGTGCCTCAAGGCCATGGTGGAGGCCCGGGCCGGCTGCTATTTCGCCTTCTTCCCCTCTTACCAATACATGCAGCTGGCTCACCAGCTTTTTGGCTGTCTCTGCCCGGATATCGATGCGCCCATCCAGCGCGCCGGCATGGACGACGAGGCCCGCCAGGCCTTTCTTGACCGCTTCACCGCCGCGCCCGGCCGCAGTATGCTGGCCTTCGCCGTCATGGGCGGGCTTTTTTCCGAGGGGATAGACCTGGTGGGCGACCGGCTTTCCGGCGCGGCGATCATCGGCGTGGGCCTGCCCCAGCTTGACATGGAGCGCAACGTGCTGCGCGCCTATCACGATAGCCTTGGGGAGGATGGCTTTGCCTATGCCTACGCCTATCCCGGATTCAACCGGGTCATGCAGGCTGCCGGCCGCGTCATCCGCACGGAAAGCGACCGGGGCGTCGTGCTGCTCATCGATCCCCGCTTCGGCCAGTGGCGCTACCAGGCGCTGTATCCCGATCATTGGCTGCCTCTGCCCCGCTGCTCCGACGACCGGGCCGTTTCCCGCCTTTTGGAACGCTTTTGGGCATCGCAGCCCTAGGCTGGATTGTTTTTCTATCCATCTTCGTCTAAGGGAAAAGAAAGGTGGTGCATCATGAAACGATCCCTATCGTGGCTTATGAGCTTGTTCATCATATTGGCGCTGGCCGGATGCGCTTCATCCCCGCAGCCCGGCCTTACCGCCCCTGCCAGCTCCGCCTCCCCCCAGCCTGGCGCGCCCGCAGCCCAGGCCGCCCTGACCCTGTCGGTGATTAACGTGGGCAAGGCCGACGCTTTGCTTCTTTCTACCCCCGATGGGGCCCACTATATGGTGGATACCGGCAAGGCCGAGGATTATCCGCAGCTGGCCCAGGCCCTGGCTGTTCATGGCGTCACCCGCCTGGAGGGCGTGATCCTGACCCATGGCCATAAGGACCATATGGGAGGGCTTCCAAGCCTTTTGCAAGCCCTCCCCGTGGACACGCTCTACGTCAGCGCGCTGGATACCGTCACCTATAAATCCGGCCAGATTGAAGCGCTGCTTGAGGGCCGCCAGACCCAGCTCAAAAAGCTGCGTGTGGGTGATACCCTGCAGCTTGGCGGCGCCCAGGCGACGGTACTGGCCCCTACCGGCGTAGATGAAGAAAACGAGAATAACAATTCCCTGGTGCTGATGGTGCAGTATGGCCAGACCCGCATGCTGCTGATGGGCGACGCGGAGGAGAACGTGGAGAAGCTGCTGCTGGCCAGCCAGCAGAATCTGAACGCCCAGGTCCTCAAAGCCGGCCATCACGGCAAGGACGATGCGACCACGGAGGCCTTTCTGCAGGCGGTCGCTCCCGAGCACGTCATCCTCACCGGCGACCCGGCCGAGGATTCGGAATCCCCCGGCAAGCGCGTGGTTGCCCTGCTTGAGCAGGGGACGGCGGACTATATCCAGACCATTGGGGATGTCCTGACCTATGACTATACGAGCGACGGCCAGCGCTTCACGCCGGGGCAGACTCCGGCGCTCCAGGACAGCTCGCCGCTGGCGGGGCTGGAGCTGGACGGTATCGACCGCAAGGCCGAATATGTCCGGGTCAAAAACAACAGCAGCCAGGCGCTGAACCTGACCGGCTGCTGGATCCTTTCGGAAAACGGCGGCGAAACCTACTTCTTCCCCCAGGGCACCTCGCTGGCTCCTGGCGGGACGCTGACCATCGTCAGCGGCGACGAGCCTCCCCAGGGGGATCTCACCTGGACCACCGACAAGGTATGGAAGGCCAAGAAGGGGGACGCAGCCCTGCTCTATGACGCGCAGGGCCGGTTGCTGGATCGTTTGGATTAGCGCGGACAGCGCTTAATGAAGGAGGGCGCGCA
>UQLW01000039.1 GCA_900542005.1 uncultured Eubacteriales bacterium
TTACCATCGCGTCCGCCGCCTCAATCGCGGCCACCAGGCCGCGGGTTTCTACCATACCCAAAGCTTCCATTGGCATACTCTCCTTCTTAGCCGGGGCCGCCTTGGCGGCCCGCCCGGCCGTAGTCTGCTTTCTTCCGGCTGACGCAGCCGCCGGCACCGTTTTCTTTTCGCTATTTTCCATTGTCCGCTTCCTTTAGTCGGTATACAGGAACTTGGTGACTTCCGGGTGGGGGCGGGCGATTACCTCCGCCAGCTTCACATTCCCCACCTGCGCGGCGGCTTCACGTCCTGCTTCCAGCGCCGCCGTCACATCCGATACCGACCCGTCGATCACCAGGGTGACGAGCCGTCCGCCCAAGCGCTTTTCCACATGGATCAAACGAACGTCCGCCGCCTTCACCATCGCGTCCAGCCCGGCGATGGCCGCGACCATCGCCTGTACCTCCAAGAGCGCGATTGCCTTTTCCACAGCGCGATTCCTCCCTTACTTCAGGGTGGGCAGCAGCTTCTCCACGTCGCCATGGGGCCGGGGAATCACGTGCAGGGCGATCACCTCGCCCAGGCGGCTGGCCGCCGCGCCGCCGGCGTCCACCGCCGCCTTCACCGCGCCCACGTCGCCGCGCACCATCACGCTCACCAGGCCCGAGCCGATCTTCTCCGAGCCGATCAGCGTCACGTTCGCCGCCTTTACCATCGCGTCCGCCGCCTCAATCGCGGCCACCAGGCCGCGGGTTTCTACCATGCCAAGAGCTTCCTGCATTTTTCTTATCTCCTATTGCTTCTGTATTTTTTAGATTTCCTTTACGGATTTCTCCGTGGATTGATCCTCGTCGGAGGGCTTTGCCTTGCCCCTGAGCTTGTCGCGGCCCAGGGCGTTCAGATGGGCGAACCATTCAATCTCCGGCGACTGGCCGGCGATCAGATGGGACGTGATGTACAGCTCCCGCTTCTGGGCCTCGGCGATCCCCGCCTCCATGGCGGCCTCCACCGCGGCGGCCGTCCCCTCCAGCTTCACCGCCATCACCAGCGGCACCCGGGCGGCGTCGCCGTTGGCCGGCTTATTGCGGTCCAGGGCTACGACCTTCACATCGGCGGCCTTGGCCGCCGCATCGGCTACCACGATAGCCGTCGTGAAGCCATACACCTCAATCATTCCAAGGGCCATGTTCGCTTACCGCCTTTATTCCGCAATATAGCAGATCTTAATTCCCTTCTGGGCAACGTTGACCTCCATGGCCTCGTTGAGCTGATCCAGCGGGAAGGAGTGGGTAATGAGCTCCTTGATGGGAATGTTCATCTCCCGGGCCTGATGGAGGAAGGCCATGCAGGTGGGATAGTCCTCGGCGCTGTAGTCCCAGGAGCCCACCAGGTTGATCTCCTTGTTGCACATGGCGAAATGGGGGTTGATGGAAAATTCGCCGTTGTTGACGAAGAAGCCCATCTCGCACAGGCCGCCGCCCCGGCGGATGTAGCTGTACACATCGGCCGCCGCCGCCGGCGCGCCGGTGCACTGATAGGCAAAGTCCGCGCCCATACCGCGGGTTACAGCCTGCACCGCCGCCAGGCGCTTCTCCAGCGTATCGGCTTCGCGGAAATTGATGGTGGTCTTGGCGCCCATTTTCTTGGCCATTTCCAGGCGGGCCGGCGTGCCGTCAATGGCGATGATGTGGTTGATCCCCGCCGCACGGAGCACGGCGATCATCATCAGCCCTACCGGGCCGCAGCCCTGGATCAGCACCTTGCTGCCAAAGTTGAGAAGGCCGGTGGTGTTGCCGCGGTTGTAGGCATGCACGCACACCGTAGCCAGCTCCAGCAGCATCCGCTCCTTCAGGTCCAGGTCGTTGACCACAAAATAGGTCGCGCCCTTGGCCCGGATGAGCAGGTGAGTGGAAAACCAGCCGTTCAGGGGCTGCTCCGGCTTATGGCCGATCAGGCCGAATACGCCTTGATTGTCGCACAGGTTGGTGGTGCCGGGATGCAGGCGGCAGATGCCGCACTCGCCACAGCTGATGACGCTGGTCACCAGCTTGTCGCCCACCTTGATGGGGTTGCCGGCGGTATCGCACTTGACATTCTTGCCCAGGGCCAGCACCTCGCCGGTCCCCTCGTGGCCCAGCACAACGGGGATCAGGCCAAAGGGATCGCCCTTCCACTCATGCACGTCGGTACCGCAGACGCCGCAGCCCTCCACCTTGACCAGGATATCGTCGTCCTCCAGCGTCTGGGGGATGGGGAACTCCTTCACCTCGATGTGCTTGGGGCCGGTCAGCATGGCCACCTTTGCCATGCCCGCCGCAGGGGCCGAGGGCTTGACCGAGCCGCCCATCTGCGCCAGCACCTGGCGTACGATGCCCTCGATCTGGTTGGAATTCATTTCCATGTTCAACACCTCGCTTATATGATTCGGAAGCTGTCCGCCATGACGCAGCGCCGCTGCCGGGTAAAGCTGCGGGCGGAGGTAATGCCCTCGCCGGTGGGGCCGGCGATGGTGAAGGTCGTATGGCCCTCGCCGCCAAAGCCGATGCCCGCGTAGGAGGGCGCGTTCTTCACAAAGATGGTCGTCTCCACCGCCTGGGCGAACCGGGTCAGATGGTCGATGTTCTTGCTGTGCATGTGGGCGGTGTGGCGGTTGCCGTGCTCAGCCTTGACCGCCAGGTCGATGGCCTCGTCGATATTGTCCACCCGGACAATGGGCAGAATCGGCATCATCAGCTCGTTCTGCACAAAGGGATGGTCAAAGCCGGTCTCGCAGATGATGCAGCGGATCTCCGGCCCCGCCTTAATGCCGATCATATCCAGCAGCACCGCCGCGTCGCGGCCCACGCACTTGCGGTTCACCGTCTTTTTCTTTTTGCCGGTCTTTTTGTCCTCTGTCTCCACCAGCACGATCTGCGCCAGCCGGTCGGCCTGCTCCGGGGTAATCATGTAGGAGCCCGCCTCCAGCATGTAATGGATCAGCTCGTCGGCAATATCGGAGAAGGCAAAGACCTCCTTCTCGGCTATGCAGGGCAGGTTGTTGTCAAAGGTGCAGCCGTCGATAATGTCCCGGCCGGCCTTGGGAATGTCGGCCGTATCGTCCACAATGACCGGCGGATTGCCGGCGCCGGCGCCGATGGCCTTCTTCCCCGAGGAGAGCACGGCCCGCACCACGCCCGGCCCCCCTGTGCAGACCAGCAGGCGGATGGCCGGATGCTTCTGCATGATGGCCGCAGACTCCATGGTGGGCTTCACCATGCTGGCCACCAGCACCTGGGGGCCGCCGCAGGCCTGGCAGGCCCGGTTGATGAGATCCACCGCATAGTTGCTGGTGGCGATGGCGCCGGGATGCGGGTTAAACACCACGCCATTGCCGGCGGCGATCATACCGATGGAATTGCACAGCACGGTTTCGCTGGGGTTGGTGCTGGGCGTAATGGCCCCCACCACGCCGAAGGGCGCCATTTCCACCAATGTCAGCCCGTTATCGCCGGTGCGGGCCTGGGATACGATGTCCTCCGTACCGGGGGTTTTGTCGGCCACCAGGATGTGCTTGGCCTTTTTGTGCTCCACGCGGCCCATGCCGGTCTCCGCCACGCCCAGCTCGGCCATGACGCCGGCCTCTTCCCGGATCATGGCGCGGATCCGGGTGATGAGCACCTCGCGCTGGGCCACCGACATGGCCCGCACAGTCTTATATCCTTCGCTGGCCGCCGCGATTGCATCGTTCATATCCTCATAGATGCCGATGAATCTGCGGCCACGGTACTGGGTGGAATCCCAGTCCCGTACGGCTTCGCCCTGGCCGGCCTGCGCCGGGGCTTTTCCCATCTGCGAGAGCACGGCCGCCACGATTTTGCCGATATCCTGCTGCGATACCTCCACCGCTGTCACTTCACTTTCTTAGAAAATTTTCCGCGCCCCACTGGGCCAGGGCCGCGTCCTGCTCGGGCGTGCCCCCGCTGACGCCCAAGGCGCCGGTGATCCGGCCGCCTTCCGTCAGGGGGACGCCGCCGCCGAAGGCCACGATCCGCCCTCCGTTTGTCTGCTGCAGCCCATAGAGGGGGCCGCCGGGCTGGACCATCCGGCCCACCTGGCAGGTGTCCATCTTCAGCGCCGCGCTGGTATAGGCCTTGCCCATGGCCACGTCGATGCTGGCCAGATAGGCACCGTCGTCCCGCATGAGGCACACCAGGTTGCCCCCCGCGTCGCAAACCGCCGCCACCACCTGAAGGCCCTCCTCACGGGCTTTGGCGATCACCCGCGCGCACAGGCCGGAAGCCATCCCGCACAGGCCGGCGTCCGCTGTGCCCGCAGGCGCTCCCGCTTGGGTTGCCCGCGGGCCGTCCGGCGCGGCCTGGGTGCGGTCGCACAGCCGGGCCACCGCCCACAGCAGGTCGGAAAGCCGGTTCAGCCAGGCGATCACATCGCGGCTGACGCCGCCCACCGCCGACATGGCCACGGCCTTGCGCTCCGCCCGCCGGGCCACCGCCCGGGCAATGTCCAGCGCCGCGCCGCCCTCGCTCCGGGCGCGCGCCCCCTCCTGTTCCATCAGGGGCTGCTCGTTCAGCGAGTCAATCGCCTTTTCCAGCCGGGCCACCCGCTCCGCCGTAGCAAAGCGGCCTTCCCCGGCCATTTCGCCCCCCAGGGCGGCAAGGTTCTCCTGCAGCTCCTCCAGGATGGGCGAAAGGGCCTGGGGGGCCTTTAGCTGCGCCAGGGCCAGCAGCCCGGCGCACTCCTCCAGCGTCCCCATCAGCTCGAATACGGGGCTGTCCTTGGGGATATTCCGGCGGGTCCTGGTGCCGGAACGGCCGCTATCGCCCGCGCCTGTATATCCCTTCATGGAATCCGCCCCCTTCCATCCGCCCATCAAGGCTAGCGATTCAGCTCAGCCATGACGCGGCGGGTAATCTCCGCCACCAGGTCGGCATCCACCGTCTTGGGCGCGCTGGCGCCGGCAGCCGGCAGGTTCTGCTTGCATTTGCACTTCTCCGTGCCCAGGTTGGGGCACTTCTTGCAGCCGGGATGGCGGCCGGGAATCTGCATCTTCACGCGCAGCTCCATCAGCTTGGCCAGATCGTCGCAGGAGAGCTCCTGCTCGCCGCCCAGCTGGCGGGCCATGTAGCTGATCTTGGCGAAATACTCCACCTCATCCATCACGAAGAAGGCTTTATTCAGCGTATTGCCCACCGACAGCGCGCCATGGTTCTGCAGCAGGAAGGCGTCGTGATCCTGGATATAGGGCGCCAGGGAATCGGGGATCTCCATGGTGGAGGGCGTGCCATATTCGCAGATCGGCACCGTGCCCACCGTCAGGATAGCCTCGGGCAGGATGTACTTATCCAGCGGGATGTTGGCCACCGCAAAGGCGGTAGCTGTCGGAGGATGGGCGTGCACCACGGCGTTGACATCGGGACGGTCGCGGTATACGCGAAGATGCATCTTGATCTCCGAGGAGGGGTTCAGCTTACCCTCGATCTTCTTGCCTTCGCCGTCGATGCGGATAATCATGTCGGGCGTCATGTAGCCCTTGGATACGCCGGTGGGCGTGCAGTAGAACTCGTTGGGGCCGACCTTGACGGAGATATTGCCGTCGTTGGCGGCCACAAAGCCCTTCTCATAGATCCGGCGGCCGATTTCACAGATTTCCTTTTTGATTTCATAGGGTGAGTTCATGGTGATTTCCTTCCTTTCATCGGGTGAAATAGGGCTAAAGGGCGCTTATCCCTTATGGTTCAGAAGCTGGATAAAACGGCTGTACACGCCGTCGTACCGCGCGGTATCCTGCGGCTGGTAGGTGGTCAGCGCTTCGCTGGCCGCCACGACCTTCCGGGCCTCGGCGATGGAGTCGAGCTCGCCCAGGGCGATCAGCTGCACGGCTACGTTGCCCATAGCGGTAGCCTCCACCGGCCCGGCGATGACCGGGACGCCGCAGGCGTCGGCCGTCATCTGGCAGAGCAGCGCGGCCTGGGTGCCGCCGCCGATCATGTGGATCGCGCCGTAGCGCTCGCCGGTGATCTCCTCCAGCGCCCGATGGGTATAGCGGTATTTCAGCGCCAGGGATTCATAGATGCAGCGCATGATCTCGCCGCGGCTCTCCGGCACAGGCTGGCCGGTGGCCTGGCAATACTGCTGAATGCGCCGGGGCAGGTTGCCCGGCAGCTCGAAGGAGGCATCGTCCGGATCCACGAAGCAGGCGAAGGCCGGCGCTTCCAGGGCTTCGTCCGCCAGCTGGCCGAAGGAGCGCTCCACCCCCTCGCGGATCCACTGGCGCCGAGCCTCCTGGGTCAGCCACAGCCCCATGATGTTCTTCAACAGCCGCGTGGTGCGCCCAAAGCCGCCCTCGTTGGTGAAGTTGTAGCCGCTCGTCTTGTCATTGATCACCGGGCGGGGCAGCTCCGTGCCGAAGAGCGACCAGGTGCCGCAGCTTATATAGATGAAGCGATCGGCGCTGGCGGGCACGGCGGCCACCGCCGAACCGGTATCATGGGTAGCCACGGCGATGACGGGCACCTGCGGGCAGCCCAGCTCCTCGCAGATTTCCCGCTTCAGCGGGCCGTATACGCTGCCCGCGTCGATGATCTCCGGCAGCAGCCGCTGGTCAATGCCCAGCTCCTCCAGGATATCCCGGGCCCAGTCGCCGGTGTTGGGGTTCAGCATGTTGGTGGTGGAAACCTCGGTATACTCAGCCCGCTGTACGCCGGTCAGGAAATAAGCGAACAGGTCGGGCATCAGCAGCATTTTGTCGGCCCGGGCCAGCAGCTCGGGATCCTGCCTTTTCAGCGCGAGCAGCTGAAAGAGGGTGTTGATCCGCATCAGCTGGGTGCCGGTAGCCGCATAGAGCTTTTCCCGCGGCACCAGCCGGAAGGCCTCCTCCATCATGCCCTCGGTGCGCGCATCCCGGTAGTGGACAGGGTTGGCCAGAAGCCGCCCCTTCTCATCCACAAGGCCGAAATCCACGCCCCAGGTGTCGATGCCGATGGCGTCGAAGCCCCCCTCATGCACCGCCTTGGTGATCCCCTGCTTGATTTCATGGAAGAGCCGGAGCACATCCCAGTACAGCGTGCCGTTGACCTCTACCGGGTCGTTGGAGAAGCGGTGAATCTCCTTGAGCTCGATCCGGCCATCCGCATAGGCGCCCAGGATGGCCCGGCCGCTGGAAGCGCCGAAATCAAAGGCCAATACCCGCTTGGACACAGCCTTTCCCTCCTTTCCCATTATCGGGCCAGAAGCACGTCGCGCTCGTAGGCCTTGACCTGATCCAGCCAGCTCAGGCCCACGCCGGCGTCCTTCTGGGCGCAGTAATAATCCCACACCAGGGCAAAGGGCGCAGCCTTGAACTCCTGGGTGAAGGCCAGCCGCGCGCTGTTGTCGCCGGCAGCCTCCAGGGCCTTCATGGTATCCACCGGGGCCAGCAGGGCCTCCAGCAGCGCCTTGCGGGCATTGCGGCCGCCCACGGCCCAGGCCACGATGCGGTTAATGGAGGCGTCAAAGTAGTCGGTGGCAATATAGACGCGGTTCAGCGCCTTCATCCGCACGATCTCATCCATAATGGCCCGGGTCTCGTCGTCAAAGGCCACCACATGGTCCGAATCCCAGCGCACCGGGCGGGACACATGCAGCAGCAGCTTATCCTTGAAGGTCAGCATGCTGGAAAGCTTGGCGGAAACCATCTCGGTGGGGTGGAAGTGCCCGGTGTCAAAGGTGGCAAGGATCTCCGGCTTGGACATGGCATAGCACATATAGAACTCGTGGGAGCCCACCGTATAGGCCTCCAGGCCGATGCCGAAAACCTTGCTCTCCACCGCGTCCACCACGCCGGGAAGCTTCTGGGCGAAGATCTGGTCATAGGAATCCTTCAGCCGCATGCGCGGGCCCAGGGTATCCACCGGGACCTCCTTGGAGCCGTCGGGGATCCAGTGGTTGATGACGCACTCCTGCCCCGTGCGCTTGGCCAGGTAGGCGCCGATGGCGCGGCAGCGCTTGTCGTGCTCGATCCAGAAGGCGCGGACGCCTTCATCGGCGCTGGAGAGCGTGCCGTTGTCGCTCTTGGGGTGGGAGAAGAAGGTGGGGTTAAAGTCCAATCCATAGCCGTTCTCCACCGCCCAATCGGCCCAGGCGGCGAAGTGCTCCGGCTCCAGCGCGTCGCGGTCCACAAAGTGGTCGCATTCGTTGTAGCTGGCATGGATATTGACCTTCTTGCGGCCGGGGATAAAGCTCAGCGCAAACTTCATATCGGCGCGGAGCTGCTCAGGCGTCTTGGCCCGGCCGGGATAGTTGCCGGTCACCTGAATGCCGCCGGTCAGGTTGCCGTCGGGATTTTCAAAGCCCGTGACATCGTCCCCCTGCCAGCAGTGCATGGAGATGGGGGTTTCGTCGCAGATACGGATAGCTTCCTCCACATCCACGCCATACTGGGCATAGTAAGCCTTGGCCAGCTGGAAACCTGCGTTGAGATCGTACATGATTCATCGGCTCCTTATCACAAGTTCTGATTGATTATTTATGACCGTTTTGGTATATTCATTGTAGTACATCTCGGTTTGGTTGTCTAGGATTGGCGCGATTTTCGATGAATACGCAATTGCAGACGCGCAAATAATCATTTTTACTCACGAAGAATCATGAAAGGGGGCTTTCGGATGCTTCCCCTGGAGCGTCAGAACCAGATTTTGGACATCCTTGCGCAAAAAAAGGCGGTCACCGTCGACGAGCTCTGTCATCTGCTCTACTCCAGCGGCGCCACCATCCGCCGGGATCTCGCCATATTGGAGAACAACGGCCAGCTCAAGCGCACCCACGGCGGCGCGGTCTTTCTCGATGCCTCGGCCAAGGATTTCCCGCTGATGCTGCGGGAGAGCGAAAACCTGCTGGCCAAGCAGGTCATCGCCCGCAAGGCCCTGCCGCTCGTTCAGGACGGGCAAACGCTCTTTCTCGATTCCAGCTCCACCGTCTGCAAGCTGGCCGAGCTTCTGACCGGCTTCGGCCAGCTGCGGGTCATCACCAATGGGCTAAAGACCGCCAGCCTGCTGGCCGACGTGGACGGCGTCGAGCTGCACTGCACCGGCGGCCGCCTCCGGGAAACCGCCAAATCCTTTATCGGGCAAAGCGCCACGCGATTTCTCTCTCAGTTCAACGCTGACTACGCCTTTTTATCCTGCCGGGGCGTCGATCCCGCCACCGGCGTCACGGAGGCCAGCGAGGAGGAGGCCGACGTGAAGCTCTCCTATATCCAGAACGCCCGCCAGGTGGTGCTCCTGTGCGATTCCTCCAAGCTGGGCCGCCAGTTCTTCCGCCGCGTGGCCACGCTGGGGCAGATCTGGCGCCTCATCACCAACATTGACGAGCTGCCCGCCGCCTATGGCGAGCGGCTGATCGCGGGCAACCGGGAGAACAGGCCCCGGGAAAGGACTGAATAATGGACGAAAACGTTACCGGCGTATGGGAAGCGCCTGTTACCCCTGAAAACACCGCCCTTGCCATGGGCAGCGGTTCGCTGCCGGTGCTGGCCACGCCCGCCCTGGTCGCCATGATGGAGCACGCCGCGGTCAACGCCCTGAAGGGGCGGCTGCCCGAGGGGATTGACTCCGTCGGCGTGGCTATCCAGGTAGAGCATCTGGCCGCGTCGCCGGTGGGCATGACCATCCGGGCTGAGGCGGCGCTGGCCGCCGACGACGGGCGCAGCTATGATTTCACCATCGAAGCCTACGACGCCAAGGGGCTGGTCGGCCGGGCGACCCACCGCCGCGCCACTGTCAAGGTGGAGAAGTTCCTGCAGCGGGCCCAGGCGCGGCTGGGCGACTGATTAAAAAGGAGGCCGCAATGGACGCGAAACTTGATGTACTCACGCTGGGAGAGGTCATGCTGCGCCTTTCCCCGCCCCACCGCGAAAAGCTGCAAAAGGGGATGCTGCTGGAAAAGAGCGCCGCCGGAGCCGAGCTGAACGTGGCAGCCGGGCTTGCTCAGCTGGGGCTGTCCGCGGCCATCGCCACCAAGCTGCCCGACAACGACCTGTCGCGCTTTGTGCTGGCCCAGGCCCGGGCTGCCGGCGTCCGCGATGACGCGGTGGTCTTTGACCGCTCCGACGCCGCGCGGCTGGGCGTATATTATTACGAGGGCGCGTCCGCGCCCCGCAAGCCCGCCGTGATCTATGACCGCCGCGGCTCCTCGATCAACAGCTTTATGCCCGGAGAAATGCCCGATGCTATTTATGGCTCCTGCCGCCTTTTCCACACCACCGGCATTACGCTGGGGCTGGGGGGCCAGGCGCGGGCGACGGCCATCGAGCTGCTTCGCCGCGCCAAGGCCGCCGGGGTCAGGATATCCTTCGACGTGAACTACCGGGCTAATCTCTGGGACGACCAGGAGGCCCGCGCCGTCATCGAGCCGCTGCTGCCATTATTTGACGTGCTCTTTATCTCTGAGGAAACCTTCCGGCGCATGTTCCGCCGCGAAGGCGCGCTCCGGGACATCATGGCGGCCTTCGCCGGCGCCTATGGCGTCGGCATGATCGCCACCACCGCCCGCACCGTACTGTCGCCCACCCACCATACCTTCACCTCCACGGTCTACGATGCGGCGCGCAACGAGTTCTTCACCGAAGCGCCCTACGACATCGACGTGGTGGACCGCGTCGGCAGCGGCGACGCCTTTGTGGCCGGCGCGCTCTATGGCCTGCTGCGCCACGGCAGCGCCCTTAAGGCCATGGCCTATGGCAACGCCATGGCCGCCTGCAAATGCACCGTGGCCGGCGACCTGCCCTCGACCACCCTGGCCGAGATCGATAAGCTCATCGCCCAGCATGCCCAGGGCGGGGGCGGCGAAATGGACCGCTGATGCGGTAAAACCTGCAAAAGGCTGACGCGCTTCGCACGTCAGCCTTTTGCAGCTTCCTTCCCTGGATAGGCCGGTGGTTTATTTTCCCTCCGCCGCGCGGTCCGGGGCGATGCCCACGCCCGCTGAGAGGGCGCAGGGATACGGCATAGCGTGTCCATCAGCGCGCGCTGCGCCGGCTGCTGGCCCCAGGGGCCCATGCCCGTAGATCCGTCACCGCCCTTCCGCCCCTGCCTTTCCCATTGTCCCCCGTGTCTCCTGTCCGGCAACCGCCGCTATATAAAAAATTTCTGCATCCCCCCCTTGACAAGTCGGCCTTCAGCCTGTATCATGCATTTCATCAAGCAAAACCTTTGAGGTGGAAGTAACGCTTTGACCAGCGCCCACAGAGAGCAGGCGATGATGAGAATCCTGCGGTATGCGGCAAGGCAAATGGACCACCGAGGGCGAGGGGAACGGCCGTAAGGCCCAGTATCCAAGACGCGTGCCGGCGTTATTGGCAGAGAATGTGATGGCATTTTCGTGAAAGAGGGCCTGCCCGCGCAGGCCAACAAAGGTGGTACCGCAGATTTTGGATCTGTCCTTTTGGGGCAGGTCCTTTTTGTTTTCCGCCGTCCCTTTCCGTAAAGCCAAACCTGCGACCAGGCCCGCAGCCGGACGCCTGCGGCGCCGCAGAAAATACCGCGTCCAGGAAAGGGAAAAAAATGAACAAGCGCGAACTCGTATCCGAAAAGAAAAAGGGGTTAACCATCTCCGACGTCATCCTGATTGGCGTGCTGCTGGCCGCCGGTGCGGTGCTCAAGTTCTTTGTGGGCTCGCTCTTCTCCGCCGGCATGAAACCGAACTTCATCATCGCTATGTACTGCCTGACGATCCTGCTCATCCGGCCCCGCCTGCTGGAGGCTGCCGTTATCGGCCTTCTGGCCGGCGCGATCTCCCAATTCTTTCCCGGCACGCCCTATATCAACCTGATCAGCGAGCCTGTAGGCGCCGTAGTCATGGCACTTCTTATGGCGCTGCCGCTATCCGCTAAGCGCTTTTCGCTTAAGCCGGTGGTGGCCACCTTCCTTTCCACCCTGGCCAGCGGTTTTACCTTCATTGGGATGATGTATCTGCTTTTCTACGCCGGCGCCGACATTGTCCCCACGCCGCTGGGCGTATTTATGGGCATTATCTTCGGCACCGCCGCCGTCAATGCCATCATCGTTCAGGTGCTTTATGTGCCGCTGAAGCTGGTGCTGAAAAAGGAGGACGCCTGATATGATCCGTTTTGAGCAGGTAGGGTTCCAGTACAAGGGGGCGGCTTCCCTTGCGCTCCGGGATATTAGCCTAACCATTAAGCAAGGAGAATTTGTCGGCATCATCGGCAGCTCCGGAGCGGGAAAAACCTCGCTGACCCGCTGCATCAGCGGCGTGATCCCCCATCACTTCCCAGGCGATTTCTATGGAGCCGTTACCGTTGACGGTATGGATACCGTCGTCTGCGGGCTGGATGCGCTCTCCCGCAGGGTAGGCAGCGTCTTTCAGGATATCGATGGGCAGATGGTTGCGTCCCTGGTGGAAGACGAGCTTCTCTTTGGCCTGGAGAATTTCGCCGTGCCCCGGGAAGAGATTCCGCAGCGGATATCCGCAGCGCTGGAGGCGCTCGGTATCGCGGCACTTCGCCAACGGGCCATCGCCTCCCTTAGCGGCGGACAAAAGCAGAAGGTCGCCATCGCCGCGATCCTTGCCCTTCGCCCCGATATTCTCGTGCTGGATGAGCCGACCGGGGAGCTGGACCCCGCCAGCAGCCGCGCGATCTTCGGCTTGCTCCGTACGCTGAATGAGACATACGGCATGACGATCGTGGTCGTGGAGCAAAAAATCATGCTTTTGTGCGAATACGTTCAGCGCCTGCTGGTGATGGATGCCGGCTCCATTCGCTTCGACGGCCCTGTCCGGCAGGTGGTCGCTCACAGCGGCGAGCTGGAAGAATTAGGCGTCCACTGCCCTCGGGTCGTTACCCTCTGCGGCCTGCTGCAGGCCCGTGGGCTCTACCAGGGGCCGCCGCCCATCACTGTGGAGCAGGCCCAAACCATGGTAAAGGAGGCGCTGGCATGATTCGATTCGATCACGTTCGCTTCGGATATGACGGGCTGCAGTCCACGTTGGAAGATATCAGCTTCCATATCGCCGCTGGTGAATTTGTCGCGGTGGCCGGATCCAACGGCGCGGGGAAATCCACCCTGGCGAAGCTCGTCAACGGATTAGCCCGGCCTACCGCGGGCCGGGTTGTCACGGATGGCATGGACACCCGCAAGGCCCGCACCAGTGTTTTAGCCCGCTCGGTAGGGTTTCTATTTCAAAACCCCGACCGTCAGATTTGCCAGAATACCGTACGCGAAGAGATTCAATTTGGCCTTACCCTGAGGGGATTTGACCCAGAGGAAACCCACGCCCGCTGCCAGGAGGCGCTGGACGGCTTTGGCTTTGACGGCGACGCCGCCCCCTTCTCCCTTAGCCGCGGGGAACGCCAGCGGCTGGCCTTAGCCTCGCTTCTGGTGCTGCGTCCCCGGCTGCTGATTTTAGACGAGCCCACCACGGGCCTTGATTATCGGGAATGTACCCATATTATGCAAATCGTACGCCAGCAAAACCGCCAGGGCGCCACCGTGCTGATGATCTCCCATGATATGGAAATTGTGCAGGACTACGCTGACCGGGTGCTGGTCTTGCACGAGGGCCGGCTTCTGAGCGACGGGCCGGCGCGCCAGGTGCTGGCCGACCGTGAATTGCTGGCTCGGGCCAGCCTGCTGCCGCCGCAGATTGCCGACCTTGCCTTACGGCTGGGCGAAGGGTTTGAAGGCGTTTTCACCGCGGAAGAGATGGTTGGCCGCATCGAAGGGAGGCGGAGCGCATGAAGGGTTTCCTGGAATATGTGCCGGGCGACACGCCTTTGCACCGCCTGAACCCATTAACGAAGCTGCTGCTCTCGCTGTTGATATGCGCCGGTTGCTTCGTCAGCGGATATCATCTTTTCTCGGTGGGGATCATCATTTTGAACCTGGTTATGGCTGCATCGGCCGGTATTCTCCGCCGGGCGGCGGTCATGCTCGCCTCCCTGGTCAAGCTCTCCCTTGTGCTGTTTCTCATTCAGGTGCTTTGTGTGCGCCAGGGCGCGCCCCTGCTTGCGCTGCCCTTCGGGCTGGTTATCACCGACCGGGGCGTCAGCTTTTCCCTTCTCGTCGTGCTGCGTCTGATCGCTGCGACGATGCCCCTGGCCCTGATGCTATCCGTCACCCAGCTAAGCGACCTTTCCGGCGCGTTGGTCGATCGGGCCGGCGTCCCCTATCCATATGCCTTTGCCCTTACGACCGCTATCCGCTTTATCCCTGTCTTTGCTGGAGAAATGAGTGGAATCATGGAGGCCCAGACAGCCCGGGGCGTGGAGTTTGACAGCCGTAATCCCTTCAAAAAAATCCGCCTGATTCTGCCGCTATGCGTGCCGCTTTTGATCTCCTCGGTGCAGCGCATCGAGGGAAGCGCGCTTTCAGCCCAGCTGCGCGGCTTTAACCTGCGCCAGCGCCGCAGCGGCTACAAGCGTTATCCCTTCCGCGTCGCCGACCTGGCTGCGTTGCTGGCCGGCGTTGCGCTGATCGCATTGGCCGCGTGTATATAGTATAATAGGAAAAAGGAGCCCGTCTCTGTAGGGCTCCTTTTTCTATATCCCGCGTCACCGCCGCTTCTGCCCATAAAGGGGAGCGGCATGCTCCTCCTGCTGAAACTCCGTCATAAACCGCCAGTAGCGCTTGGGCATGTGGCTCATGCGGCATTTGGGGTTCTCCCGCCCCTCCACGGCGATGGCGTCATAATATTCCCGCCACAGCCTCCGGCAGCGTGCCTCCTCCCCGTCCGGCTCGGCCATTTCCAGGCCCGCCATGGGCACGATGGCCCATTCATAGGGGCGATAGACCAGCGCCATGCCATGGGTTTGATCGTGGATGAGGAAGGCCTCCCGCGGATAGCGCTGGGCAAAGTGGGGCGCAAGCAGGGGCAGCACCTGGTTCTTGGGCCCGATCTGGCTGACCAGGATCGAGCCCATCAGGGAGAAGCGGATAAAGCCCGTCAAAAGGTGCGCCTCATGGGCCAGATGGTCGTTCGCCCGGGTCAGCCGGGCCACCGTTTCGTCGGTCAGGTGATCCAAAATCTGCGGCCCCGTCCTGTAGGCCTTATGGATCAGAAGAAGGATTTGCAGGGCCTTATCGGGCAGGCAGGTCAGAAAGGCCCGGGTTACAAAATCATAGAAATCCACCGAGATGCGGGTGCGCAGTGAATCGGCTACCCGCCCGGCCCTGGCGAGGTCGGTTTCCACACTCCGGCCGGGAAGCAGCGAAAGCTGCGCTTCATCCCAGGGCTGAACGTCCAGGGGGATCGTCCGGCGCGCGAAGCTCTCAAATACGCAGCTGAGCAGCCCTTCAAAGGTGCCATCGTAGCGGTAAATCACATCTGCCCGGTCAAGCATTGCTGTACGTCCTCCTGCGTAATGGCGCCCGGCGCGGAAAAGAGCGATAGCTGCTCCAGGCGCCGGGGCAGCAGCTCCTGTGTTACCTGGCTGACGCCCTGGCGGGAGATCAGCGCGGCCAGCATAGCGTTTTCTGTCATCCGCAGGCCGTCGGGCTTCCTGCCGCCGCAGGTGATGAAGAACTGCGCCCGCTTCAGCACTACGCCCAGCTTTTTCAGCCCCTCAAAGGTCAGGGCCGTGTGGCGGCGGGCCGCCAGGATGCGCCGCACGCTGGTCGTGCCGATGCCCGGCACCCGCAGCAGCAGCTCCCTGGAAGCCCGGTTAACCTCCACCGGGAAAAGCTCCAGATGGTTCAGGGCCCAATTGCACTTGGGATCTACCAGGGGATTCAGGGACGGATGGGCCTCATCCAGGATCTCTGAGGCGGTAAAGCCATAGAAGCGCAGCAGCCAATCCGCCTGATACAGGCGATGCTCCCGCAAAAGCGGGGGCTTTACCGTCAGCGCCGGCAGCAGCGGGCTTTCCACCACCGGCATATAGGCGGAGAAGAAAACCCGCTTAAGCCGGTATTTGTGATAGAGCCCCTCGGTCAGGCGCAGGATTTTGTAGTCCGTATCCTCCGTCGCGCCCACGATCATCTGCGTGCTTTGCCCCGCCGGGGCAAAGCACGGCGCGCCCCGGTAGCGGGCCAGCTCATGGCGGCTTTCCTCTACCCTTTCACGGATCAGGCCCATGGGCCTGAGGATCGCGGCCTTGCTTTTATCGGGAGCCAGCCGGCGGAGCCCCTCCTGGGAGGGCAGCTCGATGTTCACGCTCATGCGCTCAGCCAGCAGGCCCAGCCGGGTAATCAGCGCCGGATCGGCGCCGGGGATGGCCTTGACATGGATATATCCGTTGAAGCCGTATTCCCGCCGCAGGATCTCCAGCGTGCGGATCATCTGCTCGCAGGTATAATCCGGGCTGCGGTATACGCCGGAGCTTAAAAAGAGCCCTTCAATATAATTCCGCCGGTAAAAAGCCATGGTCAGCTCCGCCAGCTCCCGCGGCGAGAAAGCCGCCCGGGGCGTATCGTTGCTGCGCCGGTTGACGCAATACTGGCAATCATAGGCGCACCGGTTGGTCAAAAGCACCTTCAGCAGCGAAACACACCGCCCGTCGGCTGCAAAGGTATGGCAGATCCCACAGGCTACCGCGCTGCCCATCCCCTGCTGGGCAGCCCCCTTATCCACGCCGCTCGAGGTGCAGGCCACATCATATTTGGCTGCGTCGGTCAGGATCCGCAGCTTCTCAAAGGTATCCATCGAACCAGCTCCTTCAGGGACATTATACCAGAACATTCGTTCTTGTCAAGAACATATATTCGATTTTGTGGGATAAAAAAGAGGGCCGCTGAAAGCGGCCCTCCGGTAGCATCCGGCCGGATCAAAGGGCCTTGGGCAGCGTGGCCGGCGCGTCTTTCTGCAGCCTGCGGAACAGACGAACCAGCACCACAACGGCCGTAACCGAAAGGATCACCTCCGCGCATAGCTGCGCATAGGCCAGGCCATACAGGGGAAACAGCTTGTTGAGGATGAACAACGCCGGAATTTCCAGCACGATCTTCCTGAGGATCGCAAAGATAAGCGACTCCCTGCCCAGGCCCGAGGCCTGGAAAACGCCGACCGCGATGAAATCCATGCACAAAAACGGCAGCCCCAGGCAGAAGCCCCGCAGGAACCGGGTGCCATAACCCACAATCGCCTCGTTCTGCATGAACATCCGGGTCAGCCCAGCCGCGCCGGCAAAGTATCCCACCGCCACAATCACCATAAAGCTCATGGCAACCTTAACGGTAAACAAAAGCGTATTCTTCATCCGGGATACATTGCCGCTGGAGTAGTTATAGCTGATCAAGGGCATAATGCCCTGGGATAGGCCCATGGAAATCTGCATGGGCACCATATTGATTTTCTGGGTGATGCCCATGGCCGCCACAGCGTCGGCCCCAAAGCCGGCGGTAAAATTATTGAGCACCGTCATACCCGTAACATTCAGCAGGTTCTGGATCGAAGCCGGTATGCCCACAGCAAACACGCCCGCCACGACCGGCCGCCGGAACCGGAACTTTTTGGGATTGATGCAGACATAGGTATGCCGCCTTTTGAGAAACAGCAGGACGAAAAAGTACAGGCAGGCCACGCAGTTGGACAGGAAGGTCGCGCAGCCCGCGCCCGCGGCCCCCATATTCAGCCCCCATGGCAGGATAAATACAGGGTCAAGCAGGATATTCAGCAGGCAGCCGCTCATGGTGCCCAGGCTGGCGTGAAGGGATGCGCCCTCCGCCCGCACCAGATAGGCCATCACCACGTTCAAAATCGCAGGGGTCGCACCAAGGAGCACGGTCCATTGCATGTAGCCCGCTGTGGCCTCCATGGTATCTGCCGCGGCGCCCAGCAGCCTCAAAAGCGGCTGCCAGAAGGCAAGGCACAGCAGGGAAAACAGGATGCCGCTGAAGATGGAGCAATAAAACCCGAAGGCAGAGCTTGCATAGACCGTGTCAAAGTCCTTCCGCCCCAGCGCCCGGCTCATCATGCTGGAGCTGCCCACGCCGAACAGGTTGTTGATGGCGTTGAAGGCCAGCAGCACCGGCGCCGCCAGCGTAACCGCCGCATTCTGAATCGGGTCGTTCAGCATCCCGACAAAGTAGGTGTCGGCCAGGTTGTAAAGGACCATAACCAGGGAGCTCAAAATCGTAGGCACCGCCAGCTTCATCACAGCCTTAGGTACCGGAACCTGCTCAAAGAGCGCAAAACGTTGTTTATCTTCCATCCAATGTGTCCTCCTTTGCGAGCGATTCGCGCCTGCAGAGGGCTGCAGGCCTTGGGATAGGCCGGAGCCTGCGGCCGCTCCCGCATGCTATCCCATGCCGACCATAATACCTTGATGGCAAACTAAATGCAAGGGCTTGGCTGCCTTCCCCATGGGTTAACGGTGTAAAAACGCCTTATCCGGGAGAAAAAACGCCGCCTGCCTTGTTGGCTGCTCGAGGGCCCCGGTCCGGGCCTTCTTTCAGCATAAAGGGGCGGCGGGAGGCGCGCAGCATGCCGCAGGCCGCCTTCCGTCCGCCCCTTTGCCGGGGTGCTTATGGCTCCATATCCTCCTCATCCTCTGCCGGGCGCCAGGCCCGGCCAAACTTCACATCCTTAAAAAGCGCCGTCAGCCCGGTGATCTGCTTCAGCCTGAGGATCTCATCCTTATCCATGCCCAGGTGCTTGGATATCCAGGCGTCGGAACGCCCCAGCTCGTGAAGCTCCTTGATAATATTGCTCATCAGATCCACATTATGGCTGCCCCGGGCGCGGTTATGGCGGATGGTGCTGGCCATCCGCTGATCCAGCGGCTTATCGATAACTGATACCGGCAGCAGGCCCTGCTCCCGCTCGTAGATATCCGGATGCTCCAGCATCACGCGATAGCGGTGAAAGCCGTCCACAATGACATACACATCCTCATCCTTTGCATAGTAGCATACCACCGGCATCGTATAGCCGTCGGCCTTGATGCTCTCATAGAGCAGCTGCATCTCCGGCGGGGCCACTGCGTTTGGGTTATAGGTATTGGGCTTGATCTTCTCAATTGGAACCGGAATAATACCGTATGCCGGGCTTTTATAGGCCATGATTTATCTCCTCAATCCCCTGGTATTTTTTGCGGATCATCTCCACGCGCTTTTGCTGCTGCCGCGTCAGTCCAAAGCCCATGAACCGGCAGGTATGGTCGTTCTTCAGGATGCAGTAGCACATCCGTTTCCAGCTTGGGATATCCTTGGTCGATTTAATATCGTCCGTATGGTCGGGAATAGGACCGATAAACACAATGCGCGACTTCTTGTTGCGCGTATAGTTTGAAATGCCGTTGCGCCGGATGGCATAGCCATGGGCCTCCAGCTCGCTGATGGTATCCTCATCCAGCCCGCCGCCTGTTTCATGCCAGAAGCGGATGGACGTCCTGAACTTCTTCACATAGCTGTTATGCAGCCGCACCGGCAGCGTATCCAGCAGAAACAGGGTGTAGGATTTCCAGGTGTGCCCCTCCGGCAGGGTGATGCTGCGGTATCCCATGGCCTTGGTATGGGCGTAAATCGCCGTGAAATTGGCTCCCCGCACACGGCCCACCAGCTTCGCCCAGATTTCCGGATCAATCACCCGGTACAGGTTGAGGGAATCCTTTGAATAGTCGTTGAAGGGGGAGGCGACCCGCATCTGCGAGGGCTTAAGCCCCGCCATATAGTAAAGATCATACAGCCGGTTATAGTCGTATCCGAAGATATAGTAGGCGTGCCAAATGTCGCTGGTGCTCCAATCATAGAGCGGCGACGCGCACCATACATCCTTAAACTGCTTGGAAATCCAGCACTCGCCCTTATAGCCGAATTTCTTGTTGACAAAACCATTATAGCGCTGCAGCGACTCGTCCGCCCGCATGCCCAGCAGGCATACCGTCTTTTTGCCCCCATGGGCTATGCGGTACCACCGGCCAAATTGCTTGGCCAGATCCTCCTGATGCATCCTGTGCCGGTAGGTCGTGATCGGATTATGCTCCAGGTTGATGACATAGTCCTTCTTGGGCATCTCCCGCACCCAAAGCGCTTGCTTGGTCTCATCCCACGGGTACCAGTGCATCTCATAGCTGCTCAGCGCCGTTCTCGTCGCCATGGGCAGGCATACCCAGTAGGGCTCTACCTGATCCTTGATACGCTCAAAGGTACGCTCCACATATTCGGTTGTCACCGTATACTGCGCCTCAAAGTCCTGATGAAAGACCCCTAGCGGCCGTTGGGGGTAATACCGGTTGCGGTAGTCCAGCACCAGGTTCAGCAGCAGCCCGCTGTCTTTGCCGCCGGAAAAGGAGATATAGATGTTCTCGAATTCTTCAAAAATCAATTTCAGCCGGTCCTGCAGGGCATCGTATACCGATTCTTCTAAATATTCCCTTATCATCCTTTTTTTACCAATCCTACCAAACTTATCGCCATTATACAAAATTCGACAGTCATCATCAATGGTAATCTGATAAGGTTTGCCGCCCCGCGCCCCTTTTTCTCTATTTTTTCCCATAGCATGCCCTTCCTTTATCCGCCCCGATTTGCCGCCACCATACCCGGAAAAAGCCCGTCGGATATGGCGCTATGGAACGCCAAACCGGAACAAAACCAAGCCCTGGAAGGAAGGCAAACAAAAAAAGCCCCCAAATATTGGGGACTCTCTTGGAAAGGTACTGGAATATGATGCGGAAAAACAAAAACCATGCAGCCCGTAAAGGGTTACCAGCAAGCCAAGGCCGTCGCAAACGCGTTTACAAGCAAACAAGCGATGCGAACGTAACCTTTTGTAAAAGAGAAGGAGCAAGGGAGCCGGTGGAGCGCTTATTTATGCAAAAAAATAAGCCGGAGCAAAGCAAACTTTGCTCCGACATGGCGCGCCTTGAGGGATTCGAACCCCCGGCCTTTTGGTCCGTAGCCAAACGCTCTATCCAGCTGAGCTAAAGGCGCATCACCTATGAACTCGCGTTCCTTGGTAACGAAGGATATTATACCCTATGCAGCTTCCGCTGTCAAGCGTTTTTCTTTTGTTTTCCTGATGACCGGCTAACCAATTTTCTGCATACGGCTGTAGTGGAAAATATACTGCTGCGCAATGCCGGCATAGGGGCCAAAATCCGCCGGCGTGCGGCCCGGAAAGAGCAGGCTCATCGCGCGCTTCATCCACACGTCCAGAGGGAAGGCCTCCAACCGGCCCATCCCATAGAGCAGGACGCATTCGGCAACCTTGGGGCCGACTCCGCGTACCGTCATCAGGGCCTCCCGCGCCTGTACCAGGGGCAGGTCTGCCACCTGATCCAGCGGCAGCCGGCCGTCGGCCACCCGCCGGGCTGCATCGAGAATATAGCTGCTGCGCCATCCTGCCCGCAGCGGGACCAGCGCCTGTTCATCCAGCTCTGCCAGCCGCTGCGCGGTGGGGAAGGCATAGCCTCCGTCTACCGGCTCGCCAAAAAGGGCACACAGCCGGTCAATAATCCCTTTAATCCGTGGCACATGGTTATTCTGCGAAATGATAAAGCTGATCAGCGTTTCCCAGGCCTCCTGCCGCAGGATCCGGATTCCCGGCGCATACCTGGCGCATACCGCAAGGGCTGGATCCTTCAGGAAATCCTGGCGGATCGCCTCATAATCGCGATCCAGGTCAAAATAACGCCGCCACTGGCGCTCAAATGCTTCCCGGCTGCAGCCCGCCAGAATCAAGCCATCCTCCCTCTGAAGCAGGCGCGCCTGCATTCCCTGCGCGATGCCCTGCCAGCACCCCTCCCGCAGGCTGAAGCGGAAAGCCTGGCCGCAGTCCAGCGTCTCCGCCAGGCTGAAATGGGCCAACCCGCGCACCTGCACGCCCTGGATCGTTTCCACTACCTGCATGGGCTTAGTTCATCCCCAGGATCCGCAGCGCGTTTCCAAAGCAAATGCTGTCCCTCTCCTGCTGCGTCAGCGGCACCGTATCCAGCAGCCTGAGCTCATCCTCTGCGCGGCTCCAGGGGCAGTCCGTGGCGAACAGCAGCCGGTCGGCGCCATGGCGCTGAACCATCCGCGCGAACTGGTCCTGCGGGCAATATATGCTGGACATCGACAGGTCAAGATAGACGCCCGAGCCCACCAGATAGCGCTCGGCCCGGTCATAGTCGCTCAGGCCGCCCATGTGGGCGGCAATCAGCGTCAGGTCCGGGTAGCTGTGAGCCACCTGGGCCACGGCCTGAGCGGGGCCATGGATGGCCTGCGGGGATACCGGGTCATAGCCCGTATGCATCAGCACCGGCAGCTTCAGCTTCTGCGCCGTTTCATAGAGCGGGGCCAGATGGGGGTCGTCCACGAAAAACTCCTGATAATCCGGATGCAGCTTGACGCCGTGAAGCCCCAGCTCGCGAATCCGATACAGCTCCTCCACCATGTCCGGCGCGCTTGGATGCACCGTGCCAAAGCACACAATCCGGTCGGACTGGATGGAAGCCGCAAAGTCATTGATCTTTTTCTGCTGGGTGGGCCGGGTGGCAATATGCTGGATCACACTTTTGTCCACACCGGCTTCATCCATGCGGCGCAGCGTATCGGCCACCGTACCCTGGGTGTAGTAGGGCGCCTTGGCAATGGCCGCCAGGTGCTCCAGCGTACGCCCGGCCAGCGCGTCCGGGAATAAATGAACATGAAAATCAATAAGCATAAAAAGCCTCTCAAAAAAGCCCGCCTTCCGGCGGGTATAGGTTGTATCGGGTCAGATAGCCGCCCCTTTGGGCTATGCTGTAAAGTCCTTAGCCTCCTGCTCGGTAATGGGGCGGAGGGTCTCCTGGGGATAGGGGCTGGTTTCACCGCCTATGCCATGAATGAAATAGAGGCCCTTTTTCGTCTGATACAGGGACTCCTCATAGCCCGCCGGATCGCCAAAGGCGCCCTGTGAGCGCTTGCCCAAGCAAACCGCGGTGTCGGTATTATAGGTCTTGCCCTTGATGATTTTCTTCATGCCTGATCACCCTTTCCAGCAAAAAACGCCTGTATTCTCCTGTAAATTCCTTTTTGATTATATCAGCGTTTGCCGCGCCCGTCAAGCGCGGCCCCGCCCGCCCCCCTCAGCGTATTCTGTTCTTTCCCGGCGCCTTATGGTATAATAGGGGTATTCACGACCGTTTGGCCAGGATTTCTGTCGAAAAAGGGGGATCGATCCTATGGAATATACGGCTGCCATGCTGGCGGGTTCGCTGGACTACCTAACCCTTTTGTCCACCCAGTATCCCTCCATCCAATCGGCATCCAGTCAGATCATTAACCTTTCCGCCATCTGCTGCCTGCCCAAGGGGACGGAGCATTTCATGAGCGACCTGCATGGGGAATACGCCTCCTTTATGCACATCCTGCGCAACGCTTCCGGTGTGATTAAGGTCAAGATCAACGATCTTTTCCGCAACACCCTCTCCCACAAGGAGCGCAATGTGCTAGCTACCCTCATCTATTATCCGGAGGAGAAGCTGGAGCTCGTCAAAGCCAGCGAGCCGAACCTGGAGGAATGGTACCGGCTGACCCTTTACCGCCTGGTCGAGGTATGCCGTTCGGTGATCTCCAAATACAGCCGCGACCGGGTGCGTCAGGAGCTGCCCAGGGACTTTGAGCACGTCATCGACGAGCTCATGAACCTGAACGCCTACAATGAAAACCAGCAGGATTATTACAATGCCATCTTCCAGGCCATCCTGGATACCCAGCGGGCGGACGCCTTTATCATCGCCATCTCCAGGCTGATCCAGCGTCTGGCCATCGAGCACCTGCATATCCTGGGCGATATCTATGACAGAGGCCCCGGGGCCGATATCATCATGGACGCGCTGATGCGTCATCCCCGTCTGGATATCCAATGGGGCAATCACGATATCCTCTGGATGGGCGCGGCGGCTGGCAGCGGCGTATGCATCGCCAACGTGATCGTCAATTCCATCAAGTATAACAACTTCGATACCATCGAGGAGGGATACGGCATCTCCCTGCGCCCGCTTTCCACCTTCGCTGCCGCAGCCTATGCCGACGATCCCTGCGAGGTGTTTCTTCCCCGTTCCCTGGGGAGCCGTCCCTACCATCCCGAGGATGTGGCCGCCATCGCCCGGATGCATAAGGCGATCGCCGTCATCCTCTTTAAGCTGGAGGGCCAGGCGGTGGCCCGAAACCCGGCCTTCTTTATGGAGGACCGGCGGCTGCTGGACAAGATGGATCTCGACGCCGGACGGCTGATGCTCAACGGGCAATGGTATCCCATGGCCGATACCCGGTTCCCCACCCTGGATCCTGCCGATCCCTACGCCCTTTCGCCCGAGGAGGCGGAGGTAATGGCGCGGCTGACGCAGGCCTTCCTGCACAGCGAAAAGCTGCAGGCCCATGTGCGGTTTCTATACGATCACGGCTCCATGTACCTGACCTACAACGGCAACCTTCTTTTCCACGGCTGCATCCCGCTGGACGAGGCGGGCCGCCCGGCTGCGGTCTCTGTCACCGGGCAGACGCTTTCCGGCCGCGCTTATCTGGATGCCTGCGAGGCCCTCGCCCGGCAGGGCTTCTTTGCCGCGCCCGGCAGCCTTCAGCGCCAGGCCGGCGAGGATTTTCTCTGGTATCTGTGGTGCGGGCCCAAATCCCCGCTATACGGGAAGGACCGCATGACCGCCTTTGAGCGGTATTTCGTCCCGGATGAGCGCACCCACCGGGAGAAAAAGGATCCCTATTATGCCTTTAACGACCAGCCGGAGGTCTGCCGGCAGCTGCTGGCCTCCTTTGGCCTGGATCCTGACCAGGGGCACATTATCAACGGCCATGTGCCAGTGCGCATCAAAAAGGGCGAAAGCCCGGTCAAGGCCGCCGGCCGGCTGCTCGTCATCGACGGCGGCCTCTCCAAGGCCTATCAGGCGCAGACCGGTATCGCCGGCTATACGCTCATTTACAACTCCCACGGGCTTTTCCTGGCCAGCCACGAGCCCTTTGAGAATACCGCCCAGGCCATTGCCGACGAACGGGATATCCATTCGTCGCTGACGCTGGTGGAGCCGGCCGAAACCCGGCTGATGATCCGGGATACCGACACGGGCAGGGAGCTGGCCCGCCAGATTGAGCAGCTGCATAGGCTCATTGCGGCTTACCGGCTGGGGCTCGTCAAGCAGCGCCAGGTCAGCACGGTGGACGCGCCCCGTGTACGCAGCCATAGCTGGATGGACCGAAC
>UQLW01000040.1 GCA_900542005.1 uncultured Eubacteriales bacterium
TACGCGCGGATGCGGCTTCTTTTTATTGGCGGTCAGCTCAGCGCCTTCCGCACGATTTCATACAGCACGGGCTTCATGTTGTCGATGGTGTCCGGCTTGCCCTCGATAATGGAGGAGTAGCAGGTGGCCCCGCACATTTCCATGATAACAAAGATGAACTTGAAGACTTCCTCGGGCGGGCGCTGGTGGGCCAGGGGGCTGGTCTCCAGGTCATGGCATAGGGCCGTCCAAAGCGGATCGGTGCGGGCGGTAAGCTGCTGAGCGACCATGGGCCAGGAGAAGTTCCGCTCAATGAGCCGCAGGCAGAGCTTGTTGCGCTTGAAATACTCGATGACATAATCCATAAGGAGTATGACGTTCTCCGTAAAGCTGCCGGCGTCGTGCTGCCGCACATGCCGGTACGCCTCATCCAGCACCCGGGTGCTGATCCGCAGAACCAGCTCCTGCAGCAGCTGCGCCTTATCCTGAAAGTACAGGTAAAAGGTGCCCTTGGCAACGTTTGCCTGCCGGGCAATCTCATCCACCGAGGTCTTGGATACGCCCTTTTGGGTGAATAGCGAGAAGGCGGCGCTTAATAAGCTCTGCTTTTTTTCTTCCTTCTGCTGCGCACGGATGGACAATCGCGTCATCTCCCTTTGCATCGTTAGCTTAAGTATACGGATACGCCCTGCGGATTGCAAGGGGCTTGGCAGGAATTAGGAGAAATGACTAAAAGTCATAAAAGATATTAGGAATGACCAATGGTCATAAATATATTGACTATTGGTCATTGCAGAATTATACTACCCATTGATGACTGATGGTCATAAAAAGTGAAGGAGATGAGCGGAGATGGAAAAATTCGCGCGCGCCATTGTCCGGAAGCGGAAGCTGGTGCTGCTGATCGCGGTGCTGCTGCTGATTCCAGCGGCCTTCGGCGCGGCAGGCACCTATATTAACTACGATATCCTGACGTATTTGCCGCCAGAGCTGGACTCCATGGTGGGCGAGCGGTATCTGGAGGATGACTTCAACATGGCGAGTACGGCGATGATTACCGTGGAGCACATGACGACGGCGGATCTTATGGCTATGAAGGAGGAAATCGCCCAGGTGCCCGGGGTAGAGTCCGTCCTGTGGACCAGCGATATGCTGGATGTGAGCGTGCCGCGGCAGATGCTGCCGGAGGATATCCAGCGCTTCTTTTTCAATGACAGCGGCGCCACCATGATGATCGTCAAGTTCTCGGACATCAGCGCAAGCACCTCCACGATGAACGCGCTGAAGCAGATCAAGGGATTGCTGCGGAAGGACTGCTTTATCGGCGGCATGTCGGCGATCCTGGAGGATACCAAGGCCCTGGTGGACGAGGAGATGCCGCTTTACATCCTCTGCGCCGTTGGCTGCTCGCTGATCATCCTTTTCCTCAGCCTGAAGGAAACGGTTGTGCCCCTTATCTTTATGCTGGGTATTTTCTTTCCCATCGCCTACAATTTTGGAAGCAATATTTTCCTGGGGCAGATCTCCTACATTACCCAGGCGCTGGCGACGGTGCTGCAGCTGGGCGTCACCATGGATTTCTCCATCTTCCTGCTGCACCGGTACGAGGAGGAGAAACAAAAGGCCTCCCAGGAGGACGCGATGGCGCGGGCCATCGTCCATACCTTCAGCTCCATTGCCGGCAGCTCGCTGACGACGATTGCAGGTTTCCTGGCGATGTGCACGATGTCGCTGACCTTGGGCCGGGATATTGGCATCGTCATGGCCAAGGGAGTGCTGTTGGGCGTGCTGTGTACCATCACCGTGCTCCCGGCGCTCATCATGACCTTCCAGGGCGCCATTGAGCGGCATACCCACCGCACCCTGATTCCCAAGCTCACCCGGCTATCGCACTTTGTAGCCCGGCACAATGTTTCCATCCTGGTGGTGTTCCTGGTGCTGTTCATCCCCTTTGCCGCAGCGCAGAGCAAGACAGAGGTATACTACAC
The DNA here is from genome assembly GCA_900542005.1 of uncultured Eubacteriales bacterium. Lineage (GTDB taxonomy): Bacteria > Bacillota > Clostridia > Christensenellales > UMGS416 > Parachristensenella. Next base: position 1,968 of record UQLW01000040.1, read on the forward strand.
CCTCTTTGACAGCCTGCCCCAGGATATGACCAGCATCGTGGGGACCGACCGGCTGAAGGCGGATTTTAACATGACGACCACCCACTTTATCATGGTGGACGAGGAACTGAGCCATGAAAGCCTGCGGAACCTCGCCCAGGAAATCGAGTCGGTGGAGGGAATCCATCAGGTGCTCAGCTATGAGAAATTCCTGGGCGGCGGCATCCCGGAGCAGCTGCTCCCCGATGCGATCCAGGAGATTTTCCACGCCGGCGGGCACCGGATGATCCTGGCCAACTCCAGCTATGAAAGCGGCACAGCGCAGCAGAACGCCCAGCTGGAGGCTCTGGATCAAATCGTGAAGCGGTATGATCCGGAGGGCGTGATCAGCGGCGAGGGCGCGATGACGCGCGACCTCATAAAGGTGGCGGATACCGATTTCCGCAACGTCAATATCACCTCCATCCTGGCGGTATTTCTTATCGTGGCGCTGGTATTCCGGTCCGGTTCCATCCCGGTGCTGCTGGTGGGGATCATTGAAAGCGCCATTATGATCAACATGGGCATCCCCTACTTTTCCGGCACGGCGCTGCCCTTTGTGGCCAGCATTGTGGTAGGAACCATCCAGCTGGGCGCCACGGTGGATTATGCGATTCTGATGACGAACCGCTTCCGGGAGGAGCTGATCAAGGGGCGGCCGGCCCGGGATGCGGCCCGTATCGCCATGGAACAGTGCAGCCAAAGCATCCTCACCAGCGGATTGACCTTCTTTGTAGCGACCGCCAGCGTAGCGATGATTTCCCGCATGGAGCTGATCAGCAGCCTTTGCCTGCTGATCAGCCGGGGCGCGTTGATTTCCATGGCGGTCATCCTGCTGGTGCTGCCGGGGCTTCTGATCGTAACGGCGCCGGTCATCGGAAAAACGACGTACCACTGGTTGGTAAAAAAGGAGCGTGCGTAAAATGAAAAGATCTGCGAAACTGCTGGCCTGCTTCGTCAGCCTGGCCTTGGCGGCGGTCAGCCTGACGCCCGCCTATGCGGCTGAAGAAGCGGACATCAGCAAGGACGAAAACGTATTTGTGATCCTCAACCCCGACGGCTCTGTGAAGGAGCAGATCGTCAGCAATTGGCTGCACAGCGGCAGCGCTTTGGCGGATGTGGAGGATGTAAGCAGCCTGACGGACATCGAGAACCTCAAAGGCCAGCTTGCGCCGGAGCGCCAGGGCAGCAGCCTGCGGTGGAATACGGAGGAAACGGACGTCTACTACCAGGGAAGGACGGAACAGACGCCCCCGGTGACCGCGGCGGTCACCTATGAGCTGGACGGCCAGGCCGCCGAATGCCAGGAGCTGACCGGCAGGAGCGGACACCTGAAGATCACCATTGCCCTGACGAACCACGAGAAGGCGTCCCACACCGCCAACGGCCAACCGCGCGAGATATATACGCCCTTTTTCACCGTGATTGCGGCTGATCTGCCGGCAGAGCATTTCAGCAACGTGAAGGCGGAGAAGGGAACCGTGCAGACGGACGGCTCCAATCAGCTGGTTTGCTTCCTGGCCATGCCGGGGATGCGGGCCAACTTCGAGGGACTTTTGACCGGTGAGCTGGATGGGCTGAAGGAGATGATGGTGGACACGGTGACGCTGGAGGCTGATGTGAAGGATTTTACGATGCCGGCGATCATGATGGCCGCGGCCACCAGCATGGAGGAGCTGACCGATGCGGACGATTCGTTTTCCGGCCTGGAGGGCAGCCTGGATGAGCTGAAGGATGCGACAGGCGCGCTTCAGGACGGCGCGAAGGCGCTGTCGGAGGCCGTATCCCTGCTGAAGGAGAAGATGGAGCAGCTGGAGGAAAGCTACAGCACCTTTGATGAAGGCATTGCTTCCGCCCTGGCAGGGGCCAAGGCGCTGCAGCAGGGCGCGTCGCAGCTGGAGGACGGCGTGAAGGGCCTGACGGACGGCACCCAACAGCTAAAGGCCGGCAGCGGCGAGCTGGCACGGAAGCTGAACGAGCAGCTGGTGCCCGGGCTGGCCGAGGCGGCCGGACAGCAGCAGAGCCTTATGGATAAAATGGCGGCGATTCAGACGGCGCTCGGCAATATGAGCCTGCCTGACATGGGCGCGCTGCAGGAACAGCTGGCGTCAGGCGTGGGCGCTGTATTTGACAAGGCGGCGGAGGGCGCTGCACAGGGGGCGGCAGGCGCGGCCATCAGCGGATATCACCAGACGCTGGAGGCCGTGCTGGCAGGCTCCGGCCTGGATGCTGCTGCGCAGGCCGATATCCTGTCGGCGGTGAATGCGGCCCTAAGCCAGAACGGCGTGACGGCCGAGCAGATTGCCGGCGGCGTGACCGCTCAAATGGACGGCGCGAAACAGCAGGCGGTCGCCCAAACGCTGAAAGCCCTGGAGGGCCTGGACCTCTCCAGCCTGGAGGCCCTGATCGGTCAATTTGACGCGCTCTCCGGCGACGCGCAGCGTATGCTGGGCAGCGTTGCGGCGCTGACCGGGGCCCTCTATAATGAAGATAATCCTGCTGACGCCCAGACCGTAGTGGGCGCTGCCAGTGCCATCGCCGCCGGGGCGGAGCAGGTGAATACCGGCGTGGATGCCCTGAACAAGGGCGCGGACAGCCTGGCTGGCGGGACAAAGGAGCTGGTTACCGGCCTTACGGCGGCCCGCAGCGCCAGCACCGTCATAAAAGGGGCCATCGGCCAATTCCTGGAGGGGGCAGATTCGCTGCAGGAAGGGGCCGGCAGCCTGCGCAGCGGCATGGACAGCTACGCCCAGGAGGGGATCGGCCAGCTGATCGACAGCGTGGAAACGCTGAAGCTGGGTGAAACCGGCGAGGTGCTTGCAGCCATTAGGCAGCAGGCGGACGGCTATCACAGCTATACCGGCGCCCCTGAGGGCGTAAAGGCTCAGGTAAAATTCGTCATGAAGCTCCAAGCGCCCGCTTCGCAGGAAGAGGCCGGGCAGCCGGAGGAGGAGAATACGGCCCAGGCGCCCGTTTCCTTTTGGGATCGGGTGAAGAACCTCTTCAGCTAAGCGGGGGCAGGAGAACCTGACCATAGAAAAAAGTGCCGGCGTTTCATCGAAACGCCGGCACTTTTTGATGCCTTAGGATGAGGGGGTTATTTCCACAGACCGGCAGCCTCCTGCTCGGCGCGATAGCGGGTCAGCAGGTTCTGGATGCGGTCATAGGGATTGAGCAGATGGGAGATGGAATGGTCGTAGTTCAGGGAGGCGATCAGGTAGGAGATGTATTTGCTCATATCCACCTCGGTGAACCAGGGGGCGGCCTTCAGCTCGGGGGAGCGGTAGGTGAGGTTGGTGGAGAGCACCTTGGTGATCAGCCCCTCCTCATAGGCCTTGTTGAACAGGTCAAGGCCATTGGTAAAGAAGGCGAAGGTTACGCCCACATAGATACGGCGGGCCTTGCGCTTTTTCAGCTCGCGGGCCACGTCCAGCATGGAGTCGCCGGTGGAAATCAGGTCGTCGGCAATGAACACATCCTTGCCGGCCACGTCGTCGCCCAGGTACTCGTGGGCAATGATGGGATTGCGTCCATCCACCACGGTGGTATAGTCGCGGCGCTTATAGAACATGCCCAGATTGAGCCCCAGCATGGTGGCATAGTAGATGTTCCGGTTCAGCGCGCCTTCATCGGGCGAAATCACCATCATATGGTTGGGATCAATGTGCAGATCCTTTTCCACCCGGAAGAGGGCCTTGAGGATCTGATAGGTGGGCATTACGTTTTCAAAGGAGATGAGAGGGATGGCGTTTTGAACCCGCGGATCATGGGCGTCGAAGGTGATGACGTTTTCCACGCCCAGGGAGGCCAGCTCCTGCAGGGCCAGGGCGCAGTCCAGAGATTCGCGGGAAGAGCGCTTGTGCTGGCGGCCTTCGTAAAGCATGGGGGTGATGACGGAGATGCGGCGGGCCTTCCCGGCTACGGCTCCGATAATCCGCTTGAGATCCTGCCAGTGATCGTCGGGCGACATCGGCACCTCTTTGCCATACATCTTATAGGTGCAGGAATAGTTGGCAATGTCGGTGAGAATGTAGAGATCGTAGCCGCGGACCGATTCCTTCAGCATGCCCTTGGCCTCGCCGGTGCCGAAGCGCGGGCAGGTCGCGTTAATCAGGTAGGTATCGCGGCCGTTTCCGGGGAAGGTGTACATGTCGTCGCCGGATTCCTCATGCTCGTTCCGCCAGCGCTTGAGGTACCCATTGATTCGTTCGCCCAGCTCGGCGCTGGACTGCATGGCGATGAGCCCCAGAGGACCCACCGGGATGGTAGAGAAGGGGTCGTTTTCCAGCTTGTTAATCAGATCCGTCATCGCTTTTCTCCCAATATATTGATTCTTTGATACACCGCATGGCGTGGGGGCGGTGCGATTTACGCTCATCAACGCCCATATTATAGTATATCGTTCGACTTTTTGCAATTCGGTGCCGAATATTGGGGAAGAATGCACAAAGAAAGGATAAAATTTATTTCAACTGCCTGCATAGCGCCCGGAGCTCCCGGCCAAGGCGGGCGGCAGTCTCCCCGGTTGCGGCCTGGCCCAGCCCGGCGCTGGCATGATACCGGGGATCCTCGCCGGCTATCCCCTCAGGGCGGCAATCAGGATCCTGGGGCAGCGCGGCCATATCCACAAGCTCCGGATGGAAGTACATCATGATGGAGGTTTCGTTGGCGGCGGCATGGTCGGTCTGAAAGCCGATTTTATCGTCCTCAGACCAGGCGCAGCGCAGGAGAAGGCCGAACTTTTCCTCCCATTCCCGGGCGTGCGCCATAAAGGCCTTGGTGGAGGGGCCGTGGCCGTGGGCCACGACGATGCGGAAGCCAGCGCGGCGCAGCTGGGCCAGGATGGCTTCCAGCAGGGAGGCGAAGGCTTCATCGGCCATATGATAGGCCGAGCCTGGCAGTTGGCGGGGCGCTTCCCCCTCGGGCCGCGACCAGAAATCCATCCCGATATAGGTAAAGCCATCCAGCGTACGGGTCAGATCCGGCCCGACAAAGAGCATGGGCAGCACAACGCCGCCCGCCTCGCGGGCCAGCTGCGCGAACAGGCCGCGGCTTTGCAGCCCATCGGAGCCAAGGGGCAGGTGGGGGCCGTGCCATTCCAGCGTCCCGAGGGGCAGATAGGCGATCGGCGCCTGCTCTATCCGTCGGAGGAAGGCGCCTGGGGTGAGCTCCTCATAAAAAACCGTATCCATGCTTTTACTCCTTATCCCTATGATGATTCCATTATAGCATGTTGGCCCTCCATGATGGAATTGTTTATGATTTTATCGCATTCTCGTCACAAAAAATCCATGTTTGCTGGGTACGCTGAGAAGGTCTAAGCGCGCTGGCGGACCGGTGAGGGCTGGAGAAGACGCGTCCCTGCCACGCTTGAAGATGAACACAAAAGGAGGCAAGCCAATGGACCACTCGACGACAAGACCCGGTCGATCTGCCGGCCGGCAAAGGAGAATCCGCAACGGGATCATCATCGCTGCGCTGGTTGTATTAGCCGTAATCGGCGCGATGCTCTTTTTTCAGAGAAAGGTGCGCGAGCAGTTCGCCTCGGCAGGCGACAGCGAGATCCAGAGCGCCCAGGTGACGGCGGGGAGCATCAGCGCGACCGTATCCGGAACGGGCGCCCTGGCCAACGACGGCGTTACAGAGGTGACGGTTCCCAGCGGCGTGGAGCTGGATACCGTCTATGTAGAGGCCGGGGATCAGGTTAACGAGGGGGATCCGCTGGCCTCCGTGAATCGGGCTTCGGTCTTGTCGGCGCTGTCGCAGGCGCAGAGCCAGCTGGACGAGCTGGACAGCCAGCTGGAGGAGGCCAAAGAGGATGAGGTAGACGATAAGGTCCGGTCTGCGGCCTCCGGCAGAGTAAAGGTCCTCTATGCCGGGGAAGGGGACGACGTGGCAGCGGTGATGGTGGAAAATGGGGCCCTGGCCCTGCTCTCCCTGGACGGATACATGGCGGTGGATGTGCCCTCCGGCAGCTATGCCCAAGGGGATGCCGTAGAGGTGAAGACCTCCGACGGCACCGTATACAGCGGCACGGTTTCCAGGGTGGCCGGCGGCACGGCGACGGTTCTTCTGACCGATGACGGACCGGCCTATGGCGATACCGTGACGGTAGGGGATGCGGACTCCGGTACGCTGTACATCCATGAGCCCCTCAAGGTGACCGGATATGCCGGGACGGTTTCCGCGGTCAAGGTTTCGGAAAACGAAGCTGTTTCATCGTCGGAAACCCTGATGACCCTGAGCGATACGGCCGACTCGGCAAACTACGATGCGGTCCTGGCGGAACGGGCTGAAATGGAGGAGACGCTGCAGCAGCTGGTCACGCTGTATAAGGAGGGCGCGGTGCTGGCGCCCTTTGCCGGCAGGATCGAAAGCGTGGCCTATGGCGAGGAAGAGCAGGAGGCCGCCACGGGCGCTGCCGCCGCCGAAAGCGAGGAAACGCTGGTGCTTTCCCTCGACCCAAATGAGAAGATGACCGTCGCCATAAGCGTGGATGAAACCGATGTGCTGTCGCTTCAGGTAGGCCAGGAGGCGACGGTCAGCGTGGAATCCATCGGGGATGAAACCTACGCCGGGACCGTTACGGATATCGATACGACGGCATCCACCGCCGACGGCGTAACCCAATATACCGCGACGGTGACCGTGGAAAGGACCGAAGCAATGCTGGCCGGGATGACGGCCACAGCCTCCATTACGATAGAAGGTGTGGATAACGCGCTGCTGCTTCCGGAGGACGCGGTGCGCAAGACGAGCGCTACCGCCTATGTCTATACCTCCTATGATGAAGCCTCCGGCGAGCTGGGGGACATGGTAGAGGTCACAGTCGGACTGTCCAACGGCAGCTATATCGAGATTACAGAGGGGCTTAACGAGGGCGATACGGTCTACTACATGGAGAACGAGGAAAACACGTTCATGGGCAACGGGCGCTCCCCCTTTGGCGGCGGCTTTGACTTCGGCGGCAGCCGGCCAGACACGGGGAACATGCCCGGGGGGAACATGCCCGGCGGGAATGCGCCCTCCGGCGACGCGGCGCCCGGCAGCCAGGGCCAGCGCGACTAGAAGGAGAGGACGCTATGATTGATTTGAAAGAGATCTCCCGCATCTATCAGATCGGCTCGGAAAAGGTCTACGCGCTGGATAAGGCCAGCGTACATATCGATCCGGGCGAGTTTGTCAGCATCATCGGCCCCTCCGGCAGCGGCAAATCCACGCTGATGAATATCATCGGCTGCCTGGATATCGCCGATTCGGGCGTCTATTTGCTGGATGGTACGCCGATTGAGGACTATACGGAAACCGAGCTTGCCAGGATACGGAACCGGAAAATCGGCTTTGTATTCCAGAGCTTCAACCTGATCTCCAAGCTGACGGCGGCGGAGAACGTAGAGCTGCCCCTGATCTACCAGGGGGTTGGCAAGGCCGAACGGCGGGGACGTGTGGCGGCGGCCCTGGCCAGGGTGGATCTGGAAAAGCGTGCGCGTCACCTGCCGACGGAGCTTTCCGGCGGCCAGCAGCAGCGGGTAGCCATCGCCCGGGCCATTGTGACGCATCCCTCGCTGATCCTGGCCGACGAGCCCACCGGGAACCTGGATTCCAAAACCAGCCGGGAAATCATGACGCTGTTTCACGAGCTGCATGAGCAGGGCAACACGATCGTGCTCATCACCCATGACGACAGCGTCGCTCACCAGGCTTCCCGCATCGTCCACATCCACGATGGCCGGCTTTCGGAGGTGGGCGCATGATACAGTCCCTGAAAATGGCCCTTAAATCGATAGCCGGCAACAAGTTCCGGGCCTTCCTCACCATGCTGGGCATCATCATCGGCGTGATGGCCCTGGTGATCCTTGTCAGCCTGGTCAACGGCGCGACAGGCACGGTGACCGATACCATCTCCAGCCTGGGGAGCAACCTGCTTACCGTAACCGTATCCGATGACAAGGGAGCGCCGGTAACCCTGGACACCCTGGACGAATGGATGCAGCAGGATGGGATCGGCCTGATCGCCCCCTCCGGGCAGACGAGCATCACAGGCAAGTATGGCGCCCAAAGCGGCACCATCCAGGTATACGGTACAACGCCGGCCTATGAATCCATCAATGGGCTGTCGCTTCTGCTGGGCAGGTTTATCAAGTCCTCCGATGTCGACAACCATACCAACATCTGCATCATCAATGAGACAACGGCGGAGGAGCTGATCGGCTACACAGACTGCCTGGGCGAGGAGATCTCGCTCAACGGCACAAAGTTCACGGTGGTCGGCCTCCTGGAGGATGACGACCAGTCCCTGACCGCGGCCTTTGGAAGCGGCTCGATGGTGGCCTATATTCCCTATACCACCCTGCTGCGGCTCTCGGCCAGCGTTTCTTCCGATATTACGAGCTTTACCGTCAGCGCTGAACAGGATATGGCGACAGCCGAGGCGGCGATGACGGCGCTGCTGCTTGAACGCTTTGAGGCCGACGAGGATGCCTTTTCCCTTTCATCCCTGGACGCGCTGGAGGACACGATGAGCAGCGTCACCTCGATCCTGACCATCTTGCTGGGCGGCATCGCCGCCATATCGCTGATTGTCGGCGGTATCGGCATCATGAACATCATGCTGGTGACGGTGACCGAGCGTACCCGGGAGATCGGCATCCGCAAGGCCATCGGCGCAGGCCGGGGCGTAATCCTGCAGCAGTTCCTGCTGGAGTCCGTGGTGCTTTGCATGCTGGGCTGCGCGGTCGGCGTTTTCCTGTCCTGGATCGTCCTGCGCGTCATCTCCGTGGTGGTATCAAGCCTGAGCATGTCCTTCAGCCTGGAGTGGAACGTGGTTTGGATCGCAGTGGGCTTCTGCTTTTTCATTGGCGTCGTGTTCGGCCTGTATCCGGCCAACAAGGCGGCGAAAATGGCGCCCATCGACGCGCTGCACTACGGCGGCTGAGAAAGGGGGATATCATGAAAAAAACAACGGCACAGCCCGGCTCCCGCGCCGGGCGGAAAAGGGGCCTTGTCTATATTGTGCTCATGGTTCTTTTTACCCTGATCCTTGCCGGAGATCTGGTCAACCTGGCCCTGTCCCCGGCTGGAGGGGACGCGGCCTTCGGTGCTTCCGTCCCGGGCGGTACGCCCTTTGAGGACGGCATGGGCGGCCAAGGGCCCGGGCGGGGCTCCATGCCGGCGGAGGGCGAGGAGGCAGCGCCCCGCGGCGAAGCTCCGGCGGAAGCGGACGGCGCCGCGCCGGCCGGCAGGGAGCTGGGCGGAGCGCAAAGCACGCCGGCCGCGGCCCTGGCGAACGCGGCAAGGCGGGCCTGGCTTCCCATACTGGCGGTTTGTGTGGCCGGCGATGGGGTTTGCCTGTTCCTGCTGCTGCGCCTGCGGAGGAAAAAGGGCGATACGCAGCAGGCGGACGCGGCGCCGGCCCAGGAGGAGGGCAAGCGCAAGAGCGGCAAGGGAGCCTGGGTGCTGCCGGCCTGCCTTGTCCTGGCAGTTGCCGTGGTGGTGGCGATGCTGCCCTCGGGTACGACCAGCGCCAATTCGATGACGGTCCATGAAACAGTCGTGGCCGAGACCGCCGAGGTAGGTGATCTATCGGCGGGGATTTCAGGGGCCGGTACGCTGGAAGATGAGGAAGCCGTCACGGTCCAGGTGCCGGAGGTCATCACGGTCAGCGCCTATTATGTGGACAACGGAGCGCAGGTAGAGGCCGGCGACCCCCTGGCTGCGGTGGATCAGACCTCCGTCGCCGCGGCCATCGCGGAGCTTCAGTCGGTGCTGGAGGAGCTGGACGCGGCCCTGGAGGAGGAAGCAGGAGCTTCGGCGGATGATACGATTTCCGCTTCGGCGGCAGGCCGGGTAAAGGCCGTCTATGCCGGGGCGGGGGATGATGTCCTGGATGTGATGTCCGGCGAAGGCGCCTTAATGCTGCTGTCGCTGGACGGCCTGATGGCGGTGGATATCGACGATAACGGCGCCATGGCGATGGGCGATGCGGTGCAGGTGCTGCGGCCCGATGGAACGACGGTAGCAGGCCGCGTCACGCAGGTTGTGGACGGCGTGGCTACCGTTACGGTAACGGATGAAGGGACGGCCTACGGCGAGCATGTCAGCGTATCCGACGGGCAGGGGACGGCGCTGGGCGAGGGCGAGCTGTATATCCACAGCGAGCTGAAGGTGACGGGCTATTACGGCACGGTGGAGGATACCGCCGTATCGGTGGAGGATACGGTGGAGCAGGGGGAAACGCTCTTTACGCTGCGCGATACCGGCCATACCCCGACATATGAGGCGCTGCTTGCCCGCAGGCATGAGCTGGAGGCGCAGATGGACGATCTGTTCCAGCTGTATGAGGAGGGTGTCCTCTATGCGGAGTCAGCCGGCCTTATCACAGGCGTGCCGGAGGATGCGCCCATGGCGGACGCAGCCCTGGCCTCGGGCGCAGAGGGCGTTGGCCTGGGCACCGCGCTTTATTCCAGCGTCACCGAGCTGAAAAGGCTGATGAGCACCCTGCCCGGCACGGAGGGCGGGAACCTGGACACCTACGTTGCGGCGGTTCAGTCCCTCACGGCGGATCAGGCCGAGCTGGCCATATCATCATCGCCGGTCACGGTTCCAGACCTGACGGATCTTTCTTCGCTTGCCGGTGTAGAAATGACAGGGAGCCTTAGCTATCTGCATGCGGATGGGACGCCCCTCTACTGCTACCGGGACGGGCAATGGACAGCCATGACCCTATCGGAGCTGCAGGCAGGCGACCGCCTGATCCTTGCCTATGCGGCGGGTGGGGATCCGGCGGCGGATACGCCGGTATGGATCGTATGCGACCCGGCGGAGGAGGATACGCCTGAGGAGCCGACGGAGCCTACCACGCCTGCAGAGCCTACCACGCCGGCGGAACCCACTACGCCAGCGGAACCCGATGCGCCGCAAGAGCCGGAAGGGACGGATGGCGTGCAGGCGCCTGCGCAGCCTTCGGTCAGCCAGCAGCGGCCGACAATGGCGCAGAACGCCGCCTATGCCGGAGAGGCAGGCAGCCTTGACGGGCAGACGCAGCAAGAGGAGCCGCTATATGCGCAATACAGCGTAAGCCAGCAGCAGGTTTTATCCATCATCCCGCAGGAGACGGCCTATGTGACCATCAGCGTTGACGAGCTCGATATTCTGGACCTGGAGGAAGGACAGACGGCGGAGGTCACACTGGACGCCATACAAGGGCAATCCTTCACCGGAACCGTCCTGAAGATCGGTACGACCGGCGCTAATGAAGGCGGCAATACCAAATTCAGCGTGCAGATATCGCTGCCCAGGACCGAGCAGATGCTGGCTGGGATGAATGCCTCGGTTACGGTCTCTACGGCGGCGAGCGGCGAGGTGGTGGCTATCCCGGCAGCCGCCCTGGTGGAGGACGCCGGAAGGACCTATGTATACACCACCTATGATGAAAAGACGGACAGCCTGGGCGGCCTGACGGAAGTGGAGACCGGCCTCTCCGACGGAGAGCGCGTGGAAATCCGGTCGGGCCTGCAGGAAGGGGATGCCTATTACTACCGCTATGCGGACACCGTGACCTATCACTTCCTTCCGGGCGCGGCGGGCCGGTAGCCCATGGGGGATGGCGGGCTGCTGCCGGGTGACGCAGATGGCCGCGATTGGCGCCGGCGTGCCGTCCGCGGCAGCCTGAAACGGCGGCTCCGCGTCTGGCCGGGGCCTTTCTCAGGAGGGAAACGGCCCGCTTACAAATAATTTACATCCGCTCGTTTATTTCAAAAGTATGACGGGTATTCACAATCATGTAATAAACAAAATAAAAAGCCGGCGCTGTGGGGAGCGAAGCTCCCTGCCGCGCCGGCTTTGCCGATCAGAAGGGGAAGACACCGGCAGGATACCGGGGAAAACGCCGAAAAAAGCCCTTTTCGTAGCACGAAAAGGGCTTTGGTGCCGGCGATCGGGGTCGAACCGATACGGTATCACTACCACGGGATTTTGAGTCCCGCACGTCTGCCAATTCCATCACGCCGGCCTAAAATAGGCCTTCGCATCCCTGCGAACCGTAACTAATGATACCAAAAAGTTTACGGGAATGCAACAACATCACATAAATTTAATTTGTTTTCTGAGCGGGTAACCGCTAGAATAAAAGCGATGAAAAGATCATCCGGCGAAAGAGCTTGAAAGGAGGCGCGCAGCTTGAGCGTACAGCGGCAAAAGGACATGCGCATTGCGCAGGCGCAGCAGGGCGACCTGGCCGCCTTTGAAGAGCTGGTGCGGGAGCATGAGCGAAAGATCTATAACCTCTGCTTCAGCACCATGGGCAGCGCCGAGGACGCGGCAGATATGGCCCAGGAAACGCTGCTGAAGGCATGGCGGGCGCTGCAGCGCTTCGACGGGCGCTCCAGCCTGGGCACCTGGCTGTACCGCATTGCGGTCAATACCTGCCTGGACGAGCTGCGGCGGCGGAAGAACCGCACGACGGTATCCATCCAGAACCTGGCGGAAAAAGGATGGGAGCCGGAGGACGACGGCGGCGACTTTGTCGAGCGCAGCATCCAGCGGGAGGAGGTGCGCCAGGCGCTGCGGGAGCTGCCTGACGACTATCGGACTGTGTTGATCCTGCGAGATATTCAGGGCTTCTCCTATGATGAGATCGCGGATATCCTTTCGTGCCCGGTGGGAACGGTACGCTCCAGGCTGAACCGCGCGCGGGGAAATATGGTGAAAAAACTTACGGGAGGGGAACAAAAGAAACGGCGCTCCGTCTAAAAAGGCAGAAGAGGGAGGGCTGGAACTTGACCTGTCACGAATTTGAAAAGCAAATCAATCCATACCTGGATCATCTGCTGGATGCAGAGGAAGCCGGGCAGGTAGAAGCTCACATGGAGGCCTGCCCCGATTGCAAGCGGCTGTATCAGCAGCTGTCGAAGGTCATTGCCGCGCTCCGCAACCTGGAGGAGGAGCCGCTGCCGGAGGGCTTTGAGGAAGCGCTGCATGAAAAGCTGGAGGCTAAGGTTCCGCAGCGATCCCGGTGGAAGCGGGTTAGCCTCTGGGGCGGGGTCGCCGCGGCGCTGGTCGTGCTGGTCTCCGGCCTGTGGGGTATGGGCCTAAGCGGCGGAGCGGCTGACGGCACGACAGCGGAGAATGAGGCCGCGCGTGCAACGACGGCGGCTGCCGTCACGGCGGATATCGCGCCGGAAACGTCCGATCAGCTAAAGGCGATGGGCCTGGCCTCCCGGGAAAGCGTGGACGATGTGGATGCGCAGGCCGATTATGCGGCCCTGGAGGAGGCGGGCGCTTCCCAACCGGCGGCATCGCAGGATAAGCTCATCTATACGGCCACAGTCAGCCTGCGCAGCTATAGCTTTGACGAAGACTATACGGCCCTGCGGGCCAAGGCGGAGGAGCTGGGCGGTTATGTAGACGTAAGCTCGGTGGAGGGGCTGCCCTTTACGCAGAGCGAGGGGGATGGGCGGCAGGGCCAGCTCCAGATCCGTGTACCCCAGGAGCAATATCAGGCGCTGCTGGCCTATGTAAGCCAGCTGGGCGAGGTCACAAGCAGCGAGGAATCGGTCTCCAATATCACCCAGCAGTATACGGAAACGCAGATCCGCGCCGAGAGCCTGAAGACGCAGATCGCCCGGCTGCAGGAGCTGATGGGCCAAGCCGAGAATATTGAAGACATTATCGCGCTGGAGAGCCAGCTTTCCTCCGTGACAAGCGAACTCGAATATTTTGAGACCCAGCTCAAGCAGATGGATCAGCAGGTAGCCTACAGCACAGTTTCCGTCACCGTAACCGAGATGCCCACGGCATCCGATCCTGTGCCGGTTTCCGGCCGCGGCTTTGGCCAGCGGATGGCGGACGCGCTGCGCCAGGGCTGGAACGGATTTGCCAGCGGCGTGCAGGAATGGGCGCTGGGCGTGGTGCGGGCGCTGCCGGTTATCGTGATTTGGATCCTGGTCATCGCAGCCATTGCGGGCATCATCGCCGCAATCGCCAGCCGCAGGCGGAAAAAGCAATAAAAAACAGCATTTGAGTTTTGCTGTTGAAAAGTATTGAACTATGAAAATCTTTGCAAATGCAGGATTGATCCCCATGGGGACGCTTTGGTACCCCTATTTCCTATAGCGGTATAAAACGTATGGGCAGATAGAAGAAATAACCATACGATGCGAGGGCGAAAGCATTCTTTGCTTTCGCCCTTTTGGCTGCCATACCGGCTGGGGCAGACGCACTTGTCAACGGCAGGCGAAGCCGGTTCATCCCGACCGCTGAGGAGGGCGGCCGGCTCTGCTGCTCTGTACAAGTGCAAGGGAATAATAGACAAATTCATATATGAATGCTATAATATTTTATGCAGAGCCACAACGTTGCTTTTCTTGATTTCATGGAGGTGTTTTTATGGATACGTTGGAACAGATTAGTCATGAGACCATGGTGTTTATGCGCGGTCAATATCGCCTCGATGAAATAGGCGACGGAAAAAATGAATTGAAGTTTAAGCAGGGTAAAAAAACTATTTTAACGATCTATATACATGAGGATAGATTTACGTTTTTAATTATCTTTGGCAAGAAAGAACGGGATGTTTTTGAATCGCAAAAGGATATGTTTTCATCATTTATCCGTGATTCTTATAATCATTCAAAAACATATCATGATGGAAAATGGATGTTTATTGATGTGACAACGAAGGAACAGCTGGATGAAATAAAGAAGCTGATACAAATTAAAAAGAAACCCAATAGAAAGCCATTTCCCAAAGATCATGCAGTATATGCACAATGCGGTCAGCGATGCGATTTGTGCATTCATTACACGGGTACATCTGATGAGCAGCGACTCTTGATGGAACCATATTTGGTTAAAATGTGGGGAACAACCGATTGGAAAATGCGCTGCGAGGGTTGTCATAGCGATAGCTGCTATTGTAAAGATGATCCTTGTCATGCAAAAGGTTGCGCCCCTGCAAAAGGTCTGGCAGAATGTAAAGATTGCGTAGATTTTCCGTGTATTAAGGCAACAGCTGCGGATTGCCGTTCGATGATACATACACAAGTCCATTCCGCTGACGAGATTACATGGGCAATATTGCCATATGTCCCATACCAATATGAAAAATCAGAGTAATGCGAAACTTTGAGTTCAGTGCAGGTTTGGGATATTTCCAACAGGCAAAAATCCCCCTTTCTTGCATGCGGCAGTAAGCGTGATTTTTATGGCAAGGGTACCTCCTGCCCATGCTTGTTGCGAATCTAAGGGCAAGCACTTTTCTTGGATCAGAAATACAGGCCGTTCCTTGCGCCTATAAACACATGTAAGAAGGTATAAGAAGACTTCCGTCTATGAAATCAATAAGAAACGGGGATAAGGTCCGGCCTTTCTTGGCCGGGCTTTTTTGCGCTTCCGGCTTGTGGTATACTCGTCGGTGAAAGGGGAGCGTTAGACAAATGAACTTTGATAAGCTGGACAAACTGATCGACTCCATGGAGGCGCGCTACAGCGTGCCGGGATGCCAGGTATGGGTATACCATGACCACCGGCTGGCCCACCGCCATAGCGCCGGCTTTGCCGATGGGGCGCGGACGCGGCCAGTGTCCGAAGGGGATATGTATATCCTCTATTCAGCCACGAAGGTGATCACCAACGTGGCGATGATGCGCCTGGTGGAGCAGGGCAAGCTGGGGCTGGAGGACGAGCTTAGCCGGTATTTGCCCGAATTCAGCCGCATGCAGGTACAGACCCCTGACGGCCTGCGCCCAGCGGAGCGGGCCATCACCATCCGCGACCTCTCCACCATGCGGGCTGGGCTCAGCTATAACCTGGATACGCCCTATATCCGGGCGGCACGGCAGGCGGGAAAGCGGACGACCCGGGAGATGATGGCGGCCATCGCGGAGGAGCCGCTTTTGTTCGAGCCCTCCACCCATTTTCACTACAGCCTCTGCCATGACGTACTGGGCGCGGTGATCGAGGTGGCCTCGGGTATGCGGTTTGGCGAATACCTGCGCCGCGAAATCTTTGAGCCTCTGGGCATGGCGGACGTCACCTTCAAGCCCACGCAGGAGCAGCGCCGTCGTATCACGGCCCAATACCGGTATGAGCCGGAGACGGCCTGCGTGGTACAGATTCCCCAGGATAACCCCTTTGCGCTGGCGGAGGACTATGAAAGCGGCGGAGCTGGCCTGTATGCCACGGCGCCCGACTATCTTCGCCTTGCCGCGGCCCTGGCGAACCGCGGGCGATCTGACGAAGGCTATCAGCTTTTATCGCCGCAAAGCGTGGACCGGATGCGCCAGGATGAGCTCTGCGGCGCGTGCCGGCAGGATTTTGACGCCATAGGCCGGGTCGGATACAGCTATGGCCTGGGCGTGCGCACCATGGTGGAGCCGGAGCGCCATGGATTCCGCACGCCCAAGGGGGAATTCGGCTGGGATGGCGCGGCCAGCAGCTATGTATCCATCGATCCGGAGCATGGCCTCGCAATCTTCTTCGGGATGCAGGTTATGGGCTATGGCGCTATGTATGACGAGGTTCACCCCGCCATCCGGGAGCTGGTTTACGAGGCGATCATGGAGTGAGGAACGGAACAGAAACGCCGCAGCTTAAAGCCGCGGCGTTTCGTATGGGCAATTTGGGAAAAAAGGGACGGCCCCTGCCATTATTGGCAGCAGCCGTCCCTTTGTGGGTATCTATTAAGTATCTATTAATCGAAGAATACGGGCTTGCCGGTGCGGTTGGACTCGTAGATCGCGTCCAGTATCCGGGTGACAACCAGCGCCTGCTCGGGCTTCACAACCAGGGGGGTGCCCTCGATTACGGCGGAATAGAAGGTCTGGGCCTCGATCTGCTCGGGCTTGGCCACCGCGCCGTCGTAGAAGGCTACGCCGCCGGCGCCCAGGTCGGGCTTATGGACGAAGGTCTTGCCGAAGCGCTCGCCATTGATCCTGAGGCCGTCGTGGAAGTCGGCACCACCCTTGGTGCCGCACAGCATGCAGGAAGCCTCCTCGACCTCCAGCGTGTTCAGCGCCCAGGCGCTTTCCAGCACGACCGTGGCGCCGTTCTTGAACTTGATAAAGCCAAAGGCCGAATCCTCGACGGTGAACTTTTCCGGATCCCAGGGGCCCCAGGCGTTGGCGGCGTTTTTGGTATCGGCCAGCTTGCGGTAGGCGGAGCCCACGACCATCTCCGGCTCATAGTTGTTCATGAACCAGAGGGTAAGATCCAGCGCATGGGTGCCGATATCGATGAGCGGACCGCCGCCCTGCTCGTATTCGTTGAGGAACACGCCCCAGGTGGGCACGGCGCGGCGGCGGATGGCCAGCGCGCGGGCATAGTAGATCTCACCCAGATCGCCGTCGTCGATGGCGGCCTTCAGATAGGTGGAATCGGCGCGGTAGCGGCTCTGATAGCCGATGGACAGGATCTTGCCGTTGGCCTTGGCGGCGTCCAGCATGGCCTGAGCGCCGGCGGGATCCTTGGCCATGGGCTTTTCACACAGCACATGGCGGCCGCTGTTGAGCGCATCCACCGTGATGGGGGAGTGGCTGCGGTTGGGGGTCAGCACATGGATGACCTCAATCTCAGGCTCCTTGGCCAGCAGCTCCTTATAGTCGGTATATACCCTGGCGCCCTCCACGCCATACTCCTTGGCGGCCTTTTCGGCGCGCTCCGCAATCAGGTCGCAGAATGCGACGATCTTCACAAAGGGCAGGCTCTTCAGGGAAGGAAGATGCTTGCCATTGGCGATGCCGCCGCAGCCGATGATGCCGACCTTAATGTCACGCATGGTGTTCTCCTCCTTTAGTTGGACATTGTCCCCTCTATTGTAGCTCGGAATGTAAACGGTTACAAGGGGCGAAAGCGGTTTTTGTGAATTTGATTTGCCGGAGGGAAGTTTGCGCGCCGCGCTTTTTTCCCGGAGGGAAACATGGTATAATAGGCCCATTCTTATAGGGCGGAGGTTAAGGATGACAGAAATCAAACTGCCGTCGCTGGGGACGGATGTGGACTGTGCCTGCGGGCGGGTCCATCATATTCTAACCCGCGCGATCAAGGTAGAGAAGGGCGTGCTGGACAAGATTCCAGCGCTGATGGACGAATATGGCCTGGCAGGGCGCTGCCTGATTGTCAGCGACAGGAACACCTTTGAGGCGGCCGGGCGGCATGTGGAACAGGTGCTCCGGCGGGCCGGGCGGGCGGTTTCCGCCCTGGTGATCACCCGGGAGAGCGTTCATGCCGACGAGGAGACGCTGGGGGAAATCATGATGGCCATGGAGCCGCGGCCCGATGTGCTGATCGCTGTGGGTACCGGCTCGCTGAACGACTCCACGCGCTATGTGGCGCGCCATGTGGGGCTTCCCTATTTTGTCGTGGCAACCGCCGCTTCCATGGATGGCTTCGCCTCCACCGTGACGCCGGTATGCAAGGATGGGGTTAAGCTGACCTATTCGGGCGTGCACCCCCAAATGGTGCTGGCCGAGCCTTCTGTGCTGGCCGAAGCGCCCATGGAGCTGGCTGCCGCGGGCTTTGGGGATATCCTGGGCAAACGGACGGCGCTGATGGACTGGACGCTGGCGCGCGATATCACGGGTGAGGCCTATTGCCCGGTGGCGGCCGGTATGATGGAGCAGGCGATGCAGGCCTGCCTGGAAACGGCGCCGGGCCTGGGCAGCCGCGATCCGGCCAGCGTAACCGCCCTTATGAAGGCCCTGGCCCTGTCGGGCGTAGCCATGCAGATGCACGGCAACTCCAGGCCGGCCTCCGGCGTGGAGCATCATATCTCCCATTTCCTGGAGATGCGCGACCTGTCTAGGGGGAAGCCGGCCAGCCTTCATGGCGATAAGGTGGGCGTGGCCAGCCTGATCGGCCTTTCCATCTATGAGAAATTCTTCTCCGAGCAGCCGCCTGAGCAGGGGGAGCGCCTGGAGGGCGCGGCCTGGGAGCAGGCGATGGAGGCGGTATTTGGCAGCCGGCTGGCGCCCCGCATGATCGAGGCGGCACGGCCCTTTTTCCTGGACAGCGCGGCCTGGGCGGCGTACCGGGAAGCAATTGCCCAGCGCTGGGATGATTACCGCAGCCAGGTGGCGGGCTTTGCCGCCCTTCGGGAGCAGGGCGCCCGGGCCCTGGAGCAGGCCCACGGCCCGGTGCTGCCCCAGCAGATGGGCTACACCCGCCAGGATATCCTGGATGCCATCCGCTTTGCCCGCTTTGTGCGGCCGGAGCGCCCCACCATCCTGACATGGGCGGCCAACTGGGGACGGCTGGACGCGATAGCCGAGGAGATTGCCGATGCGCTTTATGAATAGCCCGGAGGCGCTGGAGCGGCTCCAAAAGGTGCGCTGCTTTGTGCTGGATATGGACGGTACCTTTTACCTGGATACGCAGATCATTCCAGGGTCGCTGGAGTTCTACCATGCCATGCTGGCCTCCGGCCGGCAGATCCTGTTTCTCACCAACAATTCTTCCCACGACGCTACCCATTATGTAAACCGGCTTCAGGGGATGGGCGTGCCGGTGAAGCCGGAGCAGATCTATACCTCGGGCATGGCGACATGCCAATATCTGAACCGGATCTATCCAAAGGCGCGGGTATTTCTCATGGGCAACCATTTCCTGCGGGAGGAGTTCCAGCGTTATGGAATATGCCTGGTGGAGGACAATCCGGATCTGGTTGTCGCCGGGTTCGATAC
Source organism: uncultured Eubacteriales bacterium (assembly GCA_900542005.1). Classification (GTDB taxonomy): domain Bacteria; phylum Bacillota; class Clostridia; order Christensenellales; family UMGS416; genus Parachristensenella. The sequence goes on from UQLW01000040.1 coordinate 21,662, forward strand.
GGAGCTAACCTATGATAAGCTCGTCAAAACTTGCGATTATATCCGGGCAGGCCTGCCCTATATCGCCACCCACCCCGATTATAACTGCCCGACAAGCACGGGCTTTATTCCGGACCTGGGGGCGATGATGGCGCTGATCGAGGCGTCCACCGGCCGCCGGGCCGATACCATCGTGGGCAAGCCCCATGAGGAAATTGTGCGGGGTATGCTGGAGATGACCGGCCTGGAGCCCAGCGCGCTGTGTATCTGCGGGGACCGGCTCTATACCGACGTGGCCACCGGCGTCAACGCGGGCATTCTTTCGGTCTGTGTGCTCACGGGCGAATCTACGGAGGCGGACATTGCCTCGTCTCCGGTCAAGCCTGATTTGGTCGTGGAGCGGCTGCACAGCCTTACTACCATGATGGGATTAGCCGAATAAGGAGGAACGGAAGCGATGTATCACTGGAGGAATTTCCCGGAGAAGCATCCTGTCCTGCTGTGGGATGAGACGCCGGGATGGGTGGAGGGGCCCGACCAGGATCCCCCCTCGCTGACCCCCTATCTGGCGGAGGGGGCCCGGGGCGCGGTGGTGGTGTGCCCCGGCGGCGGTTATACCATGAAGGCCTCCCATGAGGCCGAGGATATCGCCGTGATGTATCAGGCCGCGGGCATCAGCGCCTTTGTGCTCAACTACCGGGTGGCCCCTTACCAGCACCCATGGCCCCTGCGGGACGTACGGCGCGCCATCAGCCATGTGCGCTATTACAGCGGCAAATATGGGCTGCCTCAGGGCGCGCCGGTGGCGGTGTGTGGTTTCTCGGCGGGCGGGCATCTGGCCAGCTGCGCGGCGACGCTCTATGACAGGCCGGATTTTACCCCCCTGGACGAGGTGGACAAAACCAGCAACCGGCCGGACGCCGCCATCCTGTGCTATCCGGTGATTTCGCTGGTTTCCGACCGGCGGCACTTCGGCTCCCGGATCAACCTGGTGGGCGAGGACGCGCCCCAGGAGCTGGTGGAGCTGCTCTCCGGCGAGCTGCAGGTGCGGCCCGATGCGCCGCCCATGTTCCTGTGGCATACGGCGGACGACGAGACGGTGCCGGTGGAAAACTCGCTGATGATGGCGCAATCGCTGTGCAAGCAAAAAATCCCCTTTGAGCTGCATATATTCCCCCATGGGCGGCATGGCCTGGGCCTTGCGCCCGAGCAGCCGGAGGTGGCCGTATGGGCCGCCCTCTCCGTCAGCTTTTTACAGAAACTGGGCTTTTAAGGAGGCGTTGACATGCAATACCCCATTACCGTTTCGACCCCCAGCCGCATCTGCCTGTTTGGCGAGCACCAGGACTATCTTGGCCTGGAGGTGATCGCCCTGGCCATCGACCTGCGCTTTACGGCGCGGATTTCCCCCCGCGAGGATAAGAAGGTCGTGATCCGCATCCGCGACGAGAAGCTGGGCGCGCTGAATGTGACCAACGACCAGGGCCTGTATGAGCAATATGTGGTCGATATGGAAAAGCCTATCGTCTACGAGAACAAACGGGACTATATGAAAAGCTGCGTGAACCTGCTCATGAAGCGGGGGATCCTGGGCGAGCGTGGCTTTGACGTGGTGATGGATTCGACGATCCCCATCGGGAAGGGCATGTGCTCCTCCACCACCATGATTATGGCGCTGCTGCGGGCGCTGATTGAAGGCGCGGGCAGCGACTTTGCCAAGGATCTGGGCGCGCTCAGCGAGCTGGGCTTTGACGCGGAGGTGGCCGAATTCGGAGAGCCCGGCGGTAAGATGGATCACTATACCTCGGCGCTGGGCGGCATGGTGCACCTGGATTTCTCCGACGGCTGCCGGGCCAACCGGCTGCCGCTGACCCCGCCCGGACGGTTTATCCTTTTTGATTCCCTGCGGGATAAGGACACCATCCGGGTGCTGCGGGAGGCCAAGGAGCCGGTGGTCTCCGCCCTGGATGAGTTGAAGGATAAGGGAATCCGCTCCATCCGCGACTTCTATGCCGACCCGGCGCGGCTGGAGCTGGCCCAGGGCCTTGATGAGTTCAGGCGCAAAAAGCTGATGGCCAGCTGCGATAACTATGCCATTTTGCGGGAGGCGCTGTGGATGCTCTACGCCCGGCCCTTCGACCCGGTGCGCTTTGGCCAGCTCATTTCTGCCCATCATGCGAATTTGCGGGACGGGCTGGGGATTTCCACGCCGGAGATCGAACAGATCCTGCAGACCGCCATGGCAAACGGCGCCTATGGCGGAAAGGTGAACGGCTCCGGCGGCGGCGGGTGCTGCTACGTTTACTGCGCCACTGAGGACGCTGAGAAAATCCTCCGGGCGGTAGAGGCACAGGGCTATCCCGGCCACATCCTCAAGGGCGATAAGGGCAATTGCGTGGA
>UQLW01000041.1 GCA_900542005.1 uncultured Eubacteriales bacterium
CCCTTTATTCCCCCCATAGCCGGGCTGGAGCTGGTCGAAGAGAAGTTTACCTTCCTCTCCAAGGATGACGCCTGCGGCCTGGACAAGGCGCTGACCCCGCAAAGCCGGGTGCTGATCCTGGGCGCTGGGCTTATCGGGCTTAAATGCGCGGAGGGGATCGCTGGGCGAGCTGCATCGGTCACGGTGGTCGACCTTGCGCCACAAATTCTAAACTCCATCCTTGATGCGGAGGGCGCGGGCAGGGTGCAGGCGCACCTGGAGAACCATGGCATCCGCTTTATCCTGGGCGATTCGGCAGCTTCCATGGCTCCCGGCGAGGCATGCCTGGCCTCTGGGAAGCGTGTCGCCTTTGATATTCTTGTCGTTGCCGTCGGCGTCCGGCCCAATACGGCCCTGCTGGAGGCCGCAGGCGCCCAGGTTAACCGCGGCGCGGTGGTCGATGAAAACGGTGCGACAAGCCTGACGGATATCTACGCCGCTGGCGACTGCGCCCAAAGCCACGATATGCTCAAGGGGGAAAGCAGGGTGCTGGCGCTGCTGCCCAACGCCTATATGCAGGGAGAAAGCGCAGGCATTGCCCTGGCCGGCGGCCATAAGCCCTTCCGCCAGGCAATACCCATGAACTCCATCGGCTTCTTCGGGCTGCATATCATGACCGCAGGCGACACGGAGGGCGAGGTGCTGGATGAAAGCGGCGGCGGCAGCTACAAAAGGCTCTTCGTCAGGGATGGGCGGCTTGTTGGATATATCCTGATCGGGGATGTGGCCCGCGCAGGGATTTATACTGCGCTGATCCGGGAAAAAACGGATTTATCCACGCTGGATTTCGCCCTTATTGCCCAGCGGCCGCAGCTGATGGCCTTTGCCCCGCAGGTGCGGCAGGAAAAATTAGGAGGCGTCCAATGATCGAAATTGATGCTCGGAACATGCCCTATCGGGCGTTGAACCAGCAGATTCGCTTAAGCGATGAGCAGGATGTCGTGGTAAAAGGCTGCCTGGGGCAGCGCTATATCGGCAGCGGACTTGCTGACAAGCATATCGAAATTGAGGGAACCGCCGGCAATGCGCTGGGCGCCTATCTGAACGGGGCCCGGTTGACGGTCATGGGAAACGCGCAGGATGCTACCGGCGATACCATGAATGAGGGGCGCATCATCATTCACGGCTCCAGCGGCGACGCTACCGGGTACGCCATGCGGGGAGGGCGGATCTTTGTCCAGGGGAACGCCGGATACCGGGCTGGGATCCATATGAAGGCCTATGAAAGCAAAGTCCCCATGCTGGTCATCGGCGGCTGCGCCGGCAGCTTTCTTGGCGAATATCAGGCGGGGGGCCTTATCATTGTCCTGAACCTGGAGAATAATCCCCATCCTGTGGGGAACTTCTGCGGCACCGGGATGCATGGCGGCAAAATATTTCTGTGCGGCAGCAGTGCGCCCAGGCAGCTGCCCAGCCAGGTGCTGATTGAGCAGGCCAGTCAAAGCTCGCTTGACGAAATCCGGGAACCTGTTGCCGAGTTCTGCCGCTATTTCGGCTATGACGCCGACCGTATTCTGAACCGCAGCTTCTATATACTGACGCCCAACACCAGCAATCCCTACCGGCAGCTCTATACCCAAAACTAACAGCGCCCTGCCGGCAATAAAAAAGTGGCGGCCGAAGGGGATTTCCCCTTTTACAAAGGAAGCTGCCAGCGCTTATAATAACAAGGAGGATAATCAACATGCCATGGAGGTAAGAATCATGAATTATACGGCAGCAGAAGTCGAACAATACGTTCAGGAAATGGACGTAAAGTTTGTCCGCCTGGCCTTTACCGATCTGTTCGGGACGCTGAAGAACATCTCCATCCTGGCCGAGGAGCTTCCCAGGGCCTTTCGGGATGGGGTAAGCTTCGACGCTTCCGCCGTTGCAGGGTTCTTAAAGGTAGAAAAGTCCGATCTTCTGCTGATGCCGGATCCTTCGACTCTGGCTGTCCTGCCCTGGCGGCCGCAGCAGGGGCGCGTCGTGCGTATGTATTGCGACATTGTGTACCCCGATGGCCAGCCCTTTGAGGGCGACGGCCGTCATATCCTGCGCCGCGCCGTCGAGCGGGCCAAGGCTATGGGCTATAGCGCCATGTTTGGCCCGGAGTGCGAATTCTACCTCTTTGAGCTGGACGATCGCGGCCGGGCCACCCGGATCCCCCATGACGAAGCCGGTTATCTGGACGTAGCCCCTCTGGACAGGGGGGAAAACGTGCGGCGGGAAATCTGCCTGACGCTGCAGGAGATGGATGTATATCCAGAGAGCTCCCTGCATGAACAGGGCCCGGGGCAGAACGAGATCGATTTTAAGTATTCCGATCCCCTGAAGGCGGCAGAGAACCTCATCACCTTTAAGACGGTGGTGCGCACCATCGCCGCCCGCAATGGGCTGGCCGCATGCTTTCTGCCCAAGCCCCTTCCCGGCAAAAGCGGAAGCGGCCTGCACGTCAATATTTCGCTGTTCCGCAATGGGCTCAATATCTTTAAGAACGATCCCTTCCAGCACTGCCCCGAGGCCGAGCGCTTCATCGCCGGCGTACTGGCCCACACCCCTGAGCTCACGGCTTTCCTCAATCCCGTTCCGGGCTCCTATCGCCGGCTGGGCGAATTCGAGGCGCCGCGGTATGCCACCTGGTCCCATGAAAACCGCTCTCAGCTTATCCGGATCCCGGCAGCCAAGGGCGAGCATGCCCGTATGGAGCTGCGCTCGCCGGATCCGTGCCTCAACCCTTATCTTGCCTTTGCCCTGCTGCTGGAGGCCGGCCTTCGCGGCATTCGGGATGGTGTTCCGCTGCCCCCGCCGGTTAATATGAACCTTTATGACGCGGCGGCCGGTCAGCTGGCCGGCCTGGTTCAGCTGCCAGACTCCCTGGAGAAGGCCGTACGCCTGGCCGAGCAGAGCGAATTGATCGCCAGCTGCCTGCCAAAGGCCACAAGGGATATGTATCTAACCCAGAAGGCTACGGAATGGGCGGATTACTGCGCGGCCCCGGATCCGGCGGCCTACGAAGCGGCCCACGAAATTTCCTGAACCCTCCCACAGGCCAAAAATTGTGGAAGGGGTGAGGGAGCATCGAAAATATCCTGATCGTTGCAGGTACGGAAAAGGCGTCAGAGCTGCTGGCCCAGCTGATCCATGCCGTCCGTCATATGCAGCATACGCCGGCTAAGAGCGGCGCGGAGGCCCGAAGGCTCCTTTTGGAGGGGAGCTTTGATTTGGTTGTCATCAACACGCCTCTTCCCGATGAGTTCGGTCATGAGCTGGCCTGCTGGGCCGCCCAGTCCTCCACGGCGGGTATCCTGCTGCTGGTCCGTTCCGAATCGGCAGACGATCTGTCGGCCCAGGTAGAGGAGGACGGCGTCTTTGTGGTGCCCAAGCCTGTTAACCGGCCCTTCTTCTATCAGGCGGTGAAGCTGGCATCCGCCTCCCGCAGGCGGATGCTCAGCCTGGAACAGCAGAATATGCGGCTGCAGCAGAAGATTGAAGAAATCCGTCTGGTCGACCGGGCAAAATGCACCCTGATTGAGGTGTTGAAGCTATCGGAGGCGCAAGCCCATCGCTATATTGAGAAGCAGGCGATGGACATGCGGATTACCCGCCGCGAGGTGGCGGAAAATATCCTTAAAACCTATGAATCCTAAACAGAGAGGAGGCAGCCCCATGACAGATAACCGGCAAGACATGACGCCGTCCTGGAGGCTGGCGCATCTCATCCTTCAAGGCGGTTCGGCGGGCCTCCATCCCCCCAGCGCGGTGGCTTGCCGGACGCCTCTTTTTTTGTGGACAAAGGAGTATCAACATGAAGCTATCCTTCACTAAGATGCAGGGTTGTGGCAACGACTATATCTATTTTGACGCCTTCGCCCAGCAGATCCCCAACCCGGAAGTGCTGAGCCAGAAGCTTTCCGACCGGCATTTCGGTATCGGCGGAGATGGAATTGTGCTGATCGGTCCCTCTGAAAACGCCGATGCGCGGATGCGCATGTTTAACGCGGACGGAAGCGAGGGGAATATGTGCGGAAATGCGATCCGGTGTGTGGGCAAGTACCTGTATGATCGCGGTATGGTCCACAAGCTGTCCCTGAAAATTGAGACGCGAAGCGGTATCAAGGCGCTGCAGCTGAAGCTGAAGGACGGCCAGGTAGAAACCGTGCAGGTGGATATGGGCCGACCTGGGCTGCGGCCCCAGGATATCCCCGTACTCTTGCCCGGCGACAGGGTTTTAGGCCGGCTGGTGGAGCTGGGCGGGGCGCAGCGGAGGATTAGCTGCATATCCATGGGCAATCCTCATTGCGTGATCTTCTGCCCCAAGGTGGACGGCCTTAACCTGGCCTCCCTTGGTCCAGCCTGCGAGAGGGATCCGCTTTTCCCCGAACGGGTCAATACCGAGTTTGTGGAGGTATGCGCACCGCAGCGGCTGAAGATGCGGGTATGGGAGCGGGGCAGCGGGGAAACCTGGGCCTGCGGCACCGGAGCCTGCGCCTCGGCTGTGGCTGCGGTGGAGGCCGGCCTGAGCCCCCGCAACCGGCCCATCGAGCTGGTGCTTCGGGGGGGTACGCTTACCATAACCGTTACGGAAGAAACCGTCCTGATGGAGGGCGGCGCCAGCAAAGTATTCGAGGGGGAGGTAGAGGTATGACAAAATATATCTTTGTAACAGGCGGCGTTGTTTCCGGCCTGGGGAAGGGGATTACCGCGGCGTCCCTGGGCCGCTTGCTGAAAACCCGGGGCCTGAAGGTAGCGGCCCAGAAGCTGGATCCTTACATCAATGTGGATCCTGGAACCATGAGCCCCTATCAGCATGGCGAGGTATTTGTCACTGAGGATGGCGCTGAGACGGACCTGGACCTGGGGCATTATGAGCGCTTCATTGACGAAGACCTGAATCAGTATTCCAACCTGACAACGGGCAAGGTTTACTGGAACGTGCTGACCAAGGAGCGCAACGGGGCCTATCTGGGACAAACCGTCCAGGCGATTCCCCATATCACCAATGAGATCAAAGGCTTTATCTATTCCGTGGGCCAAAAGACAAAGGCGGATGTTATCATTACCGAAATTGGCGGTACCACCGGCGACATTGAAAGCCAGCCCTTCCTGGAGGCCATCCGTCAGGTATCCCTGGAGGTGGGCCGGGAAAATTGCCTCTTTATCCATGTAACCCTTGTGCCCTATATTGCAAGCTCAGGAGAATATAAATCCAAGCCCACGCAGCACTCCGTAAAGGAGCTGCGCAGCATGGGCATTGCCCCGGACATGATCGTGCCCCGCTGCGACGCGCCCATTACCGAGGAAATCCGTCATAAAATCGCGCTCTTCTGTAACGTCAAGCCTGACTGCGTGATTGAGAACCTGACGGTCCCCGTGTTGTACGAGGCTCCGAACATGCTGGAAAAAAGCCATTTTTCCGATATTGTATGCCGGGAGCTGAATCTGGCCTGTCCCCCCGCTGATCTGAGCGAGTGGAATGAAATGCTGCTGAGGATTAAACATGCCAAGCGTCGGGTGCGAATCGCGCTGGTGGGGAAATATGTGCAGCTGCACGACGCCTATCTTTCGGTGGCGGAGGCGCTGCGGCATGGCGGCTATGAAAATGGCGTGGATATAGATATTCAGTGGGTCGATGCTGAGCAGGTGACGCCTGAAACGGCAGGCGAGCTGCTGGGCGGCGCAGGTGGCATTCTGGTACCCGGCGGCTTTGGCGATCGGGGCATTGAGGGCAAAATTGCCGCCGCCCAATACGCCCGTAAGATGGACATACCCTATCTGGGAATCTGCCTTGGCATGCAGACGGCGGTCATCGAGTTTGCCCGTCATGCGGCTGGTCTGGATGGCGCCAACTCCAGCGAATTCGCTCCCGATTCTCCCCATCCGGTCATCGACCTGATGCCCGACCAGCAGGGGAACCTGCCCAAGGGCGGCACGATGCGGCTGGGCGCATATCCCTGCCGTATCCAACCCGGCTCCATCATGGAACGGGCCTATCAGGTCGGCAGCATTGCCGAGCGTCACCGCCATCGTTATGAATTCAATAACGCCTACCGGGATATCCTGACTGCTCACGGCCTGCGCATTACGGGGACCTCGCCGGATGAGCGCCTGGTAGAGGCTATCGAGATCCCTGAGCTTCGCTTTTTCATCGGCGTCCAGTATCATCCGGAGTTCAAGAGCCGTCCGAACCGTGCGCACCCGCTTTTCCGGGAATTTATCCGGGCTTCGGCCCAGCGGCGTTCGGCAAACCGCGATTATGCCCTGGAAACGCAAAAGCGGGTGGCCTATATCAAAAATGCGCTGGCTTCTGCCGGGGCCCGCGGAATCGTCTTTGGCAACAGCGGCGGGAAGGATAGCGCCTTGGTGGGGATTCTGTGCAAAAAGGCCTGCAACGAGGTGCTGGGCGTCATCATGCCCTGCCAGTCCAGCCGCAACTACGGCGAAGATCGGGAGGACGGCCTGGCCTTGGCTGCGCAGTACGGCATCGAGACAAAGCTGGTCGATCTTACACAGGTGAAGCAGGCTGAGCTAAGCGCCTTGGAGGCTGCCGGCTCCCTTTCGCCCGCGGCCTCTGCCAATATCGCGCCCCGGCTGCGGATGACCACGCTATATGCGATTGGCCAGAGCAGGGGCTATCTTGTGGCCGGCACGGGGAATGCCAGCGAGCGGTACATGGGTTATTTCACCAAATGGGGCGACGGGGCCTTTGACTTCAACCCCATTGCCGATCTGACGGTAACGGAGATTTATGAGTTTCTGCGGTACCTGGGCGCGCCAAGCCGCATCATCGAAAAGGCGCCTTCAGCCGGGCTTTATGAGGGCCAAACCGACGAGCAGGAGCTGGGCATAACCTACCAAGCGATTGACCGCTATCTCATGGAAGGCAGCGCCGGCCCCCTGGAAATGGAGAAAATCCAACGGGCCCACAGCCGAAGCATGCATAAGCTGGCTGAAGCAAACATCTACAAGGAGGAATAAACGCTCATGCGAGTCAATGCACATTATGCGGATCTTACGGACAGCTATCTTTTTTCCAGCATCGCCCATAAGGTTTCCAGCTACCAGCAGGCCCATCCTGAAGCCGATATCATTCGCCTGGGCATCGGCGACGTCACCCTGCCGCTTGCGCCCGTGGTGGTCGAGGCAATGAAGCAGGCGGTTATCGAAATGGGGCGCAGGGAAAGCTTCCATGGCTATGGGCCAGAGCAGGGATATGACTTCCTGCGCGAGGCGATTCGGGATTATTATGGCGAGCGGTCTATCCAGCTTGATATGGATGAAATCTTTGTCAGCGATGGAGCCAAGAGTGACCTGGGAAATATTCTGGACCTCTTTGATAGGGAAAACCGCGTGCTGATCCCCGATCCTGTTTATCCGGTGTATGTGGATACCAACGTCATGGCAGGGCGGAAGGTGGCCTACCTCAACGCCACTGCCTCCAACGGCTTCCTTCCGCTGCCGGATCCGGGCTTGAAGGCGGATCTTATCTATTTGTGTTCGCCCAATAATCCCACCGGCGCGGTCTATAGCCGGGAAGGGCTGAAATCATGGGTGGATTTCGCGCTCAGCCAGGGAGCGCTGATCCTCTTTGACGCGGCCTATGAGGCCTTTGTTGCCGATCCCACGCTGCCTCGCAGCATCTATGAAATCGAAGGGGCCCGGGGATGCGCAATCGAATTTGCTTCCTTCTCCAAAACAGCGGGCTTCACCGGCGTGCGCTGCGGCTACACCGTCGTGCCCAAGGAGCTTGTCTTTGGCGGCGCAAGCCTCAACAGGATGTGGTTGCGCCGTCAGACTACGAAATTCAACGGCGTATCCTATGTGGTGCAGCGCGGCGCCGCCGCCGTGTTCACCCCGCAGGGGAAGCGGGAAATTGCAGCCGCGCTTGCCTATTACCGCGAGAACGCGCGGGTTATCGCCCAGGCGCTGGATGCTATAGGGATGATGTATACCGGCGGAAAGAATTCGCCCTATATCTGGATGCAGTGCCCGGAGGGCATGACCAGCTGGCGCTTTTTTGACCGGATGCTGGATGAAGCCCATGTGGTAGGGACGCCTGGAGCGGGCTTTGGCGCCAATGGAGAGGGCTTCTTCCGGCTTACGGCCTTTGGCGACCAGGAGCGGACGCGTCAGGCCGTGTCCCGGCTGCAGGCGATGCTGGGCGGGCGTTAAGCCTGCGGTCCAACCAGCTGGCCAGGGCGCAGGCGGGTATGGCCAGCAGCAGCCAAAGGAAGCAGAAAAGAGGGCAAATCTGTCCCCAGAGATTCAGGCGGTTGGCCGAATAGTCCCATACGGCCCAGCCCAGGCGCAGGTTTACCAGGCACCCCGTGGCCAGCTCCAGCAGGGAAACGGCCGCCGCGCACAGCAGATAACGCACCATACGGGGGACGGGGAGGCGGTTAATCCATCCGATGCACAAAAAGCACAGCCCGCCCAACAGCACCATAGTCCAATGGGTATGTCCACGCCAGAGGATCTCGATGATCCCATAGCCGATGGAGCCCAGCATCCCGAAGCATCCCGCCCGAAGCAAGCCGCGCATATCCGTCGCCTCCCTTTGTTTTTAGATAGCCTGCCTTCAAGCGGCCAGTTTCATGCTCCGCACAGCCATTGCGCATCCCTTTCAAATTATACCAGCCCATCAAGCGCGCATGGTCACGCAGGGGGAAAGGGCAGGCCCGCTATGGACAAAAGCGACCTTTTGACTTTGCATTGACAGCATCCGGCCGATCCCGTATAATACAATCCAAAATTGTTTGGATGATAAAGGATGGGAATCCCCGGCGCCGGATGCCGTACAAAGGATGGAACCGCCGTTTCGGCGAAACGGTAGAGCACGGCTCGCAGGCCTTTACGGCGTAGTAAGCCGTGCTCTTTTTTCCCATCCCAAAGAAAGGAAGCCATCATGCAACTCATCATTGAGCACCTGGCCAAATCGTATGATAAAAGGCAAGTCCTGCGCGATATCGATTTTGCCTTTGACAGCGGTAAGATTTATGGCCTGCTGGGGCGCAACGGAGCGGGGAAGACCACCCTCTTTAACTGCCTGAACCGGGATATCAAAGCGGACAGCGGCAGCTTCAGCCTCATGCAGGACGGACAGCGCCGGACCGTATCCGCCGATGATGTCGGCTATGTACCCTCTACCCCGACAGTGCCGGAATTCCTGACAGGGAGGGAATTTCTCAAATTCTTTCTGGAGATCAACGAGGGGAAGATCCTGGATCCGCAGCCGCTGGACGCATACTTTGATGAGATACGAATCAGCCCGGAGGACAGGGATAAGCTGCTGAAAGACTATTCCCACGGCATGAAAAATAAAATGCAGATGCTCATCAACATGATCTACCGCCCCAATATCCTGCTGCTGGATGAGCCGCTCACCTCGCTTGATGTGGTCGTAGCCGAGGAGATGAAGCTATTGCTTCGGCGGCTTAAGGCGGGGCGCATCACCATCTTTTCCACTCACATCATGGATCTCGCCCTGGATCTATGCGATGAGATCGTGCTGCTGAACCATGGTGAGCTGGAGGTGGTCGATAAGGCTAACCTGGATCAATCCGCCTTTAAAGATAAAATTCTTGCGGCGCTGAGGGATGAAGCGCATGAATAATATACTGTTTCTTTCCTTCTCGCTGCGCAATACCTATCAGGTCAACAGCATATTATACGCCCTCAAGCAGATCCCCCTGGTCAAGCGCCTGCTGCCGGCTTCGCTGTACCGCTCGCGGGGGCTGAAGGTCTTTGCCCATGTGTTGGCTGTCCTGTGGGAAATCGCCTCGGCCTTTCTGGGGAAAGCGTTATATTTTCTTACCATGATTGCCGGAGCCGGTATGCTCTATGACGAAGGATTGCCGCCGGGCGCTTTGATGCTGCATATGCTCTTTTTTCTCACCGTAATCGGCGCCTTTATGAATACCTATATCTTCAACCCCACCAAGGATAAGTACTATGCCATGCTTTTGATGCGCATGGATGCCCGCAGCTATACCTTGGTCAATTATGGCTATGCCATGGTGAAGGTGTGGGTGGGATTTTTGCCCTTTGCGCTTCTATTTGGGCGGGCGGCGTCTCTTCCCCTGTGGCTCTGCCTGCTGATCCCCTGCTTTGTCGCAGGCCTCAAGCTGGTGGTTACTGCCTTTTCCCTCAGGCGTTTCATCCGTACCGGCGACGCTGTTAATGAAAACAAGCTGACGCGGCTGGGGTGGGGGATGGTGGGCCTGCTGCTGGCGGCTGCCTATGGCTTACCCGCTTTGGGCCTGCTGCTGCCGCTGCCGGTTACAGCGGCCCTGATGGGCGCGGCGGCGCTGGCCGGCCTGGCCGCTTGCAGGACGATCATTCGCTTCCAGGCATACCGGGACATCTATCAGCAGATCTTGCCGCAGACCCTCAACCACACCGAGCAGGCCCGCGCTGCCGTCCAGCAGCAGAGCCGGCGCATGATCTCTGCCGATATCCACATCACCAGCCGGCGCAAGGGCTTTGAGTATCTCAATGAACTCTTCATCCGGCGTCATCGCCGGCTTCTCTGGCAGGCTGCTGTACGCATTGCAGCGGTTTGCTTCTTTCTCATCTTGGGCGCGCTTTTGGCCTTCTGGCTCCAACCTGCGGCTGCTCAGGTTGTCAACCGGCTGCTGATGCGCTATCTGCCCTATTTTGTCTTTATTATGTATGCGATTAACCGGGGTACAGGGTTCACCCAAGCGCTTTTTATGAACTGCGACCATAGCCTCTTGACCTATCCCTTCTATAAGCAGCCGCGGATGATCCTGGCCCTGTTTCAAATCCGGCTGCGGGAAATTATCAAGGTCAATCTGCTGCCGGCGGCGGTCATCGGCGTCGGCCTGGCTACGCTGCTCTACGCCTCCGGCGGGACAGAGGAGCCGCTGCATTATGCCGTCCTGATTGTCTCCATTCTGTCGATGAGCGTATTCTTCTCGGTGCATTATTTAACCATCTATTATCTGCTGCAGCCCTACAATGCCGCGACAGAGGTGAAAAGCGGCACCTATCAGCTGGTGCTTTCCGCAACCTATCTGGTTTGTTTTTACCTTATGCGCCTTGAAATGCCGACGATGGTCTTTGGGTTGATGACGATCGCCTTCTGCGCTGGATACTGTGCGGTTGCTTGCGCCCTGGTCTATAAGCTGGCGCCCAAGACCTTCCGGCTGCGCCTATAGCAGGAGGGATAAAGGGGAAGGGAGGCCCCGCGGGACGCGGCGCCTCCCCATGACGCTTTGCGTAAATCCGCATCTGGAGAAGCGGCGGGTCCGTTTTCCGCTTCTTCCAAGAAAAAACAGACGTGTACCGCGGTACACGTCTGTTTTTTGAAGTAAAAAAGGCGGCTGCCGCCTTACCGGTCGTTCAGCTTGCCTAAAAAGGCCATCATTCGGGCGTTATCGCTTTGCCCAAAGATTTGCTGCGGCGTTCCTTCGGCCTGGATCTCGCCCTGATCCATAAAAATGATCCGGTCTGATACGTCGCGGGCAAAGCTCATTTCATGGGTTACAATGACCATCGTCATATGCATAGCCGCAAGGTCCCGGATCACCTTCAGCACTTCTCCGGTAAGCTCCGGATCCAGCGCGCTGGTCGGCTCGTCAAAGAAAAGCACCTCTGGATCCAGCGCCAGCGCCCGGGTAATCGATACCCGCTGCGCCTGTCCGCCGGATAGCTGGTAGGGGTAGGCATCCGCCTTATCGGCCAGGCTCATTTTGGCCAGAAGCTCCATTGCCCGATCGGTAGCCTGCTTGCGCTCCATTTTCAGTACGCGCATAGGCGCTTCGATCACGTTTTGCAAAATGCTCAGGTGCGGAAAGAGGTTGAAGCTTTGAAAGACGAGCCCTACCTTGAGCTGAATGGCCCGCTGCTCCTTTTTGGGAGCGTACCGGCAGCCGCCATCGGGACCGGAAGGCTCGCATAGCGTCATGCCGCACACCTCAATCCGACCGCTGTCGGCCTGCTCCAGTTGGTTTATGCAGCGAAGCAATGTGGATTTCCCGGAACCGGAGGGGCCAATGATGCTGAGCACCTCGCCCTTTTCTACCGAAAAAGAGATGTCGCGCAGCACCTCTACTTCGCCGAAGGATTTGGCTAATCCTGTCACCTTAATCATACTCATGGGATGCCCTCCTCTCTAGCGGTAGTAGCTGAGCCGCTTCTCCATCAGGTGGAAGCACTGCTCGACGATGTAATTCAGCACCAGGTAAAAGATGCCGGCAATCACGATGGGCACGGTGGAAAAGGCCCGGCTTTGCGCGTTCTGGGCCAGCCGGAAGAGCTCCATCACGCCGATGGTCTGAGCCAGCGCGGTATCCTTGACCAGGGTCATGAACTCGTTACCCATGGGGGGCAGGATGCGCTTGATCACCTGCGGCAGAATGATACGGAAGAAGGTTTGAGACGATGTGAGCCCCAGAACCTTGGCGGCTTCATACTGGCCCTTAGGAATGGACTCAATGCCCGACCGGTAGATCTCGGCAAAGTAAGCCGCATAGTTCAGCGTAAAGGCAATGATCGCCGCCACAAACCGGTCATAATTCAGGCCGAAAAGGTAATAGGGGCCAAAATAGACGAACAGCAGCTGAAGGATCAGGGGCGTGCCGCGCATGACGAGCAGATAGATCTGCACTGGGATCCGGATCAGCCAGCATCTGGACATGCGGCCGAAGGCTACCAGCAGCCCTAGGGGCAGGGAAAAGAGCAGCGTCAAAAAGAATACCTTCAGCGTGACCAGCGTTGCTTCCAGCATCTGTGGGATCAATAAGCCTAGGTCCATCTAATCTCCTCCCAAAAGGGGGCGGAACCAGGCCCGCATCGGCCGTTGGCTCCGCCCGCTTCATATGGTGCGCTTTATTCGCGGCTACGAATTACTGAATCTTGGTATTGTCCTTGCCGAACCATTTCTGGGTGATTTCGTTGAGCTTTCCATCCTTGGCCATTTCCTGCAGGGCTTCGTTGACCGCATTGGCCAGCGCCTCGTCACCCTTGCGGAAGCCAACGGCGTACTCCTCGGTGCTCAGCGTTTCTTCCAGCAGCTCGAAGGGCTTATTGTTGGTGGCGATATAGTAATTGGCCACCACGTCGTCCATCAGCACCACGTCAACGCCGCCCATCTCCAGATCCATCAGCGCAGTCATGTTGTCCTTCAGGCCAACCACTTCGCCCAGCGTAGCCTTGAAATCAGCCGCCTCGTCCAGCGCAGTGGCGGCGGTGGAGCCGCTCTGCAGGGCCAGCTTCTTGCCGGCCATATCCGCCAGGGTCTTGATGCCCGAATCATTCTTGACCACAAAGGCCATGGAATTATCGAGATAGGGGATGGAGAGGGTCATGTTCTGCTTGCGCTCATCGTCGATGGACATGCCGTTCCAGATGCAGTCGATCTTCTTGGTGTTCAGCTCGTTTTCCTTGGCTGTCCAGTCAATCGGCTGAAGCTTGAGCTCCACGCCCAGGCGCTTGCATACTTCAGTAGCCAGGTCAATATCATAGCCAACGATCTCGTTGTTTTCATCACGATAGCCCATCGGCGGGAAGGAATCATCCAGCCCCAGCACCAGGGTACCTTTATCCTGAACATAGGACAGGGAGCTGTCCCCTTCGCCATCGGCCGCTGCGGTGGTCGTTTCATCCTGCTGGGCCGCGGTGGTGGTCCCGGCAGGCGTGGTCGTGGTGGTGGCCGTGGTGCTGGTGCAGCCGGCAAAGACAGCCGTCATCATGAGGGCGATGGCCAGCAGCATCAGCCCAAGCGTTTTCTTCTTCATGGGATCCTCCTCAAAGTTGATAGAGGTATTTTATTACATTATCGCACTAAAGTAAAGGGGGTAAGCGTAAATTTCCTCCTGTGCCGGTGAAAATGCCCCTGGCGCTGTCATGGACGGGCCGGGACGGGCATACCCTTGGAGTAAAGGAGGATGGACGATGAAAGTTGTGTATTTGGGAAAACGAAAAATCAAGGTTCTGGCCGCTGCGGCCATGGCGCTGGTGCTTGTCGCGCTGGCCGTGTTCCTGTGGCAGGCCCCAAGCACGGCGGTATCTGCCGCTCAGAACAAGCAAATCCCCGTTTATTGCGTATCCACTGAGGAGAAAAAGGTTTCTGTGACCTTTGACGCCTCCTGGGGGAATGAGCAGACCGAGGGCATCCTGGACCTGCTGGATCAGTATAATGTGAAAGCGACCTTCTTTCTGGTGGGGTATTGGGTCGACGCCTACCCGGAGCAGGTAAAAATGATTACCGAACGCGGGCATGAGATCGGCAACCATTCTTCCACGCATCCCCACATGGCTGGCCTGAGCCGCGATCAGATCCTTACGGAGATTGGCAACACCAACGACAAGATTACCGCCCTGACTGGTCAGAAGATCGATCTCTTCCGTCCGCCCTATGGGGAGTGGGATGAGAACCTGGTCAAGGTCTGCCGGGACGCGGGATACCAGGTCATTCAATGGAACATTGATTCGCTGGACTGGAAGGGAACGACGGCTGATGAAATGGTGTCGCGGGTTCAAAAAAAGCTGGAGCCCGGATCCATTATCCTGTTCCACAACAATTCGGAGCACATCCTGGAGGGGCTCAAGGCCGTTCTGGAGGAGCTCACCAGCCAGGGCTATCAGGGGGTCAAGGTTTCCGACCTGATCTACGATGATCCCTACACCGTCGACCATGAGGGCCGTCAATTCCCCGCCGGCACCGCGCCTGCGGCTACAAGCGCCGCACCGCAGGCCTAAAGCCATCGCCACACCACCACGCCGGGCCAAGCTGGAGCCCGGCTTCTTTTTATGCCCATCAGATAGGAATTGACAAATGGGCGCGCCCTTGGTAGGGTAGAGGCATCTCAAACGTGATGGAGGAAGCCGATGCGACCGGAAAGCCGTACCTTTGAACCTGCCCGTTTTCACCGGACACTGCGCAACAGCCAAATGGTGCTGCTCTTGCTGATGATCCTGCTGTGGAGCCTGCTGCGCGGTATGCCGCAGGCAGACGCGCTGCTGGCAGACCCCATGGGGCTGGCCGTTGGTTTGGGCCTTCTGGCCGCCAGCGTATGGGCGCTGAGCGCCGCCAAGGAGGCGCTGCGCTACCTGGGCCTGCGCTATCTGGCAGGGGCAAAGCCGGAATACCTGAAGATGGGCCTGTTCTGGGCACGGGGCGGCGCGGTCTATGCTAAATGCATGGCCGCAGTCCCGGCCCGCGGCTATCGCTGGTCCGCCCTGCTGCCCTGTCTGCTGCTCGGCTGGCTCCCTTGGGGAATGACCCTTGCGTGTGGAAGCCTGTGGGCCTATTCTGCCGCTTCGGTCATGGCGGCTGGCACGATGGGCGACATATTGGTGCTGTGGCGGCTCCGCGGCCTTCCCAAGGGCAGCTGGGTGCAGGATTCCCCCTTTGCGCCGGGGTGCGATGTCTATATTCCCGAATCCTAAAATGATACAACCCTGCATATATATGAAGCAGCGTCAAGTGTGGAGGACTGCATCATGTATTACAAAAGCGGGGATACAAACCATGTCGTCATGGTGGGGACGGTTATCGAGGCCCCCGTATGGTCATACCGCTACCGTGACGAGCACTTTTACATCACGCATATCCTGGTCAAGCGCCTTTCCGGCGCAGCGGATATTTTGCCTGTCACGATCCCGGGACACCTGTTAGTCAAGCCCTCCGCCCTAAAGGGCGGGGATCGTATCGCCCTAAAGGGACAGCTGCGCTCCTATAACCGCACAACCCAGCAGGGCGGCAAGCTGATGCTGACCATCTTCGTCCGTTCCTTCTGCCTGTCATCCGCCGCGGAAGATGAAAACCGCGTGATCCTGCAGGGAACCCTGTGCCGTGCGCCGGTCTACCGGATGACCCCGCTGGGCCGGGCGATCAGCGATCTTCTAATCGCTGTAAACCGTGCCTATCATCATGCAGACTACCTGCCCGCCATCGCCTGGGGAGACGGCGCAAAGGAGGCCGCATCCTGGAGCGTGGGGACGGCAGTCCGGCTGACAGGCCGGTTCCAGAGCCGCGAATACACCAAGCAGGCGGAAGAGGGGCCTGAGATCCGCATTGCCTATGAGGTATCCATCGCCAGGCTGTTCATCCCTTCCGTGAAGTGACAAAGCGCCGCGGCTGTGGTATGATAAAGGGGCAACATTAGCGATAGATAAGGGGATGCAATTGAGCTTTTATCATGATTCACAGCAAAGGGCATACCGCAGTCCTTTTGGCGCCGTGCCCTGCGGACAGCCGATGACGCTGACCATCGACGCGATGGACGAGCCGGATGCACAGATTGTGCTGAGGCGGCACAGTGAAGCCCATGGTACAGAAATGATTCATGGCAGCCCTATGCCGATTCCCTCCGGTGAGCGATGGCGCTTTGAGCTTACAGCCCCGGTCGATCCAGGGCTTTTCTGGTATGACTTTGAGATTCACCATCAGGGCCAGGTTCGATGGTATACCGCGCCTGATGACGGCTTAGGCGGCGAGGGGGCCATAAATGCCCATACCGGAAAGGCCTGGCAGGTAACCGTATACCAGCCCGTCGAGGGGCCCCTATGGCCGTCTCAGGGCATCATGTACCAAATATATGTGGACCGCTTCTATAACGGGTATGGGGACAAGCGTATCGAGCATGCGCCGGATGGCGCGCTGCTCCATGCCCATTGGGAGGATACGCCTTTTTATACCCGCGATGATCGAAACGCCGTGGTGCGGTGGGATTTTTTCGGCGGCAATCTCAAGGGCGTCGAGGAGAAGCTGGACTATCTGCAGCAGATGGGCGTATCCATCCTTTATCTGAATCCCATTTTTCTGTCCGGCAGCAATCATAAATATGATACGGCCGATTACCGCCGCATCGATCCTATGTATGGGGGGGAGGAGGCCTTTGCCAGCCTGATGCGGGCCGTCCGGGCTCGCGGTATGCGCCTGATTTTAGACGGCGTGTTTTCCCATACCGGCAGCGACTCGCTCTACTTTAACCGCCAGGGCCGGTACGGCAGCCTTGGCGCCTATCAAAGCCAACAGTCGCCCTATTTCAGCTGGTACCGGTTTTCAAACTGGCCGGGGCAATACGACTGCTGGTGGGGCGTCGAAACCATGCCAAACGTCAATGAGCTGGATCCCGGCTACCTGGCCTATCAGCTCCATGACCCGGACAGCACAGTGCGAAAATGGATGGGCTATGGCATTGACGGCTTCCGGCTGGATGTGGCAGACGAGCTGCCAGATGCCTTTATTGCCCAGCTCAAGGACGTCATTCGCCAGGAAAAGGCGGATTCTTTCCTGCTTGGCGAGGTATGGGAGGATGCGTCCAATAAGGTCAGCTATGACGTACGGCGCCAGTACTTCATGGGCCGCGAGCTGGATTCCGTCACCAATTACCCGCTGCGCAATGCCCTGCTGGAACTCATCCTGGGTAGGCGCTCGCCGGCCGCCATGGTCCGGCTGATGAAGAGCCTCCAGGAGAACTATCCCCGAGCGCAATTCTATAGCCTGATGAACATGACGGGGACCCACGATACGCCCCGGCTGATGACGCTGCTGGGCGAAGCGCCGGATCCCGGTACGCTGACCGAGCTCGAGCGCGCCCAATACCGGCTGTCCAAGGGCAGACGGGCTATGGGGCAAAGGCGCGTGGGCCTGTATGCCGCCGTCCTTTTTACCCATCCCGGTATCCCGACGGTTTATTATGGCGATGAAGCCGGCATGGAGGGATATGCCGATCCCTACAACCGGGGGCCCTATCCCTGGGGACGGGAGGATGGGGAAGTGCAGGCCACCTTCCGCCGTTTGTCGCTCCTTCGCCGGGATGAGCCCCTGCTCAGCAGCGGCTCCTACAGCCCCTTTGCGCTGGAGGGCGGGCTCTATGGGCACTGGCGCTGGCAGGGGAACGAGGGCATATTGACCGTCATCAATCCTGGCGAGGATGAATGCGTCAGCCGGCTGCCTCTGTCTGGCCATCCGGTTCCCGAGGCGCTCTGGCAGGTCGCCGGGGGCAGTTCATGGCTGCAGCCTGAGGAATCAGGCTTCCGGCTGCATCTGGCCGGCTGGGATTACCTCATCGTCAAGGTGCGGGCAGCCCGGTAGGAGAATAGGACGAAAACAGGCGCTTTTCCGTTGAAAAGGGAAAGCGCCCTTGATATAATAGTAAGAAAACGCAAGGAGTAATCTCGATGCGAATGGATGCACGGTTGCCGGAGCAGCTTCGTCCGGTTTCGATGATTGGGCATTTCACACGCACTTCCGGCGGCTCCGTCCTGATTAACTGGGGCGGTACCCGGGTGCTTTGTACTGCGCTTTTGGAGCAGGGGACGGCCCCCTTTCTCCGGGATACCGGCCGGGGCTGGTTAACTGCCGAATATGCCATGCTTCCCTCGTCCACCTCCACCCGGAAGAAGCGCGAGGGACTCAAGCCTGACGGGCGCTCAACCGAGATCAAGCGGCTTATCGGAAGAAGCCTCCGTGCCGCGCTCGATTTTGAAAAGCTGGGGGATTATTCGATATGGATTGACTGCGACGTGCTGGAGGCCGACGGCGGTACCCGTACCGCGTCGATCACCGGCGCGTGGGCCGCTTTGCGCCTTGGGGTGGATCGCTGGCTTCAGCAGGGTATTTTGTCCGTTGATCCCATCATCCATCAGATCGCCGCTGTTTCCGTCGGCATTGTGGAGGATGAACCCCGGCTTGACCTGTGCTACCAGGAGGATTCATCGGCGCAGGTCGATATGAATCTCGTTATGGATGAAACCGGCGCCTTTATCGAGGTACAGGGCACCGGCGAGGGGCGGGCTTTCACCCGCTCGGAAATGAACGCTATGCTGTCCATGGGGGAGGCGGGGATCCGTTCGCTCTTCGCGCTGCAGCAGCAAGCGGTGGAGGAATCGCGCCTATGAAGCTGATTATTGCATCCAACAACGCCCATAAGATTCGGGAGATCAAGGCCATCCTGGGCGGCCGCTTTGATCAGGTGCTATCCATGCAGGAGGCGGGCCTTGATATGGAAATTGAGGAAAATGGGACAACCTTCCGGGAAAATGCTTTAATCAAGGCGCGCGCAGTGGCCGATGCCGCCGGTTGTGCGGCGTTGGCCGACGATTCAGGCCTCTCTGTCGAGGCGCTGAACGGTGCGCCGGGCGTCTATTCCGCCCGTTATGCCGGCGCGCATGGCGACGACGAAGCCAATAATGACAAGCTGCTCCGGGAAATGCAGGATGTCCCCGATGGGCAGCGTGGCGCGGCCTATCACTGCGCAATCGCCCTTGTTCGTCCTGGCCGAGGCGAGCTTGTAGCGGAAGGGGGCTGCCCCGGAGTGATTCTCCGCAAGCGCCAGGGGAGCGGCGGGTTTGGCTATGATCCGCTGTTTTTCCTTCCGGAATACGGCTGCACCATGGCCCAGCTGACGCCCCAACAAAAAAACACAATGAGCCATCGCTTCCGGGCTCTGATCGCCCTGGAAAAGCTTTTGGGCGAGGAAGCCCCGGTATGATGCGTATTGGGCTGATCAGCGATTCCCATGGAAGTGCGGCGTCTGTGCGGCGGGCGCTGCGCGCGCTGGGGCATGTGGATCTGTTGGTCCATCTTGGCGATGGCGCAGGCGATGCCGATGGCTGTGAGCCCAGGCTCATCCAGCTGAAGGGGAATTGTGATATTCTCTCCGCTTTGCCGCGCGAGCGTATAGAGCCCCTGGAAGGGGATACGGTCGCCCTGTTCTGCCATGGAGATGAGTGGGATGTCAAGTGGGGATTGGACCGGCTTTGTTACCGGGCCCAGCAGGTAGGCGCTCAGGTCGCCTGCTTTGGCCATACCCACCGCAGCCTTGTCGACCATGACGGCCATGTGCTGCTGGTAAATCCCGGATCCTGCCGGGGTTATGATGCAAGCTGCGCGCTGCTGGAGGTGGAGGGCTCTGTAGTGCGCCCCAGAATTATCCGACTGAACGCATAGGAGGTTCATATGCAGCGACGGGATAAGATGAATTACTATTTGGACATTGCAGAAACAGTCCTGGAGCGCTCCACCTGTTTACGGCGTAAATATGGAGCAATTATTGTGAAAAACGATGAAATCATATCGACAGGATATGTAGGTGCCCCCCGGGGACGGGCCAACTGTACAGACCTTGGATACTGTACCCGGGTACAGCTGAATATTCCCCGCGGGGAGCGATATGAGCTTTGCCGCAGCGTCCACGCGGAGGCCAATGCCATCATTTCTGCCTCCCGGGGCGATATGCTGGGGGCTACCCTCTTCCTGGTGGGGAAGGAAGCGGAGACGGGGGAGCTGGTGCACGATGCCAGCTGCTGTTCCATGTGCAAACGCCTTGTCATCAATGCGGGGATCAGCCGCGTAGTCGTACGCGACACGCCGGATACCTACCGCGAGATTGAGGTATCCCAATGGATTCAGGAGGATGAATCCCTGGAGGGAAGGAAGGGCTATTGATCCTTATGCGGCAAAATGCCCATGGCAGAAAAAGCCCGAAGGGGGCTGGATATGCAGCATACATATCCAGCCCCCTTCGGGCTTATGTATTATGATGATATCTCTTGCTCGCCGCAGCAGGAGGTGCTGCTGACGACGCCGCGATCTGCGTCCATGGTGACAACCGCGCCGGATTTCAAAATGCTGGTGGCGTTGGCTGCTCCAATAATGACGGGGATATCCAGGCTTAGGCCTACGATCGCCGCATGGGAATTCAGCCCGTCCACCTCCGTAATCAACCCCGACGCCTTTTTAATCAGGGGCAGCAGGTTATTGCTGGTTTCCGGAATCACCAGAATGTTGCCGTTTTGGAAGTTACGCAGGGCTTCTTGCTCTGTTTTGCAGACGCAAAGGCTTGCGCATACGGATTTGTTGGTTACACCCTCGCCGTTTATCAGGATATGCCCGACCACATGCACCTTCATCATGTTGGTAGTTCCGGAGATGCCCAAGGGGACGCCTGCCGTGATGACAACAAGCTGCCCCTGGGAAACATATCCTGCCCGCTCCGCAGTGTCCACCGCATGGTCGAAAAGCTCATCCGTCGACGACTGTTCCTCCAGCAGCAGCGGAAAGACGCCCCAGGAAAGGTTAAGCTGCCGGCAGACATGGGGATAGGTCGAGCATCCGATAATCGGACAGTTGGGGCGGTATTTCGATATCATCCGGGCCGTGGCGCCGGATTTTGTCACCGTAATGATGGCAGAGGCCCCGATATCGTGGGCTGTGGTACAGGTGGCGTGGGAAATGGCATTGGTCACGTCGGGATTCATCAGCTCGCCCGAATGCGCTTTGAAGCGTTCAACATAGTTAATATCGTGCTCTGCGCGGCGGGCAATGCGCGCCATGGTTTTCACAGCCTCCACAGGATAGAGGCCGGCGGCAGTCTCGCCGGAAAGCATAATCGCACTGGTACCGTCGTAGATGGCGTTGGCCACATCGGTCGCTTCGGCCCGGGTGGGGCGGGGATTCTTGATCATGGAATCCAGCATCTGCGTGGCCGTGATCACCTGCTTGCCCGCCGTATAGACCTTGTGGATAATCATCTTCTGGATAACCGGAACCTCCTCCAGCGGAATCTCCACGCCCATATCGCCCCGGGCAACCATGATACCATCGGATACACGGATAATTTCGTCGATGTTCTCCACGCCCTGCAGGTTTTCAATCTTCGCAATCACATTGATGCTGTGGCACTTGTGCTCATCCAGTATCTTGCGGATCTCAAGAATATCATCGGCGCTTCGCACAAAGGAAGCCGCGATAAAGTCAAAGCCGCATTCAATACCAAAGATGATATCATTACGGTCCTTGGGGCTGATATATGGCATGGAAAGATTGGTGCCCGGCACGTTCACGCCTTTGTTATCGGAAATAAACCCATGGTTAAGCACACGGCATACGATATCGGTAGCTGTCAGCTGGGTCACCTTGAGGGCAATCAGGCCGTCGTCGATCAATACGGTACGGCCGACCTCCATATCCTGCGGCAGCTCCTTGTAGCTGATGGAGGCGATACTGGCGTCGCCTTCCACCTCCCGGGTTGTCAGGGTGAAGCTTTGGTCGCTGATCAGCTCTGCGCGGCCGCCTTTGATCTTGCCGATGCGTATCTCCGGCCCCTTTGTGTCCAGCAGCGTCGCAATGGGCAGATCAAGCTCCTGGCGCAGCATGACGATTTTATCGAAGGTGGTTTTATGGGATGCACGGGTCCCATGGGAGAAGTTAAAGCGCGCCACATCCATGCCTGCATACATCAACTCCCGCAGCACCTGGACGTCCTCGGTGGCGGGGCCAAGGGTACAGATAATCTTTGTCTTACGCATATCGGATCACCTCTCTATTCCATTATTCTGATCGGATTTGAGAAATCTTCAAAAGCAGCAGGAAGCCGGCTGCCGTCATCAGCGGGCAGATCAGCCAATTCCACCCGGAGGGGAGGCCTGGGAATACGGTCAGCACTGACCCCAGCACAAAGCCGACGATCCACAGATAAGTGCCCTGCGGATGCCGGTTCATCAGGTTTTCCAATAGCCGCGTTGTCGCCAGCGTACCGCCGACAGCGCCGATGATCAGGGGGATCAACAGGCCGAAATGGAAATCCTTGATTGCAGAGAGCGTCATCTCATATAGGCCCAGCATGAGCAGCATGTGGGAGGTGCTGATGCCCGGCAACACCAGGGCGACCGCCACAATCACGCCGGCCAGGACCATCCAAAGGAAAGTCACCCAGGTGATCGCCGTCCCCTGGTCCACCAGTCCCTTGGGGATCAGGGAGCAGAGCCATACCAGCAAAAAGCCGCCGGCCACATGAAGCAGCAGCACAGGGGAGAAGCGCTTCACCCCGGCCTTCTTCACCAGCGTGGGTATGCCGCCCCCAATTGCGCCCAGAAAAAAGTACATCATGGGCTGAGGGAAGGCCGTAATCAGATATTCCACAAGTCGGGCAAATAACAGGATACCCGCCGCCGAACCCAGCAGGAACTTACCCAGCAGGATTGCGTTTTTCTTCGGCGCCTGCATGAAGCTGCTGACAGCATGGATGATATCGTCATAAATGCCCAGCAAAATCGCCATTGTGCCGCCGCTCACCCCAGGTACCAGCATCGAAGCGCCCACCACGACGCTCTTCAAAGGAAGGATTAAAGCTTTCCGATTCATCATGTTCTCCTTGAAATATACTGGTTCAAATTGCTCCATCGTGAAAAGAATCCCAACTTCTACCCCATTATACTATATCACGCTTTCTCCCGAAAGAAAAGAAAAACTTGGCTGCCTTCCCCCTAAAGGGAAAGCGGCCAAGTTTGCCTTATCAGTTGTTGTATGCGTACCGGGCGACCAGCAGCGGATATCCGTCCTGCGTGCCCTTTACATCGGCGTATAGCCGGTAGCTCTTATCCACGGCAAGGCCGAGGCTGCCGTCATATTCGATCACGATCAGCTGCGGCGTGGTATCCCCGCAGTCGAATAGGTATTGGTTGCCCAGCGGCGTATCCAGCTTTTTGGTCACCTTACCCTTGCAGAGGTATACCTGGCCGATCTGCGTATCAACAGATGCCACAAGATGATTATAGTCCATAGCCCAGGCTGCCCGCGTATAGGAATCAAGGTTGGGTTGGCGCTCCACGCGGTAGGCCAGGGTGGCAGTACGTCCGTCTGCAGCTGTGGCGGTAATATTGATGACGTTTGTCCCATACTGGGTCAGCTTGGCGGTAAAGTAGAATTCGCCGTCGGCGCTGGTATTGAGATCATTGTCCTGCAGCGCGGCATCGGTGGAAAGAGTCTCATAGTTATCGGGGTAACGCTGGATGTC
>UQLW01000042.1 GCA_900542005.1 uncultured Eubacteriales bacterium
CACGCTGGGCCGTCTCCGCTCCCGGCGGAGGATGCTTCAGTGGACCACGGCCGCCGATGCCGAGCTGGGTGCGCCGGACCGCTGGTGGAAGGCCTACCGGCGCTGGCGCGGTGCGGCGGCCACCGGCCTGGCAGCGTTGGGCGCCGGGTGGGTCAGCGGCCAGTTGGTGGGCGGCGCCATCCTGGGCGTGAGCTGGATTTTGGCCCCGCTTTGGGCCTACCGGGTCAGCCTCCCCAGGCGGAGGGACGAGCCGGAGGCCCTTTCGGAAAGCCAGCTATTGGACGTGCGCTTGATTGCGCGGCGTACCTACCATTATTTCGAGCGCTTTGTGGAACCGGCCCATGGGTATTTACCGCCGGACAATGTCCAGCTTGATCCCTTTAAGGGCGTGGCGTCACGCACCTCGCCGACCAATATGGGCCTGGCCATGGTCAGCCTTGCCGCCGGATGGTATATGGGCTATAGCGCGATGGATACCGTGCTCCAAAAGCTGGAGGGGATGCTCCAAACCATGGAATCTTTGGAAAAGTGGAAGGGACACTGGTTCAACTGGTATGATACCGCTACAGGCGCGCCGCTTCCGCCGCGCTATATTTCTTCGGTGGACAGCGGGAATCTGCTGGCCTGCCTGTGGATGACGGATGCGCTGCTTCAGCGTGCGCTGGAGGTGGGCCCAACCCTGCCCGGGCAGGCGCAGGGCTGGGCCGATACCTGGACGCTGCACTGCATACGGCGCAAAGCACCGGAGGACACCCTTACCGCGCAGCTGCGGGCCGCCGGCGCGGCGGAGCGGCTGCCGGAGCTGGCCCGGCGGCTGCAGCGCGCCTTAAAGGGAGAGAAGGAGGGCTGGGGCGGGCTTCTGGCCGCACAGCTGGAGGCTCTGGATAAGGCGGGCCTATTGCAGAAGGATGCGGTCTGGAGCGATGCAACCCGGGAGCGGATCGCCAGGCTCCGCGGGCGGATTCAGGCGGCCTGCCGCATGGATCTTGGGGCGCTGTACGACAAAAAACGCGGCCTGTTCCTGATTGGCCTGGATCCGGACAACCCGGCGGCCGAGCAGGGCGCGTGCTATGACCTGATGGCCTCGGAGGCCCGGATCCTCAGCCTGGTCGCCATCGCCCGGGGCGATGTGCCGGCCGAGCACTGGCGGAGGCTGGTGCGGCCGGTGGCACTGGCAGGCGACGGTATCAGCCTGTGGTCCTGGAGCGGCACCATGTTTGAATACCTGCTGCCCACGCTGTTCTTTACCCACAAACCAGGGACGCTGTTGGGCGATATGGTCGAGGGGGCTGTCACGGAGCAGATTGCCCGCGGCGCGGCCACTGGCCGCCCATGGGGCGTATCGGAGGCGGGCTATTATGAGTTCGATCTGAATATGCAGTATCAATACAGGGCCTTTGGCATTCCACAGCTGGGCATGAAGTCGGGGCTGGAGCAGGACCAGGTGGTGGCCCCCTATGCGACGCTGATGGCCTATCCCTTTGCGCCGCTGGAAAGCTGGCGGAACATGCGCAGGCTGATGGAGCTGGAGGCGTTGGGGGATTACGGCTTTTTTGAGGCCGTGGATTTTACCACCGCACGGATTGAGCCTGGGGCCAGCTATAAGCTGGTATCCAGCTATATGGTGCACCATCAGGGGATGGGCTTTCTCAGCGTGGCCAGCGCGCTGCAGGGCGGGCTTTTGCAGGAGTGCTTTGGCAGCATCCCCCAGGTGCGCGCCGTGCAGCCGCTGCTGGAGGAGATGACGGCAACCCGCGATCAGGCCATTGACCGCTCCAGCCCCGCCGCCAAAGGCGGCCGGCGGGCCAAGCTGCCCCGCCGCGAGCTGCGCCAGGCGCGGCACTATGAAAACGGCCAGGGGCTGTGGCCGCCGCAGGCGCATGTATTGTCCAACGGCCGCTATCATGTCATGGTCAACGCGTCAGGCTGCGGCTTCAGCCGCTGCCGCCAGGTGGCCGTCAGCCGCTGGCGGGATGACGTGTACCGCACGGAATACGGCTGGAATTTCTACATCAAACAGGATGCGCTGCCCCAGGCCCGGCGGCTTTTCCCGCTGGATGCGGACAGCCGGGCGCCCAGCAAGACGGCCTTTGAACCCCACCGGGCGCTGTTCACGACCCAGGCGGAGCATATCCAGGCCACGCTGGAGGTCTATGTGGACGGGCAATACGATGGGGAACTGCGCCGCATGACGCTGGAGAATACCGGAGCGCGGCCGGAGACGGTGACGGTATACAGCTACCTGGAGCTGGCCCTTCAGCAGCAGCAGGCGGATGAGGCGCATCCGGGCTTTCATAATCTCTTTGTGCAGACGGACGCCGACCCCAACCAGCGGCTGCTGACGGCGCAGCGGCGCAGGCGCAGCCAGCAGGAGGAGCCCATTGCCTGCGCGCTGCAGGTCCAGGCGGCCGAGAATGCGCGCTTTTCCTGGGATACCTCCCGGGAGCATGCGCTGGGGAGGGGCCGGTCGGCCGCCCATCCCGCCCTGCTGGAGCAGGGGCTGAGCAGCGCCGCCGGCGGCGTTCTGGATCCCTGCCTGGCCACGGGTATCGAGCTTACGCTTGCTCCCGGTGAGCAGGCGGTGCTTCGCTATGCCCTGGCCGTGGGCGAGAGCGCCGATACGGCGGCAGGCGCGGCCAAAAGCATGCTGCTTCGGGATGGGCTGGATATGGCCTGGGCCCGGGAGCAGGCGGTGCTGTCCTATCTGGGGATCCGGCCCAATCAGCTGACGTTTTTCCACGCCTTGCTTCCCTTTGCGCTATATGCGCGGCCGGTGCAGCGGGCCGTGGCCAAGGCCAGGCTTACGAACGATCAGAAGGAATCGCTCCTCTGGCCGCTGGGCCTTTCCAGAGAGGCGCCGATTCTGCTGATGGAGCTTTCGGACGCAGCCCACGCAGAGCAGGCGCTGCACCTGGTCAAGGCCCATGCCTGGCTGCGGATCCACGGCGTGGAAACCACGCTGGCCATACTCTACAGGGATCATGGCGATTATCATCGTACCCTGCGGGAGCGCCTGTATCAGGCTATCCTGTCAAGCCCGGACCGGGAGCGGATGGACCGTGCCGGCGGCGTCTACCTTATCGACCGGGATCAATGCGACAGCCGGCAGCTGGCGGCGCTCCGGGCCGCTGCCCGCGTGGCGCTAAAGGCCGGAAGCACCATGACCTATCAGCTGCAGAGCGACGAGAAGGCCTGCGTGCTGCGCCCGGCGTCCGTCCCCCAACAGGGCCCGGGCAGCCTGCCGCAGGAGGAGCTGCTCTATCCCAATGGGTTCGGCGGCTTTACCCCCGGCAAATATGACTATGTGATCCAAAATCAGGGCGCGCGGCCGACGCCTATGCCCTGGAGCCACCTGATGGCCAACGATCAATTTGGCGCCCTTGTGACGGCGTCGGGCGGCGGTTATCTATGGTACGGCAACAGCCAGACGGGTAAGCTGACCCCCTGGTTCAACGACCCCCTCCGCGATCCCAGTGCGCAGCTGTTGCTGCTGCGGGATACAAGCTCCGGAGAGGTATTTACGCCCTGGGCTCAGCCCTGGGCAGCCCCCTGCCAGCGCCGGACGCAGTTTGGCCTGGGCTATACGGTGACGGAAGCGGCTTATGAAGAGCTGACAGTCAGCCTGAAACAGTTCGTGCCGGCAGATTCGGCGGCCGTGCAGGTAACCTGCCTGACGGTTCAGAATCATACCCTGAGGCCGCGTACCCTGGAGCTGACCCATGCGGTGCGCTGGGTGCTGGGGGACCGCTATGGAGGCAACGGCGCGCCGCTTCGGGTGCGGCGGGCGCAGGATCCCAGGGTGCTGTGGATCGAAAATCCCCTGGAGCAGGGCTTTGAGGGGGCGGCCTTTCATGGAATCGCCCAGGGCATGGAGGCGGCCTCCTGCGACGAAGGACGGGTCTGGGGCCTTGGGGCCGTGGATAAGCCCCCGGCCGCGGCGCTGGCCGGAGAAATGGATACAGACTTTGAAGAGGGCTGCGGCGGTGTTACGGCCATACGGCGGCGGCTGACCGTGCAGCCAGGCGGCTCAGTGCGGTGCCTGCTGCTGCTGGGGTGCCTGAAGGGGCGCGAGGAGCTGCCGGACGTCATGGCGCGCTGGGGCTTGACCGAACCCTTTGAGCAGCGGCTTTCCGCTGTCAGGCAGGCCTGGGAGCGCCGGCTGGCCGGTTTTCAGGCCGCTACGCCCAGCCAGCCCATGGATATTTTCGTCAACCGGTGGCTGCCCTATCAGGCGTTGGCCAGCCGGTTCCTGGCCCGGACAGGCTATTATCAGGCTGGAGGGGCCTATGGCTTCCGTGACCAGCTGCAGGATTGCCTGGCCCTGATATGGGTGGCGCCTGAGCTGGTGAGGGAGCATCTGCTCCGGGCAGCGGCCCACCAATTTACCGAAGGAGACGTACAGCACTGGTGGCACGAACCAAACCAGGGGATCCGAACCCGCATCAGCGACGACCGGCTGTTTCTGCCCTATGTGACCCATGCCTATGTGGCCCATACCGGGGACGACGGCGTACTGAAGGCGAAAGCGCCCTTTCTAAGCGCGCCGCCGCTGGAAGCGGGGCAGGAGGATGCCTACGGCGCTGCGGAGCCTTCAGCCGAAGAGGCCAGCCTGCTGGAGCACTGCCTGCGCGCCGTGGATTATTCGCTGGCACGCTTCGGCGAGCATGGGCTGCCCTTGATGGGCGGCGGCGACTGGAACGACGCCATGAATCTAGTGGGGATAAAGGGGAAGGGAGAAAGCGTCTGGCTGGGATTTTTCCTGGCGGATGTGTTGGAAAAGTCGATTGAACTGGCCCAATGGGCCGGGGACACGGAACGGACCGCCGGGTACCCCAAGCGGCTGGAGCAGCTCAAGCGCGATCTGGAGCAATCCGGCTGGGATGGGGCCTGGTACAGGCGGGCCTATAACGACGAGGGGCGGCCGCTGGGCAGCCGGGAAAGCGACGCATGCCGGATCGATTGCCTGTCGCAGGCATGGGCTGTGCTGTCGGGCGTAGCGCCGCCGGACCGGGGGCAGGCCGCGCTGAACGCCGCCCTTGGGGAACTGTGGGACCGGGAAGCCGGTATCCTGGCGCTTTTGACGCCGCCCTTCGGCCAGGAGGGCGATGCAGCCGGATATATCCAGGGATATCTGCCGGGCATACGGGAAAACGGCGGGCAGTATACCCATGGCGCGGCATGGATGGCGGCGGCGCTGGCGAAGGCTGGCCGGGGGGAAGAGGCTGAATCGCTGTGGAATCAGCTGCTTCCGCTCAGCCATAGCATGACGCCGGCCGACGCGCAGCTATACCAAGGGGAGCCCTATGCCGTGGCGGCGGATATCTATACGCATCCGCAGCACAAGGGGCGGGCGGGTTGGACCTGGTACACCGGCTCGGCGGCATGGCTGTATGTGGTGGCGCTGGAGCATATTCTGGGTATCCGCGTGCGCGGGGGAATGCTGACCGTGTCGCCGTGCATCCCGCCTTCGTGGGATGGCTTTACCGTACGGCTTCCGGTGGAGGATTGTTATGTGACTATTACCGTGGAGAATCCCCATCATGTCACGCGGGGCGTGCAGACCCAGGAAGCGGATGGGCGGGCCGTCGCCCCGGGGCCCATTAGCCTCGCACCGCCGCCCAGCCAGGTCCGCATCATGATGGGATAATCCCGCTGGTACAAAGGCAAAGGCTGGCAGATGAAAATCTGCCAGCCTTATTTCTATTTGCCGAAAGGATCAGCGCGGGATTAGTTGGAGGTCTTTACCTTCAGCCAGGCCTCGTCATACTTTTCATTGTAGTCGCCCAGATCGTGGAAGAAGGTGCAGCGGGCCAGCTCCTCATCGCTGGGGTAGGCCACGGGATTGTTTTTCATGGAATCGTCGAAGAGGTCATAGGTGCCCTGGTTGGGCGTGGAGTAGGCCACATATTCAATATTCTTCAGGGCGATATCCGGACGGCACATAAAGTCGATGAACTTTTCCGCCAGCTCCGGATTCTGACTGGTGGAGGGAATAACCATGGAATCCATCCACACGTTGGAGCCCTCCTTGGGCAGGCAGTAGGCCAGGTCGCTGTTCTCCTCGATGGCGTCGATCACATAGCCGGAATAGACAAGGGCCAGCGCCGCTTCGCCCTGGATCATTTTGTCCTTGACCTCGTCCATCACATAGGCCAGCACCAGGGGCTTTTGATCGATTAGGGTCTGAGTGGCCTCAGCCAGCTCCTGCTCATCGCGGGAGTTGATGTCGTAGCCGTTCTGACGCAGGCCCACCATCAGCGAATCGCGGGCCGAATCATACATGAGGATCTGCTTGGCATACTGTTCGTCGAAAAGGGCGTTCCAGGAATCAATTTCGCCGTTGACCATGGTCTTGTTGTAGAGAATGCCCACGGTACCCCACATATAGGGAATGGAGTGCTTGTTTCCGGGATCGAAATCACTGTCACGGAATTTCTCCATGATATATTGGGCGTTGGGGATGTTATCATAATTGAGCTCATGCAGCATATCGTTCTGGATCAGCCGCTCAATCATGTAGTCGGAGGGGATCAGCACATCGTATTTTCCGCCTCCGGATTTGATCTTGGTATACATTTCCTCGTTGGAGCCGAAGGTGTCATATTTGACCTTGATCCCCGTCTCCTCCTCGAATTGCTTGAGCACGTCCATGTCGATATACTCGCCCCAGTTATAGACGCTGATGGTGGGTTGGCTGCTTCCGCAGCCGGCGGACAACAGTGCAATGGACAGCACCATTGCCAGGCACAGGGCAACGCTCATGATCTTCTTCATTCTTGTCGGTTCCTTTCAGATAAAGTCTTATACCTTAGCCGCGGAGCGCTCGCGTGCGGAGCGGCGGTTTAGGATAAGCAAAAGGGTGAGCACGGTAACAAACATCAACGTAGAGAGGGCGTATACCGTGGGTTCGATGCCGCGCTTGGCGGAGGAATAGACGTAAATGGACAGATTCTGTACACCGGAAGAGGTGAAGTAGGAGATGATGAAATCATCGATGGACATGGTAAAGGCCATGAGGGCGCCGGTTACCACGCCGGGCATGATTTCCGGAAGGATCACCTTGCGCAGCGCATAGAGCGGGGACGCGCCCAGATCCAGCGCAGCCTCGTACAGGTTGCCGTCCATTTGGCGCAGCCGGGGCAATACGGAAAAGATCACATAGGGGATATTGAAGGCGATATGGGACAGGAGCATGGTGAAAAAGCCCAGCTCCAGCTGCATAAAGAGATACAGGATCATCAACGAAATGCCGGTGACAATGTCCGGGTTGACGATGGGCAGATAGGTAATGTTGAGCACCAGGGATTGAGGCTTGCGCTTCAGCGCGTAGATCCCGACCGAGGCGAGCGTCCCGATGACGGTAGCCAGCAGGGCGGCCAGCACCGCGATGATTACCGTATTGTAGAGGGCCTGCAGAATCTGCTCGTTCTGGAATAGCTCGATATACCAGCGGAAGGAGAAGCCCGAGATATTGCCGCGGGATTTGCCGCTGTTGAAGGAAAGCACGATCATCACCAGGATGGGCGCGTAAAGAAAGACGAGCAGCAGGCCCATGTAGATATGCTTGACCGCTTTTTTCATTTAGATCAGCCCCCTCCCCTCGGTATCGCTGCCAAAGCGATTCATGATGGCCATGGAGATCAGCATAATGACCATCATGAACAGGCTCATCATGCTGCCCAGGTTCCAGTTGCCGCTGGTAAGGAACTGCTGCTCGATAAGGTCGCCAAAGAGCATGAAATGGCTGCCGCCCAGCAGGCGGGAGATGACAAAGGTGGTGACAGCCGGCATAAATACCATGGTGACGCCTGAAATAATGCCGGGCACCGACATGGGCAGGATAACCTTGAGAAAAACACGGGCAGGGGACGCGCCCAGATCCTGCGCGGCCTCGACATAGGAGTGGTCGATCTTCTGCAGGGCCGTCAGGATGGGGAGGATCATGAAGGGCAGATAGTTATAAACCATGCCCAGCAGCACCGCGTTGGCGTTATAGAGAAAGGTGACGGTGGAAAGCCCCATGGCCTGCAGCAGGGTATTGACAAGGCCGGTATTCTCCAGCAGCGTCATCCAGGAATAGGTGCGCAGCAGAAAGTTCATCCACATCGGCAGCATGAACAGCACGGAGAGCACGCCGCCGTTCTTGCGGCGGGAAAGGATGTAGGCCGCGGGATAGGCCAGCAGCAGGCAGATCACCGTACATAGGAAGGCCAGGCCCACGGAGCGCCACAATACGCCCATGTAAGCCGGATCCAGGGCGCCGGTCAGGTTGGCCAGGGTAAAGGCGCCGCTCTTGTCGGTGAAGGCATAGTAGGCGATCAGCGCGATCGGAGCCAGGGTGAAGACCACCATCCAGATGAGATAGGGGTAAGCGAAGAAGCGGGTCTTGAATTTCATGCTACGCCTCCATCAGCTTCATGATATGGATATCTTCCGGCCGCACGATGAGGCCGACCGAGGCGCCAGCCTCCCGGGAGGTCGTATCCTGTACCATCCAGAGATGGTCCTGGGTATCGCGGATCATCATCTCATAATGGACGCCCTTGAAGACCACGGACTCTACAATACCGGTGATCTGGGCGTGCTCCGGCGTGACCATATAGATGTCCTCGGGCCGGATCACGATTTCAATGGGCTCATTGGGCGCGAAGCCCTTATCTACGCAGTCCATCTCAAGATCGCCCAGGCGCACCAGCTCGTCTTTGATCATCACGCCGGGGAAGATATTGCTCTCACCGATGAAGTCAGCGACAAAGTGGTTCTTCGGCTCGTTATATACATCCTGCGGCTTGCCGATCTGCTGGATACGCCCGCCCGACATGACCACCACCGTATCGCTCATGGTGAGCGCCTCCTCCTGGTCGTGGGTGACGTAGATAAAGGTGATGCCCAGCTGCTGCTGCATGTTTTTCAGCTCGATCTGCATTTCCTTGCGCTTTTTCAGGTCCAGCGCCCCCAGCGGTTCATCCAGCAGCAGCACCTCCGGCTCGTTGACAAGGGCGCGGGCGATGGCAATGCGCTGCTGTTCGCCGCCGGAAAGGCTCGTGACCTTGCGCTTCTGGTAGCCGCTGAGGCCCACCAGCTCCAGCATGGCGGCCACCTTCTTCTCAATAAGAGCGCGGTCCATCTTTTTAATATTGAGCCCGAAGGCGATATTATCGGCCACATTGAGGTGGGGGAAAAGGGCGTAGCGCTGGAATACGGTATTGACCTGCCGCTGGTAGGGGGGGATGGCGCTGACATCCTTCCCGTTGATCAGGATCTGGCCGCTGGTCGGCGTGTCGAAGCCGGCGATCAGCCGCAGCATCGTGGTTTTTCCGCAGCCGGATGGCCCCAGCAGGGTTACGAATTCGCGTTTGCGGATATAGAGGTTCAGATGGTCCAGCGCTACCTTTTCAGCGTCGGCGTCTGTAAAAACCTTAGTAATGTCTTTAAGCTCAATCAGGCGGAAATCTTCAACCATAGCGCGGAGAACCTCCTCAAAAAGATATTAGAAGCTTGGCGGATGGGCCACCCAGATGAAGGTTGCGGGCGTTTTGCCCGGATTGACAATTTGGTGGGGCATGTTGGAACGGAAATAAAAGGATTCGCCCTTTTTCAGGCGGTGACGCTTGCCGCCATGGATGACCGCCAGCGAACCGGACAGGCAGTAGCCAAACTCCTCGCCCACATGGGGATCCTCGCGGGAGGTGCTGGCGCCGGGATTCAGGGTCATGAGGATCGGCTCCATCAGGTTTTTCTGTGCGTTTGGTATCAACCATTCCACCTTGGAGCCGGCTTCGTCGTCCACCTTTTCAAATACGTCGGCCGCGGTAAAGACCACCTTTTCCTGCGGCGTTTCGGTGAAGAACTCCGTCAGGTTGGTACCCAGCGCCTCCAGGATATCCACCAGCGTTGCGATGGAGGGGGAGGTGAGGTCGCGCTCCAGCTGGGAGAGGAAGCCTTTGGTCAGCTCGGTGCGGTTGGCCAGGTCCTCCAGCGTCATGTCGTGGGTCAGGCGGAGACTTCGGATCTTACTGCCGATCTCCATTTCATTCCTCCTTTTCAGGACCAAAAGGGCGGCCGCCCGGAAGACCCTCGCGGGCCGACGGGGCAGCCGGTGTAAGGCGTTGGGGAGGTTTGCATTCCCTAAACACAAAGTTTAGTTTCCCTAAACAAACGATATATTTGTATCATAAAAAAAGCAGAATGTCAATGGCGGAAGGATAAAAAGCGACAAAGTTTTTACCACCTCGTTCGGACAACCTGGGAAACATAACAAAAAACGCAGAAATTCCAAGGAATTTCTGCGAAATGAAAGACGCGGGAAGATAGGCCGCGCGGCGTGATCCTACCGGCGGTTGACAAACAGGAAGCCGCCGTCCGGCGGGCGGTGGCGGTGAAATGGGCGGGCGGTGGTCAGCTAATCAGGGCTTTGAGCTTTGGCTCCGCCTCTGCCCTGCAGGGCAGAGGGAGCCAAAGCCGCAGCTGATGCTCCTGCTGGGCGAGGGCCAGGGGGGACATGGCGCCGTCCAGGACGCAAAGCGCCCGGGAGGCCAGATCCTCCGGCAGCGCGTCCCCACAGAAGCAAGCCTCAAAGACAGGCTTATACTGCGCCCTTAACCCCTGCGCGCCGGCGAGGGCATGGAAGGCCGCCGCCTTCCCCTCAGGCACGACGCAGAGCAACTGGCCGGCAGCAAGGCAGGTATAGCCGGGGCTGCAATGCTCACGGGCGGCCCGCTCCAGCAGCGGGCCGCAGCCGGAGGCGGGCAGGGCAAAGAGCGTCAGCCCTTCGTGGAAAGCCAGCGTATGCTTGTCCGCCTGCAGCAGGTCGTCCATGCCGTAGCGGCCGGGCGTCCGGCCGGCCAGAAAGCGCGCAGCCTTCAGCGCGCCCATGGCAAAGACCTGGCGGCTGGCCGCATGATGCTTGATGGAAAGCACCTCGTCCTGGCCAAAGAAGAAAACCTCGTGCTCTCCGGCGACGGTTCCGCCGCGCAGCGCATGGATGCCGATCTCCCCCTTTGTCCGGCGGCAGCTTCGGCCGTGCCGGCCAAAGACATAGGGCTTGTCCCCGTCAAGGGCCTGACGGATGGTATCCGCCAGGGCCAGGGCAGTCCCGCTGGGGGCGTCCACCTTCTGATTATGGTGGGTTTCCACGATTTCAATATCCGAATCCTCTCCGAGGATCGCCGCTGCCTCGGTTAAAAGCCGCTGCATGGCCTTAATGCCCACCGAAAGATTGGCCGCCTGGAAAATGGCGATCTGGCCGGCCGCGCGGTCGGCCATCCGGTTTTCCTCCTCAGTCAGTCCCGTGGTGGCCAGCACAAGATTCAGATGCCGCTGGCAGGCGGTGGCCAGCAGCAGGGGTATCCCCTCCGGCCGGGAGAAGTCGACGATTACGTCGGCCTCCTCCTGCACCTCGTCGGCCTGAGAATATACAGGATAGGGCATAGGCGGATCGCTTTGGAGGCGGTCCACGCCGGCTACGATTTCCAGATCGGGAAAGAGCGCTGAGCACTGGGTCACCATACGGCCCATCTTGCCGCAGCAGCCCTGCAGGATGATACGAACCATAAAGTCCTCCTTCGTTAGATGAGGCCGAAATCAGCCATGGCCGATTTCAGCACCGCAAGATTCTTTTCCTCCATGGGGGCCAGAGGCAGGCGCAGCGGGCCCGCGGCAAGCCCCATCAGGCTCAGCGCCGTTTTGACCGGGATCGGGTTTGTTTCCACAAAGAGCGCATCGATGAGAGGGTTCAGCCGCTGCTGAAGGGCCAGCGCACCGGCCATATCGCCGGCCAGCGCCTGAGCCACCAGGTCATGGCAGGCCTTGGGCGCCACATTGGCGGCCACAGAAATAATCCCCTGGGCGCCGCAGGCCAGAAGGGCAAGATTCAGCTCATCCGTACCGGAGTAGAAGGTCAGCTGCGGGCAGGCGCGGGCCATGGCCATCATCTGGGGCACGCTGCCGCTGGCCTCCTTGACGGCGCGGATGAGCGGATGACGGGCAATCTGCTCCAAAGCCGCGGGCGTCACGTTGACGCCAGTGCGGGAAGGCACATTATACACGATCACGGGAAGCTGGGCAGCGTCGGCGACGGCATGGTAATGGGCCACAAGGCCGGCGGTATTGCATTTGTTATAATAGGGCGTGACTACCAGCACTGCGTCGGCGCCAAGCTCGCGGGCCTGGCGGGAAGCGGCGGCGGCATCGGCGGTGGAGTTGCTGCCGGTCCCGGCGATCACCGGGACCCGGCCGGCTACGCGCTGGACGGCGAACTCGATAACCGCGGCCTTTTCCTGAGCCGTCATGGTGGAGGGCTCGCCGGTGGTGCCGGCCACAACCAGCGCGTCGGTACCCCCAGCCAGCTGCTGGTCGATCAGCTGGCCGAAGGCCTCGAAGCAAACGCCGTCCTCGGTAAAGGGCGTCACGAGCGCCGTGGCCGATCCTGTAAAGATAGCTGTCATCATGATACTTCTCCTTTCGGGCATAAAGCCGGACACGAAAAAAGCGCGCCGCCAGCGCGCCTTGCGATGAGGACGCGCCGCGAGGATAGAGGAGGATATAGCCTACATTGCGCCCGGTTGACCGATTTTATGCCAACAGGCTAGCGCTCCATCCCATAGGATGACAATCGCAGCGCTCTTCGCCACTGCGACCAGGCGCCGGGCAGACAGCCCCGGAACGCCTTCGGCGGATATGCCTTTCACCGGTTTCCAAGGACGGCTGTCGTCCTCCGCCGGATACTGATCAAAACCCGCGCCTCTAACCATATTATGCTGCTTTGTTTAGCCAAGTTTATCATCCTCCGCCTTTACTTGTCAATCGAACGGAGGCTTCGACGGCGTTAAGATTCGGCAAAAAATGATGCATGGCTGCAATATTTCGTGAATTTGTGTAAATCGCTTGGAGTTGCGCGCCTTTGTGTGTATAATATATGTACGCTATATGAAGGAGGAACGCATATGTTTCGCGGTCTGTTCAACCGGCTCTATGTGGGCAAAAACCGGAAGGATCTGGAAAAGGAGGATATTGCCACAAGCCCGGTTCAGCTGTTCTTCGAGGTGCTTGGCGTCCGGATCTGGGACCTTGTCAAGCTCAGCCTCATTTTTTCCGTTTGCTGCATCCCTGTCCTGGTGTGGGGGAATATCAATTTCACCGCGATGCTCAGCATGGGGCCGGATGAAAGCTACATTTCCTATGTGCTCATTTTCCTGCTGGGGCTGATCCCCTGCCTGCTGCTGGTGGGGCTGGGCCTGTGCGGGCTGGCCGCCGTCACCAGCCGCTATGCGCGGGATATGCATGCCTGGGTATGGACGGACTTTATTGCGGCGGTCAAGGAAAACTGGAAGCAGTCGATCCCGATGAGCCTGATAAACGGCGTGGTGCTTTTTGTCGGCTTTTATGTGTTTTCCTTCTATGGCTATATGGGCCAGGTGAACGGTTCGCTGTTCTTCACCTTCATGCAGTACCTGATGGCGGTGATCTGCCTGGGCATCCTGGCGATTAACCTGTACTATTGGCCCATGATGGTGACCTATGCCCTGCCGGTCAAGCGGCTGCTGCAGTATTCCTTCAGCCTGGTCATCCTGCGGCTGCCTTATACGCTGCTTTTCGGCGCGCTGACGCTCCTGCCCTTTGGGCTGTCGGTGTGGGCCAGCCTGTATTGGGATGCGGCCATCTATATCGCCATTTTGCTGTATGCGGCAATCG
The DNA here is from genome assembly GCA_900542005.1 of uncultured Eubacteriales bacterium. GTDB lineage: Bacteria > Bacillota > Clostridia > Christensenellales > UMGS416 > Parachristensenella. The sequence goes on from UQLW01000042.1 coordinate 13,693, forward strand.
GCTTCGCCTTTATCCAGTATATGCTTTCCTCCTATGCACAGGCTTCCTTCCGCAAGCACATCCAGGATGCCGACGCCAAGCCGGAGGAGGAGCATGCCACCGACCGCAAGCCCAATCCCCGCAAGATGGAGGAGCCCAAGGGCGTATGGACCTTCCTGGACGAGGACGAGGAAGCGGCCAAGCCTGAGGATAAAGGGCAGAAATAGCCCAAAAGCATAGGCCGGCTCCGGAAGCCCATACTAAGGGGGACAGGAGGAATGGCCGATGGAAAAAAAGAAAAAGGCCGACCCGCGGGCGCCTATGAAATGGCAGATCGCCCGGGAGCTTGGCCTGGAAGCAATCATTGAAAGGGAGGGCTGGGGCGGACTGACCTCCGCCCAGGCTGGCCGGATCGGAGGAATCCTGGCCAGCCGCCTTCCCAAGGCGGAAAAGGGGGAAGGGTCGGAGCATGGAGGCCTATCAGGCCCTGGCGAGGGTTTATGACCGGCTGATGGACGAGGATGAGCGCAGGCTATGGACAGAAAGCACCCTGGCGCTTTTGCGCGGGGCCGGCGTGGCACCGGGCGGCGCGGTGGCGGACCTGGCCTGCGGTACGGGCGCGCTGTCGATTCCGCTGGCGCAGGCAGGATATCGGGTGACAGCCATCGATATCAACGAGCAGATGCTGACGCAGGCCCGGCAAAAGGCCGGCGGCCTGCCGATTGCCTGGGTGCGCCAGGATATGACACGCCTGGCGCTGCACCGGCCGGTGGCGGCAGTCAATTGCGCCTGTGATGGCGTAAACTATCTGACGAGCCCGGAGGCGGTAGCGCAGTGCTTTGCTGCCGTCTGGCGGGCGCTGCTACCCGGCGGATTTTTTGTCTTCGACATCAGCACACAGGAGAAGCTGGCGGCCATGGACGGCGAGCTTTACGGCCTGGATGAGGACGACGTCGCCTATCTGTGGCGCAACGAGATGGATCCGGCGACCCGGGTGCTGACGATGGATATTACACTGTTCGTCAGCCGCGGAGGGGGGCTGTTCGAGCGGCTGGAGGAAACGCACCGCCAGCGGGCCCATACCCACGAAGAGCTGATAGAGGCCCTGGCGCGTGCGGGATTCGTCAATGTCCAGGCCTTCAGCGGCCTGACCGGATCGCCCCCACAGGCGGGCGACCTGCGCAGGCGATATACGGCCTACCGGCCGGAATAAAGGGAGGAGCACATGAAAGTACAGATCTTGGGCACGGCGGCAGCGGAGGGTTTCCCCGCGCTGTTCTGCCATTGCGACGCCTGCATGCGGGCTTGGGCGAAGGGCGGGCGCAACCTGCGCACCCGTTCCGGGGTGCTGGTAGACGATCATGTGATGATCGAATACTCTGCCGACAGTCTCATGCATATGTATCAGCACCATGTGGACTTTATGCAGGTGGATACGCTGCTTTTGTCCCATGACCATGAGGATCATCTATATGTGGATGAATTCTTCTGCCGTACGCCGGGCTTTACCGCCAGCTATGACGAGCTTAGCCCCATCACCGTGGCAGGAAACGAGGCCTGCAGGGCGAAGCTGGAGCGCGTATCCGGTTATGTGGAGAAGGGAAAGATGCGCTTTGAAACGCTGCTGCCCGGCCAGGTAACGGAGCTGGGCGGCATGACGGTGACCGCTTGCCCGGCCCGTCACGATCCCAACCAGAAGCCGCTGGTCTTTATTCTGGAGAAGGATGGCAAGCGGATGTTCTATGGCCATGATTCCGGCTACTATCTGGAGGAAACCTGGGCAATGCTCCAGGGCAAGCGGCTGGATCTCGTGCTGCTGGACTGCACCCATGGACGCTTCAGCGCCGGTATGACCGGTGGGCATCAGGGCTTCCCGGAAAACCTGAAGGTGCGCCAGCGGATGATGAAGGATGGCATCGCCGATGAGAATACCATATTCTGCGTCACACACTTTTCCCATAATGGCGGGGCTGATTACGACGATATGGTCGCCCTGGCTGTGCCGCAGGGCTTTGTTGTGGCCTACGACGGCATCCTATTCAATATCTAGCGCGAAGCGGCAGGGTAAAGCGGCGGTAACCCGCCGCTTTTTTCCTGCTCCATCCTGTCCAAAGGACCCCTGGCTGTGCTATAATAGCCCTATTCTTAGAATTGAAGGAGCAGGCAATGCAGACGAATCCCATTAAGCTGGATGTGGTCTCCGGGTTTCTTGGCGCGGGGAAAACCACCTTTATCTTAAAAATGCTGGCAGAGGTATGCCAGGGCGAGCGGGTCGCCATACTGGAAAATGAATTTGGAAAGGTGGGCCTGGACGGTACGCTGCTGAGCGAGGGCGCGCCGCTGGCGGTGAAGGAGCTGGCGGCAGGCTGCATCTGCTGCGAGCTGGCAGGCCCCTTTGAGGCGGGCATTTTGCAGCTTATCGAGGAGCAGCAGCCGGACCGCATCATCGTGGAGCCGACCGGCGTGGCCAAGCTGAGCGACGTGCTGGCCACCCTGCAGCGGCCGGCCATTGCCCAGCGGTGTCTGCTGGAGCGGGTCATCACCATCGTGGACGCCACGCGGTTTGCCATGATGGAGCAGCTGGCAGGCGTATTCTTCGCTGACCAGCTGCTCAACGCCGGCGCGATTGCGGTATCCAAAACCCAGGGCATGCCAGAGCGCAACCTGATCTCCCTGGCGGACAGGATCGACGATTACGCGCCGGAGGTACCGGTTTTCACCGGGGACTGGGAGAAGGAGGGCGTCGCCTCCGTCTGCGCGGCGGCTAATTTGCTGCACCCTGTGGTACATCTGGACTCGGACCATGAGATCCCCTTTGTTTCCACCACCATCCAGCTGACCAAGCCCGTGCGCCCCAAGCAGCTGATCGAGATGGTGTCGGCACTGGATGACGGCCGCTTTGGCCAGGTGATGCGGGCCAAGGCCCTTTTCCGCGATAATATGGGCGGCTGGCGGGTGCTGCAGGCAGTCAGCGGGGATTGCCGCGTGCAGGACGCTCCAGGACGGGGAAACTGCGCCATCACCTTTATCGGCCGCAACCTGGATGTGCCGGGCCTGCGGAAGCACTTTGGCGCGCTGGCCGGCACCGTGCCGGTTGGGCGGCTGCGCCGCAGGATCGTGGTGGATGCCCCAGGGCAGGACAGGACCCAGGAAGAAAAATAGGCAACGCATAGAAGCGCCGCTCTCCCGGCTGGGAAAGCGGCGCTTTTGCGATGCTGCAGGCTGCGGCCGGCAGCTATTTTTTATAGAAAGGACCGTAGGTGGCGCAGGCGCGGTAATCGGCGCCCTCCTTATCCATGCCAAAGGCATTCCAGGCGGCGGGGCGGAAGATCTTCTCCACCGGCACGTTGTGCAGCGCCACGGGGATACGCAGCATGGAGCAGAGCGTGATAAGGTCAGCGCCGATGTGCCCATAGCTGATGGCGCCGTGGTTGGCGCCCCAGTTGTTCATCACCTCGTAGGCCGTCTTAAAGGGGCTGCCCTCCTTGCCGTCGCAGCGGGGCGCGAACCAAGTGCAGGGCCAGGTGTAGTCGGTACGCTTCCAGAGCGTGTCGGTCACCTCGTCCGGCAGCTGGACGGTCCAGCCCTCGGCGATCTGCAGCACCGGGCCCAACCCCTCGACCAGATTCAGCCGGATCATGGTGGCGGGCATCTGGTATTCGGTGACAAAGCGGGAGGAATAGCCGCCGCCGCGGAAATAGCCCAGGTCAGCGTAGTTCCAGGTGGTGTGCTTCATAATTTCTTCCTGATCGGCTTGGGTTACGTCGAACCATTCCTTCATCAGGTGCTCGCCGGCCTCGTTCACCGCCCGGCCATTGGCATCCAGGCAGCAGGCGCCGGAGTTGATCAGATGGATAATACCGCCGTTTTCCTTGGCGACGCCCTCCAGCTCATAGCCCGTGCAGCGCTTGACCGCGTCGGGGCTCCAGTAGGTGCGCACGTCGGCAAACATCTGGGGCCGGTTGGTCAGCAGCTTCATGAACATCATACCCAGGCCGTTAAGCACGTCGTTCTCAGTGGCCAGGATATAGGGCTCGCGGGCGCCGGTATGGTCGAAGGAGGTGTTGAGCATGGCCTCGGGGAAGTCGCAGTTGGGATAGAAATCCGTCCACTGGCGCTGGCCCTGGAAGCCCGCCGCCAGCGCGTTGTGGCCCACGGCCTCCTCCTCGCACCCCTCCGGCAGGTTGGGGTTGCCGTTCATCAGGTCCTTGATGATCAGATACATCTTCAAGGTGAATTCCCAATCCTTGTCCTTCTGCTCCCGGGATTTCTGCAGCTCGGCCGGATTTTTGTCAAAGCCCTCCACCACATATTGGTCGGCCCAGGCCTTCAGCTGCTTGTATTCCGCCTCGTCGTAGATGCCCAGGGTCATGCGGCGGATGACCTCCACCTCGTCCACCGACTCGACACGCATGCCCAGATATTCCTCAATGAACTTGGAGTCGATGATGGAGCCGCCAATGCCCATGGTGACGGAGCCGATCTGCAGGTAAGACTTGCCCCGCATGGTGGCGGCGGCGACGGCCGCGCGGGCAAAACGCAGCAGCTTCTCCTTTACATCCTCAGGGATGGAGGTATCGTCGGCGTCCTGCACCTCATGCCCATAGATGCCAAAGGCCGGCAGCCCCTTCTGCGCATGGGTAGCCAGCACACTGGCCAGATAGACGGCGCCGGGGCGCTCCGTGCCGTTAAAGCCCCATACAGCCTTGATGGTGTTGCGGTCCATGTCCATCGTCTCCGAGCCATAGCACCAGCAGGGGGTGACGGTCAGCGTAATTGCGACGCCCTCGCGGCGGAATTTTTCCTCACAGGCAGCCGATTCGGCCACGCGGCCGATGGTTGTATCGGCGATGATGACCTTCACCGGATCGCCATTGGAATAGCGCAGATTTTCCTCCAGCAGCTTTGCGGCGGACCGCGCCATGTTCATGGTCTGCTCTTCGAGCCCCTCGCGTACCTTCAGCGCTCCGCGGCGGCCGTCAATGGTCGGCCGGATCCCGATGACCGGGTAGGCGCCGATGTATCGATTCTTCGCCATTTCGAGTGATCCTCCTTTTTTCTTGGGTTGTCCACTTATCAATTATATCAGATTCTGGCCGGTATGTCATGGTATCCGAGGAAATTCCTGTGGGGGAGGGAAGAAATTCGATCCGAGCGGGCATGCAGCCTCAGCGTCGGTATAGTGGATAGTGCGATCAAAGGTATAAAATTGTGTACAAATAATATAAAGGATATAAAAATCAATTCAATGCTCAGCAATTATTATATGATGCGACGATATAGTGATGCGACGATATGCGACGATATAGTAGTATATTTTATTTTTAACATTTCTGATAATAAATAAGCTACCGGGGAGAGGAGGAGGTGGAAAAAACAGGATGAGAATCATCGCCTGGGTCCTGTGTCACTGGTCCGGAGCCTGTTTGGAGCCGTCTTGCTCTGTGCGACGTGCTTTGCGGCATTACGAGGCTGGAACCACCCCTTTATGAATTTTTTGCGACAGGTTGAGCCGGAATACTGGAAGCGGGGGCCCATAAATGATACAATGAGAGACAAAAATGGGGGAGCATATCATGTTTGGCTATTTACGCCCGCTGCAGGATGAACTGAAGGTCAAGGAAGCCCGGCTGTACCGGGCTGTGTATTGCGGGATCTGCAGGGCGATGGCGCAGCGTGCCGGCCAGCTTCCCCGGCTGGCGCTGCAATACGACGCGGTGCTTCCGGCGCTTCTGTGGCTGGCCCTTTCCGAGAAGGAGGGGCGGATGGAGAAGCGGCGTTGCGTCGCCCAGCCGGTCAAGGCTCACCCTGTGCTGGTGGATCATCCGGCCCTGGATAGCGCGGCGGACGTATGCCTGCTGCTGGCCCATCGCAAGCTAAAGGATAACGCGGCGGACGACCACAGAATTTCAGCGGCGGCGGGCAGCCTGCTGCTGGCCAAGGCTGTCAGGGGCAGCCAGGACAGGCTGGGCCGCGAGACGGTGGACCAGGTGGACCGGTGCCTGGCGCGGCTGTCCCAGCTGGAGCGGGAGGGCTGCGGCGCGCTGGATGAGGTGGCTGACGCCTCGGGCGGCATGCTGCAGGCGCTTTTCCTGGCAGGGCCAGCGCTGCCGGAGGCGGCGCTGAAGCCGCTGGGGTGGCTGGGGTATCAGACCGGGCGCTGGGTCTATCTGGCCGACTGCATCGACGATTACGACAGGGACGCCAAAAGTGGCGCATATAATGTGCTGCTAACGGGCGGATGGCCCCGGGACGAGGCCCTGGAGCTGGCCCGGGAGGCCTGCGATTACGCGGCGGCCCAGGCGGCGGCGGCATTGGATCTTATGGAGCTGAAGCGGTACCGCGGGCTGTTAGAGAATTATTATTTTGCGGGCATGCCCTACAGGCTGACGCAATTAGGCAAAAAGGAGAAATAGATGAACAATCCCTGGAAGACGCTGGGCGTAAACGAAGGCGCATCCGAAGAGGAGATCAAGAAGGCTTACCGTAACCTGGCGAAAAAATACCATCCCGACCGGTACGCCAATTCGCCCATGAAGGATGAGGCGGAGCGCAAAATGCAGGAGATTAACGAGGCCTATGACTTCCTGATGAAGCAGGGGGCCAACGCCTCTTCAGCCTGGAGCGGCGGAGCCGGGCAGAACCGGCAGCGCACGCAGACCGGCGGCGACCCGCAGAGCTTCGTCTATATTCGCCAGATGATCCAGCTGGGCAATTACGCGATGGCCGAGAACCTGCTGGATAACATGCAGATCCGATCGGCAGAGTGGTATTACCTGCGGGGGACGCTCTATCTAAGACGGGGGTGGTTTGCGCAGGGCAAGCAGTGCCTGGCCCAGGCGGTTTCCATGGATCCGGATAATTTTGAATACCGTCAGGCCTATGAGCAGGTAACCCAGACGACCCAGCAGTACCGCCAGGCCAGCTATGGCAACCAGACCGGCAGCCCGGACTGCTGCACCGTATGCAGCTGGCTATATTGCGCGGACTGCTGCTGCGAGTGCTCGGGCGGCGACTGCATCCCCTGCTGCTGAGGAGGCGGATATGGACGGCCTGAAGGGGGCCCGGCGCGTAACCGTGCCGGCAATGATTATGGCGGTCAGCCTGCTGCTGATGGCAGTCAGCGGCGCCATGGATACCGGGCAGCTGGGTACGCTGGTGCTGCTCAGCCTTTTGCCTATGATTCTGCTTACAGAGGGCGCCTGGCTGCCAGCGGCGGCGGCCTATGGGGCGACCCTGGCCTGCGGCCTGCTTTTTGTGCCCGATAAGGTGATGGTGGCCGCCTATGGCCTGTTCTTCGGCTGCTTTGGTTTTGCCTGGCAGGCGCTCCAGCGCCTAAGCCGCCCCTGGCTGCGGGTGCTGCTTGCCTGGATGGGCTTTAACGCAGTGTGGAGCCTGGGGCTTCTTTTGGTTCGCGGGCTGTGGAGCCAGATGCCCTATCTGTGGCTTTTTCTGGCGGGGCAGCCGGCGTTTTTCTTATATTATTTTCTTTTTGGCGCCTGCGTGCGGTATTACCGGGCTCATTTCGCGGCGCGTATAGGATGGCTGGGAAGGCGGGGATAACGATGGCATCGGTGAAAATGGAACGTAACAACATCCAGGCCGACGCGCTGGTGGTGGGCAGCGGCGCGGCCGGCTTTAACGCGGCGGTCAGCCTGAAGAAGCAGGGGCTGAAGCGGGTTGTGCTGATCAGCAGCGGCCTGGAACGCGGCACGTCACGAAACACGGGCAGCGACAAGCAGACCTACTACAAGCTGGGCCTTTCGTCCCAGGCGGACAGCATTGCATCCATGGCCGAAACGCTCTTTTCTGGCGGCGCGATGGACGGGCCCACCGCGTTGGCGGAGGCGGCGCTTTCAGCCCGGGGCTTCCTGCACCTGGCCGATATCGGCGTGCCCTTTCCCCAGGATCGGTACGGCTGCTTCCCCGGCTATCAGACCGACCATGACCCGGCGGGACGGGCGTCCTCCTGCGGGCCCTATACCTCGCGGGATATGACCCGGCAGCTGGAGAAGGAGGCGCGGCTGTGGGGCGCCGAGCTTTGGGATGGGTACCAGGCAGTCAGAATCTTAACCGGCGGCGGCGCGGTGCAGGGTGTGGCGGCGCTGAGCCTGAAGGCGTTGAAGCAGGGACGTATCGAGTTTACCTATTTTCTGACCCGCGCCGTGGTGTATGCCGTGGGGGCCAGCGCAGGGCTTTATGGCGCCAGCGTCTATCCGGCCAGCCAGGTGGGCGGCATGGGCGCGGCGCTGAGGGCCGGCGCGCCGGCGGTCAATCTGACGGAGTGGCAATATGGGATCGCTTCGCTTCATCCCCGGTGGAACCTTTCCGGAAGCTATCAGCAGATCATTCCGCGCTATTTTTCCGTCCAAGAAGAAGGGGGAAAGGAATACGAATTCCTGGCCGAAGCCTTTGAGAACCGGGCCGCCATGCTGGACGCCATCTTTCTCAAGGGGTACCAGTGGCCCTTTGACGCAGAAAAGACCCAGGGCAACGGCTCCTCCCTCATTGACCTTGCAGTGTGGCGCCAGCGCCAGCAGGGCCGCAGGGTGTATCTCGATTTCCGTAAAAACCCGATGGGGATGAGCTGGGCGCAGGTGTGGGAGCTGCTGGGGGACACGGCAAGGGAGTATCTTGCCAACTCCCATGTAACCGGAGAGCGGCCCGTCGACCGGTTGGCGGCGATGAACGCGCCGGCCCTCAGGCTTTATCAGGACAAGGGGCGGGATTTGTCATCTGAACCCCTGGAAATCGCCGTATGCGCGCAGCATCAAAACGGCGGCCTGCAGGTGGATCACTGGTGGCGCTCCCCCCT
>UQLW01000043.1 GCA_900542005.1 uncultured Eubacteriales bacterium
CGCAAATTGGCCTCGGCCAGCTTCTGCTTGGCGTATTCGTCGCCCTGCTCCATCCGCTGGGCCAGCTCAATCTCCTCGTCGGCCGTCAGCAGCGGCACCTTGCCGATCTCCTTGAGATACATGCGCACCGGGTCGTCGGTGGATACGCCCTCGGGTACGGCCAGCTCGGGGTCCAGCAGCACCGCGTCGGGCACCTCCTGGGCCGCGGGCGCGCTCATTTCAATGCCGTTGGCCTCCAGCTGCTCAAATACACGGTCAATTTCTTCGGGGGTAAGCTCGGTGCCCTCCAGCATATCCTCGATTTCCTTATCCGTGAGCGAGCCCTTGCTCTTGCCCAGGTCAATCAGCTCCCGGATACGCTGTCCCTTCTCTTTCACCGTCATCTTGGACGGCGCATTATTGGGCTTGTTTTCATTTGCGGCCATCGTTTTACCTCCTTCCCCTAGTTATGCTTGAATTCGTTCATTTCTGCCAGCACTTGGGTTAACTCCTTTATCCTATCCGCTCTGTCCTCCCCTGTAGAGGATCGCAGCATCTCGTTGAGCTCGTCCACCCGCCTGTTCAGCGCCGATAGGTGGATCTGTTTTATGCAGTCGTTCCAGACCTTGCCGTCCTCGTCCTTCCTGCGCGCGCCGGATAAGGCCCGGGATATGACCTCCGCCACGGCCGGCGCCGCTTCATGCAGCCGGGCTACCGGATCGGCGCCCTGCAGCGTACTCAGCCATTGGATGGCGGCCAGATGCGCGGCCGATGCAAATTCTTCCGGGCGCAGCCGTTCGAGCGTCGCCGCAATGCGCGTTGGCGCGTCAAGCAGGCCGGCCACCAGCGCTTCCTCGGCCACAGGCGCGCCCGGCCGTGCCTGCGGGGCGCGTTCCTCCCTAGTATCCCTTAATTTTCCAGCAGTATGCGCCGTTTCCTCCTCGCCGAGATACCGGCTCACCTCGCTTCTGAGGTCCACCTCCGAAAGGCCCGTATCCAGGTGCAGCCGGTGCAGATAATCCCCTCGCTCTACCGGCGACTCGAGGGGGGCGATCACCTCCCGGCAGGCTGCCAGGGCATAGGCCCTTCTGGCCTGCGGGTCACCCATGTCCACATCCTTTTTCAGGGCGTACAGCTTATAGTCCGTCAGCGCCAGCGCCTCATCCAGGCACTGGGCTACGCCGTCATAGCCGCGGGTGCGGGCCAGGTCGTCGGGATCCAGCCCCTCCGGCAGGCGCACTACCCGCACATCAAGCCCCTCATGGGCCAGGATATCCATCCCTCTCAGGGTGGCCTTCTGGCCCGCGCTGTCCCCATCATAGGCCAGATATACCTGGCTCGTATAGCGCTTGATAAGCAGCGCCTGTTCCCGGGTGAGCGCGGTGCCCAGCGAGGCAACGGAGGCGGGAAAGCCCGCCTGCTGCAGGGCGATGACATCCATATATCCCTCGGTCAGAAGCAGCTTGTCCACCCTGGGCAGCCGCTTGACAAGGTTAATCCCATAGAGGTTCTTACGCTTGTTATAGATCATCGTGTCCGGCGAATTGAGGTATTTGGGCTGTGAACCGTCCATCACCCGGCCACCGAAGGCGATCACCCGGTCACAGTTATCCAGGATCGGATACATGATCCGGTTGCGGAAGGCGTCGTACCGGCGCCCGTTGGATTCCAGCACAAGCCGCGCGTCCATCAGGGCCTGCTCCGTCACGCCCTGGGCGGTCATCGCCTCCATGAGCGAATGCCAGGCGTCGGGCGCATAGCCCAGGCCGAACCGGCGGATCATGCGCATTTCAATCCCCCGTCCGGTTAAATATTCAAGCGCGCCGGCGCCCTGGGGGGATAGCAGCTGCTGATGGTACCACCGTGCCGCAGCCCTGCAGGCGTCCCAGGCGGCCTGCTGCCGCCCCCGGCCCACGCCGGAATATCCGCCCTGCTCCGGTTGGGGCATCGTCATCCCCACCCTATCGGCCAGCTTTTCCAGGGCCTCCAGGAATTCCAGCTTTTCGATGTTCTGCACAAACTGAATAACGTTTCCGCCCTGATGGCAGCCAAAGCAGTAATAGAACTGTTGATCCTGCGAAACCGAAAAAGACGGCGTCTTTTCGCCATGGAAAGGACAATTGCCCCAGTATCTTCTGCCCTTGGCCTTCAGGGGGACATACTGTGCGACCACCTCCACGATATCGTTGCGCTCGCGGACTTGGTCAATAAACTCCTGTGGGATCCGCGCCATGCTCACCCTTCCCTTTCCGTATCAGAGTGCAAAATTCGACCCCGACTGCATGAATTCCTGCATCGGGGATCATTTTTCATGACTTTTCCATCTATTATCGCAGGGGGCGGTTTCGTTTATTCTCCATCGGAGCGCGCTTTTCCTTCTTTTGAATAAATTTTTTTACTTTTTCCCGCTTTTCCGCCCGCTTCGCGGGAAACTGCGGTATGATAGGAACAAAAAGGACGTCCAGAAGGGACGTCTACGGGAGGGATATCCATGACCGAACAAAGGCATCTGCCCTATGGTCCCGACGGCGCGCACCGGCTGGATCTTTACCGGCCCAGCCAGCCCGCAGGCAGCCTGCTGCTCTATTTCCACGGCGGCGGGCTGGAGGGCGGCGACAAGGCCGACCTGGACCGCATGCCCGAGCTGCTTACAGAAAGCGGGATTACCCTGGCCTCGGCCAACTACCGCATGTACCCGCAGGCCCGCTTTCCCGACTATGTGGACGACTGCGCCCGGGCCGCCGCCTGGGCGGCCCAATACGCCCAGGGGCAGAAGGACCTCTCCCGGCTGTATATCGGCGGCTCCTCCGCCGGCGCCTATCTGGCCATGATGCTCTTTCTTGACGCCCGTTATCTTGCCCGCTATGGCCTGGACCCCTGGGATATCAGCGGCTATCTCTTCGATGCGGGCCAGCCCACCACCCACTTCAACGTCCTAAGGGAACGGGGCCTGGATACGCGCCTTGTCCGCGTGGACGAGGCCGCGCCCATCTACCATATCACGCAGGATTTCCCCGCCGGACGGGCGCTGCCCCGGCTGCTGCTGATGGCCGCCGATTCCGACATGCCCAACCGGCTGGAGCAGAACCGGCTCCTGATTGGCACGCTCCTGCATTTCGGCTATCCGCAGGATCATATCAGCTTTATGCTGATGGAGCACGCCACCCACTGCCAATACACCGGCGGCGCGGATTTTTGCCGCCGGGTTGCGGCCTTTGCCCGGTAACGCCGGCGTCATTGCTCCAGGAAATGGCCAGCCTGCTGGTAGCGCTGGGTCATGGCCGCCTCCACCTGGCCGATCCCCTCCTGGTGCACTTGCTGCTGGAGGGCTTCCCAGCGCTGGACTACCGCTCCGTCAGAGGGCGCAGCCGCCATCTCCTGGGCAGCAGCCAGCCAGGCGCTGGCTATGCGCTGGCTGGCCCATAGAGCCCGTGGCCGCCGGGCAGCTCCGCGAAGGATAGCACAGGGTTGCGGTCTTTCGCGGCATAGCCCTTATACCTTTGACCTGCCCTGATCTCCATGGCCCGCAGGGCGATGCGGTCGCTGTTGGTGTAATAGGCCTCCGGCGAGGCGTCCAGCTGCCCGTTGACCACCGTATTCTCCATCAGCAGCCAGTAATCGATCCCCGCCATCCTGCGCTTTTCCGTGCCCCCGTCGAACAGGTAGTTCTCAGGATAGCGATAGTCTCCGATAAACCGGACGCTTCCGTTTTCCCTTCGCTCATAATGGACGCCCTCTATCCCCCAGCGGGTGAGCCGCCCGCCCTCGCTCCCGGCCAGGAACTGCATAAACTTGATAGCCCGTTCCTGCTTGAGCGAGGAGCTGCCGATCATCAAGGCGCCGGTATGGATGGATACCGTAGTAGAGGCGGCGGCATGGTCCGAGGCATACAGGCGGACGGCGCCCCGCTACCGGCAGCAAGAAAGGCCGCATCCAGCGGCCTTTCGCATATTTCCTTTCCAGCCCTGTCCTATGGGGCGGCCGGAGCATCCTGCGTCATCTTCAATAGATCCGCCCACAACGGATGGCTGGGATCCAGCACCAGCGTCGCCCCATCCTTCAGCGACGCCTGCAGGGCCTGGAGGCTGCGCCAGTAGCCGTAAAACTCCGGATCGGCGCTGTAGGAGTTGGAATAAATCTCCAGCGCCTGGGCGTCGCCTTCTCCGCGTATCCGGGCCGATTCCTCAATGGCGTCGGCCGTCAGCACCCGCGCCTCCCGGTCTGCGTCGGATACCTGCATCTGATATTGCTCCTCGCCCTCGGAGCGCAGCTGCTGGGCGACCTTGGCCCGGTTGGCCATCATGCGGTCATAGGTGGACTGCAGGTTGGCCGGCGGCAGGCTGGTGCGGTGGATCTGGATATCGACCACCTCCAGCCCCCCGGCTGCCACCGTATCGTTGATGGCGCCCAGCGCCTCGCTCAGGGATTCGTTAAGCACATCCTTATTGGAGATAAAGTCGGTAGCCTGCAGGCGGTTAATGTTCTGGATCACCACCGGGCAAATCAGGTTGTCAAGGTATTGAGAGGCCTTGTCCTGGGAGCGGTGCGTGATATGGAACAGCGCGGGATTCGCCACCCGCCACTGGGCAAAGATGGTGATGTTATACTGCTTTTTGTCGGCGGTGTTGACCATCTCCGTGCCGGACGAATAGGTAAACAGCCAGGAAGGATACTTCTGCACCGTTTCAACAAAGGGGATCTTGAAGTAAAGGCCGGACTCCCGGGCCACCGTGACGCCCTGAAGGGGCGCGTTCTCGGTGTTCATAAGCTCCGGGTGCTCGTCCACGAAGGTGTTGTCATAGTTGACGATCACCTTATTGATGACGCCCAGCCGGTTCACCACCGCCTGCTCGGCCTCGCCCACCATAAACAGCGAATTGGCCAGCAGCACCACGGCCGCCACAGCGGCAGCCAGCCCGATGACCGCCCCCTTGATCCACCGGCGGCTCCGCCGCGCGCCCTGGGGCTTGGATTCGGCGCGGATGGGCTCCTCCGGGCGCTGCGGGTTATCCTGATGCATATCACTCATGGCTGGCCTCTCCTTCCGGCGCGGTTGCCGTTGTCGTTTCCGGCTGGGGCGTTGGCGCGGGCTGCGCCGCCTCCTGCCCCTGCGCCGCGTCCCCCTCCAGCGGCAGCAGCTTCAGCAGCCCGCCGTCCTCCTCTACGATAAACTTCTGCGAGGCGCTGGCCAAAATGGCCTCCATGGCTTCAATTTTCAGCCGCTGCCGGGTGATCTCCGGGGAAAGGCGGTATTTCTCCAGGATCTGGTTGAATACCGTTACCTCGCCCTCGGCCTGGGCGATGGTTTCCGCCTTGTAGGCCTCGGCCTGCTGTACCATATTATAGGCCTCCGCCCGTGCGGCGGGCACCACCTGGTTGGCATACTTTTCCGCCTCATCCAGCTTCTGTGTCTTTTCGTTCAGCGCGTTGTTCACATCCTCATAGGCTGCGGCTACCTCGGTGGGCACAGTGATGTTTTGAATCCGCACCTCCTTGACCTCCAGCCCCAGCTGATAGGCGTTGACCAGGTTGCGGAAATCCGGCAGCACCTGGCTTTCAATGTCCTGCTTGTTCAGCAGCGCGTCATCTAAGGTACGGTTCTGGATATTCCGCCGAAGCACGGTTTCAAAGGCGTGCTGCAGCGTCCCCATGGGATCGTCCACGTTGAACAGGTAGCTGGCCGGGTCCTTCACCACCACCTGGTACACCGACTCCACCCGCACGATGTTGCCGTCCCCGGTGATCATAATCGCCTCCTCCGGCACGTCCTCATATTCGCTGCTGGAGGAGGTCGTGCCCACCGTGGTGGTGCGGAAGCCAAATTCCTGGGTGATGATCTCGGTCACGCTCTCCGTCCTCACCTGCTGGATCAGCGGAATGCGCCAGTACAGCCCCGGGCCCTTTTGATCGGTAATCTTCCCGAAGGTAAGCACCAGGCCCTCGCAGCCCTCCTGCACCCGGTAAAAGCCCGTCGCGGCGACCAGTATGACCGCCAGCGCCGCCGCGCCCCATAGCAGCGCGGTTTTCTTTTTGGAACTCAACGCTTTGAGTCCTCCCTTCTTTATCTTCGGGCCTATTATACCGTAAATCGCCCAATCAGCCTATCCTTCCGCCATAAAAGATACAGGGCCGCGGCGCAATACCGCCTTTCATACCGGCAAAGGTGCAAAAAAACGCCCCAGGGCCTTTCATTCTTTCTGGCAGGCAGGGCAATAGGTGCTGCTTCTGCCGCCAATGACGGTACGGAAAAGGGGTTCCCCGCAAACCGGGCAGGCTTCACCCGCGCGCCCATACACCTTCAAAAACGGTGCGTTCCGGTAAGCCTGCCCTTTGGATTGTACATATTCCTCCGGCGTCATTTCATTTTTTTCGATGAAATAGGACAGCTGCTGCGGGATGGCCACGGCAAGCCGCGTCCACTCTTGTTCTGTCAGGGCCTTTGCGGGCCGCGCAGGATAGATTTTCGCTGCAAACAAAATTTCATCAGAATAGATATTGCCGATTCCGGCAATCAAGCCTTGCTCCAGCAGGCACTCTTTGATAGCTTTTTTCCGGTTTCCAAGACGGGCCCTTAGATATTCAGCGCAAAGATCCGGGTCAAAGGGTTCTTTGCCCAGCTTTTCTATGCCGCTGTATGGATCAGCCTCGCCGCTTGCGATCAGCCACAGCCGCCCAAAGCGGCGGGTATCGGAGAAGCGCATCTCCTTGCCATTATGCAGCTGAAAAGTAATGTGCGTATGTTTTTCCTGGGGCAAGTCTGCGGGTGTGTACAGCAGGCAGCCCGTCATCCGCAGGTGGATGACCACCCGGTCTGAGCTATTCAGCCGCATAAGCAGATATTTGCCCCGGCGCTCCATGCGGTCAATGGTCTGCCCCACAAGCCGTTTACAAAATGCGTCGCTGCCGGGATGGGCGACCACTTCCGGACGGTTCACCATAACCTTGTCAATCATAAGCCCATGTATCTGCGGCCCAAGCACCCGCCTTACCGCCTCTACCTCTGGCAATTCAGGCATGGGTACCCCCCCCTTTTCGCGCGGATTTTTTAATCTGCTCATGATAAAAATAGTTGACCATCACAGGCGGCGCGCCAAAGGGCCGCCTCATGCTGTCGTCATTGGTGACATAGTCCAGGCCGGCTTCAGCGGCATAGGCTTCCAGCTTTTTGTCCAGCAGCTCCCAATAACGGCGATTCCCACCGTTGTAAATCTCCCGATAGAGGGGCAGCAGCTGCGGACGGGTAGCCTTTATGTATTCCATAATCACGGTTTTGTAGCTGCCGCGCAGATTCAGATTCTCCAGCCAGATCAAATTGCACTGTTCTTTCACGCGCCCCACGATCGCCTCTACGTCTGTAATGCCGGGAAAAATAGGGGAAACAAAGCAGGTGGTGCGAACCCCTGCGCGGTAAAAGGCTTCCATTGCCGCAAGCCGGCGCTCAATGCTTACGGCGTTGTCCATGTCGCTTCTGAAATCCTCATCAAGCGTATTGACCGACCACGAAACGCGAGCGTTGGGAAAAGTTTTGATCAAGTCCAAGTCGCGCAGGATCAGATCGCTTTTGGTGGCGATGCTGAGCTTTGCCCCGCTGCCCTGCAGCTGCTCCAGCAAGGCGCGTGTGCGCCCGTATTCTTCCTCCTGCGGCAGATAGGGGTCGGTAACAGAACCAATGAACAGCTCCTTGCCCGCATATCTTTGAGGGTTTCTGATCTCCGGCCAGACCTTTACATCCAAAAAGGTGCCCCACGGCTCCGCATGGCCGGTAAAACGCTTCATAAAGGACGCATAGCAGTATTGGCAGCCATGGGTACAGCCCACATAGGGATTGACCGAATATTCGCATACCGGTAAATTCGACTTGGAGAGCACGCTTTTGACTTCAATGTGCTCAATGACAGGGGCGCCCATACTCACCAGCCCCCCATATGGATATGACCGTCCGGGCTGCTGTCATATTGCTCCAGGACCAGCTCATCCTCCTTGGGATAGCCAATGCCGATAAAGCACGGCGTCATCCAGCCCTGCGGCACGCCCAGCGTTTTCAGCACAACGTCGTGTTCTCTGTTCAGCGGAATGCGCAGCGAATAGCCCAGCCCCTCATGAATAGCGGCCAGCATGATATTTTCCGCAACGCACCATGCGGTGGTAAGCGGATTGAGCTTGCTCACCCACTCGGCGTTGAGCCTGGCGCACTGAAACAGCGGAACGATCACATAGGGGCAGTCAACCAGCATGGTATATTGCCGCGGCATGGCGTAAGCGTACATCTTTTGCGCCAGATTCGGGCGCACATAAGTACGGTGGCTATCCACATACCGCTTGGCAACGGCCTTCGCGTATGCAAAAGCCCGCTCCTTATCCTCGCGCTCATGCAGGACAATAAACTGCCAGCTTCGGTGGTGGTCCCAGGAGGGCGCCTTCATACCGGCCCCGAGGATTCTTTTGATTGCCTCAAAGTCAACCGCCCTGTCCGTCCACTCCCGGCTGGTTTTTCTTTGGTTCATCACATCATAAAACTCCATTGCTTCGCCCCCTATTGGCTGGATTACCATTTATTCCAACGAACCCTGTTTTCCACCGTTGCCTTAACCTGCGAAGGCAATAGCGCATCCCTGGCCGGATAACCCAAAATAACCATAGCCGGCAGATAGTAGCCATCGGGAATCTTCATAAACGCTTTGATCTGTTCCGGTTCCTTTTTCACAGGGATATGCACCACTGATCCCACCCCCTCGGCGGTGGCGGCCAGGAGCATGTTTTCGATGAGCGCCCATGCTGCACCGTAATCCATCAGGCCATAGCCGTTCTTGTCATTGTCAAAGGTGTACTTCTGCTTAAAGTAAGGAAGGATCACGCAGGCGGATTCTTCGATCATGCTGCGCTGGCGTGGATAGGCGATCTTAAACATCTCCTGCTGCGGAGTTTTGGCCTCTTGAATCCGGCAGGGATAGGGACGGACAAATTTTGCCAGCTCCATGATGACAGCCTTCTCCGTCAGCGTCACCAGCTCCCATCTTCTCTGATGGTTGGAGGAAGGCGCTTTCAGCCCGGCGTCTAAAATCCGCTCCAAGATCTCCCGCGGGATTTCTTTATCTTCAAATTGGCGAATACTTCTTCTCCTGTTGACGGCTTCGTAAAATTCCATTTTTAGTCCTCCCTTTCTTGGTTCACCAGCATGGTGAGGTTTTGGGTAAATGTCCTCGATAAAGTGATAAGCTGCTCTTGCTGCTCTGCGGTAAACATCGACATCGCCGTGTCCTCCGCCCATGTGATATGGCGAACCACCTTTTCGCAATACGCCCGCCCTGCCTCTGTCATCCTTACGA
Organism: uncultured Eubacteriales bacterium; assembly: GCA_900542005.1. Classification (GTDB taxonomy): domain Bacteria; phylum Bacillota; class Clostridia; order Christensenellales; family UMGS416; genus Parachristensenella. The sequence goes on from UQLW01000043.1 coordinate 9,306, forward strand.
TTTTGTTTCGCTTGTTCTCCGGCATCTCCGCAACGGTCACATAGCGGTCGGCCAAAAGGTTTTTGACGATTAAGTTCACGGTTTGCTTTGACTGAAAGGTCCGCCCGCATATCTCCGTCTGGGTCATTCCATCCTTTGCGTAAAAGAGCGCGTTCACGACCAAAAGTGTTTTCATCATCATGCCGTGGCGTTTGGCGTATTCGTCATATAGGGCAAACTGCTCATCCCTGAATTTGCAATACAGATATGCGTTTTTCTTATCTTCCTTGGTCATACTTCACCGTCCTTGGTCCATTTATTTACGGTCAATTTATTGACCATAAGAAATATAGCATACTTCCCATGCTATTTCAAGTCCCAAAACATAACCGGCGAGGGTATGCCCATAGGGGCGAAGGGCAAGGGGCAGGCCATGCAGCTATATGCCCATATTGACGGTTTGGGCGGGACGCTGCCCTGTCAAAACGCTTGTTGAGGGATAGACCGCGATTCCCGAAGGCCGCCGTACCGGCCGCGCGCCCTGCGGGCGCTGGAAGGTGTGGAATAGGCAAAGGAAAACCCCATGCAAATGGTTGGCCCATTCACACAGGGTTGCCTCGTTTCTCCCGCCCCTGGCATGGTTTGTATTGGGGCAATGCTCCTTTTTGCCCATGGCCTTGGGGTATCTTTTTTCCTGCGGTTTATCCCTCCTGGCGGCGCGGCTTATCCTCCGGCGGCTCTGCCTCCTGCCGCTCCAGGCGCTGGGCGGCCTGCAGCTCCTCCCTGCGATGCGCTTCCTCCACCGCCAGCATCTGCGCCTCCGCCTGGCGGGCGGCCTCCTCCAGCTCGCGTTTCTCCGCCTCCAGCTGCAGCGCCTCCTGCGCCGCCTCCTTGGCTCTGGCTATAGCAAGCCTTGCCTCCTGCTGGGCGCGCTGGGCCTGCTCGGCCTGGCGCTGGGCGGCTTCCGCCACCTTTTTGGCCCGCTCCTCCGCCTCCCTGGCCGCGAGCTCGGCCTGGCGCTTTTCCTCGGCCTGCCGCATGGCCCTGACCAGGTCCACATGCTCCGAATGGGACAGCCAGATGAGGATCATAAACAGCAGCACGCACATCCCCACCGAGAATACCACCTCCAGCAAACCGGAGGAGCCGGTGAGGAACATGAGCACCGCCGATACCAGCACCATGCTGTTGAGCGCCCACAGGGCCCGCTTGTATACGCCGCGGTCGCACTTGGCCAGATAAAATACGAACAGATACATAGTCAGCACCATGACAATGGGCGCCAGCATAGCGAAAAAGTTATGCATCTCGGCGGCGCGGGGCCATATCTCCGGCACAAAGGGCAGCAGCACCGTGATAATGAGCATGGCGCAGGCCGCAAAGAGCATACGCCGCACCCGCTTGTTGGTAAACTTGGTCAGCATAAACAGGTAGCTGGTAAAGCCCAGGTAAAACACCCCGGACACCACGCCCCACAGCACAAGGCCCCGGTAGCCGCCCATATATCCGCCGATATACGACATATTCTGGGTAATCAGGTCGGCCCTCGTCGCATACAGGATCGTATAAATCGGGATAATCACCAGAGCCATAAGCCCATAGAAAAGCCCTGCGCGCTTAAGCCGCCGCAGGTATTTCTCCCGCTGCACCGGATCTTCCTCTGGCAGTACCGGCGTCTTTTTCTCTTTCTTATCCAGGGCCATCCAATCGCCTCCATCCCTCAATGGTTTTACTTTATCACGAGCTGTCCCGGCCCGCAAAGCATTCCCGTTACAGTATGCCTTTTTTTCGCTGAATCCATCAGTTTTCCCGATAACAGCCTTCCCCGCTTTCTTGACAGTCCCAGGCGCAAGGCCTTACACTTTATAAAAACGGAAGGAGCGTCCAAATGCTGCGCAACATGACCAGCCTCTATATTCAGCATCAGGATGAGGTGCTGCTGCTGTACCGGATTGGCTCCCGGGTCATCGAGCCCTCCTGGGTCGGCATTGGGGGGCATTTCGAGCCCCAGGAGGTCAACGATCCGCGGGCCTGTGTCCTGCGGGAGCTTAGGGAGGAAACCGGGCTGACCGAAGCCCTCCTGGAGGATCTCCGGCTGCGGTATGTCTCCCTGCGCCATAACGGCGCGGAGCTTCGGCAGAATTTCTACTTTTTTGCCCGGCTTCGCGGGGAAAAGCCATCCCTCTCCTGCACCGAGGGCCGCCTGCGCTGGGTGAAGTGGGAGCTCGTCCCCTCGCTGCCCATGCCCATTACCGCCCGCAACTGCGTCGAGCACTACCTGCGGCAGGGCCGCCTGGATACCCGCCTGTATGGGATTATGCGTAACACCGGCACGGAGCTGCCGGTTATCACGCCCTTAACCTTAGGAGAGGAAAGCTGATGGAAAACAGACAAAATCTTTTGGTCATCATGGTCGACCAGCTCCGCTACGACTGCCTGGGCTTTACCGGCTGCCCTGCCGCAAGCACGCCTCATCTTGACCGGCTGGCCCGGGAAGGTGCCTGGTTCGACCGGGCCTATACCAGCCTGCCCTCCTGCTGCCCCGCCCGCCAGAGCTTCCTCACCGGGCTGCGTCCGGAGCAGCTGGGCGCTCACTGGAATTTCGACATCACCCTGCCGGTGGCTTCCATCACGCCGGAGCGCTTCACCTGGACCCAGGCGCTGAAGCGCCAGGGCTACCGCATGGGCTATGTGGGCAAGTGGCATGTTTCGCCGGACTATACGCCCCTAGACTTTGGATATGACGCCTATATCCCCGAATCCAGCCACCTTGACCATCTGCATGAAAAGTATCCCGACCTGCAATACCGGGAACCCTTCCTGGGAGAGCCCGATCCCCTTCCCCTGGAGGATACTGCGACCCATTACCTGGCCCAAAGGGCAATGGATATGATGGAGGATATGGCGGCCCAGGGCGGGCCCTGGCACCTGCGTTTCGATTTGTCCGAGCCGCACCTGCCCTGCCGCCCCGCCGTCCCCTTCTCCGGCCGGGTCGATCCCGCTTCGCTGGAACCCTGGGGCAGCTTCTCTGAGGATTTCCACAAAAAGCCCTATATCCAGGCCCAGCAGCCGGTCAGCTGGGGCCTGGAAGCCATGACCTGGGCCGACTGGGCGCCAGTCGTGGCCCGGTATCACGAAGCGGTCAGCCAGATGGATGACGCCGTGGGGCGGCTGCTGGATAAGCTCCGGGCGCTGGGCCAGGAGGAGCATACCGTGGTGCTTTTCACCACGGACCACGGCGACATGGGCGGCAGCCACCGCATGATCGATAAGCACTATGTCCTCTATGAGGACGTAACCCATGTGCCCATGATCCTGAAGGTGCCGGGCCGCACCCGGCCCGGCCAGCGGGTGCAGGGCTTTACCTGCCATACCCTGGATCTTGCGCCCACCCTGTTGGAATGGATGGGCGCAGAAATCCCTGACACGCTGCAGGGGCAAAGCCTGTGGCCTCTGATCGCCGGGGAAGCCCAAGCCGGGCGGGACCATGTGATTTCCAGCGGCAACGGGCAGCAGTTCGGCCTCTATTGCCAGCGGATGCTGCGGGAGGAGCGGTATAAATATATCTGGAACCTGACGGACGCCGACGAGCTTTACGATCTCGAACAGGACCCCTGGGAGCTGGACAACCGGATTGACGATCCGGCCCTTACGGCCACGCTGGCCCGCATGCGCCGCAGGCTGTATGAGAGCTTGGCCCGGGCCCGCGACCCGCTGGCCGGCATGTGGACAGCCCGTCAGCTGCTGGAGGGGAAAAAGCTGGGGCCCCGCCCATGACAAGAGGAGGAAGCCTATGACCTGCAAAGAACTGCTAAACCGGATTGTGGCCAAAGCCGACTGGTTTGACAAAAGCAGCACCGTGGATCAGATCCTTTTCGGCGACCCGGATAAGCCGGTAAGCCGGGTACTCGTGACCTGGCAGGCCGATCTGGATACCATCGAGCAGGCCGCTGCCGGCGGCTACGACGCCATGATGGTCCATGAGCCGCTTTTGTATACCCATGCCCATGAGCAGGAAAACCTGAAAAACTGGATTCCCGGCGTACGGGAGGGCGCGCTGCGCCGGCGCATGGAGCGGCTGGCCCAGGCCGGGCTTACGGTGATCCGCAATCACGATACCTGGGACCGCATGCCCGAGGTGGGCATTCCCTTTGCCTGGGCGCGGTTCCTGGGCCTTTCCGGCCGCCCTGACGCCACCGACTATCAGGGATATGAGCATGCCTACGACATGGAGCCGGTTACCGCCGGCGCGCTGGCCCGCCGTATCGCGCAGCGCACCCGGAACCTGGGCGAGCCCGTCGTACAGCTTCTGGGGGATCCGGAACGCCGCGTCACCCGCCTGGGGCTTGGCACCGGCTGCGCCTGCTGGGTAGACGGCTACCGCCGCATGGGCTGCCAGGCCGGCATCGTGGTGGACGACGGCCAGCTGTATTGGCGGGATTTCTGCTATGCCAAGGATGAGGGAATATCCCTGATCCGGGTGCTGCACGCCACCAGCGAGGAGCCGGGCATGGTGACCATGGCCGAATGGCTGAACCGCCAGGGCTGGGGGGTGACGGCCGATTATGCGCCCTTCCATACGCAGATGCGCTGGATTGACGCCGGCCGCTAGCCTCAGCCGATGGAACAAGGCCATGGAGAGCAAAGTGTCTCCATGGCCTTGTTTTTTGTGGGGCTCATATCCGCTATTCCGCCTGAGCCCAGGCCAGAAGCCGCGCCCGCTCCTGGTTCGGCGCGCCGCGCAGACGCGCCCCAGCCACTACCGGCAGCCAGTCAAGCACCCTCTGGGGAGCGCATTCTGCCTGTGTGCAATAGGCATCCAGGTATTGCTCTGCCGCCCAGCCATCATACAGGGCATATATCATATAGCTCCTGCAGGCGTCTGCCTCCAGGCAGCCCAGGGCGGCATCCACCCAGTCGATCACGGTATGGCGGCCCTGGTGCACGATGATGTTACCGCCATGGAAATCGCCATGGCAGAGGCAATCGCCCTCCGGCAGCTTCTCCAGCCGCTGCCAAAGCCGCCGGACAGCGCTGCCGCTCAATCCCGGTGCGCCGCTGAGCTTTGACCGGAGCACGTCCTTCACGCGGGTGGGCAGATAGGGCCGCTGCCGGTGGACGCGGCGCTGCAGGTTTGCCAGCTCCTCCAGGCGCCGGGCGGCTTCTGCCGGGCAGGCCTGCATCATGCGGTTCATATCAGTCCCCTCGATATACTCCATCTGGATCACCGGATGCCCCTGATAGTCCGACACACTGTATACGGCTGCGACAGGCAGGCCTGTAGCCGCCACCTGAGTGGTGATGGCCGCTTCAAAGAAGGCCTCGGCCCTGCTCTCCGGCCGGTGGAACAGCTTATAGGCGTAGGGCCCGTCCCGGTATACGTCGGCCTGGGCGCCCCGGCCAATGCACGGCTTATCCTTCATCCCGCCCTCCTCAGTCTAATGCGACGCGCTTAGAGGCAAACGCGCCTCCAGCCTACCGGTCCCACAGCACGATACGGCCCTGCGACCGGGTGCGGGGCATATCGATCAGCCGCTGGTTGGCGGACCCCCGGAAGCGCAGGGAAAGATCCTTTTGCGCCTCCACGAAGCGCCCGTCCACCAGAACGTCGATCAGCCCCAGCATGGGCTCCGTCGCCTCGCAATGGGCATGGCTTCCCGGCGTGCAAAGCTCCTCCAGGGTGAACCCGGAAAAGGCCCAGATGGTTTTCTGCGGGTAGCGCCCGCGCACCCGCCGCAGGAAGGGCAGCAGGGCCCGCTGGTTCTCCGGCTCAAAGGGCTCCCCGCCCAGCAGCGTCAGCCCGTTGATATATTCCGGCTCCAGCAGATGAAGAAGCCGCTCCTCCTCTGCCTGCGTAAAGGGCTGCCCATATTCAAAATCCCAGGTTTCCGGCTGAAAGCAGTGCTCGCAGCGGTTGGTGCAGCCCGAGACGAACAGCGTGACCCGCACGCCCTCGCCGTTGGCAATGTCGCAGTTTTTGATCTCGCCAAAGTGCATGGTTTCTCCCTCCCTGGCCAGCAAGGGGGCATCCTTTCCGGATGTCCCCTTGCCGCGCCTTTACAGATGCATCACGCGCTCTTTAATCTCCTGCGTACGCCCCTGGTTCCAGAACTGCGTGCCGATATAGCCGCAGGTGCGCCGCGCCACATTCATTTTATCCTGGTCCTGGTTGCCGCATTGCGGGCAGGTCCATACCAGCTTCCCGTCCGTCTCGCGGATCTCAATTTCGCCGTCCCAGCCGCAAACCTGGCAATAATCGCTCTTGGTATTGAGTTCGGCATACATGATATGGTCATAGATGAAGCGGATGACCTGCATGACCGCCTCCAGGTTCTGCTGCATATTGGGCACTTCCACATAGCTGATGGCCCCGCCCGGCGACAGCGCCTGGAATTTCGCCTCCAGCTCCAGCTTGTCAAAGGCGTTGATGGGCTCTGTCACATGCACATGGTAGCTGTTGGTAATATATCCCTTGTCCGTTACGCCCGGGATGATGCCGAAGCGCCGCTGCAGGCATTTGGCGAACTTATAGGTTGTGCTCTCCAGGGGCGTGCCGTACAGGCTGTAGTCAATGTTCTCGGCCTTTTTCCACTTGCCGGTGTACTCGTTGAGCTTGCGCATAATCTTTAGGCCGAAGGCCTCGCCCTCCGGCTCGGTCAGCTTTTTGCCGATCATGGCGTATACGCACTCCCACAGGCCGGCATAGCCCAGGGAGATGGTGGAATAGCCGCCATGGAGCAGCTTGTCGATCTTCTCGCCCTTTTCCAGGCGGGCCAATGCGCCGTATTGCCAAAGGATCGGCGCCACGTCGGAAACCGTCCCCGTCAAGCGCTCATGGCGGCACTGCAGGGCCCGGTGGCACAGCTCCATACGCTCGTCAAAGATCTCCCAGAATTTGTCCATATCCTTGCCGGCGGAGAGGCCGATATCCACCAGGTTGATGGTCACCACACCCTGATTGAAGCGGCCGTAATACTTTGGCTTGCCATGCTCATCCACATAGGGCGTGAGGAAGCTGCGGCAGCCCATACAGGTGTAGCACTGGCCATCGCCGTTCTGATCCACCTTCAGTTGCTTCATGATCTTCTCGGAGATATAGTCGGGCACCATGCGCTTGGCCGTGCACTTAGCCGCCAGCTCCGTCAGGTAGTAGTAGGGCGCATCGGGGCGGATATTGTCCTCCTCCAGCACATATACGAGCTTGGGGAAGGCCGGCGTCACCCACACGCCCTTTTCGTTCTTCACGCCCTGGTAGCGCTGCTCCAGCACCTCCTCGATGATGAGGGCCAGATCCTGCCGCTCCCGCTCGTCCTTGGCCTCGCCCAGGTACATGAATACCGTGACAAAAGGAGCCTGGCCGTTGGTCGTCAGCAGCGTCACCACCTGGTATTGAATGGTCTGTACGCCCCGGCGGACCTCCTCCCGCAGGCGGTCCTCCACCAGGGTGTGGACCTTATCCAGCGGGGCGTCCGCGCCGATCGACTTTATCTCGCTCAAAACCTGCTGGCGGATCTTATCCCGGCTGACCTGCACAAAGGGCGCCAGATGCGCCAGCGAGATGGACTGGCCGCCGTACTGGTTGGAGGCCACCTGGGCGATGATCTGGGTGGCGATGTTGCAGGCGGTGGAAAAGCTGTGCGGCCGCTCGATCAGGGTGCCGGTGATCACCGTACCGTTTTGCAGCATGTCCTCCAGGTTCACCAGGTCGCAGTTATGCATATGCTGGGCATAATAATCGGTATCGTGAAAATGGATGATCCCCTCGTTATGGGCGTCCACGATCTCCTTCGGCAGCAGGATCCGGTTGGTAATATCGCGGGAAACCTCGCCCGCCATATAATCCCGCTGGGTTGAGTTGACCACGGGGTTCTTGTTGGCGTTCTCCTGCTTGGCCTCCTCGTTGTTGCATTCGATGAGGCTGAGGATCTTGTCGTCCGTGGTGTTGGACTGGCGCACCAGGGTCCGGGTATAGCGGTAGGTGATGTAGGCCTTGGCCACCTCAAAGGCTCCGTGGGCCATGATCTGGTGCTCTACCATATCCTGTATCTCTTCCACGCTGGGCGAGCGGCCCAGCTGCTCGCAGGAGAGCACCACGCTTTCGGCAATCCGCTGGATCTGCAGGGGCGTTAAACGCGCCTTTTCCTCTACCGCCCCATTGGCCTTGCCAATGGCGACGACAATCTTCATAATGTCGAATATGGCTTCCGAACCGTTCCTCTTGATAATCTTCATCGTTTTCTCCCCCATACCCAATATATGCCAAAGATTGAATCACTATATATTGTGTTCAGCAAGGTTTATGATAGCACATATGGTATTTCGTGTCAATTGTAGAAAACGACGTTTCCTGCCGGCTTTCCTTGGCTTATATTGGGGCTTTCCACCGATCCATAGCCGGGCAAAGCGTCTCTCCTGCCGGTATCCTTCGGCGCAATGCATGATCCAAATTCCGCCCTATGCAGGGCATAAAAATGGGCACGGCAGGGGCTGTAGCCCCTGCCGTGCCCATGATATCCGGAGATACCAGGCCGGTCAATCAGCCTTTCAGGCTGCCGATAAAAGCCCCGATATGCTTCGGTGCATTCCTGCCGTACTTTGCAAGCAGATCGATAATCGGCCGGTCAATCACTACCCCGCCGGCCATGGAGGCCCTATCCAAGATTTCTTTCGCGCCGCCGCTTCCGCCGTTGATCACGCAGGGCACAGCGGTATTTTCACGGACAATTTTCACGATCGCGGCAAGATCATCACCGGCGCCGCCGGCCTCTTCATGGCTGGATACAAGATAGATCATCCCTTCCGCTTCTCTGGCAATCCGCGCAGCCCGATTTCCCGAGGTTGACGCAATCGTCGAGATCAGATTCACGCCGTATTGACGGCAGATGGGCAAGAACTCATCCCGCTCCTCAAAGGGTAGATCCTGAACGAGCAGCCCGCCTACCCCGGTATCCCGGCAGGCGGCCATAAACCGCTCCGCGCCATACGAGAAAACGACGTTCGCATAGGTAATGAACATCATGGGCACGGCAATCTCACGGCGCATATCCCGTACAAAATCAAAAATGTCATCGGTGGTCACGCCGTGCCTTGCCGCCCGAAGATAGGACGCCTGAAGGCAGGGGCCCTCTGCTGTCGGATCGGAAAAGGGGATCCCCAGCTCAATCAAACCGGCCCCATTGCCGGCGGCTTCCCGAACCGCCGCCGCCGTCGTTTCCAGATCGGGATCACCGCAGGTGATAAAGGCTACGATCGTTTGACCGTTTTCAAAAGCGGACCGGATGTTATTCATGAATATCCTCCCCCCTATAGCGTGCGATAGCGGCGCAGTCCTTGTCACCCCTGCCGGATAGGGTCACGACCATAATCTGATCCCGACCCATCTGCGGCGCCAGCTTTCGCGCATAGGCCACCGCATGGGCCGACTCGATGGCTGGAATAATGCCCTCTGTCCTGGCCAGATATTCAAAGGCGCTTACGGCTTCATCGTCGGTAACCGGAACGTACTGAGCCCGGCCAATATCATGCAGATAGGCGTGCTCCGGGCCCACGCCCGGATAGTCAAGCCCTGCTGAAATCGAATACACAGGCGCGATCTGTCCATATTCATCCTGACAGAAATAGGATTTCATGCCGTGGAAAATGCCCAGCTTACCTGTGTTGACCGTAGCGGCGGTTTCAAAGGTATCGATTCCCCGGCCCGCCGCCTCGCATCCGATCAGCTGAACCTCTTGATTTTCAATAAAATGGTAGAAGCTGCCGATCGCGTTGGAGCCGCCGCCCACACAGGCGACGATGGCGTTGGGGAGCCGGCCTTCCTTTTGGAGGATCTGCTCCTTGATTTCCTTTGAAATAACCGCCTGGAAATCGCGGACAATGGTCGGAAAGGGATGCGGCCCCATGACCGAGCCCAGGCAGTAGTGCGTGTCAGAAAGCCTGCTTGTCCATTCGCGCATGGCCTCGGATACGGCGTCCTTCAGCGTCGCCGTTCCAGCGGTTACGGGGATCACCTCCGCGCCCAGCAGCCGCATCCGGTATACGTTGAGCGCCTGACGGATGGTATCCTCCCGGCCCATATATACCACGCATTCAAGCCCCATGAGCGCCGCCGCCGTTGCAGTCGCAACGCCGTGCTGCCCGGCCCCTGTCTCGGCAATCAGCCGGGTTTTGCCCATTTTTTTCGCCAGGAGGGCTTGGCCAAGGACGTTATTGATCTTATGGGCGCCCGTATGGTTCAGGTCCTCGCGCTTGAGATAGATTTTCGCGCCGCCCAGGTCCTTCGTCATTTTCCCGGCAAAATACAGCCTCGAAGGCCTGCCCGCGTATTCGTTAAGCAGCGTTGAAAGCTCCCGGTTGAACTCGGGGTCATTTCGATAGTGGTTATACGCCTCTTCCAATTCAGTCACAGCGTTCATCAGCACTTCCGGTATATATTGCCCGCCGTGAATGCCAAACCGTCCAATTTTACCCATTTTCATGCTCCTTCTCAAGTATGCCCTTTCACACCGCCCGCCAAAGGGGCAAAATAAAAGGTCCTTGACAAAAGCCAAGCTTTTGTCAAGGACGAATAAAACAATTTATCCGCGGTGCCACCTTGATTTCACGGAATCGCCGTGCGCTTCATGGGATACGACCATATCCCCGGCAAATAACGCATGCCCTACGTCGCAGCATACTCAGCGCCTCACCCGCGCCTTTGACTGCGCCCTCCGCGGCCCATTTGATAACTTGTTTCTTACCCGATTCTCAGCATGACGGGCTCTCTGTAAAGGCATCATTACCGTTATCCCCGCTTCAACGGTTTCCCTTATGATAGAACGATTCGCCGCCTTTGTCAAGATGGCGTTGACCCCTTTGCAGCCAGCCTCGCATAGAGCTCAGGCCGCGCCGTTACGCTCTATGCGCCTTTCTGCCCCTTCGGCCTAACCATATCGTGCCCTGGGGGTGCAGCGCTTTTTCCCTTGCCTGACCTTCCCGCTGCCCGCGCAGCATAGGGGCAAGCAAGGGTTTCCCGTCCAAGCCGTCCGGCATATCAGGCTTTTCTGTATATAAGGGGAGCCTGGGGGTGAGCCGGGTTTCCCGTCACATGTTATCGCCGGACCATCGCAGCTTCCATATCGCCCGCTTCCCTGCAAACAGCAGGGAAGGCCAAGCCCCAGATACTGAGCTATCCTTTTCAAACAAGAAAAAGCGCCCCAAGGCACGGCAATAGGTGCGTCGTTTACTTCTTTAGGGGCATCCGGTATAATATCCATATGCCCCGTACAAAAGGAGATGATGGAATTGATTTATTTCACCGCCGATACCCACTTCGGCCACGAGAATGTCATTCGGTTCTGCGACCGTCCATATTCCTGCGCGGAGGAAATGGATGAAGCGCTTATCTTGAACTGGAATAGCCGGGTAAAGGGCAACGATACCGTTTATATATTGGGGGATATGTTCTTTCGCTCCACCCGTGTGGAGAGCATCCTGAGGCGATTGAAGGGAAAGAAGCGGTTGATTATCGGGAATCACGACGGCTCGTGGATGACAAAACTCGATGCTTCTAAATATTTTATCAGCATAGATAACTTCCTTGAGACCTCCGACGGCAAGCACACCCTAACGCTCTGCCATTATCCTATGCTTTCCTGGAAACACGCTATGAAGTCCTATATGGTTCACGGGCATATCCATAACGACACAAAAGCCGATTTTTGGCCTTTGCTCCTGGCAAGGGACAATGTGCTGAACGCCGGTGTGGATATTAACGGGTATCAGCCCGTTACCTTTGACGAACTGCTTGAAAACAACCGGTGGTTCAAGGATGCAGCGAAAGCAATGGAATAATGCTCAAAGAGACAACAAGAGCCGCCTATTCTAACTCAGGAGTAGGCGGCTCGAATTCGGTTCGGATGAATTGGGGACGGACATTTTTTCTTGGCTTTACCGGGCTTGCGGCGGCCTTCATCCGGGGCGCCGGTGCATTGCCTTATTTTAAGCGAGGGTGCAAAGCACTGCAGCGCGTCCCCAGTTCTGTTAAATTTTTGAGGTATCGTCGCCTGCACCCGCCCGTATGCTGCGATTTCTTTATGTGATGAGGAAAGTGGCGCCAGATGCCAATATAAAAAAGCAGGCATATTGCTCTTTCGAGCAATATGCCTGCCGTGGTTTGCTTACCTAAGGGCTTTAGCCATCCTATCCTCCCACGGTTTCGCAGGAAGCTGTTGGCTTTCTGCCCCGCTCAGCTTGGCCGAAACCGATCTAAAACCGGAAGGGGCAGATTACTTCTCGCCGCTGATGGCAGCCTGGGCGGCAGCCAGACGGGCGATCGGCACACGGAAGGGCGAGCAGGACACATAGTCCAGGCCCACCTTGTGGCAGAAGGCCACGGAGGACGGATCGCCGCCGTGCTCGCCGCAGATGCCCAGCTTCAGGTCGGGGCGGGTCTTGCGGCCCAGCTCGGCAGCCATCTGCACCAGCTTGCCTACGCCGTTCTGATCCAGGCGGGCGAAGGGATCGTTCTCATAGATGCGCTTGTCATAGTAAGCGCCCAGGAACTTGCCGGCGTCATCGCGGCTGAAGCCAAAGGTCATCTGGGTCAGGTCGTTGGTGCCGAAGGAGAAGAACT
>UQLW01000044.1 GCA_900542005.1 uncultured Eubacteriales bacterium
GCGCCCTCTGACGGAGCGGTAGTCCAGCGCTGGGAAGCCCTCCAGCAGCAAGTGCTCCAGGAGGGGATCGACCAGGTGGAGGCGGCCATGACCCAGCGCTACCAGGAGGCCCTGGCGCGCTACCAGGCCGCAGGATTCTTCCTGGAGGAATGAGAGAAGCCGGCCTGACCTGGCGAGGATAGGCGTATATGCCGGAGCCCATGTCGACGGACGGGGCCCCGGCATGGTATAATGGGCCCAAACGATCCAAAGGAAGGGATGCAAAATGGGCGGGATATCGGTTTGCGGCCCGGGCGGAACCGTGTGCATAGGCCTGCTGGCCCATGTAGACGCGGGCAAGACCACGCTGTCGGAGCAGCTGCTGTATCAGGCCCGGGCGCTGCGGACGCCCGGACGGGTGGATGCGGCCAGCGCCTTTTTGGATTATGACCCCATTGAGCGCCAGCGGGGGATTACGATCTTTTCCGGGCTGGCCCGTTTTGAATACGGCGGACGGCACTATGTGCTGGTCGACACGCCGGGGCATACGGACTTTGCCGCGGAGATGGAGCGGGCCCTGGCCGTGCTGGACGCGGCTGTGGTGGTGGTCAGCGCTGTGGAGGGGGTGCAGGGCCATACGGAGGTGATACTGCGGCTGCTGGAAAGCCGAAGGATCCCGGCGTTTTTCTTTATCAACAAGCTGGACCGGGCCGGAGCCGATGCTGGGCGGGTGCTTGACCAGCTCAGGCAGCTATGCGGCGGGGAGATCATCGACTTTACAGGGCGGCTTGAGGCGGGCGCAATGACCCCTTCGCTGGCAGAGGAGCTGGCTGCTATGGATGAAACGCTCCTGGAACGATATGTGGACGGGGGCTACGATGGGGCCCTCTGGCAGCGCCGGGCGGCGGAGCTTACAGGGGAAAGACGGCTCCATCCCGCCTTTTGCGGCGCGGCCCTGGAGGGGCGCGGCGTCGGAGCGCTGCTGGAGGGGCTGCATAGGCTGATCGTCACCGGCTATGAGCGCCGTGCGGGCCTGCCGCTGGCCGCCCGGGTGTATCAGGTGCGCCACGACGCCAAGGGAGGCCGGGTGCTCTTCCTCCGGCTGCTGGCTGGCCGCCTTCGGGTCAAGGATGAGCTGGCGGGAGATAAGATTGATGAAATACGGCTGTATCATGGGGATAAATACCGGTCAACCGAGGAAGCGGAGGCGGGGGCGCTCTGCGCTGTGACGGGCATATCCGGGCTGCGGCCGGGGCAGGGTATCGGCCTTGAGGCGCTGCAGGGGGAAGGCGCTTTGCGGCCTGTGATGCAGGCCCGGGTGCTGTGGACGGACGCGCCCGACCCGCAGGTGCTGGCGGCCTTCCGCCAGCTGGAGGATGAGGATCCTGCGCTTCGGGTGGCTTGGGATGCAGGCCTCCGGCAGCTGACCTGCCATGTGATGGGGCCCATCCAGCTGGAGGTGCTGCGGCAGCTGATGCTGGACCGCTTTCAGCTGGCGGTGGATTTCGGCCCCTGCCGGGTTGCCTACCAGGAGACGCTGGCATCGCCGGCTGTGGGCATCGGCCATTATGAGCCGCTGCGCCACTATGCGGAGGTGCATCTTCTGATGGAGCCGGGCCCCAGGGGTTCGGGCATAACCTTTGAGAGCGCCTGCCCGCTGGACAGCCTGGCGGAGAGCTATCAAAACCTCATCCGCACCCATGTGATGGAAAAGGAGCACCGGGGCGTGCTGACCGGCGCGCCGCTGGCCGATGTGAAAATTACGCTGCTGGCCGGGCGCGCCCACCTGAAGCATACCGAAGGCGGGGATTTCCGGCAGGCGGTATACCGGGCGATCCGCCAGGGCCTGGCCGGCGGGGAGAGCCTGCTGCTGGAACCCTATTACGATTATGTGCTGACCGTGCCCTCATCCTGCCAGGGCCGCATCCTGGCCGACATCCAGCGCATGCAGGGCAGCTTTGCTCCGCCGGAAACCCTGGGCGATAACGTAGTGATCCGGGGGCGGGGGCCGGTGAAGCGCTTCAGCGGCTACGGCGCCGAGCTGCCGGCCCTTACCCAGGGCAGGGGTTCCATCAGCCTGGTATTCGGCGGCTATGAGGTATGCCGCGATGCGCAGGCGGTGATTGCCGAGGCCGGATACCGGATGGAGGGGGACCGGGAGAATCCGCCGGATTCGGTGTTCTGCGCCAAGGGGGCCGGCTTTACCGTACCCTGGAGGGAAGTGCCGCAGTACGCGCATATTGACAGCGGGCAATATGCCGCAGCGCTTAGCAGAGCGGGGATAGATGAAGACCCATAGGGAGCCTGTGGGGGCTGCACAAACCGCAGGGCCCATGGCGCAAAGCAGGGCGGAGCCTCCCGACGGCTGTGATGGAAGGCGCAATATAGTTAAGTGGACAGATCTGCCAAAATAGGTTATCATGATTCCATCCGCTGGAAGGAGGAGAGGCAGATGGCAATTCAGGTGACACGGGTTTATCGGGAGCATTTTCCGGCGCTCCGGCTGATCGGAAAGCGCTACACCAACGATGACCGCGGCGAGGACGGCTTTGGCCGCCAATGGGATGAATGGTGGCAGGAGAACCGCTTTGACCAGCTGATACAGGCAACCGGCGTTGCGCCCGTTGATCCGGACACGCTGGGGCTCATGACAGCGCGCGGCGATATGACGGGATTTACCTATTGGATCGGCCTGTTTTTCCCTGCGGGGACGGAAGCGCCGGAGGGGTACGACTATCTGGATCTGCCGGAAAGCGATATTGGCGTGGGATGGATCTATGGGAACCTGGAAAACGGGGAAATTTTCGGCGGCCCGCCCCACGAAGCGGTGCTGGGCGAGATCGAGAAGGCCGGGCTCGGCAGCCTCCGCAATGACATTGCGGGCCCGGGCAGCGATACCTATTGCTTTTTTGAACGGTACAATTGCCCGCGCTTTACCCAGCCGGACGCGGTGGGCAACGTAACGCTCGACTATGGAAATTACTTAATCTGAACCTAAAGACAGGCAAGAGCGCCGCCCCATGGGGCGGCGCTCTTGCCTGTTGTCACTAGGGTTATATCGCCGGTTCCGTCCCGGCCTG
Organism: uncultured Eubacteriales bacterium; assembly: GCA_900542005.1. Lineage (GTDB taxonomy): Bacteria > Bacillota > Clostridia > Christensenellales > UMGS416 > Parachristensenella. Next base: position 3,060 of record UQLW01000044.1, read on the forward strand.
TGGGGGATAGGCCCGCGTAAGGCGACGGATCACGACAAGATAGGCCGGGATGAGGAAAACGCAGGCGAAGATCCAGGCAATGGGATTGGCAAAGCAGATGGCGCCAAAGCCGAAGAGCCCTGCCAGCAGAAAGCCTACCAGGCCGCGCGCGACCAGCTCAAAGGCGCCGGCGGCCATCGCGGGGACGGAATAACCCAAGCCCTGGATGGAATTGCGCAGGATCAAAAGGGCGCCGAGCATCGGATAGAACAGCGCGTTCATCCGCAGAAATTGTTGCGTATAGTCCAGGATCATGGTTTCGCTGGCGCTGATAAAGAGCAGCGATATAAAACGGCCGGCAAAGAAGGAAACAGCCCAGCCCACGAGGCAGCAGACCATGGAGATGATAAGGCTGTTGCGTACGCCGGCCTTCACCCGGTCGATGCGCCCCGCTCCCAGGTTCTGGCCGCAGAAGGTGGCCATGGTCAGCCCCAGGGTCTCCATGGGCTGCGTGACGATCATCTGCACCTTGCCGCCGGCGGTCACCGCCGCCACAACGCTGGAGCCCAGGGCGTTGACCGCGCTTTGCAGGATGATGGAACCGATTGCGGTGATGGAAAACTGCAGGGCCATGGGCAGGCCCATATACAGAAGCCTTCCCATAATCCGAAGATCGGGCCTGCGCTCATCGCGGGAGGCGGCCAGGATGGGCAGCTTACGGCGCATATAGAGAAAGCAGAGCACGGCGGAAACCGCCTGTGAGATGACAGTGGCATAGGCGGCGCCGGCCACGCCCCAGGAAAAGCTCAGGATGAAGACAAGATCCAGCACCACGTTCAACAGGCTGGCCAGGATCAGGAAGTACAGGGGCGTGCGGCTGTCGCCCAGGGCCCGCCAAATGCCGGAAAAGAGGTTATAAAAGAGAATGGAAAACATTCCGCCAAAGATCACGACAATGTAGCGGTAGGCGTCGTCGATGATATTGGCCGGCGTCTGCATCAGCTCCAGGATGGGGCGCGTCAGCAGCACGGTCAGGACGGTCAGCACCACCGTAATCAAAAAGGATAGATAATAGGCATTCATGACACAGCGGCGCATCTGTTTATAGTCGCCAGCGCCAAAGGCTTGCGCGACCGGTATGCAAAAGCCGCTGCACATACCCAGGACAAAGCCGATGACAAGAAAGTTCAGCGAGCCGGTGGCGCCTACCGCAGCCAGCGCATCCACGCCGATACACTGGCCGACGATGATGGTATCCACCATGTTATAAAGCTGCTGAAAAAGGTTGCCGATCACAATCGGTATGGAGAAACTGACGATCAGCCTCGTCGGGCTGCCGTAGGTCATATCCTTGACCATTCGCATCACGCCTTTCGCAAAAATAGCCCTTGCCAGGGCTGGAAGGATACGCATAAAAAGAAGGGGGGAATCCCCCTTTCTTCTGCAGGCGGGCTTAACGCCGGGAGGGCTGAAGCTCCAAGGTTTCGCCCGGCGCCAGCAGGATACGGCCCGGGGCATGAAAGGCTTCGGCCATCTCCCGGTCGTAAAGCGCGCCGGGCTTGACATGGATCGGGATGGCATGGGTAGCGCCGATGAGCTCCGCGCAGAGGGAGGCTTCCTGGGCGTTCATGTTGAAGATGCCGTCGATGGGCAGCAGGGCATAATCCAGCCCCATGCCGCTCAGCTGCGTCCCCATGGCGTCGGTGCGGCTGGTATCGCCGGCGGCATACAGCTTGACGCCGTCAAGCTTGATCACATAGCCCACGCATGCGGCCCGGTCATGGTTCTGATTATAGGCCGGCACCGCGCTGACCGAAACGCCCTTTGAGAAAAATCGGCGGTATTCGCCGCCCTCCAGCGCCTGCGCCTGGGTAATCACCGTGACATCCGGCTTTTTTGGCACCTTTGCCAGGTCCGTATGGTCATAGTGGTCGTGGGTGACCAAAATGAGATCGGCCGGCAGGTCGTATCCCATGCCCGCATAGGGATCCACATAGATCACCGTGCCATCCTCCGCTGTCAGTCGAAAGCTTCCATGCCCCTGATAAAGCAGCTGCGCCATCTTGGATTGCCCTCCCTGTTCCTATTCCCTGCATACTATACCGCAACGGAGGAAATTTGAAAAGCCGGTATTTTACATGATTTATCCCTGCGGTTTTCGCTTGATACGGAAAAATGACGGAGCGGCGCGGATTGCGGGACTATACCGGAGCAGGCGGCGCTTGAGGCTCCGAGACGGAAGACCTGCCGGATGCATCGGTCTCACGGTAGTATTGGGCTTGCGCCTGCCAAAGCTCGGCATATTTGCCGCCGCATCTGGACAGCAGGGTCTCGTGCGTCCCATATTCTACCAAACGCCCCTGATCAAATACGGCAATTTCATCGCAAAATCGGCAGGAGGCCAGCCGGTGCGAGATGAAGATGGCGCTGCGCTGCCCGGTGATATCCTGGAGGCGGGTGTAGATCTCATGCTCAGCAACAGGATCCAACGCGGCGGTTGGCTCGTCCAGCACAAGGAAGGGGGCCCCCTTATAAAGGGCGCGGGCCAGGGCGATGAGCTGGGCCTCGCCGCCGGAAGGCTCGATTCCCTGGGGATCATAGCTTTTGTACAGCATGGTGTCCAGCTGCTGCGGCAGGGAGGCTAACCTGGGGCCGAAGCCCACGCGGGCCAGCGTTTCCCGGATGCGGGCCTCGTCATAGGGCCGCCCCGCGGCTACATTTTCGCCAAGGGGAAGGGAGAAAAGTGAAAAATCTTGAAAGACGACAGAAAAAAGATCCATATATTGATCGTACCGGTACTTGCGGATATCGATCCCGTTGAGGGTAATCGTCCCTTCGCTCGGGTCATAGAGGCGGCAGAGCAGCTTGATCAAGGTCGTCTTTCCGGACCCATTGGGGCCAACCACCGCCAGACGCCGACCGCAGTGCAGCTCAAGCGATACGTCCTTGAGGGCGTATTCGGAGGCGCCGGGATACCGGAAGCTGACATGGTGGAAGGTGAATACATAGTCGTTGTCGTCGCGCTTTTCCGTGGTCAGCGCGCCCTGGTATTTGGGGTTGGGCAGATCCAGAAGGGTAAAGAGCGGGGTTAGGTACTGGCTGTTCTCCCAGAGCTCCCGCAGCTGCGCCGCTCCGCGGGTTAGGCCGTTAAGCAGCTGATTAAGGGCCCCGGCATACTGGATGACGCTGCCTGCGGGGCAGGCGCCGCCCAAGGCGCGCAGGCCCACGAAGAGATAGACCAGGCCGGTAATTGAAGCCTGGGCGGCCTCCTCAAGGCCCTTGCCAAGATAATGCAGCCGCCGGTGCCCCCGCATTCTGGAAAAGAAGAGGTTCACCCGCAGCATATCCAGAATTGCGTTGGCCTGGCGGTAGATGCGGATATCCTTCCCGGCCTGGCCCGGCTGCATATATGCTTCATAGTAGTCACGATAATAACCGGGATCAGGCCGGTTTTCTATTTGACGAAGGAACCGGTTGTCGATCCGGTTGGAAACCGACAGCGCGCCTGCCACGATGAGGATGATCATGAGAAGAAACAGAGCGGTTCCTCCGCCTCCCATCAGCCAGCCTTGAGAGGACGCCGGCAGGATAAACAGCCCTGCCAGCAGCACGGCGGAAATGATACAGCTGAAGGCCGATTGCGCGATGCCGCCCAACAGCTCAAAGAGAAGGTATACGCCGCCTCCCCGCGTCTTGGCGTAGAGGGCGATCCTGTCCAGCAGGCCAGTGATCTGGGGATCCTCGGTATAGCTGTAGTCCATCGAGGAATATTGGCGGGCTGTGATCCAATAGGTCATGGCCAGCGCGTGCTGCATGGAGGCGTTCAGCTGGCGTGTCATCAGGGCCTGCAGGATAGCGATAAGGAAGGAGGAGCCGATGGCCATCGCCACATAAGAAGCCAGGGCGGCTGGGTCGCGGGCTCCGGAAAGCTCATTGAGAATCAGGGCGGAGAGCCGCAGGGCGATGAGCGGGCCGGCTGCCGTGACCAAGGACTGCAGGAGCGTAAAGGGGATAAAGCCCCGGTCCAATTGAGCCAGCAATTTGTAGCCGCGCAGCGTCATACGCCAGCCGCTGCGCATACGGTTCAGACGGTTACCCATGCTCATCCCTCCTCTGTGATCTCATCCCGGTAGTAGCTGCTTTGAAGCTGATACATGGATGCGTAGGGGCCTTCGGCCTTCAGCAGCGTATCATGATCTCCGGCTTGCACCAGGCGTCCCTTTTCCAGCAGCAGGATCCGGTCGCAAAAGCGGGTGCTGGCCAGGCGATGGGAAATGTAAAGGGAGGTCTTTTGCTCCGCAAGCCGGTGATACTGCCGGTAGGTTTCCTGCTCGGCCAGGGGATCCAGGGCGGCGGTGGGTTCGTCCAGGATCAGGATGGGCGCATCCCGGTAGAGCGCCCGGGCCATGGCGAGCTTCTGCAATTGGCCCCCCGATAAATTCACGGCTCCCGGCGTCAGCGATGACAGAAGAGGGGTATCCATGCCTTTGGGCAGCCGGCCGACAGCGGCCTGCAGGCCTACCTGCCCTAGGCATCGGGCAACCTTGGCGCGATCGAGCGTTTCAGCCGGAGCCTGGGCCACGTTGACCGCAATGGAGGCGGGCAAAAGGTGAATATCCTGGAATACCGGAGCCAATAGTGCCGTGTACGCCCTGGGATCCAGCTTCTGCAAATTTTGACCGTTCAAATAAATCGCGCCGCTGGTAGGCGCATACAGGCCGCAGAGCAGCTTGACCAGCGTGGTCTTTCCGGCGCCGTTCATGCCGACCAGGGCGACCCTTTCGCCGGGATGGAGGGTAAAACTGACATGCTCCAGCGCCGGAGCGGCGGCGCCGGGGTAGCGGTAGCTGACATCCTCAAAGCGAATCTCCGGCGGGCAGCCCGGCTGAAGGGAGGGGGCGCTGCCGGATGATGGACGGCGGCTGGGAAGATCGAGAAAGACGCGAATCTTGGACAGCGCCCAGCTGGAGCGCAGAAGGAGTCCGGCGTTTTCGAGAATCAGGGAGACCCAGGAGGCAAAGCCATTGATGGCCGCAAAGACCAGCACAAAATCGCCCAGGGAGAGCTGGCCCGCCAGCAGCTGGCGGATCAGATAAGCATAGGCCAATCCGTCGCGCAGCAGTATAAGCGCCGCGTTGATCAGCTGCGCGCCCATCTGGCGGCTGCCCAGGGATTTGCATTCCCCATAGGATTGCTTCATCACGCCGCGGATCATCGCATCCAGCCAGCCGGTCAGCGAGTAGAGCCGGATATCCTTGGCGTATCCTTTTTCCTGCATCCAGGTCAGCAGGTTCCACAGCTTCTGGTTTGTGTAGGCATGCCGGGGATAGAACCCCTGCTCAAACCGCTGCACCCAGGAGAGGGCCAGGGCGCTGACCGCGGCGGAAAGGAGCATCAGGGCCAGCACCAGCGGATGCAGGCGCGTGATTACGCTGCCATACACGGCGAAGCCCAGCAGCCCGGCGGCCAGCTGGGTCAGCAGTACGGGCATACGCAGGCCCAGGGCAGGGGAGGCGACGCCTCCCTGCAGCTCCTGGCGGGCTTCCGCCATCAGGCGGAGCACATCGGGATCCTCCATCTGCTCATAGTCCATCTCCATGAGCTTGGCGTACCGCTTGAGATTCAGGATTTCATAGAGGCCAATATGCCGGAGGGTCAGGTTGCGGGTATAGCCATTCGCCAGCGTGACCAGCGCCAGCGCAGCGGCGGCCAGGGCGACGGGCGCGATGAAGGCGGCCGGGGTTTGGGCGCGCTCCAGCGCGTCCAGCACGACCTTTGGGAGCAGCATGGCCAGATAGGGCGCAGCCACCTGGGTCAGAGGGGTCAGCAGCATACACAGCGTGTCGGCGGGGTTGTCCCGCATGAGCAGGGAAAGGACAAATCCGATATTTCCCAGAAGGCTGTAGCCCGGCTTCGCTTTCTTCATGGTAGGCCTCCTTTCGTCTGGCTCTACTTTACATCCGCTGGATATAAAAAAGAAAAAATGCGCGCGAATGGCATGGATTCGCGCGCCAATGGCAGATGCTAGAGCGGGATCAGAAGCTCGGTGGTAAATGCGCCGTCTTCGTCAGCCTGTTCGAGATAGCCGCCCAAGCGTTTTACGGCCTGGCGTACCCGCATCAGTCCCAGGCCATGGCCGGAGCCCTTGCGGCTGATGTAGAGGCCGGCCTGCTTTCGCGGGCGGACGGAGGAGGCGTTGGTAATGGAAAGATAAAGCTGGCCCTGCCGCACGCATAAATACAGCCGCAAAAAACGATCTGCCGCATCGGGGCAGGCCAGGCAGGCTTCCACAGCGTTATCCAGCAGATTGCCGAGAATAACACACAGCTCAACCTGGGAAATCGAAAGCGCCTCAGGCAGCTGGGCCTTGGCGTGAATCTGTACGCCCTGGCTGCGGGCGATGGATAGCTTGCTGTTCAATATGGCGTCGGCAGTGAGGTTCCCGCTTTTGATGATGGGGTCGATGACGGTTAAATCCTCATCCAGCTTTTGCAGATAATCATCGAGCAGATCATTTTGCCCCAGGGCGCGATAGGCTTTCATGGTTTGAATATGATTGCGGTAGTCGTGCCGCCAGCCCCGCATCTGCAGGTAGATATGCTGCACCTCCTGGGCATGGCGGGCAATGAGCGCCGCCTGCTGGTCCTGGAGCCGCTGCCGGGCGCGCAGATAAGCGATCATCCCCAAGGCGGCCAGCAAGCAGGCCAATAAAGCGGCGGCGGCAATCCCTGCCCAGCTCATACCGGCTCCTCCCGAAAATATGCCATCAGCGCGCGGTTTGCCGCCTCGTGGCGCTTTCGGCTCAGCGGCAGCGCCTGGCCGTTTTCCAGCAGCACGGTATCCCGTGTGATGCGCCGGACATGGCGCAGCGAGACAAGATATGAGCGGTGGCAGCGAAAAAACCCCTCGCCCAGATCGGTTTCCAGCTGCCGCATCGGTTGGCGGAGCGTATAGCTTTTCCGGTTCGTATAGAGCATAACCGTATGCGATAATGCCTCCAGATAAAGGATCTCATCCACAGGGATCTGCTCCAGTGCCCCGTCGAGCTCCAAGACAACGGTGCGGCGCCGACGCGTCAGGGCCTCCAGCGCCCGATCCAGGGTGTCGGCCAGCTTCTTTTCATGGACGGGCTTGAGCAGGTAGTGCAGCGCGCCGACATCGTAGCCCTGATCCATGTGATCGCTGAAGGCCGTGATAAAGATAATGACCAGCTGGCCGTCTCTCTGGCGAAGCCGGCGGGCCAGCGTAACGCCGTCCATGCCCGGCATCTGGATGTCCAGAAGGAGGATATCGAAAATGGCGCCTGACTCCCAGGCGAAGAAAAAGGCTTCTGCGGTTGTATAGGGCCGAAGGCAGAGGGGACGGCCCCTTTCATCGGCCCAGCGGCCAGCCAAGGCCGTCAGATACTCGACCTGTGCCGGGTCATCATCGCATATGGCAATCCGCAGCATCATGATTCCTCCTTTTCTCGCCTCCATTCTACTATAGCAGAGTGGGCAGAGCGAAACAAGACGGCAAGGGAAATGGAAGGATGCGGCAACCGGCCTTGAAACAAGAAAAAACGGCGGATGAACCGCCGCCTTTATAGAGAAACCTACGAACCGCCCAGGTAGGCCTTTTTAATGGAATCGCTTTCCATAAGCTCGCGTCCGGTGCCGGAGAGCGTAACGCGGCCGGATTCCAGCACATACGCCCGTTCGGCAATCTGCAGGGCCATCTCGGCGTTCTGCTCGACCAGGAGAATCGTGGAGCCGCTCTCGTGCAGCTCGCGGATGATCTGAAAAATCTGCTCCACCAAAATGGGCGCCAGACCCATGGAGGGCTCGTCCAGCATCAGCAGCTTGGGATGGCTCATAAGCGCCCGGCTCATGGCCAGCATCTGCTGTTCGCCGCCCGATAGGGTGCCGGCAATCTGGTTGCGCCGCTCCTTCAGCCGCGGGAAGCGCCGGAATACATCCTCCAGGTCGGCATCCGACGCCTTTTTATGGATATAAGCGCCCATTTCCAGGTTTTCCTGCACCGTCATCTGCAGGAAGATCCGGCGGCCCTCGGGGACGTGGGCCAGGCCCTTCCCCAGCAGGCGGTAGCTCTCGCAGTGCGAGATGTCCTCCCCGCAGAAGGTGATGCTGCCGGTGCGGGAGCGCAGAAGGCCGGACAGCGTTTTCAGCGTGGTGGATTTGCCAGCCCCGTTTGCGCCGATCAGCGCGACGACTTCGCCCTCGTTGACCGAAAAGGATACGTCCTTCAGGGCATGGATTTTCCCATAGTAAACATTGAGCGTTTTAACGTCAAGCATCATCCTGCTTCGCCCCCTTCTTCCCCAGATAGGCCTCAATGACGGTGGAGTTGGATTGGATCGCTTCCGGCGTGCCCTTGGCAATAATCTTGCCATAATCCAGCACGCATATGCCCTCGCATATCCCCATGACCAGGTTCATATCGTGCTCGATCAGCATAATGGCGATGCCAAAGGTATCGCGTATTTTCCGGATATTCTCCATGAGCTCCTGGGTTTCCGAGGGGTTCATGCCGGCGGCCGGCTCGTCCAGCAGCAGGATCTTGGGCTGCGTAGCCAGCGCGCGGACAATTTCAAGCCGCCGCTGGGCGCCATAGGGAAGGCTTCCGGCCGGCGCGTCGGCAAGATTCTCCAGCGAGAAGATGCTTAGCAGCTCAAGGGCGTCCTGCCGGGATTGCCGCTCGGCCCTGCGGTATCCAAAGCCGTGGGTGATAGCGGCCGCCAGGTTTTCCCGGGTGGCGTTGTGCAGGCCGACCCGCACGTTATCCAGCACGGACATATGGGAAAACAGGCGGATATTCTGAAAGGTGCGGGCGATGCCCATTTTGTTGACCTGGGCGGTGGTTTTCCCGGCGGAGGAGAAGCCGTCAATCATGATGGAGCCGCGGGTAGGGGTATACACATTGGTCAGCAGGTTAAAGACCGTGGTTTTCCCCGCGCCATTGGGACCGATCAGCCCGGCAATTTCCGTTTTCCCGATGGTAAGCGAGAAATCATCGACTGCGGTAAGGCCGCCAAAATCGATCCCCAGATGATGCGTCTCCAGGACCGGAAGCTCTTTTACATCCCGCTCCGGCACATAGGCCCCGCTGGGATAGGGCACCAGGGGCGAGTCGGGAATAGGCGATTTAGGGCTGCTCATCGGCGGACGCCTCCTTTCGGGTCATCTTGCGGGTGAGGAAACGGAAGAAATTGGCCGGGGAGAGGCGGCCCTTCAGCTCGGCAAAACGGGGAGAGGCGTTCAGCAGCATGATGACGATCAGCAGCACCGAATAGGCCAGCATGCGGAAATCGGAGAAATCGCGCAGAACCTCCGGAAGCATCTGCAGCAGGATAGCCGCAATGATGGAACCGCGCACCGAGCCCATGCCGCCCAGCACAACGATGACCAGGATTTCAATGGACATGTTGTAATCGAAGGTGGAAGGCTTCACGTTGGCGAAGCTGTGCCCATACAGGCAGCCGGCCGCTCCGGCGAAGAAGGCGGCGATGATAAATACAATCAGCTTGAAATAGGTAACGTTGATGCCGGTGGATTCCGCCGCAATGCGGTTGTCGCGGATCGCCATAATCGCCCGGCCGTAGCGCGAGGACTTCAGATTCATCATCACGATCACGGTGAGAAGGACCAGGACAAAGGCGAAGGGCAGCAGGGCCTTGGTATTGGAATAGATCGCGCCGGTATTGAGCCCCAGCGCGCCGCCGGTAAACTTCAGGTTGGTAATGAGGTTCTTGATGATTTCTCCGCAGGCCAGGGTGACGATGGCCAGATAGTCGCCCTTCAGCCTGAGAGCGGGCAGGCCGATGATGAAGCCAAAGACTGCGGCGACCAGGCCGCCCGAAAGCATGGACAGGGGCAGCCGCAGCGCCAGGGGCAGGCTTTCAGCCAGCGCGATGGAGATCAGGCAGCCGCTGAAGAGCCCCACCGACATGAAGCCCGCATGGCCCAGAGACAGCTCGCCCAGCAGCCCCACCACCAGGTTCAGGGAGACGGCCATGACAATGTAAGCGGAGAGGGAAATCAGCATATTGGACATCTGGCGGCTGGCCTGGTTCGTATACACGAGGACGCCCACGACGGCATAGGCGATGACCACCGCGGCCAGCGTGAGGCCGTTTTTGTTGAAGGCTTTACGGATACGGAGCATGTTCATGGCTACACCTTCTCCTTGATCTGCCTGCCCAGCAGGCCGGTCGGCTTCACGACGAGAACAAGCACCAGCACGCCGAAAACGATCGCATCGGACCACAGCGTGGAGATATAGGTTTTGGAGAACTGCTCAATCATGCCCAGCAGGATACCGCCGAGCATCGCGCCGGGTATGGAGCCAATCCCCCCGAATACGGCTGCGGTGAAGGCCTTAATGCCGGGCATGGCGCCGGTCGTGGGTTTGATATAAATGTAGGTGGCCCCATAGAAGATGCTGGCTACGGCCGCCAGGGCGGAGCCGATGGCAAAGGTCAGGGTGATGGTTTTGTTGGTGCTGATGCCCATTAGCTCGGCGGCCTCCTTATCCTCGGATACGGCGCGCAGGGCCTTGCCGATACGGGTCTTGTTGATGAACAGCGTCAGCCCCACCATAATGACCGCGGTAGCGGCCAGGGTCACCAGGGTGATGCCGTCGACAACCACCGCGCCGAGGTGCAGCTCGGGCAGCGTGATGAGGGCCGGAAACGCCTTCTGCTCGGAGCCGAAGATGATAAGGGCCAGGTTCTGCAGCAAATAGCTGACGCCGATGGCCGTGATCAATACGGAAAGCGGCGGCGCCTGCCGGAGCGGCTTGTAGGCCAGCCGCTCAATCAATACGCCGAGCAGCACACAGACGAGGATGCTCATCAATGCGGCCAGCGCGGGCGGCATACCCAGCTGGAAGGCGGCGACAATCACGGTATAGGCGCCGACCATGATAATGTCTCCATGGGCGAAGTTCAGCATCTTGGCGATGCCGTAAACCATGGTATACCCCAGCGCAATCAGCGCGTATATGCTTCCCAGGCTCAGGCTGCTGATCAGGGTTTGAATAAAATGCGTCATCGTTCCTTCCTTCTTATAAAAGCGTTCCCTTCCGGAGAACGTATGACCCGGAAGGGAATGCAGTTGACGAATCGATCGGATGGATCAGGGACTATTTGGTATAGAGCACAGCGGCGCCGTCATGGATGATCATAGCCTTGGCCGCCTTCACCGTTTCCCCCTCAGCGGTCCAGGTCATCGTGCCCGTAACGCCGTCTACGGTGATTTCAGTCATGGCGGCTACAAGCTTGCTGCTGAAATCGGCTTCGGCAGGGTCGGTCACGCCGGCCTTCTCCATGGCAGCCTTGACCGCATAGACTGCGTCATAGCCGTCGGCGGCAAACTGGTCGGGCGCTGCGCCGCCGTTCGCCTGCTTGTAGGCTTTGACGAAGGCCTGCACATTTTCCGCCGGATCATCGGCGGCAAAGGGCGTAAGCAGCATGACGTTCTCTGCAACGGCGGGATCGGATACCTTGCCCAGGATGCCGTCGAGGCCGTCGCAGCCAAAGTATACGGTGCCCTCCGGCAGCTTGCCGGCGGCCTGGGTCAGGAAGGTAGAGGCTTCCGCCGCATAGATGGGGATGAAGACCAGCTTTGCGCCGGAATCCTTAATCGCGTTGATCTGGGTGGAAAAATCTGTGCTGGTATCCTTTGTGAAGGTCTGAACCTCTTTGATGGTGATATTGGAGGCCTGGCACTGGGCCTCAAAGGCACGGTAAAGGCCGACGGAATAATCAATATCGCTCTGATAGAAAACCGCTACCTCCGTAGCCAGCTGGTTGTTGGCGATATAGTCGGCCGAGGCGGCGCCCTGGGAGGAGTCGGTAAAGCAGACGCGGAAGGCGCTGTCGTTTCCTGTGATGGCAGCGTCGGCCGAAGCGGAGGGCGTCAGCACCAATAGGCCGTCCTGCTTGGCTGCAGCGACGATGGAAGCGTTTTCGCCGGAGAGCACGCCGCCCAGGGATACGTCCATCCCCTGGTCAATCAGCTTGCCATAGGCGGCCACCGCGCTGTCCGGGTCGCCGGCGGAGTCCTGATAATTGAGCACGAGCTTCATGCCGTTCACGCCGCCGGCCGCATTGATCTCATCAACGGCGATCTGCGCCCCATTGCGGGCGGCGGTGCCATAGTTGGCATAATCGCCGGTCAGCGGGCCGATGCCGCCGATGAGCACCTCTTTTGCCCCGGAGGCGCTGCCGTCTCCCTGGGGAGCGGCGGTGGTCTGGGCATCCTGCGCCGGAGCGCCGCAGCCGCTCATGCCCGCGGCCAGGGCGCCGGCGGCGAGCCAGGTAAGGATCCTTTTTGTCATCGTTTTCATTCCTTCTTCTCCTGTCCTTCTATTTATTTCAAGCTGCCAGGCAGCTTCAAATATCCGGTGATGGGGGGTAAAAGAAAAGCGGCCTTGCTTCCAGCAAAGCCGCGTAAGCGTTTCCCTGGCCTCCCTTATCGGGGAGACGGGCGGCTTTCCTGCCCTTGGCTGAAGCAAATGAACCATACGCCGGGTACAATGGGCAGCCACAGTCGAATGGATACAGATACGGCCAGCAGGCAGACGATAAGAAAAAGGGACGCAGCCATAAAGGCAGCGTCCATCAGACTGGCATAGGGTTTGCGGGCAGAGCGTGCCGTGCAGGAACGCGCATGGCAAAATGCACGATTCATATGACAAGAACAAAACATCTGCTCAGCCCCTCCCTTTGATTTTATCCTATTTTAGTCATTCCATAGGGAATTGTCAATAAGAAAATGAAGCGAAGGATGATTTGAGAGGGCTTTATTTTACAAATTGCATCCGGTCATCCTGCATAGAGGCGCGTTAAGCCTCCATCAGCCTGCAGGCCAAAGCTTCCAGGGCGGCTTCGTCGGCGGGCTTCATGGCGGAGCGGATGGAGACCACCGGCTCTACCAGCGTAAGGGCCTTCATCCCCTCCAGGATGGCCTTCATGCATTTCCCGGCGGAGGGGGCCCAGCTGCCGTTTTCAATCAGCGCCACGGTCCGCTTCTGATAGGCTTTGGCCTTAAGGTGCAGCAGGAAATCCTCCATGCAGGGGAACACGCCGCCGTCATAGGAGGCGGCAGCCAGCACCAGGCGGTCGTACCGGAAGGCATCCTCCACAGCCTCGGCCATGTCGCAGCGGGCCAGATCATACAGGACAACCTTGGGCGCGCCCTTGGCCTCAAGCAGGGCGGCCAGCTTGCGGGCCGCCCCGGCGGTATGCCCGTGGATGGAGGCATAGGCGATGACGATGCCCCGGTCTTCGGGCTCGTAGCGGCTCCAGATGTCGTATTTGCCGATGTAATGGCCCAGGTTTTCCTTGAGGATGGGGCCATGCAGGGGGCAGATCATGGCGATATCCAGCGTAGCGGCCTTCTTCAGCAGGGCTTGTACCTGCGCGCCATACTTGCCAACGATGTTGAAATAATAGCGGCGGGCCTCGCAGTCCCAGGGTTCATCGGCGGACAGCGCGCCGAATTTGCCGAAGCCATCGGCGGAAAAGAGAATTTTTTCGGCCTTGTCATAGCTGACCATGACCTCCGGCCAATGGACCATGGGCGCCATGAAGAACTGAAGGGTATGGCGGCCTAGGCAGAGAGTATCGCCCTCCTTGACCACCAGGCTGCGGCCGGTCAGGTCGACGGTGAAGAACTGGCTGATCATGGCAAAGGTTTTCGCGTTGCCCACGACCTGCAGGGCAGGATATTTCTCGGCCAGCACCTGAATGTTGGCGGCATGGTCGGGCTCCATATGGGAGACGATGAGGTAATCCACCGTGCGCCCTGCCAGGGCTTGTTCCAGGTTTTCCAGCCATTGGGCGGTGGCACGGGCATCCACCGTGTCCATGACGGCTACCTTGTCGTCAAGGATCACATAGCTGTTGTAGGATACGCCGTTGGGCACGACGTATTGGCTTTCAAAGAGATCGATGGTCGTATCGTCCGCGCCGATATAGCGCACAGAATCGGTAATGGTAATATCCTTCATAGGCACCCTCCCTTAATCCATTTGCATTCTGCCGGGGAACTGCGCTCTTGCAGGCGCATCCTGCCCGGCGATGTCCGTCTATCATTATACCCGGCAAAGGCCCGGTTTTCAAGGATGCGGGCGCAGGCGGCCCGCGCTTTGCCGCGCTGATTTTCCCCCGGCCGGGGCGCTGGGCGAAAAAGGGCCGGCTGGAAGCGCTCCAGCCGGCCGGCAGGGATGAAAATTGCTTTAGAATTCAGCGTTGTGCACGGTACGGGGGAAGGATTGCACGTCGCGGATGTTGGCCATACCGGTCAGGTACATGATCGCCCGCTCAAAGCCCAGGCCATAGCCGGCGTGGCGCACCGTGCCATACCGGCGCAGATCGAGATACCATCGGTAGTCCTCCATCCGCATATCCAGCTGCTGCATCCGCGCCTCCAGCAGGTCAAGCCGCTCCTCGCGCTGGCTGCCGCCGATGATCTCCCCGATCCCCGGCACCAGCAGGTCGGTGGCGGCTACCGTCTTGCCGTCATCGTTCAGGCGCATATAGAAGGCCTTGATATCCTTGGGGTAATCGGTGACGAATACCGGACGCTTGAATACCTCCTCGGTCAGATAGCGCTCATGCTCGGTCTGCATGTCCATACCCCAGAAAACCGGATATTCAAAGCTGCGGTTCGCCTTTTCCAGCAACTGAACGGCGTCCGTATAGCTGACGCGGCCAAAATCGCTGGTGGCCACATGCTCCAGCCGGTCCAGCAGGCCCTTGTCGACGAACTGGTTGAAGAAGGCCATCTCCTCGGGCGCATGCTCGACCACATAGCGGATGACGTATTTCATCATATCCGTGGCCACGTCCATGTCGTCCTCCAGGTCGGCAAAGGCCATTTCCGGCTCGATCATCCAGAATTCGGCGGCATGCTTGACGGTGTTGGAATTTTCTGCCCGGAAGGTGGGGCCGAAGGTATAGATGTCCCGGAAAGCGCAGGCGTGGGTTTCGCCGTTGAGCTGGCCGGATACGGTCAGGGATACCGGCTTGTCGAAGAAATCCTGGCTGAAGTCCACCGCGCCATCGGGCGTCAGGGGCGGATTTTTGGCGTCCAGCGTGGTGACGCGGAACATTTCACCGGCGCCTTCGCAGTCGCTGGTGGTGATAATGGGGGTATGCACATACACAAAGTCGCGCTCCTGGAAGAAGCGGTGGATGGCATAGGCAGTTAAGGAGCGCACCCGCAGCACCGCCTGGAAGGTGTTGGTGCGGGGACGCAGATGGGCCTGGGTCCGGAGGTATTCCAGCGTATGGCGCTTTTTCTGCATGGGGAAGGAGGGATCGCTTTCGCCCTCCACCTCGCCATGGGCCGCCTTGATCTCAAAGGGCTGCTTCGCCTGGGGCGTCAGCACTACAGCGCCTGTAATGATGACGGACGCGCCCACATTCTGCGCGCAGAGCAGCTCATACTGGGGCAGGGATTCCCGCTCCAGCACCACCTGCACGGTGCCGAAGCAGCTGCCGTCCGACAACTCCATAAAGGCAAAATTGCGGCTTTCCCGAATCGTTCTAACCCAGCCGGCTATGGTCACCTGCTGCCCGTCCAGCTGGCCGGCCCGTTGCTTCAGCTCTCTGAGCTTCATTGTGCGGATCATCGATTATGCTCCCTTCTTGTTGAACAAAACTCCATTAAACGGTATTATACCCGAATTATCCCCCGCAAACAAGTGGCCTGTCGGCGGGGGATTGCCGGTTTACGCGCGGGCAAAACGTCATCCGGGCCTTTGGGGCTTTTTTCTGGGGCATTGGCGGTTATAATAAGGGCAAAGCATGAATGAGGTGAGTAAAATGCCCTTTTTCGGATATTATCTGGATCCCACATGGCTGCTCCTGCTGCCGGCCATCCTTCTTTCAGCCTGGGCCCAGTGGCAGGTATCCTCCAGCTTCAACCGGTATGCCCGCACGCTTTCGGCCGGGGGCTGGACGGCGGCGGCCATGGCCCGGCGCATGCTGGACAGCCACGGGCTTTCCTCGGTGCAGGTGATCGAAACCAAAGGCAACCTGACCGACCACTATGATCCCAAGCGCAAGGTGCTGGCCCTCTCCCAGTCGGTATACGGCTACTCGTCGCTGGCGGCGCTGGGGGTGGCGGCCCACGAGGTCGGCCACGCGGTGCAGCATGCCCAGGGCTACCGGCCTATTGCCTGGCGCAGCGCGCTGGTGCCGGTGACCAACCTGGGTTCGTCCCTTTCCTGGCCGCTGCTGCTGGCGGGGCTGATCTTCTCCTTCCGGCCGCTGGTCACGGCGGGCATCGTGCTTTTTGCCCTGGTGGTGCTGTTTCAGCTGGTAACCCTGCCGGTAGAATTCAACGCCAGCTCCCGGGCACTGGCCATGCTGGAGGGCGACGGCTATCTGCAGAGGCAGGAGATCGGCGGGGCGAAGGCCGTGCTGCGGGCCGCCGCGCTGACCTATCTGGCTTCGGCGCTGATGGCTGTGCTCCAGTTGGTCAGGCTGGTGCTCATTTCGCGCAACCGGGATTAGCCGTGCGATTCTATAAAAAAGGAAGGGGAGCGGTGTATCCGCTCCCCTTTGAGAGTTTAGTCCTTTTGATCCGGATCCATTTCATCGGGGGTGGGCTTAGCGCCCAGCATCCGGGTGGGATTGGTCCATAGCTGGTTAAAGGCGGCGGTGCCGATTTCGTTTTCCGGCAGCGCCGCAGGCGCGATGCCCGTCATCTCCATGGAGGAGATGGTGCCGTTATCCAGAAGGTCCATCTCGAAGTCTTCCCGCTGCCGGGGCGTCGGATTGTCCGGAAGGCGGTCGTGCCCCGGCTTGCCCCGCTTTTTGTCGCTCATTACTTGGCCTCGTAGTTGGAGCACATGCTTTCGCGGCCCTTTTCGCCGGTATGGCAGTGGGGGCAGGGCGATACCTTGATGGCGCTCAGGCCGCAGCAGCCCTCGCGGTCGTTATGGGAGCAGCTTACAACGTCGCAGTGGATACATTGGTTATGTTCGCGGTTCAGATGACTCATGATCGTTACCTCCTTTTTGGGTTCATCGCTATTGTGCCACCTGCGCCGCTTTTCACGCCCGCCAGTTTTTTCAAATCATAGCCAAAATGTGCTTGCAATACGGATCAAGCTATGCTATAATTTCAATCGTTCCGTCCGTGGGGGTATGGCTCAGTTGGTAGAGCGTCGCGTTCGCAATGCGAAGGTCAGGGGTTCGAATCCCCTTACCTCCACCATACAAGGCACTGGATTTTGTTCAAAAATCCAGTGCTTTTTTGTTCCTTAGCTATGCGTTTTATGGAATCGATCATGATTGATTTTATTCATTTGGTGGGCTAAAATACAGGAAGGTTCACTTCTGGATTGCCGGAAAACGTCGCAAAGAGATTAGCCCGGTGGGGTTTGGGTTATTGATTTGAATAACGATAATTTTCCGGCGTTTGCCGGGCGGATTGCTTGAATGGGGAGGGATGCGGTATGGCCTTTCACCGGATCGATGTGGAGCATTGGGCGCGAAAGGAACATTATGAGCATTTTATGCAGGAGGTGGTCTGCAGCTATTCCATGACCGCAGACCTGGATATTACATGGCTGAAGGGACAGCGGCTATACCCCGCCATGCTCTGGCTGCTGACGGACACGGTGCAGGCGATCCCTGAATTCCGGACGGCGGCTACCGAGGAGGGGCTGGGCGTATACGACGGCATGACGCCCGCCTACACGGTCTTTCACCAGCAGACGAAGACCTTCTCCTGCCTTTGGACGGCGTTTTCTGAGGATTATCCCACCTTCCTGAAGGCCTATGAGGCGGATATTGAAGCGTATGGGACGGACGTCCATTATATCGCCAAGCCCGGAAGGCCAGCCAATTCCTTCGACGTATCGGTACTGCCCTGGGCCTGCTTTACCGGCTTTCATTTGAACATCGCAGGCGACGGAAAATATCTGCTGCCCATCTTTACCATCGGGCGGAAGTTTGAGCGGGATGGCCGCCTTTATTTGCCGCTGGCCATCCAGGTGCATCATGCGGTATGCGATGGATACCATATCTGCCTGTTCGTCAATACCCTGCAGGAAAAGATCGAGCGCTTTCCGGCCTGCGGGCGGCAGGCGGATGGAAGCGCCGGCGGCGAGCAGCGCTGATAACCGGCCTGGGCTGCGCGCCCTTTCCCCGCTTTCCGGACTTGTATCCGAAAAGCGGGTTTTTTTATCCTGTGGGGGAACGCATATCCCTCCTGCAGCGGCCGGAGCCCTTGGGGCAGCAGCGAATGGATTTCCTTTGACAGCGGCCGGTGGATCGCCTACAATGAGAACATATGAACGCAAAGGGCGGGGGATGCAGGAGCATGGAGGTATTGGGGCTGTTTCACGAGGCCACGGCGCGCTGGTTCGCAGCCGGGGTAGGCGAGCCGACTGCGGTGCAGCGGGAGGCATGGCCGGCGATTGCCGGGGGCGGGCATGTGCTCGTCAGCGCGCCGACAGGCACGGGCAAGACCCTGGCGGCCTTCCTGGTATGGATCGACCGGCTAAAGCGGCAGGCAAGGGAAGGGACGCTGGAGGACAGGCTGCAGGTGATCTATATTTCCCCCC
>UQLW01000045.1 GCA_900542005.1 uncultured Eubacteriales bacterium
GCCATTTCAGATGGGAGTCTGAAATGGCGCGCTTTTTACCCGTATCTTTTGAATCGTATGATTGGACTTTGGGGGAGGGTTTGTGATAGGCTGAGCAAAACGCAGGGGCAGCGCAGCCTGGCGCCACGCCGGGAAGCGGCGGAAGGAGTGAACAGGAGGCTTGACAAAGCTTTCCTACGACCTTATACTTAGTTAGACTAACTAGCAAAAGTGCATTGCAGCGGAGGATTCAATGGACGATTTTCTGTCGCAGCTGAATCGGGTGCTGTTGTCCACCTATCGGGATATCAACCGGATCGAGGAGCGCATGACCCGGGACAAAAGCAACTCGGAGCTGAGCATCAACGAGCTGCACCTGATTGAAACCATCGCCAAGGACAAGACGCCCAAAAGCATCACCTATATCGCCCAGGAGCACGCCCTCTCGCTGCCCTCGGTGACGGTGGCCATCAATAAGCTGGTCAAAAAGGGCTATGTGGAAAAATTCCGCGACGAGAAGGATGGGCGCATGGTATGCGTACGGGTCACGGCCCTGGGGCACAAGGCCGATGTGGCCCACCGGTATTTTCACCGGCTGATGCTGAACCACATTGCCCGCGGGTTTACCGAGGAGGAAAAGCGGGTGCTGCTGGCCGGCATCCAGCGCATGGATGAATATTTGAAATCCGTCTATCCCGATGAGAAAAAATAGAGTAGAGGCGTGAAATGAGTCTAACCATTCTGGGAACCGGCAGCGCGATGCCGGAAAAGCGGCTGACCAACGAGGAACTGACGCATATGGTGGATACCTCCGACGAATGGATCGTTACCCGCACGGGCATCCATGAGCGCCGCATCATCACCACCGAGACCCTGTCGGGCCTGGGCGCGCGGGCCCTGGCCCTGGCCCTGGAGGACGCCGGCTGCGCGCCGGAGGAGCTGGAGCTGATCCTGTGCACCACCGTGCGGGGGGATACGGCGACGCCGGCCCTGGCCAATATGATCGAGCAGGAGCTTAGGATCGAATGCCCGGCTATGGACATAAACGGCGCCTGCGCCGGCTTCATCGCCGCGCTGGATGTGGCGGCTGCCTATCTGGCCTCGGGCCGGGTGAAGCGGATGGCCATCGTCAGCGCCGAGGCGCTGTCCTTCCTGACCGACTGGACCGACCGGTCCACCTGCGTGCTTTTCGGAGACGGTGCCGGCGCGGTGGTGCTGGGCCCTGGCGACGGGCTGGAGGACCTTAAGCTGACGGCCAAGCCCAGCGAGGAGTGGCTGGTCGCCGACGCGCCTAAGGGCAACAGCCCCTTCTTCCAGGGGCGCCCCCAGCACCCCTACCTGACCATGAACGGGCAGGAGGTCTATAAATTCGCCGTCTCCTCGATTACGCGGGATATACGGGCCATGCTGAAGGCCAACGGCCTGGAGGCGGGGCAGGTGGACTGGTATCTGCTGCACCAGGCAAACCTCCGGATCATTGAGGCGGCCCGCGCGCGGCTTAAGCAGCCCCGGGAGAAATTCCCCACCACCATCGAGCGCTATGGCAACGTATCCTCGGCCAGCATTCCCATCCTGATGGATGAGATGAACCGGCAGGGGATGCTCAAGACGGGCCAGCGGCTGATGATGAGCGCCTTCGGCGCGGGGCTTACCACCGGCGCTGCCCTTATAACCTGGAAAAAATAGGCTGAAGGGGGAAGGCTTTCCCTTTCACATATACATTCACCCAGAAAGCTTTGGAGGAAATGAACATGTTTGAAAAAGTTGCAGAAATTCTCGCCGATTACAAGGACATTGACGTATCGTCCATCACGATGGACAGCACCTTTGCCGACCTGGGCGTGGATTCGCTGGATACGGCCGAGCTGATCATGAACCTGGAGGATGAGTTCAACATCACCATCGAGATGAACGAGAAGCTTTCCACCGTGGGCGAGCTGGTCGCGCTGATCGAGGAGAACGTGAAATGAGGACGCCGCTTTGCACGCTGCTGGGGATTGAGGAACCGATCCTGCAGGGCGGCATGGCATGGATCGCCGACGCCTCCCTAGCCGGGGCGGTTTCCAAGGCGGGAGGGCTGGGGATTATCTCGGCCATGAACGCCGGGGCCGATTACCTTAGGGAGCAGATCCGCCAGGTGCGGGCGGCCACCGACCGGCCCTTCGGCGTCAATATTATGCTGATGAGCCCCCATGTGGAGGAGGTTGCGCAGGTGGTTGCACAGGAGCGGGTGCCGGTGGTAACCACCGGCGCGGGCCTGCCCAACCGCTTTATGGCCCAGTGGCGGGAAGCCGGTATCAAGGTCATACCCGTGGTGCCCTCCACGGCCATGGCGCGCATGGTGGAACGGGCCGGGGCCTCTGCGGTCATTGCCGAGGGCGGGGAATCAGGCGGCCATGTGGGCGACCTGACCACCATGACCCTGGTGCCGCAGGTGGTGGACGCGGTGAAGATCCCCGTTATTGCCGCCGGCGGCATTGCCGATGGCCGGGGCGTGGCCGCGGCAATGATGCTGGGCGCGGTAGGCGTGCAGGTGGGCACCCGCTTCCTGGTGGCCGAGGAATGCACCGTCCATGAGCATTATAAGGAAAAGGTGCTGAAGGCCAAGGACATTGATACCATCGTAACCGGCCGGCGGCTGGGCCATCCGGTGCGGGCGCTGAAGAACCCCTTCAGCCGCCAATACGCCCAGATGGAATACGACGCTTCGGTATCCGACGAGGAGCTGGAGGCCTATGGCGTGGGATCCCTGCGCCGCGCCGCCAAGGAGGGCGACCTGGAACGGGGCAGCTTCCTGGCAGGCCAGTGCGCCGCTATGGTGAACCAAAAAGAGAGCGCCCGGGCGATCATCGAAGGGATGATGCGCCAGGCCGAGGAGGTACTATGCACAGCAGCCAAATGGGGAAAATAGCCTTCCTGTTCGCCGGGCAGGGAGCCCAGTTCCCCGGTATGGGCCGGACCTTCTATGACGAAAGCGCCGCAGCCCGGCGCGTGTTCGACGCCTGCGAGGCCCTGCGGCCCGGCACGCTCCGGCAATGCTTTGAGGGGTCCATGGAGGAGCTTTCCCAGACGGTGAACACTCAGCCCTGCCTCTTTGCCATGGACCTGGCCTGCGCCGAGGCGGCCCGGGAGGCCGGACTGGCGCCCCAGGCGGCGGCGGGCTTTTCGCTGGGCGAGGTGGCGGCCGTGGCCTTTACCGGGATGCTTTCCCTGCCGGAGGCTTTCCGCCTGGTCATCCGCCGGGGCGAGATGATGCAGGAATGCGCCCAGCGCCACCCTGGCGTCATGCTTGCGGTCCTGCGCCTTTGCCCCGAGGCGGTAGAGGAAATTTGCCGCGGCTTTGAAGCGGCCTATCCAGTCAACTATAACTGTCCGGGTCAGATTGTCTGCGCCATGGCTGCCGGGGAGGAGCAGCTCTTCACCCAGGCGGTGGCTGCGGCTGGGGGCCGTACCCTGCGGTTGAACGTCAGCGGCGCCTTTCACAGCCCCTTCATGGCAGAAGCCGCCCAGGGGCTGGAGCAGCTGCTGGCGGGCATGGAGCTGGGCGCGCCCACGCCGGCGCTCTACGCCAACCTGACCGCGAAGCCCTATGGGGATGACCCTGCCGGTACGCTGGCCAGGCAGGCCATGAGCCCGGTACGCTGGCAGCAGACCATCGAAAGGCTGCGGGCTGACGGCGTGACGGCCTTTGTAGAGGTCGGGGCCGGAAAGACCCTGACGGGCCTGATGCGCAAAATCGACAAGGAGCTGACCGCCTGCTCCATTTGCGATCCTGCAAGCCTGAAGGCGGCGATTGAAATGCTGGGGGAGGGAAACCATGCTTAAGGGAAAGGTAGCCCTGATTACCGGAGGCTCCAGAGGGATCGGCCGGGCGGTCGCCCTCTCCATGGCCCGCGAGGGGGCCGACATTGCCCTGGTGTATGCCTCCAGCGAAGAGGCAGCCCAGCAAACCTGCCAGGAAATTGAAGCGATGGGCGTGCGCGCCCGCTGCTACCGCTGCGACGTTTCCAGCTTTGAGGAGACGGCGCTCACGACCGGGCAGGTGCTGAAGGACTTCGGCGGCGTGGATATTCTGGTGAACAACGCCGGCATTACCCGCGACGGCCTGATCTTCCAGATGAAGGAAGAGGATTTCGACCGTGTGATTGATACCAATCTCAAAGGCGCATTCCATATGATTAAACATTTATACCGCAATTTTATCCGTAAGCGCGCTGGAAGGATCATCAATATCGCATCGGTCGCGGGCCTGATGGGCAACGCCGGCCAGGCCAACTATGCCGCCGCCAAGGCGGGTATGATCGGGCTGGCCAAGACCACAGCCAAGGAGCTGGCGGGCCGGGGCATAACCTGTAACGTGGTGGCTCCTGGCTTTGTCGCCACCGACATGACCGGTAAGCTGCCTGAGCAGGTGCTCAGCGCCGCCCAAGAGGCAATCCCGCTCAAGCGCATGGGATCGCCGGAGGAAATCGCCGCCGTCTGCACCTTCCTTGCCTCCGACGGGGCAGGATACATCACAGGCGCGGTGATCCCCGTGGACGGCGGGTTGAATATGTAACAGGAGGGGAATATGCGCAGAGTTGTGATTACCGGTATGGGCGCGGTTACGCCCATCGGCAATACGGCCCCGGAATACTGGCAGGGGCTCATCGCCGGCCGGTGCGGGATCGATAAGATCACGCGGTTTGACACCGCGGATTACGCCGTCAAGATTGCTGCGGAGGTCAAGGGCTTTGACTACCAATGCTGCATGTCCAAGGAGCAGGCCCGCAAATGCGACCTGTACACCCAGTACGCCATGGCGGCGGCAGCCGAGGCCATGGAGATGAGCGGCATCACGGAGACCGAGCCGGAACGTACCGGCGTCTATGTGGGCTCCGGCATCGGCGGCATGAATACGCTTCTGACAGAGGCAAACAAGCTTTTCACCCGGGGCCCTGGAAGGATTTCTCCCTTCTTCATCCCCATGATGATATCCAATATCGCGGCCGGCAGCATCGCAATGCGCTTTGGCGCTAAGGGGCCCTGCCTGCCCGTGGTGACGGCCTGCGCCACCAGCACCCATGCGATCGGGGAGGCCTATCTGGCCGTTGCCGGCGACAGGGCCGACGTGATCCTGGCCGGCGGCGCCGAGGCGGCGATCACCACGCTGGCGGTGGCCGGCTTCACGAGCTGCATGGCCCTGACCCACCGCAACGATCCGGCGACGGCCTCCATTCCCTTTGACCGGCGGCGCGACGGGTTTGTTATGGGCGAGGGCGCGGGCATCCTGGTGCTGGAGGAATATGAGCACGCCCGGGCCCGCGGCGCCCGCATCCTGGCGGAAATCTGCGGCTACGGCAACACCTGCGACGCCTACCATGTGACCGCCCCGGATCCGGAGGCGGCCGAGAGCGCCCGGGCGATCCGCCTGGCGCTGGAGGGCGCGGGCGAGGCGGCCAGCGGGCAGCTCTATATCAACGCCCACGGCACCAGCACGCCTCTCAACGACAAGACGGAAACCCAGGCCATCCATAAGGCCCTGGGCGAGGCGGCTGGCTGCGCGATGATCAGCTCCACCAAATCCATGACCGGCCATATGCTGGGGGCGGCCGGGGCGGTCGAGGCCATCGCCTGCGTCTACGCGCTGAAGGAGGGCGTGCTGCCGCCCACCATCGGCCTGGAGGAGCCTGATCCGGAGTGTGATCTGGATTACATTCCCCACAAGGCCCGCCGTGTGCAGGCCGATCTTGCCCTTTCGCTGTCGCTGGGCTTTGGCGGGCATAACGGCTGCCTGGCCTTCCGCCCGGTAAAGGAGGCGTAGTATGGATCTGCAGCAGATTGAAGCCCTGGCCCGCCTGATCCGTCAATCCGATCTAACGGCGCTGGAGGTGAGCGAGGGAGCGGTGCGTATCCGCCTGGAGCGGGAGCGTACCGCAGCGGCGGAGGCGCCGGCGGCCTCTGCCGCGCCGCCGGTGGTGATGCCGGTGCAGGAGGCCCAGCCGGATCCCTCGCCGGCGGTGGATTTTAACCATATCACCGAGATCAAATCCCCCATGGTAGGCGTGTTTTACGCGGCGCCCGCTCCGGGCGCCCAGCCCTATGTCTCCATCGGGAGCAAGGTGAAGGCCGGCGACGTGCTCTGCCTCATCGAGGCGATGAAGCTGATGAACGAGATCACCGCTGAGAAGGACGGGGAAATCGTGGATATTTGCGCCCAGGATGGGCAGATCGTGGAATACGGACAGACGGTGTTCAAGATTTTTTAGGCGAAGGTGAAAACATGAATCGCGAGGAATTGAAGCAGATTTTACCCCATCGGGAGCCCATGCTGCTGGTGGACGAGGCGGAGCTGGGCGAGGACGGCGTGGCGCGGGGCAGCTACCGCGTGCGGGGCGACGAATGGTTTTTGCAGGGGCATTTCCCCGGCAATCCCATCGTGCCCGGCGTGGTGCAGTGCGAAATCATCGCACAGGCAGCCTGCGTGCTTTTTGCCGAGGAGCTCAAGCATTCCACGCCTCTTTATACCGGCATCGACAAGGTGCGGTTCAAGGGGCAGGTGAAGCCTGGCGACCGGCTGGATCTGGAGATCCGCCTGCGCCGGACAAAGGGCCCCTTCTACTTTACCGAGGGCAAGGCGATGGTGGAGGGAAAGCTCGTAGCCAGCGGAGAGTTTTCCTTTGCTTTGATCCGGAAGGATTCATAACATTTTGGCCCGCCGCCTGCAGGGAACCCGCAGGCGGCGGGCCGATGTGAAAAAGCCCGTCTATCCAAGGAGGCTACGGCTTGTTTAACAAGATATTGATCGCCAATCGCGGCGAAATCGCGGTGCGGATTATCCGCGCCTGCAAGGAAATGGGGATCCTGACCGTATCGGTATTCTCCGAGGCGGACCGGGAGGCCCTGCATGTGAGCCTGGCGGATGAAAGCTATTGCATCGGCCCGGCCAAGGTGGCGGACAGCTACCTGAACATGGGCGCCATCCTGTCGGTAGCGGTGGCCAGCGGCGCGGAGGCCGTCCATCCGGGCTATGGCCTGCTCAGCGAGAACGCCAAATTCGCGGAGCTCTGCGCCCAGTGCAACCTGGTCTTTATCGGGCCGCCGGCTGAGGTAATTGCCCGGATGGGCGACAAGGAGGCGGCGCGCCGCACCATGATCGAGGCCGGCGTGCCGGTCATCCCCGGCTGCGACCTGGTGGAGACGGTGGAGGAAGCCAGGAAGCAGGCGGAGCGCATCGGCTATCCGCTGCTCATAAAGGCGAGGGCCGGCGGCGGCGGGCGGGGTATCCGCATGGTAAAGGGCCCGGAGCAGGTGGAGGAGGCCTTCCAGAACGCATCCTTTGAGGCCCGGAACGCCTTTGGAGACGGCGCGGTCTATATGGAGAAATACCTGAAGCCGGTCAAGCATGTGGAGATGCAGCTGCTGTGCGACCATACGGGCGCTGTCGTATGCCTGGGGGAGCGGGACTGCTCCGTGCAGCGCAAAAACCAAAAGCTGATCGAGGAGAGCCCCTGCTGCCGGGTGGACGAGGCGCTGCGGCGGCGCATGATGGAGAGCTCCGTCAAGGCGGCGCAGGCCGCGGGCTACCGGGGAGCGGGCACCATCGAATACCTGTTGGATCAGCAGGGGAACTATTACTTTATGGAAATGAACACCCGCCTGCAGGTGGAGCATCCCGTGACCGAAATGGTCACCAACATTGACCTTGTCAAATGGCAGATCCGCATCGCGGCGGGCCTGCCCATGGATTTCACCCAGGCGGATATCCGGCTGGACAGCTGCGCCATCGAGTGCCGGATCAACGCGGAAAACCCCGATCTCAATTTCCGGCCCAGCTGTGGGCGCATCAGCCTGCTGCACATCCCCGGCGGCCCCCGGGTGCGCTTTGATACGGCGCTTTACCAGGATTACCAGGTGCCGCCCTTCTATGATTCCATGATCGGCAAGCTGATCGTCAGCGCCAGCACCCGCCAGGAGGCCATCCGCAAGATGCAGGCCGCCCTGTGCGAGCTGGTGATCGAGGGCGTAGATCATAACGGCGAGCTGCAGATGGAGCTATTAAGCGACGAACGCTTTCTGGACGGCTCCTATACCACCGACATGCTGGGTTAAGGAGGGTTTATGCTAAAACGAGGTATTTTCAGGAAGCCGAATATTCCCCTGGAGGCGGAAGGAAGCCGGCCGGGAAGCCAGGCTGCCATACCGGAGGAGCTCTGCGTGGCCTGCAAGGGCTGCAAGCGTACGCTTTTTACCCGCGACCTGGCTCAGTCTGCCTTTGTATGCCCCGGCTGCGGGTATCATTTCCGCATCGGCGCCCGCGAAAGGATCGAGCTGATCAGCGATCCGGGCAGCTTCATCGCCATGGACGAAGGGATGGCCTCCCGGAACCTGATCGATTTCCCCGGTTATGAGAAAAAGCTGGAGGCGGCAAAAGCGGCCAGCGGGCTGGAGGAGGGCGTGGTCTGCGGCCGGTGCGCCATCGGCGGCCATCCTGTGGCGCTGTTCGTGATGGATTCCGCCTTCATGATGGGTTCCATGGGCACCGTGGTGGGGGAGAAGATCACCCGCCTGTTTGAAAGGGCGCTGGAGGAGCGGCTGCCCGTGGTGGGATTTACCGTATCCGGCGGCGCGCGGATGCAGGAGGGCATCCTTTCCCTGCTGCAGATGGCCAAAACCAGCGGTGCGGTCAAGCGGCACAGTGACGCAGGCCTGCTGTATATTACGGTGCTGACCGACCCCACCACCGGCGGCGTAACGGCCAGCTTCGCCATGGAAGGCGATATCATCCTTTCCGAACCCCAGGCGCTGATTGGCTTTGCGGGGCCGCGGGTGATTGAGCAGACCATCCGCCAGAAGCTGCCCGAGGGCTTTCAGCGGGCCGAATTCCTGCTGGAGAAGGGGTTTGTCGATGCGATTGTGGACCGCCGGGATGAAAAGCGCTGCCTGGCGCAGCTGCTGGCGCTGCACACCGGGGAGGTGAACGCATGACGGCGTGGGAACGGGTGACGGCTGCCCGGGCCAAGGGACGGCCGACGGCCCAGGCATATATCCAGGCCATATTCACCGACTTTGTCGAGCTGCACGGCGACCGGTGCTATGGCGACGACCCGGCGGTGCTTTGCGGGCTGGCGCGGCTTAAGGGCCGTCCGGTTACGGTTGTCGCCCTGGAAAAGGGCGTGGACACCGCAGAAAAGGTGAAGCGCAACTTTGGCGCGGCCCATCCCGAGGGCTACCGCAAGGCGCTGCGGCAGATGAAGCTGGCGGAAAAGTTTCACCGGCCGGTGATCTGCCTGGTGGATACCTCCGGCGCCTATTGCGGCATCGCAGCGGAGGAGCGGGGGCAGGGGCAGGCCATTGCCCAGAACCTAATGGAGATGATGACCCTGAAGACGCCGGTGCTCTCGCTGTTGATTGGGGAGGGCGGCAGCGGCGGCGCCTTGGCCCTGGCCGTGGCCGATGAGGTATGGATGATGGAAAATGCCATCTATTCGGTGATCTCCCCCGAGGGCTGCGCGTCGATTCTCTGGAAGGACCCGGCCCAGACCCAGCAGGCGGCGGCTTGCCTGCGCCTGACAGCCCAGGATCTGCTTTCCCTGGGCGTGATTGAGCGGGTGGTTGCCGAGGACCAGCCCTGGGAGGCGCTTTTTGAAGGCCTGCGGGAGGCGATGGACCGGCTCGTCACCGAAAACGCCCAAAGGCCGCTGGAGGAGCTGCTTGCGCGGCGTTATCAGAAATTTCGCAAAATAGGAGAGCGGCAATGATTGCAATCGTCACGGACAGCACCGCCTACCTGACCCAGCGCGAAGCGCAGCAGATGGGCGTACGGCTGGTTCCGATATCCTACACGGTTAACTCAAGGAGCTATAACGAAACCTATGCCGACAAAAATGGGAACTTTGAACGGATCATTGCGCTTTCCGGCGGCGATTGCCAGGTCACGACCTCGCAGACGACGCTCCCGGTGTTCATGGCCACCTTTGAGGAGCTGATCCGGAAGGGCTATGAGGTGCTGTGCATCACCCTGTCCTCCCGGCTCAGCGGCACCTACTCCAACGCGTCGGTGGCGGCGCGGAACCTGGGCGGGGAGCATATCCACATCCTGGACAGCATGCTGGCTGCGGGCGGGACCTACCTGCTCATCCAGGCGGCGGCGGAGATGATCCGCCAGGAGCGCTCCATGGGCGAGATCATCGACCGGCTGATGAAGCTGCGGGAGCGCATTGGGATCGTTTTCTCAGTAAGCGATATGGGGCCGCTGCGGCGCAGCGGACGGCTGGGCATCGTTCGCCAGTCGGTGGGGACGGTGCTGAATATCCGCCCTATCCTGAAGGTTTATGAGGGCTGCGTCGTCTCCGACGGCATTGCCCGCGGCCGTCATGACCAGATGCGGCAGATGATCGCCCGCGTGCCCCAGCAGGTGGAGCGGCTGATCGTCCATGAAATCGGCGGCGGCACGGCCAGCCAGGCGCTTCAGGAGCGGCTGCGGCAGCAGTATCCCGGCGTGCCGGTCCAGCGCCGCAGCGTGGGCCCGGTGCTGGGCATCCATCTGGGCATGGATGTGATCGGTATTGTCTGGGAGCAGAAGGACAGCCTGTAAAGGGATAGAGATAGGCGGTATGCGCGGCCAAAGGGTGCATACCGCCTTTTTCTGTAAGGCCGGATCAGCAGCCGGCCTTTTCGGTCATAGGGAAACGGAGAGGCGCATATCCTGAGGTAGGGCGGAAAAAGAAAAAACATGGCGTAAAGCCATGTTCGTTTCTTGCCTTGAGGCGCGCTTACACGTTGCGCTGAACCTTGCCGGAGCGCAGGCAGCGGGTGCACACGTTCAGCGTGGTGGGGGTACCGTCCACGATGGCGCGGACGCGCTGGATGTTGGGCGCCCAGGTGCGCTTCGTTTTGCGGACGGAATGGCTGACACGGTTACCGTGCACGGCCTTTTTTGCACAGATCTCGCAGAATTTAGCCATAGCTAAACACCTCCTCATGGTGAGTAAATTCTCCAAATTCAAAACATGATTATTCTAACAGACCCGAAGAAATTTGGCAAGCCTTTTTTCATGGATAACGACAATTTGAACGAAAAATACGCCGATACAGGCGGCGGATAAAAGAAAAGGGGCCGATCAACTTGTATTTAGCGCTGTTATCGTTTAGAATAATACCGTAAATAGGCAAAAGTCAAGGCCGCAGGAGAACAGGAGGATCATGATGGCTACGTTGACCAATGAGATGGGCACCATCCAGATCGCGGATGATGTGATCGCTAAAATAGCCGGCCGCAGCGCGGAAAGCTGCTATGGCATTGTAGGTATGGCCGCCAAAAAAGCCAGCGACGGGCTGGTGGAGCTGCTCAACCGCGAGAATTTTACCCGGGGGATCCGCGTAACGACGACCGATAACGAGCTTGTAATCGATATGTTTGTGATCGTGGAGTACGGGATCTCCATCTTTGCCGTTTCTTCCTCGGCCATCGATACGGTCAAGTATAACGTGGAAAACCAGACCGGCTTGAAGGTCAGCAAGGTGAATGTCACGGTAGAAGGCATTCGCGTAAACTAAAGAGGGAGTTGTGGACGTGAATATTGCAAAGATCGATGGCGGGCTGCTTAAGGAGATGATCCATAACGGCCTGATGCTGCTGGAGCGCAACAAAAAGGCTGTAGACGCCTTAAACGTGTTCCCGGTACCGGACGGCGATACGGGTACCAATATGTCTCTGACGCTGCGCAGTGCAGCCAAGGAAGTGGAAAAGACCCAGAGCGAATCGGCGGGCGAGGTGGCCGAGGCCATGTCCCGCGGCGCGCTGAAGGGCGCGCGGGGCAACTCCGGCGTCATCCTCTCCCAGCTCTTCCGCGGTTTCTATAAGGGTGTGCAGGGCAAGGCGGAGCTTTCCCCGGCCGATATGGCGGCCGCCTTCCGCGGCGGGGTGGAGATGGCCTATAAGGCCGTGATGAAACCCCGCGAGGGTACGGTGCTCACCGTATCCCGCGGCTTTGCCGACGCGGCGGTCGCCAGCGCTGAGCGCCAGGGCGCGGAGGCCGATATGATCCTCATGATGGAGGAGGCGTTGGCGGCAGGCCAGGCGACGCTGGAGCGCACGCCTGAGATGTTGGACGTGCTGAAGCAGGCCGGCGTGGTAGATGCCGGAGGCAAGGGCCTTTTAATCATCTATGAGGGATGGCTGGGCGCTCTGCGCGGCGAGGAGATCGAAGGCGAGGCCGAGGAAGGCGCGCCGGCGGCCCAGCCTGAGCAGGACCAGACAGCAGGGGAGGAGGCCCTCTCCGCCGCGGCCGGATCGCTGCAGGAGATTACCTTTGGCTACTGCACCGAGTTCATCGTCACCCATCTTAAGGAGGGCGTCGGCGAGGAGGACGTGGACAGGCTGAAGGGACGGCTCAGCATCATCGGCGATTCGCTGGTGGTGGTGGGCGACGAGTCGGTCATCAAGGTGCATGTGCATACCAATATGCCCGGCAAGGCGCTGCAATACGCGCTGCGCCTGGGCGAGCTGAGCAACATCAAGATCGACAATATGCGCGAGCAGCACCGCAGCCTGGTGGTCAAGGCAGCCGAGGCGGCACCCGCGCCCCGCAAGCCCTATGGGATGGTTACGGTGGCGGCGGGCAAGGGGATCCGCGCCATCTTCAAGGATCTGCAGGTGGAGGGCTTTGTGGAGGGCGGACAGACCATGAATCCTTCCACGGAGGATATCCTGTTGGCCGTGAAAGCCCTGAACGCGGATTGTGTCTATGTGCTGCCCAATAACTCCAATATCATCATGGCCGCCCGTCAGGCAGCCGAGCTTGCCGAGTGCGAGGTGCATGTGATCCCCACCAAGACCGTGCCGCAGGGGCTGGCCGCGGTGCTGGCCTTTAACCCGGACGCCGACGGCCAACACAACGAGCAGGAGATGACCGAGGCGATTTCCACGGTCAAGACCGGGCAGGTCACCTTCGCGGTGCGCGATTCCAACTTCGACGGCCTGGATATCCACAAGGATGATATCATGGGCATGAACGAAGGCAAGATTGAGGTGTTGGGCGCTTCCATCCAGAAGGTTACCCTGGAGCTGGTGGAAAAGATGCGCACGGACGAGGAGATCATCACCCTATACTATGGCCAGGATGTAAGCGAGGATGAGGCCCTGGCGCTCCGGGATGACCTGCGGGAGCGCTATCCGGACTGCGACGTGGAGGCCCACAACGCGGGGCAGCCCCTTTATTACTACATCCTTTCACTGGAATAGTCACCGGCCGGCGGATTGATCCGCCGGCTTTTTTGTACGATATTGGGTAAAAAAGCTCCTTATTCCGAAATTCGTCGGTCTGTGGTATAATCATGGCATATGTTTGCGCCCCAGATGGCGAAGTTGGATAAAGGAGTTTATGGAGTATGCAGCAGACACGTGTGATGATCATGGCGGCCGGCGAGGGGAAGCGGATGAAGTCCAGCCTTGCCAAGGTGCTGCACCAGGTGCATGGGCGGCCGATGATTGACTGGGTGCTGGATGCCGCCCGGACGGCCGACCCGCATCCTGTGGTGATCGTGGGTCACGGGCGGGAGCAGCTGACCGGACGGCTTGCCGGTGTGGATATCGCGGTGCAGCAGGAGCAGAAGGGCACGGGCCACGCTGTGATGATGGCCAGGGATTTTATCCCCAGCCAGGGCTATGTGGTGGTGATGGCCGGGGACATGCCCCTGCTGAAGGGCGAAACCATCGCCCGGCTGGTAGAGGCTGCCCGGCAGGAGGGTGCGAAGGCCTGCGTGCTGACGGCGGTGCTGCCCGATGCGACGGGCTATGGACGGGTGATCCGCGACGAGGCGGGCCGGGTATGCTGCATTGTGGAGCACCGGGACGCCTCGGAGCAGCAGCGCCAGGTGCGGGAAATCAATACATCGGTCTACTGCTTTGACGCCCAAAGCCTGGCCTGGGGCCTGGAGCGGCTGGACAACCATAACGATCAGAAGGAATACTACCTGACCGATGTGATCGGCCTTCTGGCAAAGCAGGGGGAAAAGGTCACGGCCATGGTGGCTGACGCGGAGGAATCGGCCGGCGTCAACGACCGGGTGCAGCTGGCCCAGGCGGGCCGCGTGATGGGCCTGCGCATTGCCAGGGAGCACATGCTCAGGGGCGTCGAGCTGGTGGACCCGGAGCGCACCTATATTGAAAAGGATGTGGAGATCGGGCGGGATACGCTGATCTATCCGGATAACTACCTGCAGGCGGGTACGGTGATCGGCGAGGGCTGCGTGCTGTATCCCGGCAACCGCATGAGCCAGACCCGCATGGGCGACGGCTGCCGTGCCGAGGCCTCGGTCATGGAGCAGGCGCAGGTGGGAGCGGGCTGCCAGATCGGCCCCTTCGCCTATCTCAGGCCCGGTACCCAGGTGGGGCCAGGCTGCCGCATCGGAGATTTTGTGGAAATAAAAAATGCAAATATTGGGCATGATACCAAGGTATCCCACCTGAGCTATGTGGGGGACGCCGATGTGGGCAGCCACGTTAACGTGGGCTGCGGCACGGTGTTTGTCAACTATGACGGACAGCGCAAGCAGCGCTCGCAGGTGGGCGATGGGGCCTTTATCGGCTGCAACAGCAACCTGGTGGCCCCGGTGACGGTGGGCGAGGGGGCCTATACTGCGGCCGGCAGCACCATCACGGAGGATGTACCGGACGGGGCACTGGCGATCGCCCGCAGCCGGCAGGAAAATAAGCCGGGCTGGGTTCAGAAGCGGCGAAAGCAATAACCGTTCCCTTAGGGAGCGGATCAGGAGGAAAAAGGATGCAGCAGGGGATCAAGCTCTTTGCGGGCAACGCCTCCCGCGCGCTGGCGGAGCGGATTGCCAACGTGCTGGGACTGGAACTGGGCGACTGCGAGGTAGGCCGGTTCAGCGACGGCGAAATATCGGTCAATATCCGGGAAACCATCCGGGGCATGGACGTGTTCCTGGTTCAGTCCACGTCCGACCCGGTCAACGACAGCCTGATGGAGCTTTTGATTCTGACCGACGCCTGCCGGCGGGCTTCGGCTGCCAGCGTAACGGCGGTGATCCCCTACTTTGGCTATGCCCGGCAGGACCGCAAGACAAAAGCCCGCGACCCGATCACGGCTAAGCTGGTTTCAGACCTGATCGCGGCCGCCGGCGTCGACCGCGTGCTGACGATGGATCTCCATGCGCCGCAGATCCAGGGCTTCTTCCACATCCCGGTGGATCATATCATGGGCGCGCCCATTCTGAGCGGATATTTTGCTTCAGAGGGCTTGGGCGGCGAGAACCTTGTGGTGGTATCGCCGGACCTGGGCAGCGTAACCCGCACCCGGAGCTTTGCCGCCCGGCTGGGCGCCTCCATGGCGATTATCGATAAACGGCGGCAGCGGGCCAACGTTTCCGAGGTCATGCATATTATCGGGGAGGTGGAGGGTAAGCGCTGCCTGCTGGTGGACGATATGGTCGATACGGCCGGAACGCTGTGCCATGCGGCTGATGCGCTGATACAGGCCGGCGCGGTGGAGGTGCGGGCCTGCGCCACCCACGGCGTGCTTTCCGGCCCGGCGGTCGAGCGGCTCTCGGCCTCGCCCCTTCAGGAGGTCGTGCTGCTGGATACCATAGCGCTGCCGGCCTGCAAGCGGCTCCCCAAGATCAAGGTGCTATCGGTGGAGCTGATCTTTGCAGAAGCCATCGAGCGGATCTACCGGCGCCAGCCGGTAAGCCCCCTGTTTGACGAGGCGCCGGTGGCGGTGCGGCCCATCGGTTACCAGGAGCGCATGGAGGCGCTGTAGCGTCAGACCATCCATACAGTTTCCAACGAGCCCGGATGCATGCTTGCATCCGGGCTCGTTTTCCGATAAAATAATAGCGTTCATCACATAACTGCCGGGGGGATTGGAGAATCCCCCCTCTTTGCATGAAAGGATTACGCCATGTATATGATCGTCGGCCTGGGGAATCCGGGCAGGGAATATGCCCAAACCCGCCATAATATGGGCTTCTTGACGCTGGAGGTGCTGGCCGCGCGCTGGCAGATCCCCATTACGGTCAAGGGCTTCCAGGGGCTATATGGCAAGGGGCTGGCCGAAGGGCAAAAGGTGATGCTGGTGGCCCCGCAGACCTATATGAATGCCTCGGGCGAATGCGTGGGCGCCATGGCCCGGTATTTTGACGTGCCTCTGGATCATATCCTGGTGATCTACGACGATATCGACCTGCCGGTTGGCCGGCTCCGGGTGCGCCAGGCGGGCTCGGCAGGGACCCATAACGGCATGAAGTCATTGATCGCCCATCTGGGCGGCGGGAGCTTCCCGCGTATCCGCGTGGGCGTGGGGAAGCCGGAGCCCGGGATGCCCCTGGCGGACTATGTGCTGGGCGTACCGCCCAAGACAGAGCGGGCGGCGCTGGAGCCGGCCATACAGGCGGCGGCCGCCGCCGCCGCGGCGATCCTCCGGGGTAGCATGGAGGAAGCGATGCGGTTTGCCAACACGTTCCAAGGATAGGGAGGGAGCGCAGGATGCATTATGAACAGGCCCTGATGGGCCCGCTGTACAGCTCGGCCGGCTGGCAGCAGATGGAGCGGGCGGTACAGGAAGGGCAGACGCCCTGCGCCGTGCTGGGCCCCTCTGAGGGGATGAAGAGCCACCTGGCCGCGGCGCTTATGCTTCGGGGCCATGGTCCGGTCCTTGTGATCACGCCCTCGGATGAGGCTGCGGCCCGCATCTGCGAGGATATGGAGGCGATGGGCGGCATACGGGCGATGGCGTTCCCTGCGCGGCCTTCGACCCTTTACCGGGCCGAGGCCGTGTCCCGGGAAATGGAGGCGCGCCGTATTGGCGTGCTGGGCGCGCTGCTGGCAGGCCAGGTGGACGTGCTGTGCGCCCCTTCCGATGCGCTATGCCAGCCGCTGCCGCCGGTCGCGGCCTTCCGCCAGGCGATGTTCACCCTCCAGGCAGGTCAGCGCATTGCCGTGGAGACGCTATGCGTGAAGCTGGTCAACGCCGGATACGCCCGGGAGGAGCGGGTGGAGGGCGCGGGCCAGTTTGCAGCGCGGGGCGGTATCGTGGATATTTTCCCCGTAGGGTCGGAGCATCCTGTGCGTGTGGAGTTCTTCGATGATGAGATCGACGCGCTGCGGAGCTTTGATGTGATGAACCAGCGCTCCATCGAGGCGCTTTCCGAGGCGCGGGTGCTGCCGGCCGGGGAGTGCCCCATTGACGATGGGGCCATGGAGTATGGGCTTAACCACCTGCGCAAGCAGGTGGCGGAGGGCGTACGCCGGCTGAAGCGGGTATCGCGGACGGCAGAGGGCCGGCGGCATGAGGACACGCTCCAAAGCGTGGCGCTTTTGACCGGAGCCCGGGAGCAGCAGCCCTGGGAGCGCCTGACGGAGCGGCTGGCCCAGTGGGAGCAAAAGCTGGCGCTGCAGGGGCGCTTTGAGGGCATGGAGAACCTTATCCCCTGCTTTTATCCGCAGACAGTGGGGCTGGCGGACTACTTCCAGCCGGGCTGCGTGGTGCTTGACGAGCCGCAGCGGGCGAAGGAGCGGGTGGACAACGCGCTGATGGAATACCAGCGATCCTATGAGGACGCCATGGCCTCGGGGAACGCCCTGCCGGTCCAGGCGCAGCTTATGCGGGATTTTGACGGGATCCTGGAATCCTGCGCCGGGGCGCCGCTTCTGTGCTTTCAGACGCTGCCCACGGCCCAGCTGGCGGTACAGCCCGTGAAGGTGGTACGGCTGGAGGGGCGCGGTATGCATACCCTGCGGGGGCAATTCGATATGCTGCGGGGCGACCTTTCCCGATGGCGGCAGACGGGCTGCCGGGTGGCGCTGCTGGCGGGCAGCCTGCATCGGGCCCAGCGGCTTCAGGCTACCCTGGTAGATTTCGATATCTTCGCCTCAGTGCTGGAAAAGGACCGGGAGCTGGACCCCGGCGAGACGGTGATCCTGCCCATGAGCCTGCATCAGGGCTTTGAATACAGCCAATGCCCGCTGGCCGTGATCTCCGAGCGGGAGCTTTTTGGCGCCTCGCGTTCGGCCAAGCCTGTGCGCCGGCGGCGGAATACCGGCAACGTGCTGGATATTTTTACCGATCTATCCGTGGGCGATTATGTGGTGCACGAGGTGCACGGCATCGGGCGCTTCGATGGGATTGTCAAGCTGACGGCCGACGGTGTCACGCGGGATTATATCAAAATCAGCTATCGCGGCGAGGACGCGCTGTATGTGCCCACCGAGCAGATGGACCGGGTGCAGAAATACATCGGCACAGAGGGAAAGGAGCCTGCGCTTAACCGGCTGGGCGGCAGCGAATGGCGCAACGCCAAGGGGCGGGTCAGCAAGCATATCCAGGATATGGCCGACGAGCTGCTGGCGCTATACGCCAAGCGCCAGGCGGTCAAGGGCCACGCCTTTGGGCCCGATACGCCCTGGCAGCGGGAGATGGAGGAGAACTTCCCTTATGAGGAGACGCCGGACCAGCTCAAGGCGATTGAGGAGATTAAGGAGGATATGGAGTCGCCGCAGGCGATGGACCGGCTGCTGTGCGGCGACGTGGGCTATGGCAAGACGGAGGTTGCCCTGCGGGCAGCCTTTAAGGCCGTCATGGACGGCAAGCAGGTGGCCTTTCTGGCGCCGACCACGGTTCTGGCCCACCAGCATTACGCCACCATGCTCAAGCGGTTCGAGGGCTTCAGCGTCAACGTGGACGTCATCTCACGGTTCCGCACGCCCCATGAGGTCAAGCAGGCGCTGGCCCGCCTGGCTACGGGCAAGACCGATGTGATCGCCGGCACCCACCGGCTGCTGAGCAAGGATGTGATCTTTAAGGATCTGGGGCTTCTGATCGTGGACGAGGAGCAGCGCTTCGGCGTAGCCCAAAAGGAGAAGATCAAGCAGCTGAAGAACTCGGTGGACGTGCTGACGCTGACGGCTACGCCCATCCCGCGGACCCTGCATATGTCCATGGTGGGCATTCGGGATATTTCCGTGCTGGATACCCCGCCGGAGGAGCGCTATCCGGTTCAGACGATGGTCATGGAATATGACGAGGGGCTGATACGGGACGCGATCTACCGGGAGGTAGGCCGGGGCGGGCAGGTATATTTCCTGTATAACCGGGTGGAGTCCATCGACCATATGCACCGGCGGCTGCAGGCGCTGACGCCCGGCGTCAGGATCGCGGTAGGCCATGGGCAGATGGCCGAGCATGAGCTGGAAAAGGTGATGATGCAGTTCATGCAGGGCGAGTTTGACGTGCTGCTGTGCACCACCATCATTGAATCGGGGCTGGATATTCCCGCGGCCAATACCCTGATCGTGTATGAGGCGGATCGGTTTGGCCTGGCCCAGCTTTACCAGCTGCGGGGGCGCGTGGGGCGGTCCAACCGCTTGGCCTATGCCTACTTTACCTATCAGCGGGAAAAGGTGCTTTCCGAGGTGGCAGAGAAGCGCCTGACCGCCATTCGGGAGTTCACCGAGTTCGGCAGCGGCTTCCGGGTGGCGATGCGGGATCTGGAGATCCGGGGCGCGGGTAACCTGCTGGGCGCCCAGCAAAGCGGCCATATGGCGTCGGTGGGCTATGGGCTGTATTGCAAGATGATAGAGGAGACGGTGGCGCGCCTGCGGGGCGAGGTGGATGAGGCGGCGGTGGATCCGGTGCTGGATGTCAAGGTGGACGCCTACCTGCCTGACGGCTATGTGCCCGACAGCAGCGACCGCCTGGAGCTTTACCGCCGCATTGCCCAGGTGCGCAGCGGCGAGGAGCGGGAGGATGTGCTGGATGAGCTCATCGACCGCTTTGGGGAGCCGCCGGCGCCGGTCCTCCGGCTGCTGGATGTGGCCCAGCTGCGCAGCAGCTGTATGCACGCGGGGATTGATTCCATACGGCAGGACGGCTTTACCTGCTTCATCCGGTTTATTCCCGCCGCCCCCATCGACGGGGTGAAGCTTTTTGCCCTCCTGACCGGCTGGGACGGCAAGCTGGCGCTGACAGCCAAAGAGCCGCCCACGCTGCGGCTGATCCTGCCCCGCGACGAAAAAAAGCCGGTGCTGGAGCTGCTGCTGGGGCTGGCGGAGCAGCTGGCAGCCTGCAGGCGCCAGGAAAATTAAGAAATTCACAAATTGTTTTGAAAAAGGCATGGGCTTTCTGGTATAATAGGGTACATGCCTTTGGGCAAAGAGGAATAGCGAAAGGACGAGACGAGAAGCATGAGAAGAGGTTTTTCCATTTTGGCCCTAGCCTTGGCGCTGCTGCTGGCGATGACCGGCTGCTCCATGGTAGAGCTCAATGAGGAGCGCGATGGCCAGACGGTCGTGGCCGTGGTCGGCGGCGAGGAGATATACAAAAAGGATTTCAAGGAAACGCTGAACCGCACGCTGATGCAGAGCGGGATCGACCCGGAAAGCACGGATTCAGGCGTGGCCGAATATGTTTCCTATATTTCCACCACAACCCTGAACGCCCTGGTGAACCAGAAGATCATGTTGATAAAGGCCAAGGAAATGGGCCTGGACACGCTGACCGAGGAGGAGCAGGCTACGGTGCAGGCCTCCTATGACGACACCATTGCGACGCTGAAGGAATCGGCCGAGGCGACGATCACCCAGCAGAATACCGATAACAACGTCACCATGTCCGAAGCCGAGTTCAACACGGCAGTGGACAAGGAGATTGACGCCGCCTTTGAGGCGATGTACTTTACCCGGGAAAGCTATATGGATTATCTCGAGCTATACGCGATTATGGACAAGGTGCAGGATAAGGTCA
Source organism: uncultured Eubacteriales bacterium (assembly GCA_900542005.1). Lineage (GTDB taxonomy): Bacteria > Bacillota > Clostridia > Christensenellales > UMGS416 > Parachristensenella. The sequence goes on from UQLW01000045.1 coordinate 20,724, forward strand.
CCGAGGGGCTGGCGCCCACCGAGGAGCAGATCCAGACCGCCTACGATGAGAAGGTTGCCGCAGCCAAGGAGGATTACGAGGAAACGCCGAAGAACTATGAATCCGCCTTTGTCAACGGCAGCGTGATTTACTATGTGCCCGACGGCGTGCGGGTCGTGCAGCACATCCTGATTGGCCTGACAGACGAGCAGCAAAAGGAGCTGAGCACCCTGCGCAGCGAGGACAAGAACGACGAGGCGGACGCCAAGCGCGAGGAATACCTGGCGACCATCAAGGCGGAGGCCGACGAGGTGCTGGGCAAGATCAGCGCCGACCACGCCAATTTCCTGGACGTGATGAAGGAAAACAGCGATGATACCGCATCAGCCGACGGGATGGAGTTTGCCGTGGCGCCCGGAGGTGGCTACTATGCCGAGGACTTCATGAATGCGGCGCTGGCCATGAAGGAGGTCGGCGAGATGAGCGGCCTTGTTGCCAGCGATTTTGGCTACCATATTATGCTGTGCACGCAGATCCCCACCTCCGGCGCAGTGCCGCTGGGCGATGTGAAGGATTCCATCAGCGAGCAGCTTCTCTCGGAAATGCAGACAGAGAAGCTGACGGAAACGCTGGCCACCTGGACGGAGGAGCTTTCCGTCAAGACCTATACCGACCGGCTGTCGTAGCGGCAGGCTTGCGACCGGGCTGC
>UQLW01000046.1 GCA_900542005.1 uncultured Eubacteriales bacterium
CCAGCCGGCCGCTGGCCGTCGCGGAAGCCACCGCGTTGGCCGTCACGGGGCGGACGGTCGCCCGTGCGCTGCTGGCCTTCACGGGGCGCAGGGCGCGGGCCGCGGTTCTCCCGGAAGGGATAATTGGCGTTCCCGGCCGGCGCCGCCGGCTCCTGCCGCACGGGCTCCGCGGAAGCCGCCTCCGGCGCAGCGGCCATGGCCGCCTCCCGCTCCTTCTGTAAATTTGCTTTTATCTGGCCTTCCACATCCCGCAGATGGGACATATGGCCCTGCAGCTGCTTTCGGGATTCGCGGATCCGAACCAAAAGCTCATTGGTGGATGCTGCCAGCTCCCCAGTAGTTGTGTGCACATTCATTTTGCTCATATTTTTTTCCGGCACCCCCGTGCATTTATTCCGTATATTTCAAAATCATCTGCGCAAAGCCATCATCGTTTACGGCGAGTACCCTTCGGTTGGCAGCTCCCGTGATGCCCTCCAGCATACCCGCCTGGGGCAACATGATCCATGAGCAGTGATAATAATCGCACATATTCTTCACAAGCTTGCGCAGGTTATCCGAAGCCGTCGGGTCCAGCACCACAAGGCGCGCCTTGCCCGAGCGGACTGCGCGTTCGCAGGCGTCGGTTCCCTGGGCGCATTTACCGGCGCGGATGGCCAGCCCCAGCGCGCCGCTAAGCCTCTGGAGGCTCATAGCTTGCAAGCTGCGCGCGCAGCGATTCATAAACCCCGGCCTCGATGGGCGCCTCCAGCGCCCGCTCCAGCGCCCGGCTCTTCACCGCCTTCTCCAGGCACTGGGGCTTGTCGCAGCACACATAGGCGCCCCGCCCTGCCAGCTTGCCCGTCGGGTCCAGCGCTACAAGGCCGTCGGCCGCCCGGCGCACGACGCGCACCAGCTCCCGTTTAGGCCGCCGCTCCCGGCAGCCCATACACATCCGCATGGGGATCTTTCTTGTCGCCATCTACGCTCCTTTATTCGTCCATCAGTTCAACCGTCTGCGATTGGCTCTTGATATCGATCTTCCAGCCGGTCAGCTTGGCGGCGAGGCGGGCGTTCTGCCCCTCCTTGCCGATGGCCAGCGAAAGCTGATTATCCGGCACCACAACCCGCGCCGTCTTTTCCTGCTCGTTCAGCGTCACCATGATGACCCGCGCCGGGCTCAGCGCGTTGCCGATGTATTCTGCGGGGTCGGCGCTCCATTTGATAATATCGATCCGCTCGCCATGCAGCTCTGCCGATACGGTATCCTTCCGCGCTGAGCGCTGGCCCAGGCAGGAACCGATGGCGTCTACCTCCTCATCCCGGGAAGCGACCGCCATTTTGGTCCGCGCGCCGGCCTCCCGGGCGATGTTCTTGATCTGTACCACGCCGGAATGGATTTCCGGCACCTCCATCTCAAAAAGGCGCTTCACCAGGCCGGGGTGGCTGCGGGATACCACGACCTGCGGGCCGCGCACCGCGCCCTTGCGCACCTCCACCACATAGACCTTCAGCCGGTCGTTCACCAGGTATTTTTCTCCGGCCATCTGCTCGGTGGGCGGGATATAGCCCTCGGTGCTGCCCAGCTCCACATAGACATTGCCCTTCTCCACGCGCTGAACCACCGCCGAAAGGATCTCGTTCTCCTTTTCGGAGAACTCATCCATAACCTTCCCCCGCTCCGCCTCGCGGATACGCTGAACCACCACCTGCTTGGCCGTCTGGGCCGCCGTATAGCCGAAGCTGCCGATGTTGACCTGCTGCTCCAGCGTCATGCCCGGCTGCATGCGGGGATCCACCACCCTGGCGGCGGCAAGATGGATCTGGTTTTCCTCGTTCTCCAGCTCCTCCTCGTCGGGCAGCACCAGCTGGCGGCGGAAAACCGCCACGTCGCCCTTTTCCCGGTCCACGGAAACCCGTACGTCCTGCGCCTGGCCGAAGCTGCGCTTATAGGCGGCGGCCAGCGCCGCCTCGATGGTCACCAGCATATATTCCTTGCTGATCCCCTTTTCCTTCTCAATGTCCTCCAGCGCCTGGATAAAATCAGCGTTCATGGTATCTCCTTCTAAAAATGCACCACATATCGAGCGAGCGCAATATTTTTCCGTTCAATCTGCCGGCTTTGCTTCCCCGAAGCCAGCTGAATTTTTTCTCCGTCAAATGCCTCCAGCACGCCGGTAAAGCGCTTTTGCTTATCGACCGGCGCAAAGAGCCTGACCTCGATCTCCGTATTGAGGGCGCGGGCAAAATCCCGGTCCGTCTTCAGCGGCCGGTCCAGCCCCGGAGAGGAAACCGAAAGGTAATCATGCCGGCCGGCAATCCGGGGATCGGCGTCAAAAAGCGGGTCCAGCAGGCGGCTGGCCGCCTCGCAGTCGTCCAGGTCTACGCCGCCCGGCTTGTCGATATATACGTTCAGGTTCCAGGCCTGTCCGTCCTTTGCAAATTCCACATCGACAAGCTCAAAGCCCAGCTCCTTCAGGGCCGGCTCTGCAATCTGCCATGCGGCCTGTACCACTTGGTTCTGTGCCAAAGGCATCCTCCCGCGGCGGCTATTTTTACGCCGTCTTTATGTCTGTTTAACGGTATACAACAGGAAAGAGTGGGAAACCCACTCCTTCATCTGATGTGTTTATCAAATTATACCACCTGTTACGAGCGATTTCAAGCGTTTCCAACGGCTATTTTCCGCTCCCGGACGCTCTTTTATCCTATAAATTGTCAAAGAGAGAGATCTGATTGGTCTGGTTCATGCCGTCCAGGATGCGGAACTGCTTCATGCTCTCCAGCACGGAAGAGGAAACCTTGCCCCGCTTTTTCAAATCCTCGATGGATAAAAACCGGCCCTCCTCCCGGGCCTGTACGATCGCCTGGGCCGCGTTGGAGCCCAGCCCGGGGATAGCGTTCAGCGGCGGGCGGATCCCGGTATCGGTCATCAGAAAACGCGTCGCGTCCGATTCGTACAGGTCGATGGGATCAAAGGCAATCCCTCGGCAGAGCATTTCCCGGACAAGCTCCAGGATAATCATCACGTTGCCATCCTTGGCCGTGGCCTCCTTGCCCATCTGCTGGATGCGGTTGATCTGTTCCTGCACCGCTTCCAGGGAGCCGCACATCACCGACGCGTCGAATTCATCGGCGCGCACCGTATAATAGGCCGTATAATAGGCCTTGGGCTGGTAGACCTTGTACCAGGCTACCCGCAGGCTCATCATGACGTAAGCCGCCGCATGCCCCTTGGGGAACATATATTTGATTTTCTTGCAGGAATCGACAAACCACTCGGGCACGTTATGCTCGGCCATGGCCGCTTCCATCTCCGGCTTCAGCCCCTTGCCCTTTCGCACGCTCTCCATGGTGTCAAAGGCCATCTTCGATTCCACGCCGTAGCGGATCAGCGCCAGCATAATGTCGTCACGGGTGGCGATGCACTCCTTCAGGGTGGTCACGCCCTCGCGCACCTTCTCCTGGGCGTTGTTCAGCCATACATCGGTGCCGTGGGAAAGCCCGGCGATACGGATCAGCTCGCTGACCGTGGTGGGATGGGTATCCTCCAGCATTTGACGGACAAAGGCCGTGCCGAACTCGGGAATGCCCAACGTGCCGGTGTTGGAGCCAATCTGCTCCGGCGTCACGCCCAGCGCCTTGGGGCTTTGGAAGAGGCTCAGCACGCCGGGATCGTCCAGCGGCCGCGTCTTGGGGTCGATGCCCGTCAGATCCTGCAGCATGCGCAGCATGGTCGGGTCATCATGGCCCAGAATATCCAGCTTCACCAGCCGGTCATGGAGGGAGTTAAAGTCAAAGTGGGTGGTGATGGTCCCGCCCTCGGCGTCATCAGCCGGATACTGGATGGGGGAAAAGTCATAGATGCTCATATCGTCCGGCACGACGATGATGCCTCCGGGGTGCTGGCCGGTGGTCCGCTTGACGCCGGTGCAGCCGGCGGTCAGCCGGTCCTCCTCGGCCCGGGGCACCACCTTATTGTGCTCGGCCAGATAGTTCTTGACATAGCCGTAGGCCGTTTTCTCGGCGATGGTGCCGATGGTGCCCGCCCGGAACACGTTGCCCTTGCCCAGCAGCACCTCTGTATAGGCGTGGGCCCGGGATTGGTATTCCCCGCCGAAATTCAGGTCGATATCCGGCACCTTGTCGCCCTTGAAGCCCAGGAATACCTCAAAGGGGATATCATAGCCGTCCTTGACAAGCCTATGGCCGCAGCGGGGGCAGTCGGCGTCGGGCAGGTCGGGCCCGGTGGGATATTGGGCGGTATCCACCTCAAAGTTGGAATACTGGCACTGGGGGCAGCGATAGTGGGGCGGGAGGGCGTTGATCTCGGTAATCCCCGTCATGGTGGCCACCAGCGAGGAGCCCACCGAACCCCGGCTGCCCACCAGGTAGCCGTCGGACATGGACTTGGTCACCAGCCGCGAAGCGATCAGGTACAGCACGGAAAAGCCATAGCCCGTAATGGAGGCCAGCTCCTTCTCCAGCCGCTTCTCCACAATCTCCGGCAGCGGGTCGCCATAGCGGGCCTTGGCGGTATCGTAGCTCATGCTGACCACCTCGTCCTGGGCGCCCTCGATGGTGGGGGCATAGAGCTTATAGGGGGGAAGGGGCGCCACCTCCTCCACCTGACCGGCGATGGCCTGGGGGTCGCCGATCACCACCTTATACTGATCCTCGCTGTCCAGATAATCGAATTCGTCCAGCATCTCCTGGGTGGTGCGGAAGTAAAGCGGCGCCTGGAAGTCCGCGTCGGAGAACTTTTGCCCATGCATCAGGATCCGCCGGTAATACTCGTCCTGCGGATTGAGGAAATGGACGTCGCCGGTCCCCACCACCGGCTTGCCCAGGCGCTTGCCAAGCTGCAGGATCTGGCGGTTCAGGTTGCGCAGCCCCTCCTCGTCGGCCACCTCGCCCTCCCGGATCAAAAAGGCGTTGTTCCCAATGGGCTGGATCTCCAGGTAGTCGTAAAAGGAAGCGATCCGCTCCAGCTCGTCGGGCTCGTCGCCCCGCAGCACCGCACGGAAAAGCTCCCCCGCCTCGCAGGCGCTGCCGATGATGAGCCCTTCCCGCTTCTCGGCCAGCATGTGCTTCGGGATGCGGGGCTTGCCCCGGTAAAGATGGTGCAGATGGGCCTCGCTGACCAGCTCGTACAGGTTGCGCAGGCCGGTATGGTTTTTCACCAGCACCACGGTATGGAAGCTCTCGCCGGCCTGCGGATTCATCTCCAGCACCTTCTGGTTCACCAGCTCCAGCCGCTCCACGCCCTTGCCGGCCAGCTCGGCCAGCAGCTTATCCAGGATCCCGGCGCAGGTGGCGGCATCGTCGCTGGCCCGGTGGTGGCGGATCATGGTCACGTTCAGCCGCTTGGCGATATCGTTGAGCTTATGGCTGCGCACATGGGGATACAGGCTGCGGGAGAGGGCCAGGGTGTCCAGCACCGGGTTGGCAAATTTCAGGCCGTGCATCCGGCCATAGTGGCGGATAAAGCCAATATCAAAGGCCGCGTTGTGGGCCACCAGCACGCTGTCGCCGCAGAAGGCGGCGAAATCCCGCAGCACCTGGGATACCTCCGGCGCATCGGCTACCATGGCGTCGGTGATGCCCGTCAGATGCACCACCTCCGAGGGGATGGGCATCCCCGGGTTCACGAAGCTCTCGAAGGTATCCAGGATCTTCCCGTCCTGCACCCGCACCGCGCCCAGCTCCGTGATCCCGCACTTGAACTTGTCCAGGCCGGTGGTTTCAATATCGAACACGACAAATTCCTGGTGGAAATCGCCCGCGCCGGGGCCGCGGACCACGCCGGCCCGGTCGGCCACCATATAGGCCTCCATGCCCAGGATCAGCTTAATACCGGCCTTATGGGCCGCCTCGTAGGCGTCGGGGAAGGCCTGTACCACGCCATGGTCGGTGATGGCCAGGGCAGGATGTCCCCACTTGGCCGCCCGCTGCACCACCTCCTTGATGGGCGTCAGCCCATCCATGGAGGACATCTGGGTATGCAGGTGCAGCTCTACCCGCTTCTCCGGCGCGTTATCGGTCCGCTCCACCGGGGATACCGGCCGGATCCCTGTGGCCCGCAGCACCACCTCATGGGCGTAGCTGTCATATTGGCAATCGCCGCCCACCCGCAGCCACTGTCCCTCCTTGATCTTGCCCGCCACGTTTTCCAGATCCTTTTCCTCCAGGAAGATTTTGCTGGAGACAGAGCCGGTATAGTCGGTCAGCGCAAAGGTAAAAAGGTACTTGCCGCTCTTAAGCTGGCGGCTTTCCCGCTTGAATACCACACCCTCCACCGCCACGCGGCCCGACTCCTCGCCCACCTCGCCGATGGGCATGGGCTCGTCGCGGATGGTGCGGCCGTAAATCAGGTCGCCCTCCTCGCGCACCGGCGCCTTGGCCGTCCGGGCGCGCCGGGCTGGCGCCGGCTTCTCCGGCTGCGCGGCCTTTTCCGCCTGCGCCTTTGGCTGCACCAGGGGCATGTCGAACATCACCTGGATAGGGCGGCCAAAGACCCCGGACAGCCGGCGGGCCAGCAGGGCGCCCAGCTGCTCGTGGTGACGGATGTGGGTCATCTCCCCTACCGAAATAACAAGGCTGTCGCCCTTATGGTGAATGCGGGCGCTCATCAGCGCCTCCATTTCGCCCACCTGGGGATCGGCTGGATGGAACTCGTCCTCCAGCGACTCCACCCACAGCGGCCAGCAGGCCGCCGCCTCCTGCAGCGTCCTGGGCTGGAGCACCTCCAGAAGGATCTCCCGCTGCTCGTAGCTTTCACAGAGCGACCGGCTTAAGGCTTCGGTCTGCCCCTGATCCAGCGGCGCAAGCGACAGCACCTGCATCATCCACAGCTGGCGCACAGGGTTGATCTTTACCTTTTTCAGCCAGCAGCTGCCGCATTTCCCCTCCGGGTCCCGGTAGCTGATATAGCTGTCCATATGCTGTAAAAGGTTCATCAACTGCTCCGACATGGCTGCGCGCCTCCTTCTTTCCTGCTGATTACCATATCACAGCCAGCCAGGCGATTCAAGTCTTGACAAGGGGCCTGCGGGCGATCTTTCCTTGCCTTTTCCGGTCACGGGGCTTTATAATAACCCCAAAGGCACAAAGGAGGGCGCTATGGCCTATACCGATCTTTTTTCGTCTGAATTTCCGGATTTCCTGGCCGCGCTGTCTGAAACCGGGCCCCTGCGGCGGCTGGAGGGCGTCGGCATGCACTGCGGCTGCGAATACACCCGTTTTGCCGCCTATCGCGGCCTGAAGCCCTATAGCCGCCTGACCCATTCCATCGGTGTGGGCCGGATCGTATGGCGCTTTACCCACGACCCCGCCCAGGCCGCGGCAGGCCTGCTGCACGATATCGCCACCCCTGCCTTTGCCCATGTAATCGACTTTTTGCAGGGAGATTACTTAGCCCAGGAATCCACCGAGGCCCACACTGCCGACATCATCGCGTCCTCCGCCCCCATCCAGCGCATTCTCTCCGGGCTGGGCCTGAGTACTGACCAGGTATCCGATTATCACCTTTATCCAGTGGCTGACAATGACATGCCCCGGCTTTCCGCCGACCGGCTGGAGTATACGCTGGGCAACGCCCATCTGGTGCAGGGCGCGTCCCTTGGGGAAATCGCCGCTCTCTATGACGACCTGCGCCTGGCCACCGGCGAGGATGGACAGCCTGAGCTGGCCTTCTCCCAGCTGGAAGCGGCCGAGGCCTTCACGCGCCGGGCCCTGGCCAACGGCTACTGGTATGTATCCGATGAAGATCGTTTTGCCATGCAGGCCCTGGCTGACCTGCTCCGGCAGGCCCTGGCCGACGGCGTCCTGCTTCCCGATGACCTCTATACCACCGAGCCGGCTGTCATCGCAAAGCTGGAGGGCGCGCCCCAAACCCGGGCAGCCTGGCGCGCCTATCGGGGCCTAGCCGCCCTTCAACATCATGATGAACGCCCCTCCGGGCGCTATGCCGTCAGCATTCCCGCCAAGAAGCGCTATATTGACCCCCTGGTGCTGACCACCCGCGGCCCCCGGCGCGTCTCGTCGCTCTCTCCTGCTGTGGCCGGGGAGATCCGCGCCTTCCTCCAGCTCCGCTTTGACCGTTGGCTCAGCGCGGCCCCATAAGGCCCGGCTCCCCTATACCGCGCCAAGCCATCCTATGGATCAAGGGGTGAAGCCATGGCTTCACCCCTTGATCCATACCTGCGCCTGTTTTTTATGGCGCGTGAATCTCCGTCAGATATCCGGCCTGCTGATATCGGGGCAGCGCTTCCAAAAAACGCTCTGTCATCTGCGCCTCCAGCTCCTCGATGCCCTGCGTCCTCAGCTCATCCATCAGCCGGTCCCACCGAAGCAGCAGGGCCTCCTCGCTGGGGGCCTCTACCATTTCCCGCACCGCCCGATGCCACGCCTCGTCCATGGCGTCATACTGCTCCTGCAGGGCCGGCGTGCTCTCGTCCGGCAGCGCAAGGCGCAGGGCCGGGTTCCGGTTTGGGGCCGCATATTGCTTATGCTTCATCCCGGCGCGGATCTTCATCTCCCGCAGGGCGATCAGGTCTGAATTGCTGTGATATAGCTGCGGCGAGGCGTCCATCATACCGCTGACCCATCCGTCGTCCAGATAGTTCCACAGCTCGATGCCCGTCTTTTCCTGGATCGGGAGCGAGATGGAGGCTTGATCGCTGGTGTAGTTTTCCGGATTGCGGTATTGAGCCTCATAGGCCAGCGTGCCGTCCTCCTGGACGGTATAATGCAGCCCCTCCACACCCCAGTGCGTCAGCTTGGCGCCCTGCTGGCTTTTCAGGAACTGGAAAAAGAGGATCGCCCGGTCCGGCTGCGCGCAAGCCTTGCTGATGAACAGGCCGCCCCCTTTCCACCCCAGGTCGGATTCCCCAATGGACAGGTCGGCCGCCCGATAGCGCACCTCGCCCTGATAGGCCAGCGGCCCCTCCACCAGCTGGTAGGGCAGCGGGGTATCATGCTGTTCCGAGCCCTCCCGCAGCTCATATACATTGTCCCTGTACAGCAGCTCGCTTTCCGCCGTGGCGAACCATGCCCCGCTCGTATCCTTATAGTATTCGTATGAGGCGATCCGGTACGTCGTCCTTTCCGGATCCTCAGGATCGGCGGTCTGATCCATCTGATCGGCCCGCCAGGGCAGCGGTTTCTCCGGCAGCGTAACGATCCCGTCCTGTACCCAGCGCCGCATCATGTTAAGGTATTCCCTCCACGCCTGCTGCCGCCAAGGCGTGCGGACCTGGCCCGTCGCCTCATCCCAGTAAACCGTCTGCCAGATGCCCATCCACCCCGGCACCGGCGACTCGGAGGCATCTGTCAGCCGCAGCGGTATCTGGATTCCCAGCTCCTGTCCCCGATCCCTGATCCGGTACAGCAGCGCCTCCAGCTCCTCCACCGAGCTAGGTGCCGCCTCCCCGGCCCGCTCCAGCACATCCTGCCGCAGGCTCATGATGTAAGGCGGCGCTACCGGGATCCTCGGGTCATCGTAGACCGCGTCGCCGCGAAAGCCCTTCCGCAGCGTATACACATGTCCATCGGTATATTCGTTGTTCAGCTTCTCCATTGGCTCCAGGCTCTCCCAGAAGTCCGGGCAATAAGCGGCCGCCAGCTCGTCCAGCGCCCGGCAGTCGCCGCTGCCCGAGAGGCGCAGCATATCCGCTTCATTGAAAACCCACACAAGATCCGTCAGCCCGCCGGAGGCCTGCAGCACCTCCAGCGATTGGTATTCCGCCGTGCTCACCAGCTTCACTCCAGTCAGATCCATGATCTGACGCGACACGTCGTCTGCACCCCAGGTCATCAGCTGCCCCTGCTGTGTGGTCACGCCATGATTGATGGTCAGGCTGACCGGCGATGTATTGCTCTGCCAGCTGGCCGCCTGCCTTTCGGGCTTTGCTGCCGGCGCATGCGCTGCGGGGGGCTGCAGGCTTCCGCAGCCTCCTGCGCAAAGGCATAATAGGACCGCCATCCATCCAGCTGCCAGGGATCTTCCGGCCTTAAGCATGGTATACGCCCCCTTCCCTTGGGCTTTCGCCGCTACTTCTATCATACAGCCAAATTATGCTGGTCTGGATGGAGGCAATTGACCATTTTCCCTTTTCTCGAGGAAAGTTTTTGCCTATTTTATGCACTTTTCCGAAAGAAACAAAGGGCCGGGACGAATCTTCGTCCCGGCCTTCATCATCTGTTATGATCTGGGTTCAATCACGCCCGCCTCTTCCAGCTCCCGGACCAGCTCCTCCAACAGCCGGTCCCGGGCCACCTTGCGCGGCGTCTTGCCGCGGGAAAAGACCATACCATACTCCTTGCCGCCGGCCAGGCCGAAGTCCGCCTCCCGCGCCTCGCCGGGTCCGTTGACCACGCAGCCCATCACGGCGATCTTCAGCGGGCGGGTTACATGCCGCACCCGCCGGGCCACCTCGCCGGCCATCGCCTCCACGTCGATCCCGCAGCGGCCGCAGGTGGGGCAGGAGATGATCTCCGGACAAAATACGCGCAGGCCGCAGGCCTGCAGGATCTGCTGGGCCGCGGGGACCTCCGGTACAGGGCTGCCGGAAAGCGATACCCGCACGGTATCGCCGATGCCCTCCATCAAGAGCGTACCGATACCCACCGCCGATTTGATGCTGCCGTAGCCCACCGTGCCCGATTCGGTCACGCCCAGGTGGATAGGGTATCCACAGGACGCCGCCAGTTTCCGGTTCGCCTCCACCGTCTGCTGCACGCCGGTGGACTTGATGGCCACCACGATGTCCTCAAAGCCGACCGACTCCAGCACGGCCACCTCCTCCAGGGCGCTTTGGGCCAGCGCCTCGGCGGTGGGGCCGCCGTACCGTTCCAGCATTTCCCGGGAAAGGGAGCCGGAATTGACGCCGACCCGGATTGGTACGCCATGGGCCCGCGCCGCATGGGCCACCCGCTCCACCCGGGCCCGCGATCCGATGTTGCCGGGATTGATGCGCAGCTTATCCACACCGTTCTCCACCGCGGCAACCGCCAGGGCGGCGTTGAAATGGATATCCGCCACCAGCGGGATATGGATGGCCGCTTTGATCGCCCCTATGGCATTGGCGCAGGCTTCATCATATACCGAGCAGCGCACAATCTCGCAGCCTGCCGCCTCCAGCTCCAGGATCTGCGCCACCGTCGCCGCCACATCGCGGGTATCGGTATTGGTCATCGATTGAATATAGATGGGCGCCTGACCGCCCAGGGTCAAGCTTCCCACCCGCACCGGCTTTGCCTTGCGTCTTGCCATGTTATCCTCCAATGATCCGGCCCACGTCGCGGAAGGTGAGGAAAATGAACAGCAGGAAGAAGAAGCCCAGCCCGATCAGGTTCATCACGCCTTCCTTTTCCGGCGGCAGGGGCTTGCCCCGCAGCTTTTCCACGCCCATCAGCAGCAGCTTGCCGCCATCCAGCGCCGGCAGCGGCAGCAGGTTCATCACGCCCAGGTTGATGGACAGATAGCTGACCATCGTGAGGAAGGAGGCCATGCCATAGGTAGCGCCCGACTCTGCCACCATGGTCACCGCGCCAACAATGCCGGCCACGTCGCTGGTCCCCTTGCCCCGGAAGAGGCCGCCCAGGAACACCAGCATCTCCTTGACCATGGCAAAGGTCCAGACAAAGGCCTGGCCCAGCGCCTGGAAGATGGGGACCGGGCGGTATTCATAGCCCACCGTGATGCCCACCATATAACGGTTGGCCTCAGCATCCAGCTGGGGGGTCAGGGCGGTATCAAAGCGCTGTCCGTCCCGGCGCACGGTAAAGGTGGTCTCCTCGCCGGTATTCTGCGCCAGGATCTGGCTGAAGGCCGCGTAATCGCCCTCCACGTCCACGCCGTCCACCGCGATGATCTCATCGCCGGGCTGGAGGCCGGCAGCCTCCGCCGGCGAGCCCGCGTTGACCGACTCCACCCTGGGAATGTTGACCGCCACGCCCCAGCAGGCCAGCACCAGCGCAGCGATCAGGATGGCGATGATGATGTTCATAAGCGGTCCGGCCAGCACCACCCAGAACCGGTGCCCCAGCGGCTGCCGCTGAAAAACCCGCTCCTCGGCCACCTGGTCGGTCATGCTTTCAAAGGCCACATATCCGCCTACCGGCAGCACCCGCAGGCTGTATTGGGTCTGGCCCCGCTTACGCTTTACAATCGCAGGGCCCATCCCAATGGAAAATTCAAAAACCGGGAACCGAAAGGCCTTCGCCACCAGGAAATGCCCCAGCTCGTGTACCGTAATAAGCACGCCGATCATCAGGACCGTCAACAGAATCCAACCAATATTCATCAATGGCGCCTCCTTGCGCAGTTCTCCCGGCGCCCGCCGCCCGCGGCCGGACCGGTTATCATCATAGACGCAGCGCTCCCTTTGAAAGTTTCTACAGCCACTGCTCCACCTGGGCCCGCACCCGCCGGTCCAGCTCCAGCACATCGCCGATATGGCGCACCGGCTCGCCCTCAAAGGTTTCCATCGCCCGCTCCACCAGGGCGGGGATCTGCAAAAAGCCGATCCGGCCCGCCAGGAAGGCCGCCACCGCCAGCTCATTGGCCCCATTGAGCGCGATTGCCGCCGCGCTGCCGCTTTGCAGGGCGCGGTAGCCCAGCTCCAGCGCAGGAAAGGCCCTTCGGTCCGGTTCTGCGAATTCCAGCGCGCCGGAAGCCGCCAGATCCAGGGCCGGGGCCGGGCAATCCATCCGCTTGGGATAGGTCAGCGCATACTGGATCGCCACCCGCATATCCGGGCAGCCCAGCTGCGCCAGAATGGAATGGTCCGAAAACTCCACCAGCGAATGGACGATGCTTTTACGGTGGACCAGCACGCCGATGCGTTCAGCCGGCACGCCGAAAAGCCATCGCGCCTCCATGACCTCCAGGGCCTTGTTCATGAGCGTGGCCGAATCGACAGTTATTTTGCTGCCCATGGACCAGTTGGGATGGCGCAGGGCCTGCTGCGGCGTCACATGCTCCAGCGCTTCCAGGCTCCAGCCGTAAAAGGGGCCGCCAGAGGCCGTCAGCCAGAGCCGGTACGGCGGCTGCCCCCCCTGCAGGCACTGGAAGATGGCGGAGTGCTCGCTGTCCACCGGCAGCAGCTTCACATTTTTTCGGCGCACGGCCTCCATGACCAGCGCGCCGCCGGTTACCAGCGCCTCCTTGTTGGCCAGGGCGATATCTACCCCCCGGTCGATCAGGCGCATCACCGCCTGCAGCCCGGCAATGCCCACCACCGCGTCCAGGGCAATATCCGCCTGCGTTTCGTCGCACAGCTCCAGCAGGCCTTCCTCGCCGGAAAGCACCGGCACATCCACCTGCCCGGCCAGACGGCGCGCGGCCTCCGCCTCCACCATGCAAACGCGGCGCGGGCGGTAGCGTGCAACCTGGGCCGCCATCTCCTCCACCGACCGGTAGGCTGCCAGCGCTTCGATCTCGAACTCGTCTTGGTGATGATCCACCACGCTCAGGGTCTGGCGGCCGATGGAGCCGGTGGAACCCAGCAGCAAAAGCTTTTTTTTCATGGCTTCCTCGCTTTAATAAAAAACCGTATAGAAAACGAACAGCGCAACTGAGCCCAGCATGATGCTGTCGGCCCGGTCCATAATGCCGCCGTGGTTCCCCAGCACATGGGAGAAATCCTTGATCCCCATGGAGCGCTTCAGCGTGGAGGCCGTCAGATCCCCCACCTGGCTGAACAGCCCGCCTAGGGCCCCCACCAGCGCATAGTGCAGCAGCGGCATGGCCGTATACCCCAGCAGGGTACGGAACACCACGCCGGCAGCCAGCGATACCAGGATGCCGCAGCCGAAGCCGCCTAAGGCGCCCTCCACGGTTTTCTTGGGGCTGATCTTGGGGGCCAAGGGCGTTTTCCCCAGGAACCGGCCAAACAGGAAGGCGAAGATATCGTTGGAGCAGGGGATCAGGATCAGCAGGGTCATGCCGATATCCGCCAGCTGCTTGGGCTGCGCGTTGATGATGACCATGGTCAGCACGCACCAGCCCGGATAAAACATGGCAAAGATGGAGGCCGTGGTATCCTTCAGCTGCCGCTGCGGCATAAAGACGCCCCATACCAGGTTGATGGTCGTCAGCACCAGATAGATGCACAGCACGCCCTCCAGCCCCCATAGGGTATAGACCGGATACAGGCAGGCCATAAAGAGCATGCCCGTCCAGATGGTCGGCTTATATCCGCCCTTGCGAAAGGCGCCGTATACCTCCCACTGGGCGCAAAGGCCGACCAGCAGGATGAAGATGGGAAAGAGCGTCTCCCGGAAAACGAGCAGCAGGGCCGCAAGCGCCAGAAGCGCCAGGGAGATCAGGGTCCTTTGAAGCATTTTATCCTCCCTATCGCGGTTTTATGCCGCCGAAGCGCCGCTGACGCGCCGCATAGCTGCGCAGGGCCTGGTCATAGGCCTCCGGCGTAAAGTCCGGCCACAGCGTATCGGGGATGTACAGCTCTGCATAGGAGCTCTGATACAGCAGAAAGTTGCTGAGGCGCTGATCCCCGCCGGTCCGGATCAAAAGGTCGGGATCCGGCTGGCCCGCCGTATACAGATACTGGCTGATGGTCTGCTCGTCGATTGCCTCCGGGCTCAGCTCCCCCCGCTGCACCGCCCGCGCCAGGGCCCGGGCCGCGTCCACCAGCTCGGCCCGGCCGCCATAGTTAAGCGCCACGTTAAAGGTCAGGCCTCTGCAGTGGGCGCTGGCCGTCTCCGCCTTGTCGATGGCCCGGAGCAGCGTCTCATTAAGGTTATCCCTCCGCCCGATAATCCGGATGCGCACCTCGTTTTCCACAAGGGCCGCCACCTCGCGGTTGAGATATTCCAGCATCAGGCGGAAGATCGCCCCCACCTCATCCTGGGGACGGCTCCAGTTCTCCGTGGAGAAGGCATATACGGTCAGCACCTCGACGCCCACATTGCTGGACATACGGACGATCTCCCGCAGGGCTTCGACGCCCGCGCGATGCCCCACCGGCCGGGGCAGGCCCCGCTTTTGCGCCCACCGGCCGTTGCCATCCATGATGATCGCCACATGCCGGGGTATTTTCTCATATGGTTCCTTCACGATATTCCTTTCCTCCTGTAAATCCGCCGCGATAAAGAAGGCCCCCCGCGCGCCCTTGCCGGGCTGTTCGGGGAGCCACTTACCCATGGATCAAAGCGCGTCAGGGAAACGGCAGACCACAAGAAGGGGTATCCGCCCCCGGAATGATTGCCGGACAACCCGCACCAGCGGCCAGGCCTGGCCCCGGCCCAGGGTAATATCCGCCACCTGGACGCGGCCATAGCCCGCCGCCTTCAGGGAAAGCAGCGCCTCGGCAAGGGTCAATCCCACCACCTGGGATTCCTGGATCATACCTCCATGATCTCCTTTTCCTTGGCCGCGGCCAGGTCGTCAATGGTCTTGATATACTTATCATGCACCTTCTGGAGCTCTTTTTCGCCGGAGCGCAGGTCGTCCTCGGTGATCTCGCTCTTCTTCTCCAGCTTCTTCATGGCGTCCATGGCGTCGCGGCGGACAGCGCGGACGGCGATACGCCCTTCCTCGGCCACCTTGCTCACCGTCTTGGTCAGCTCCTTGCGCCGCTCCTGGGTGAGCTCCGGCACCACCAGGCGAATGACCTTGCCGTCGTTCATCGGGTTAATCCCCAGATCGGACTGCAGGATCGCCTTTTCCACCGCCTTGAGCATGGAAGCCTCCCACAGCTGGATCACCAGCACCCGGGGCTCCGGCGCCGAAACATTTCCGATCTGCGTGATGGGCACCTGGCTGCCGTAATAATCTACGGTAATCCGATCCAAAATCTGTGGGTTGGCCCGGCCGGCTTTCAGCGTCGTAAGCTCCTGCTTGACCACGCCGACCGTCTTAGCCATACGCGAATCCGCGTCCTGAATCAATTCTTTATGGGTCATGGTGCTCTCCTCCAGATGATTTCATTGCTTGTTAGCTCATATTTTATACGGTTTTGGCCCCGAATACAACACCTTGCCGCCGGATTGCCCCATTTTGGCCCCCCAACTGTGCAAAAAGCGCAGCCTCCGGCGCTAAGGGGCGCCCATACGCCGCCAAGGGCCTATGCGTAAAACTCCGTTTGAATATCCCGACCCACAACGGTTCCGATATCCTCGCCCTTGCAGGCCCGGACAATGTTGCCCTCCGCATGGGAATCAAACACCAGGATGGGCATGCCATTCTCCATACACATGGAGAATGCCGTCGCATCAGCCACCTTCAGCTCGTCCTTGAGCGCGTCAATATAGCTGATGGTGCGGTAGCGGCGGGCCTCCGGATCCTTGCGGGGGTCGGCCGTATAGATGCCGTCCACATTGGTCGCCTTCAGGAAAACGTCGGCCTTGATCTCGTTGGCCCGCAGGGCTGCGGCCGTGTCGGTCGTCACAAAGGGGTTACCCGTGCCGCAGCCGAAGATCACCACGCGCCCCTTCTCCAGGTGGCTCATGGCGCGCCGGCGGATATAGGGCTCGGCAAATTCCTTCATTTCGATGGCCGTCTGTACGCGGGTGGGGACGCCCAGGTTTTCCAGCGCGTCCTGCAGCGCCAGCGCGTTGATGGTGGTCGCCAGCATCCCCATGTGGTCGGCGTTGACGCGATCCATGCCTACGCCAATCCGTCCGCGCCATATATTGCCCGCGCCCACCACGACGCCCAATTGGACGCCCAGATCATAGGTTTCCTTCAGCTCCTTGGCGATGTGGCGCAGCGCCTCGGGGTCGATCCCGTATCCCTTGGCGCCGGCCAGGGCTTCGCCGCTGATTTTCAGCAGCACCCGCTTGTAACGAAGGGTATTCATCCGTTGTCCTCCTTATCGCGTTTCAGTTTCAGGTTCTGCGTATAAACGCAAAAAATGGGTAGGATATGTCATCCTGCCCTTTATGCTACGGAAAAAACCGCCGGTTGCTTTTGCGCATGGTATTTCCCCTTTTCGTTTCGTAATTCCCACAGGCTCCCCGCCGGTCCACATGGGGCTCGCCCAAATCAAAAGCGACCCTCCATATCCTTCTTATCATAACAGAAAGGCTCTACAGCGTCAATCGCATAGCGCGCATTCCCTCCCGCCAGCCGCTTTCATCCAGATAAGAAAGAGGGCACCGCTTACAGCGGTGCCCTCTTGATGCTCCTGGGGTTATCCGTCCCCGAGGAAGCGGGATTACTTCATCTGAGCCGCAACTTCCTCCGCGAAATTGTCCTGGCGCTTCTCCAGGCCCTCGCCCATCTCAAAGCGGACAAAGCGGCGGATGGAGATCTTCTCCCCGATCTTGGCGGTCTTCTCCGTTACGAGCTGGCCGATGGTCACGTCAGGATCCTTGACAAAGCGCTGGTTCATCAGGCAGTTATCCTCGTAATACTTCTTGATGCGGCCTTCCACCATCTTCTCCACGATCTTCTCGGGCTTGCCCTCGTTCAGCGCCTGGGCGCGAAGGATTTCCTTCTCCGCCTCCAGCACCGCGGCAGGGACGTCCTCGGGGTTCACATAGGTGGGGTTGGCGGCGGCAATCTGCAGCGCTACGTCATGAACCAGGTTGCGGAAATCGTCGGTCTTGGCCACGAAGTCCGTCTCGCAGTTCACCTCCACCAGGACGCCGATGCGGCCGCCCATGTGAATGTAGGAATCCACCACGCCCTCGGCAGCAATACGGCCGGCCTTCTTGGCAGCGGCGGCAAGTCCCTTCTCGCGGAGCAGCTCAATGGCCTTTTCCATGTCGCCGTCGGTCTCCACCATGGCTTTTTTGCAATCCATCATCCCAGCGCCGGTACGCTCGCGCAGGGTCTTAACGTCCTGTGCAGTAAACATCTCATACCTCCATAACTTTTCTTGAAAAAAGGGAAGCAGCCTTCCCTTTTCTGTGTATGTGCTCCGGCGCTTACTCAGCAGCCTCGGCGGTATCGGCCGGCTCCTCAGCAGCAGCCTCCTCAGCGGGCTCCGCGGCAGCTTCCTCCAGCTGCTCGCCCTGGCGGCCCTCCAGCACGGCGGAGGCCATGGCCGAGAGGATCAGCTTCACGGCGCGGATGGCGTCGTCGTTGCCGGGGATGATGTAGTCGATCTCGTCAGGATCGCAGTTGGTATCGACAATGCCCACGATCGGGATGTTCAGCTTGCGGGCCTCGGCCACGGCAATGTGCTCCTTGCGGGGATCCACCACGAACATCACGTCGGGGAGCTTGGTCATTTCCTTAATACCGCCCAGGTTCTTCTCCAGCTTGTCGCGCTCGGCCTTCAGCTTGATGACTTCCTTCTTGGGCAGCTGATCAAAGGTGCCGTTTTCCTCCATCTCATAGAGGCTCTTGAGATAGGCGATACGGCCGCGGATCGTCTTGAAGTTGGTCAGCGTGCCACCCAGCCAGCGCTGGTTGATATAGAACATGTTGGCGCGGCGCGCCTCGAACTGGATGGACTCCTGGGCCTGCTTCTTGGTGCCGACGAACAGGATGCTGCCGCCGTTCATGGCCACTTCCTTAATGTAGTTGTAGGCCTCGTCCACCTTGCGGACGGTCTTCTGCAGGTCGATGATGAAGATCCCGTTGCGCTCGGTAAAGATGTAGGGCTTCATCTTGGGGTTCCAGCGGCGGGTCTGGTGTCCGAAGTGGACGCCGGCTTCCAAAAGCTGCTTCATAGAAATAACGGGCATGACAAAATCCTCCTTTGTTTGGTCCTCCCCCGGCCTCAACCCACGCGAAACCCCGAGGGGCAACCTCCGCGCGGTCCGCCGAAGTGCGAAATACCGTCAAATATTATAGCATAGCCTTGATCGCTTGGCAAGGCTCTTTTTCTCCCGCTTTTCGGCGAAAGGCGGCCTGTCAGGATTCCTCTTCGTCCGACTCCAGGATCAGCAGGAACTCCTCAAAGACTTCCTGGGCCAGCTTTTCATCCTCCACGATCTCATAGACCTCTTCCCCCTCGTCGTCGGTGTTGACGGCCAGCACCACTACCTCGCCGTCGTCCACGTCCTCCGCCTCGGCGGGATGCATGATCAGGTAAGCCTTTTCCTTGTATTCCAGGGTCATAAGGTGCTCGAATTTTTCCGGCTCGCCCTGCTCGTTGATGAGTTCAATGATCGCATCGTTTACTGCTTCGCTCATGGTTTGCTCCTTTCCGGGGCTAGCGCCCCGCCGGATGGCTCTGCATCCAGCTTTGCAAAATCAAAACCGCGGCCAGCTTATCCACCACGCCCTTGCGTTTTTTCCGGCTGGTCCCGCCCTCAATCAGCACGCGATGGGCGGCTACCGTGGTCAGCCGCTCGTCCATATAGTCGACAGGAAGCCCCGTCGTCTCGGCAATCTGCGCGCCCAGCCGCTGGACCTCCTCCACCTTTGCGCCTTCGCTTCCGTTCATGTTCAGCGGCAGGCCCAGCACCCAGCGCTCCACCTGCCACGCGTCGGCCAGCGCCCTGCAATGCGCAAGGTCCTGCTCCAGGCCCCGGCGCTCATAGACCTCCACGCCCTGGGCGGAAATGCCCAGCGGATCGGAAATCGCCACCCCGATTCGCCGTTCGCCCACATCCAACGCCATCACCCGCATGGGCACGCTCCTTTCTTCTTCACAGAAAGAGGGCTCCGCGTTTCCGCCGGAGCCCCCTGTCAGCTTGGCTACAGCCGTGCTTTCGCATCCAGATAGGCCAGATAGTGGCCGACGATCTCCTCCAGGATCTCGTCCCGCTCCCGGCGGCGGATCAGGTACCGGGCGTTATTATGGGTAGTAATGTAGGTGGGGTCGCCCGATAGGATATAGCCCACCAGCTGCGCGTTTGGATCATAGCCCCGCTCCTTCAGCGCGGCATAGACCTGCTCCAGCATACCTTCCACGGTGCTGGCCTCATCCCGCCCCCGGGTAAATTTCATGGTTTCATCGAAATTGCTCATGATCCTGTCCTCTTCTTGTTTCGCTTCGCTTCATTATATCCTATTTGTCCGTTTTAATCAATCTTTCCCGCTCCAATCGCGGCAAAGTCATCCGATCCATAAAATAGCTCGTCCATTCCCGGGCGATAATGACGGCCGGCAGGGCAAACAGCATGCCCCCCACGCCCCACAGCATGCCGCCTGCCAGCACGCTGACCATCACCACAAGCGGGTTCATCTTGAGCGAATTACCCATCACCCGGGGCGAGATGACGATATTCTCCAGCTGCTGCACCACGATAACCGCCGCCAGCGCGCCCACCAGGCGGCCGGCCGCCGCCGCTACGACGGCAATGGGGGCCGCGCCCAGGAAGGGGCCGAAATAGGGGATAACGTTGCACAGCATCATGGTCAGCCCCAGGATCAGCGCGTAAGGGACCTGAGCAATGTAGAGCCCCGCGCCGGTCAGCAGCCCCACAAACAGCGCCACCCACAGCTGCCCCCGCAGGTAACCCGTCAGCCCCCGGTGCACCCGCTCCATGATCCGCGTCACGTCGCCCCGCCAGCAGCCGGGGATCAGGTACAGGGCGCCCTGGCGGATCCGCTCCCGGTCCTTCAGCAGGTAATAGGCAAAGAGCGGCACCAGCAGCGCGTTGGCGATTCCCTGGGTATCGGGCATGGGGATAGCGCGCAGGTAGTCGGCCAGCGTCTGGGCAAGGCCCTCGCCCAGCAGGCGGCTGGAAAGCTTCAGCGTAAAGCCCAGCTGGCTTTGGCACCAATCGTCCAGGGCCGCCAGCCGCTCCGCCCCGGCCCGGGGGGTCTTCCAGTAATAGGGGGTCATCTGGAACA
>UQLW01000047.1 GCA_900542005.1 uncultured Eubacteriales bacterium
TCCGGCACGGAGACAAGCCCGGGAAGCGCCTGGCCCCGGGCATGGCGCAGCAGGGAAAAGACCTCTGGCCGCCAGGGGCTTACGGCGTATAAATGAAGATCAGCGAGATCTGTATCGTTATAGTAAGCGGCTTTGACATCCTGGCAGGGCGAGGGGTCAGCCCGGTAGCGCGCCAGGTAGCAGGGGTGGTAAAAGCTGCGCACCCATTCGACATCGGTAAGCAAATGGACGGCATAGCCAGCCCGGAAGCTGCCGGCCGCCGTATCGCCGCCGGTATGCTCCATAAGCGCCAGCGCGCGGCGAATCCGCTCCTCATAGCCGGCCTGCGGCTGCAGGCCGGAGCGCAGATGGGACTGATCCTTATCGGCGCGGGTCCAGCCCTCGCGCTTGTGGATGCTGTCGGGCGCGTTGGCGCCCAGGTAGTAAGCAGCCTTATCCGTCCCAACAAAGCTTTCGTCTTTCAGCGCGTGAGCGACCGCCAGATGGACCATGGGCAAGGGCATATTGGATCGCCTCCTTGGGTGAAAAATGGGGGATGGGTTCAATAGGGACTCATGGGGCTATCCTGCCTGCGCTTTTTCAGGGCGGGACAGCCCGCAGGCCAGCGGCAGCCGCCCTTGCAGCCTCTGCAGGGATAGGAGGGAGCGGCGCCCGCCAGCGCAGCGGCGGCGAACTGATCGTCGGCTAGCATGGCGCGGCCGGCACAGACAAGATCGGCACAGCCGGCGTCTAAAATGGCCTGGGCCTGCTCCCCGCTGCGCACGCCGCCCACCCCCATAACGGGAACGCGCCCGGCCGCCTGCTGGCGGACCTGCTGGGCCAGGTAAATACGCCCGTCAAAGGGGAAGCCCTCGGGTGCTGGAACGGAGCCGTCCATGCCGGTCGATACGTTCAGGCCATGGACGCCGGCGTGGATATAAGCTTCGGCAATTTGGCAGCTCCCGGCGGGATCAGGGTCGTTGCCGCCCATCCGCAGGGTCACGATGAAGCCTTCGCCGCAGGCCGCCTGAATATCCCTGATGATTTCGCAGGCCAGGCGGGTACGCCCCTCGGTGGAGCCGCCATAGGCGTCCTCGCGCCGGTTGTAGCCAGGGTGGGCAAAGGCGTTCAGCAGGTAGCCGTGGCAGCCGTGCAGCTCCACCCCATCCAGCCCGGCCTCGCGGGCCCGGAGCGCCGCCTGGGTAAAGGCGCTGCGGATAGCGGCAATCTCCTCCCCGTCCAGCGCCCGCACCGGCCCCTTCTCATCGGTATAGGCGCTGGGCCCTACGCGGGGCCCGGCCTCGGCGCAGGCGGCAGGCCCCGCGTGGTGCAGCTGCACCAGCGCAAGCGCGCCGCCGGCGTGGCAGGCGTCGGCCACATGGGCCATGCCGGGGATCTGTTCATCGCGCCATAGCCCCAGCTCCTCCAGGCTCAGCCGGCCCTCGGGCAGCACGGCGGTGGCCTCGATGACGATCAGGCCCGTACCCGCCCGGGCTCGGGCCAGATAGTGGTGAATATGACGCGCCGTCACATCCCCGTCCCTGCAGCCCAAGCCAAAGCTGACCATGGGCGGCATGACAAGACGGTTTCTAAGCTGATATTGGCTAAGTACCAAAGGGTCGGTAAGCTTCATGTTTTTTCTCCTTCCTCCCTCCGGCCTGCGCACGGGCAGGCAAGATGCTTCACCAGAAACAGGCAGGGATTGCGCTCATCCCAAAGCTGGGGAAAAACCTCCAGCGGGATGAAGCCCTGCCGGCGGTAGAATTCGCGGGTGCGTTCATAGGGCTCATATGCGGCGGAACCGTCCAGCGTTTTTACAGTCAGATAGCTATGGCCGAAGCGGCGGCAGTAATCCTCCGCATGGCCGATCAGCCGGCTGCCGATGCCCTGACGGTGATATTCAGGGAGCACGCCCATGACGAAAACTTCAGCGGTATAGGGATTGTGCGCCCGAATGGCGGCAAAGCCCAGCGGCCTGTTCCCTTGGCAGGCGGCAAAAAAGGGCAGCCCGCGCACAGCTTCGGCGTATTCCTCGACCGACGCCTCGACCGCAAACCATTCGGGCAGCGACCGCAGGATCGTATTGCAAATCTCAGACCTTTTGAGCGGATCAGTCACAGACTCGATATGCATGGCGCGCTCCTTTTATCAGCATATTGCCGGCCCAAAAATCAACATATCGTCGGCCCTGGACCTAGTTTCATCTTACTGGCTTTGGGCGGGATTGTCCACTCTTTTCTTGACGGGGCAGGATGGGGCCGGTATACTTGTGCTATTGGGATACCATGCAAAAGAGGGAATGAAATGGAAAAGGTTGTAATTAGCCACCGCATCGTGGAGGAGGGCCTCCAGCCCCTGGAGGGGCGCTGCCGGGTGGTTTTGCCGCCGGAGGGCGGCTTTGACGAGGCGGCGCTGATAGGCGAGCTGGCCGACGCCGACGCGCTGCTGGCGGCGGGCGCCGTGACCGAGCGGATGCTGGCGGCAGCGCCCAGGCTGAAGATCATCGCCAATCATGGCGCGGGTTACGACCGGGTGGACGTGGCCGCAGCCAGCCGGCGCGGGATCCCGGTGACCAATATCCCGGATGCGACGGCGCTGCCCACCGCTGAGATGGCGCTGGCGCTGCTGCTGTGCCTTGAGCGGGATATGCTGCGCGTGAACCGGCTGATGCGGGAGCAGGCGCCGGAGGCGCTCTTTGGCATGAGCCGGGCAAATATGGGACATTCGCTGATGGGGCGCAGGCTGGGCGTGATTGGCATGGGCCATATCGGCCGGAAGATGGCTGACCTGTGCGCGGCGCTGGGGATGGAGGTCGCCTATTACGCCCGCCACCGGCGCCCCGATGCGCCCTATAGCTGGCTGCCCCTGGACGAGCTGCTGGCCGGATGCGACGTACTGACCCTGCATTGCCCGCTGACAGAGGAAACAAGGGGGCTGATCGGCGCCCGGGAGCTGGCGCTGATGAAGCCGGAGGCGGTGCTGATCAATACCGCCCGGGGCGCGGTGGTGGATCATGACGCGCTGATCGCGGCGCTGAAGGCCGGCCGGCTGGCCGGAGCGGGCTTGGATGTATTCCCGCAGGAGCCCCATGTGCCGCAGGAGCTGCTGGAGCTGCCCAATGTGGTGCTGATGCCCCACTATGGCACCAACACGGTGGAGGCCCGCATCGCTATGGTAGAGGCCTGCTGCGAGCGGATCCTGGCGGCGCTGGAGGGCAAGCGGCCGCCCAACGTGGTCAATCCGGAAATCTATCGATAGAGACTAAGGGAACGATTCCCTAAAAAGGAGGAGCATGATGACAGAAATTGAAAAGCGCACAGAGCGGACGCGATGGTTCCTGCAGGACCGGTTCGGCATGTTTATTCACTTTGGCCTCTACGCCATTCCGGCCCGGGGCGAGTGGGTGCGTTCGACGGAACAAATCTCCATTGAGGATTATCAGCCTTTCTTTGACGAATTTAACCCCACGGAATTTGACGCCAGGGCTTGGGCCAAGCTGGCCAAGGAAGCGGGCATGAAGTATGCGGTGCTGACCAGCAAACATCACGACGGCTTCTGCCTGTTTGACAGCCAGCTGACGGACTACAAGATCACCAACACGCCCTTTGGCCGGGACCTGGTGCGGGAATTTGTGGACGCCTTCCGGGCCGAGGGGCTCAAGGTTGGCCTGTATTATTCGCTGCTGGACTGGCATCATCCCGGCTATCCTGCCTATGGCGACCGCCAGCATCCCATGCGCTTTAACGAGGCCTATAAGGGCATGGAGCACGACTGGGACAGCTATCTTGCCTATATGCATGGCCAGGTGCGGGAAATCTGCTCCAACTATGGCAAGCTGGATATCCTGTGGTTTGATTTCTCCTATGAGGACATGAAGGGGGAGAAATGGAAGGCCAAGGAGCTGGTGGAGATGGTGCGGTCCCTTCAGCCGAACGTGATCATTGATAACCGCCTGGAGGGCAGCGGCGAGGAGGGCGGTTCGCTATATACTGCGGAGCCGACCCCCTATGCCGGCGATTTTGCCAGCCCGGAGCAGATCATTCCGCCGGAGGGCGTAACCAATACGCTGGGCGATCCCATCCCCTGGGAGGCCTGCATCACCATGAACGAGAACTGGGGCTACTGCTCCTATGACAAGAATTTCAAATCGGCCGGACTCATTATCCGCAAGCTGGTGGAATGTGTGTCCAAGAACGGCAACATGCTGCTGAACGTGGGCCCTGACGCCAGAGGGCGTATTCCCGATGAATCGGTGGCCATCCTCAAGGAGATTGGGCGCTGGATGAGCCGTAACGGCGATTCCATCTATGGCTGCGGCTCTGCGGGCCTGCCCAAGCCGGAATGGGGCTGGTACACCGCCAAGGCGGGCAAGCTGTACGCCCATGTGCTGGAGCCCTCCATTGGCGTCATGGCCCTGCAGAACCTGGGCGGGAAAATCGATTCCATGCGCCTTTTAGCCGATGGAAGCGAGCTCAAGATCCCCCAGACCTTTACGACGGCGACCTTTGCCAATCACGCCTTCTTCAACTGGGGACCGGGGCATACGTCCTATCCGCTGCCGGATGAGAAGGATTCCGTAGTGGAAATTCGGCTGAAATAAGGGGAAAAAGCGCCAACGCCGTCCCGAAACGCACAGCGCGGGACGGCGTTTTTCTATGCGGCGTGAAGATGGAGGAGAAATTCTTTATTGTAACCATTGCAAACTAAAAAAAGCATGGTATAATGATGCTATCCAACCCCCAAGACGCCGTCTGCGGGAAGGAGAACAGACAAACCAGCCTCTGAATCCGAGGATTTGTTCCGAGGGCAAGAGTGCGGACATCGAAACGCCTGCTTTTGTGTTTTTGTGCTGCCCTTGTGCCTTCGGGACAAGGGCAGTTTTTTATTTGCAAGGAGGAGCCATGCAGACACGAATTGCACTGATCGGCATTATGGTGGAAGACATGGGCGCTACCGAGCGCATCAATGCGCTGCTGCACGAATACAGCCGGTATGTGGTAGGCCGGATGGGCATTCCCTACCGTGACCGCGGAGTATCCATTATCTCCGTCGTACTGGATGCGCCGGGAAACGACATCAGCACGCTGGCTGGCCGCCTGGGGCAGATCAAGGGGGTCAGCGTCAAGACCATCTATTCCAAAGAGCCGGAGCCGAAGGGCCATGATGGGGACGCTTGAGGCTCTTGCCCGGGGGGAGACGCTGGAGCCCCGCGACTTCCAGATGCTGATCGAAGCGGAGGATCCGGGCTTCTGGGCCGAGATCTTTGAGCGGGCCAGGAGGCAGGCGCAGGCTGTATTCGGCCGAAGCATCTATACCCGCGGCCTCATCGAATTCACCAATTACTGCCGGCAGAATTGCCTGTATTGCGGGATACGGGCGGGCAATCCCCGGGCCGAGCGGTACCGGCTGACGCAGCGGGAGATCCTGGAATGCTGCCAGGAGGGATACGGGCTGGGCTTTCGTACCTTTGTGCTGCAGGGGGGCGAGGATCCCTATTATTCAGACGGGGATGTGGCGGGGATTGTCCGCGCCATCAAGTCCGCTTATCCGGATTGCGCGGTGACGCTGTCCATCGGGGAGAGAGGGCCGGAGGCCTACCGGCTTTTCCGAGAAGCCGGAGCTGACCGCTACCTGCTGCGGCATGAAACGGCGGACGGCGGCCATTTTGCCCGGCTGCATCCGAAAGGCCAGCGGCTGGAAAGCCGCATGGCATGCCTGGAAAGCCTCAAGGAGCTGGGCTACCAGGTGGGTACGGGATTTATGGTGGGCTCGCCGGGGCAGCAAAGCCGCCATTTGGCTCAGGATCTGGCCTTTATTCAGCGGTTCCGGCCGCAGATGGTGGGAATTGGCCCCTTTATCCCCCATAAGGATACGCCCTTTGCCCATGAAAAGGCGGGGACGCTGGAGATGACGCTGAAGCTGATTGCCCTGCTGCGGCTGATGCTGCCGGACGCCCTGCTTCCGGCGACCACCGCGCTGGGTACCATCGCCCCAGACGGCCGTGAGCGGGGGATCCTGGCCGGAGCGAATGTGGTGATGCCCAACCTTTCGCCCCTGTGTGTGCGGGAGAAATACGCGCTATATGACAACAAAATTTGTACGGGCGAGGAATCGGCCCAGTGCCGCGAATGCCTTGCCGCCCGTATGGCCTCCATCGGCTATGAGCTGGCTGTGGATCGGGGGGACTACCGTCCCTGGAAAGGAAAGGAACATGTATAATCCAAAATCTTCTGTTGCCACCGAATTTATCAACGATGAGGAGATCCGGGAAACGCTGGATTGGGCGGACCGGCATAAGTCTGACCGGGCGCTGATCGAGGGCCTGCTGGACCGGGCGGAGGACTGCAAGGGGTTGTCGCACCGAGAGGCCATGGTGCTTCTGGACTGCGACCTGCCGGATCTCAACAACCGGATCGAGCAGCTTGCGATGAAGATCAAGCAGCGCTTTTATGGCAACCGTATCGTCATGTTCGCCCCGCTGTATCTCTCCAATTACTGCGTCAACGGCTGCGTATACTGTCCCTACCATTATAAGAATAAGCATATTGCCCGCAAAAAGCTGACCCAGGAGGATATTGTCCGGGAGGTGACGGCGCTGCAGGATATGGGCCACAAGCGGCTTGCCCTGGAAACCGGCGAGGATCCTGTCAACAATCCCATTGAGTACATCCTGGAGAGCATCAAGACCATCTATTCCATCAAGCATAAAAACGGCGCCATCCGCCGGGTCAACGTCAATATTGCCGCGACCACCGTGGAGAACTACCGCAAGCTGAAGGAGGCGGGCATCGGCACCTATATCCTTTTCCAGGAAACCTATCATAAGCAATCCTATGAGCAGCTGCATCCCACCGGCCCCAAAAGCAACTATGCCTACCATACCGAGGCCATGGACCGGGCCATGGACGGCGGCATCGACGACGTGGGCATCGGCGTGCTCTTTGGGCTGAACCGGTACCGTTATGAGTTCACCGGCCTGCTGATGCACGCCGAGCACCTGGAGGCGGCCAAGGGCGTGGGCCCCCACACCATCTCTGTGCCCCGCATCCGTGCGGCCGACGACATCAATCCCGAGGATTTCAGCGACGCCATCAGCGACGAGATCTTTGCCAAGATCGTGGCGGTGCTGCGCATCGCCGTGCCCTATACCGGCATCATCATCTCCACCCGTGAATCGCAAAAAACCCGGGAAAAGGTGCTGCATCTGGGCGTATCGCAGATCTCCGGCGGCTCCCGCACCAGCGTGGGCGGCTATGCCGAGGAGGAGCCGGAGGAAGAGAATTCAGCGCAATTTGACCTGAGCGATACCCGCACGCTGGATCAGGTGGTGAACTGGCTGCTGGGGATGGGGTATATTCCCAGCTTCTGCACCGCCTGCTACCGGGAGGGCCGTACCGGGGACCGATTCATGAGCCTGGTGAAGTCGGGGCAGATTGCCAACTGCTGCCAGCCCAACGCCATTATGACGCTGAAAGAGTACCTGGAGGACTATGCTAGCGAGGACACCCGGATCAAAGGCGAGGCCGTGATCCAAAAGGAACTGGCCAGCATCCCCAATGAGCGGGTACGGGCGCGGGCGATCCAGTATTTGGACGAGCTCAAAGCCGGCAAGCGGGATTTCCGGTTCTAGCGGGGGGAGGCGTAAGATGAGTTTAACCCATACGCCCCAATCCAACCGTCTGCACATCGGCGTGTTCGGCCGGCGCAACAGCGGCAAGTCCTCGCTGGTCAACGCGCTGACCGGGCAGCATACCGCCCTGGTATCCGACGTGGCCGGTACCACGACGGATCCGGTCTATAAGGCCATGGAGATTCATGGGATCGGCCCTGTACTGTTCGTGGATACCGCTGGTTTTGACGACGAAGGCGAGCTGGGGGCCATGCGGGTGGAAAAGACCCGTGCGGCGCTGAAAAAGTGCGATATTGCCCTGGTGCTGCTTTCCGGCAGGGAGGACCCCCTGGAGAGCCAGTGGCTCAAAACGATCCGCTCCGGCGGATGCTCGGTCATCGCGCTGGTGAATAAGGCGGATACCGGCGGCGGCCTATCCGAAAGGTTGAGCTATATTCATAGGGCCTACGGCCTGGAGGCCATACCCGTCAGCGCGAAGCTGGGCCAGGGTATGGATAAGGTACGGGAAGCGATCATCCGGGCGATCCCCGAGGATTACGACAGCCGGGATATTACCGGCGGCCTCTGCGGCCCGGGCGACGTGGTGCTGCTGGTGATGCCCCAGGATATCCAGGCGCCCAAGGGGCGGCTGATCCTGCCGCAGGTACAGACGCTGCGGGAGCTGCTGGATAAGGGCTGCCTGGCCTTCTGCGTGACGACGGACCGGCTGGCTGAAGCGCTTGGGCGGCTTCAGGCGCCGCCCAAGCTCATCATCACCGACTCACAGGCCTTTGCCCAGGTTCATCCACTGAAGCCGGAGGGTACGCTTTTAACCTCGTTCTCCGTGCTTTTTGCCGCCCACAAGGGGGATATTGACGCCTTTGTGGCGGGCGCTTCGGCCATTGACCGCCTGAAGGAGGGATCCCGGGTGCTGATTGCCGAGGCCTGCACCCATGCGCCGCTGACCGAGGACATCGGACGGGAGAAGATACCGCGGCTGCTGCGCAAGCGTATCGGGCCGGGGCTGGCGGTCGACCATGTCTCCGGGATGGACTTTCCCCAGGATCTGTCCGGCTATGACCTGATTATTCATTGCGGTGCATGCATGTTTAACCGCCGCTATGTCTTATCCAGGGTTGCCCAGGCTGGGGAGCAGGGCGTACCGATCACCAATTATGGCGTGACGATCGCCAAGCTGACGGGAATCCTGGATCAGATCGCCTATTAGCGTTCCGATTTGCCCCGGAGGAACCGCTGCCTTTTCCCTATAGATTCATATGGCCGGCCGCGTCCGTCGGGATGGGGCCGGCTTTTATATGCAGGCGTATATTTCCCTCTCGGGTGCAGGAGGCTCTTGCAAATGCGGCGGGTTTCCGATATGATGAATAGTTGAACCAAGCTAATAAAAGGAGGCTCCCCCTTTATGTCCCAGCGACAAGCCAATATCCGCAATTTCTGCATCATCGCCCATATCGATCACGGCAAATCCACCCTGGCCGACCGGCTTCTGGAGCTGACCGGGGTATTCGCCCAGCGGGATATGGAGGAGCAGATCCTTGACTCCATGGACCTGGAGCGGGAGCGAGGCATTACCATCAAGAGTCATCCGGTGCGGATGGTCTACCGGGATGATGGCGGCCAGGAATATATCTTTAACCTGATCGACACGCCCGGGCATGTGGATTTCAACTATGAGGTATCCCGGGCGCTGGCTGCCTGCGAGGGCGCGCTCCTGGTGGTGGACGCCAGCCAGGGCATTGAAGCGCAGACCCTGGCCAACGTATACCTGGCCCTGGAGCACGACCTGGAGGTCATCCCTGTCATCAACAAAATCGACCTGCCCTCGGCCGATGTGGAGGGCACCCGGAAGATGATCGAGGATGTAATCGGCCTGGACGCCTCCATGGCCCCGGCTGTATCGGCCAAGGACGGCACCAACATGGGCGAGGTGCTGGAGCAGGTGGCCCAGCTGCTTCCTCCGCCCCACGGCGAGGAGGAGGCCCCGCTGAAGGCGCTGATCTTTGACTCCTACTATGATAACTATAAGGGCGCTATTTGCTACATCCGCGTGGTGGACGGTGCAATCCGCCCGGGTATGCGGATGCGGATGATGTCCACCGGCAAGGAATTTGAGGTGACGGAGGTCGGCGTGTTCCGTCCCAACTGGTCGCCCAGCCAGCAGCTCTTAGCCGGCGAGGTGGGCTATGTGGCCGCCTCCATCAAGAATGTGGCGGAAACACGGGTGGGCGATACCATTACCGACGCCGCGAACCCTGCCAGCGAGCCGCTGCCGGGCTACAAGGAGGTTAGCCCCATGGTGTACTGCGGCATCTATCCTGCCGACGGCGCCCATTATGAGGATGTGCGGGACGCATTGGAAAAGCTGAAGCTGAACGACGCCTCGCTGTGCTTCGAGCCGGAGACCTCCTCGGCGCTGGGCTTTGGCTTCCGGTGCGGCTTTTTGGGCCTTCTGCATATGGAGATCATCCAGGAGCGGCTGGAGCGGGAATTTGACCTGGACCTTGTCACGACGGCCCCCAGCGTAATCTATCATGTGGTCAAGGGAAACGGCGAGGTCTTGCATATCGACAACCCGGCCAACCTGCCCGACCCCTCCGAGATTGACTACATGGAGGAGCCCATCGTAACGGCGCATGTCATTACGCCTACCGATTATGTGGGCGTGATTATGGACCTGTGCCAGGAAAAGCGCGGAACCTTTATCACCATGGATTATCTGGAGGCGGACCGGGTGCAGATTACCTATGAGCTGCCGCTGAATGAGATTATTTATGATTTCTTTGACGCCATCAAGTCCCGTACCCGGGGCTATGCCTCGCTGGACTACGAGATGAAGGAATACCGCCAAAGCGAGCTCGTAAAGCTGGATATTATGCTCAATGGCGATATCTGCGACGCCTTAAGCACCATTGTCCACAAGGACAAGGCCTATGCCAGGGGCCGCCGGCTGGCGGAGAAGCTGGTGGAGGTTATCCCGCGGCAGATGTTTGAAATCCCGATCCAGGCGGCGGTGGGCGGCAAGATCATCGCCCGTGAAACCGTGCGGGCCTACCGCAAGGACGTGCTGGCCAAATGCTACGGCGGCGATATTTCCCGCAAGAAGAAGCTGCTGGAGAAGCAGAAGGAGGGCAAGAAGCGTATGCGCCAGGTCGGCACCGTGCAGGTGCCCTCGGAAGCGTTCATGAGCGTGCTGCGGATCGATTCCTAGGCAGGGGATCCGCTTGGCCGGAGGCGGCGAGCCTCCGGCTATTTTTCTTCCTTTTGAATCGTTAGGGACCTTGTAATTAGACTGGGCGCAGGGTATAATGTTGATCATAAGGCACCTAACGAACGAAGGGAGGCAGGGGAATCCTATGGGAGAGGCACCGGCGCTGGCGCTGTTTCGGCTGTTCCATCAGTGCGCCCACCGCATGAACCGGATGGGGAAATACCGGGGGCAGGGCAGGCTGCTCCTTCTGCTGGAGGATGAGGGGACGCTGACCCAGCGGGCGCTCATTGAGATAACCGGCCGCCGGTCGGCTACCCTGAGCGAGCAGCTGGAGAGCATGGAGAAGGCGGGGTGGATCACCCGGGAGAAGAACGCCGCCGACAAACGCAATATTGACCTGGCCCTGACGCCGCTGGGGCGGCAGGCAGCCGGTGAGGTGCGGGCATGGCAGGCAGCGCATGCCGAGGCACTCTTTGGCGTGCTGGATGAAAAGGAGCAGGACAGCCTCTGTAGGCTGCTGCAAAAGCTTTCGGGCGCCTGGGCGGAAATGGCGCGGCAGAAGGAGGCGGGCGAATGAAGCTGATGCTGCGCTATATCAAAAGGCATCTTGGTATGTTCTTTACAGCTATCGGTTTCCTGTGCGTGGAGGCCATGGCCGATCTGCTCCAGCCCACCTTCATGGCCCATATTGTGGACGAAGGCGTCAAGGGCGCGGATCTTTCGGTCATTCTTCGCTATGGGCTGATCATGGTGGGGATTGCGGCAATGGGCGCGGTAGGCGCGGTGATGCGCAATATCTATGCCAGCCGCACCTCCCAGACCATCGGTATGGAGCTGCGGGGAGACATCTACCGCAAGGTGCAGACGCTGTCCTTTGAGAATATTGACCGGCTGCAGCCGGCCTCCATCATCACCCGCATCACCAACGATGTGACGCAGATCCAGGAGTTCATCAATGGCTGCATGCGCATCATGATAAAAGCGCCGATCACCTGCGTAGGCGCGATTGTCCTGATTATCGTCCAAACGCCGCGGCAGATCCCGGTTATGGCGGTGATCCTGGCGGTAGCGGCGGCGCTGATCGCCGCCAATATGAAGCTGGGCTATCCGCGCTTTGGCAACCTGCAGCGGAAGCTGGACCGGCTGAACAATGTGAGCCGGGAGTTTTTATCCTCCATCCGGGTGGTGAAGGCCTTCCATGCCGAGAGGCAGGAGCAGGATAAGTTTTAATCGGCCTCCTGTGAGCTGGCCGGCGCCGGCGTATCGGCCATGCGGGTGATGGCAGTATTCGCGCCGCTTATCAATCTGGCGGTGAACCTGGGGATTATTGTGCTGCTTTGGACTTCCCAGAACCGGCAGAGCGGCGAGATTGGCCGCCTGATGGCCTCGGTGAACTACATGACCCAGGTTCTGTTTGCCCTCGGTATGGTGTCCAATATCCTTAATACAGCGGTGCGGGCGATGGCTTCCTCCCAGCGTGTCAGCGAGATCCTGGAGCAGACGCCGGCCCAAAAGGCGCCCGAGCATCCGTTGACGCCGGCCATTCAGGGCGGCCTGGCCTTTGAGGATGTTTCCTTCGCCTATGCGGGCGCGGGCCAGAAGGCCCTGCGCCATGTGACCTTCCATGCGGCGCCGGGCGAGACCATCGGCATCATCGGGCCCACAGGATCGGGCAAAACCACGCTGGTGAACCTGGTTCCCCGCTTTTACGACGCTACGGCGGGGCGCGTGCTGCTGGATGGGGTGGATGTCACCCAGATTGAGAGTAGGAGGCTGCGGGAGGCGGTGGCCGTCGTCCCGCAGAAGGCGCTGCTCTTTTCCGGGACCATCGCGGAGAACCTGCGCTGGGGCAGGGAGGACGCGACCGACGGGCAGCTTCGGGCAGCCGCCCGGGCTGCCTGCGCGGAGGAATTCATTGATTCGGCGCAGCAGGGCTATGAGACGTTGCTGGGCCAGGGCGGCGTCAACCTTTCCGGCGGCCAGAAGCAGCGCCTGGCCCTGGCGCGGGCGCTGGTGCGCAACCCGCGGATCCTGATCCTGGACGACTGCACCAGCGCGCTGGACGCAGATACCGAGGCGGCGGTGCTGAAGGGGCTGCGCCGGCAGGCGGCGGGCATGACCGTGCTGCTCATCAGCCAGCGCATTGCTACGGTCATGCGTACCGACCGGATCCTGTGCCTGGAAAACGGGGCTGTTATGGGGTTTGGCACCCATGATGAGCTGATGGAGTCATGCGCTGCCTACAGATCGATTTATGCTTCGCAGATTGGAGGTGGGCGCGATGTCTGACCGCCCCATGACGCCGCCGCCGGCCCAAATGGGCGGCGGTGTGGGCCGGGCCGGGCGCGGCAGGCCGGTGGAGAAGCCCAAGGACCTCAGGGGTACGCTGGCGCGGCTATGGCGGCTGACGCAAGGCCGGCGCAAGGGCCTGGGCTGGATCCTGCTGCTCTCCGCGCTGACCTCAGTTTCAGCCATTCTTTCCCCGCTGGTGATCGGTGAGGCGGTTAACGCCCTGGACAGCGGCAGCCCGGCGCAGCTGCTGCTGATCGTGCTGCTGGGCCTGTATCTGAGCGATTGGCTGGTTCGCTTCCTGCAGCAGTTCTTCATGGCTTCCATTGGGCAGCGGATGATCCACCATATCCGGACGACCCTATTCGGCGTGATGAAGCGGCTGCCGCTGGCTTTCTTCGACCGCCGCCAGCATGGCGAGCTGATGAGCCGGCTGACCAACGATGTGGACAACATCAGCAATACCCTGTCCAACTCGCTGACCCAGCTGCTCACCTACTTCTTTACCATCGTGGGCATCCTCTTTATCATGCTTTGGCTGAACGTGCCGCTTACCCTGCTTTCGCTGGCAACGGTGGGCCTGATCTTCCTGCTGACCCGAACCATTACCCGGCGCACCCGCAGGATGTTTGCCGAGCAGCAGAAGATCCTGGGTAAGCTCAACGGGCAGATTGAGGAGAGCATATCCGGGCTTAACGTGGTAAAGGCCTTCTGCCGTGAAGCGCAGATGGTGGAGCAATTCGATGAGAGCAACGAAGCGCTGCGCAGGGTCGCTACCCAGGCCCTGATTTGGTCCGGCTACCTGATGCCCATTACCAACGTCATCAACAACTTTAACTTCGTCTTTATCTCCATACTCAGCGGTGTGTTTGCCGTGCAGGGCTGGATCTCCATCGGCATGATTTCCAGCTTTTTGCTGTATGCCCGCCAGTTCTCCCGGCCTTTCGTGGAGATTGCCAATATCTATAATAACTTCCAGACGGCCGTCGCCGGGGCGGAGCGGATCTTTGAGATCCTGGACGAGCAGCCGGAGCCGGAGGATGCGCCTGGCGCGCTGCCGCTGGCAGCGCCCAGGGGGGATATTGTGCTGGATCATGTGACCTTTGGCTATACGCCGGATAGGCCCATACTTCAGGATGTGTCCCTCCACATCCCCGCCGGGACAAAGGCCGCCATTGTAGGCCCCACCGGCGCGGGAAAGACCACCATCATCAATCTGCTGACCCGCTTTTACGACGTAAGCGGCGGCAGTATCCGGCTGGATGGGCACGAGCTGCGGGACTACCAGCTGCAGCAGCTGCGCCAATGCTTCGGCGTGGTGCTGCAGGATACGGCGCTATTCGCTGTGCCGGTGCGGGACAATATCCGCTATGGGCGGGAGCAGGCCACCCAGGCGCAGGTGGAGGAGGCGGCCCGGATCGCCGGGGCCGACGCCTTTATTCGCCGCCTCCCCGATGGCTATGACACGGTGCTGGCCCAGGGCGGGGCGGAGCTTAGCCAGGGGGAGCGGCAGCTGCTGACCATCGCCCGCGCCGTACTGGCGGACGCACCGATCCTGATCCTCGACGAGGCTACAAGCTCCGTCGATACGGTGACGGAGCAGAAGATCCGCCGGGCGATGCTGAAAATTACCGAGGGGCGTACCTCCTTTATCATTGCCCACCGGCTTTCGACCATCCGCGATTCCGACGTGATTATCCTGATTGAGGGCGGAAGGATTGCTGAACAGGGCACCCATGAAGCGCTGATGGCGCTGAACGGACGGTACGCCTCCATGTACCGCACCCAGACCGGCGGGTACGAATGACCACGGGGATGAAAGGAGCGTAAGCATGGCGAAGGAACCTTGGCGGTTTGATACGGGTTCCGGCAAAGACGTGTCCCTATATGTGCATATTCCCTTCTGTGCCAGCCGCTGCCGGTATTGCGACTTCGCCTCCAATGTGGCGGGCCGAAGCGCCATGGAGCGCTATGTAAGCTGCCTGATGCGGGAGATGGACCAATGGGCACCGGCCCTGGAGGGGCGCAGCGTATCGACCGTGTTCTTTGGCGGCGGCACGCCGGGGCTGCTGCCGCCGGAGCTGACCGCCCGGCTGGCGGAGAGGATCCGGAGCCGGTTCGACTGCCGGGCGGACGGCGAATGGACACTGGAGAGCAACCCCGAGACAACGGATCTTGAGCGGGCGCAGCAATGGCGCGCCATGGGCTTCAACCGCCTTTCCCTGGGATTGCAGGCCGCGCAGCCGGCGCTGCTCGCCATGCTTGGGCGGCGGGCGGACGCCGGACGCCTGCTGGCAGCGGCGCAGGAGGCCCGCCAGGCAGGGCTGGATAACCTGAATGTGGATCTCATGGCGTCCCTGCCGGGGCAGCGGATGGAGGACCTGCTGGCAAGCGTGGATGTAGCCGTCCGCGCAGGCGCCAGCCACATCTCCCTATACGCGCTGGTGGTGCATGAGGACACGCCCCTGGGGCGGGAGATCAGCTCCGGCGTTCTCGCCCAGCCCGGCGAAGATGAGGATCGGGATATGTTTGAGGCGGCCTGCCGGCGTCTGGAGGCGGAAGGCTATGGGCGCTATGAGATCTCCAACTTCGCCCGGCCCGGCCGGGAGAGCCGGCACAACCTGGTCTATTGGCGCCGGGGCGATTACCTGGGCCTGGGCGCGTCTGCGGCCTCCTGCGACGGAGGGCGGCGCTGGTGCAATGAAGCCGGGCTTGAAGCCTATTGCCGGCGTATGGAAGCGGGCGTGGCCCCCTGGAATGAAGTGGAGACGCTTGCCGAGGCGGATAAGGCCTTTGAGACCTTGATGCTGGGGCTGCGGCTGACCCGGGGAATCGACCGCGCCGCCTTTCGGGAGCGCTTCGGTTATGACTGCGCGGTCCGCTTCCGCCCGCTGCTTGCCCGCTGGATCCGGGCGGGCCTGGCCCGGCTGACCGGGGAGCGCCTGGCGCTGACCGCTGCCGGCCTGGACGTGCAGAACGCCCTGCTGGTGGAGCTGATGGAGGCCATGGGTCTGTAGAAGAAAATAAGAACAAAGCGTAAACAAAGCCGCCTGCGCCAGAATTTGTCTTGCCAGCCCTTGACAAATGGCGGGGGCGGTGTTATTTTATAGGTAATTCGTGATTAGCACTCGATTCGAGTGAGTGCTAACAACGAAAGGAGGCGTTGGGATGGAACTCAATGAGCGTAAGCTGGCCATACTGAAGGCGATTGTCGAGGACTATATCGCTACGGCCGAGCCCGTCGGTTCCCGGACGCTGTCGAGGAAATATATCCCCAGCCTGTCCTCGGCCACCATCCGCAACGAGATGAGCGACCTGGAGGAAATGGGCTATTTGCTGCAGCCGCATACCTCGGCCGGGCGCATCCCTTCGGAGGCGGCCTACCGGCTTTATGTGGATCAGCTGATGGAACAGCAGCCCCTTTCGCCGGAGGAGATCAACCAGATCCGCCAGCAGGCCTGGCGCAAGGACGAGCAGATGCAGACCATCATCCGGCAGACGGCCTACATCATCAGCGAGCTGACCCAGTATACGGCGCTGGTGCTGGCCCCGCAGCTGCGACGGGCCACGCTGAAGCGCATTCAGCTGGTCTATCTTTCCGCGGGCATGGCGCTGGTCGTCATTGTGACCGATACGACGGTGGTCAAGGATTCCATCCTGCCGATCCCGGAAGGGATCACAGAGGAGGATCTGACGCGGATATCCCGGCTTTTGACCGAGCGCTTTGCCGGCCACAGCCTGACGGATATCGACCTGCAGACGGTGGAGGCGCTGCAGAAGGATCTGTACCGCAACCGTGTATTCTTTGATAGCCTTATCCGGGCGCTCAACGACAGCATCCTGAAGCCCGACCGGGGCCGCCTGGTGCTGGACGGCGCGGTGAATATCTTCCACTATCCGGAATATAAGGACATTGACAAGGCGCGGCATTTTTTAACCATGCTGGAAACCCGCGATCAGCTTTACCGCATGCTGGCCAAGCGCACCAAATGGGAATATACCATTACGATTGGAGACGAAAACCAGGAGCGGGAGCTGCGGGACTATTCGGTGGTCACGGCCACCTACAAGGTAGGCAGCCGGCCGGTGGGCTCCATCGGGGTCATCGGCCCCATGCGGATGAATTATCCGCGGGTGGTTCAGGTGCTCAGCGAGGCCACCCAGAGCCTGGGCGAAATCTTTTCGGAAAAGAACCACAACATCGAGCATAGAAACGGAAAGGGCGAACAAAATGAAAAAGCATGAGACCAAGGCCAAGGAACCTGAAAAGGTGGATCAGGCTAAGGCGGCGGAGGCTGAAGCCCCGGTAGAGGAGGCGGAAAATCCCCTCCAGAAGGAACTGGACGAGGCCATTGCCAAGCGGGATGAATATCTGAAGCTGGCCCAGCTTGCCCGGGCGGAATTTGACAACTACCGCCGGAGAAACCAGAACGTGCGCACCGACGCCCTGGCCGAAGGCGCCGCGGAAACCATAACGGCGCTGCTGCCGGTCCTGGATAACCTGGAGCGGGCCGTGGCTGCGGGGGGAGAAGGCAGCTATGCCGAGGGCGTGGCTATGGTGCTGCGGCAATTTACCGATTGCCTGAAAAGCCTTGGCGTGACCGAGATCCCCTGCGAGTCCGGCGCGGCCTTTGACCCGAATCTGCATAACGCGGTGCTGAACGGCCCGGCCGACGAGGAGCATCCGGAGGGCACGATCCTGACGGTGCTGCAAAAGGGCTATGAATATAAATCGCGGATCCTGCGCCACAGCATGGTACAGGTAGCCCAATAAACGACAATCATCCATTTTCATAACAAAACCTAAGGAGGTTCATCATGGGAAAAATTATCGGTATTGATCTTGGCACCACCAATTCCTGCGTTGCCGTGCTTGAGGGCGGCGATCCTGTTGTCATCCCCAATCCGGAAGGCAGCCGCACGACGCCTTCCGTCGTAGCCTTCACCAAGGAGGGCGAGCGTATCGTCGGCCAGATTGCCAAGCGCCAGGCGGTCGTCAACCCGGACCGCACGGTTATGTCCATTAAGCGTGAGATGGGCACCGCCCATAAGGTGACCATCGACGGCAAGGACTACTCCCCCCAGGAGATCTCCTCCTTCATCCTGACGAAGCTCAAGAGCGACGCGGAAGCGTATCTGGGCGAGACGGTTTCCCAGGCGGTGATCACCGTGCCTGCCTACTTCTCGGACGCCCAGCGCCAGGCCACCAAGGACGCCGGCAAGATCGCGGGCCTGGATGTCAAGCGGATCATCA
>UQLW01000048.1 GCA_900542005.1 uncultured Eubacteriales bacterium
CGCCCGCGTGGAGAGCGACGACGACGAAATGGCCATGTACACCAAGATCACCGACGAGTGGACCAAGGTTATCGCGGCCATGGTGACCGCCGAGTCCGAGGCTGCTGTGGAGCAGGTTTGGAATGATTTCCAGGCCTACATGACGGCCAACGGCCTGGAGGCTGTGGAAGCCAAGATGACCTCCCGCTATGTGGAGAACCTCAAGCGCTACCAGGATGCCGGTTACTTCACCGATATCGTGACCGAATAAGCTGAGCTTTTCGGAAAAGGTAGTTTTATAACCCAATCCCCCTGCATCGTCCCTGCAGGGGGATTTCTTTATGTGGGTGGAAAGCGGCCGGCAGCATCGGTAGAGAGAAGGACGGCGCCTATGAAACGGTGGGGAAGGAGCGCTTCTGTGCGGAAGTACCCACTTAATGGATGATATATGCAAAAAATATATGATACTTGAGCGCGGGATGGCATGAAGCTGGACAAAATCGAGAGTTGATGCATAGATTTTTGATTGCACATCACGAAATTGTCTATTGTTGCTATTTGCGGTCTAAATATGTTAAGTTTATGGAACATAGTTGTTGTTACTTTTTTGTGGTTGGTTATAGTCTGCAAATGCACTGTGAAAAATTAGCCCTGGAAATGGGCAAAAAGATACATAAATGAAGTCAAACGGGATGATGGAAAAGGTAAAAAAATACGAAGTGCAAAATATGTTCCATAAAAGGATAACTTGCAAAAAATAAATGAAAACGTTACAATAGAGAAGCAGTCAGGCGAAGGCCTGGCTGCAAAACGCAGGAGGGACGCCTGCGAATTCCATAAGGAGGAACCAATGAAGAAGAGACTTCTTGCCGGAATGCTGGTACTGTGCATGGTGCTCGCGCTGGGGCTGACAGCCTGCAGCAGCACTGACGCTACGACCACAACGACCACGACGGCTGCCGAAGGCACCACAACCGCTGGCGGCGATGGCGAAACCACCACCGCTGCGGCTGCCGAAGGCGAGACGACAGCGGAAGGCGAGTCTTCGCCCGCTACATGGGAGAACCTCTCCTGGGAAAAGGATACCTCTCCGGTGACCTTCTCCTGCTACATTGACTATGACTGGTACCAGGTTGACACCTGGGGCGAGGACGAGGTCTCCAAGGAGATCACCCGCCTGACCGGCGTGTCGCTGGACGTGACCAAGGGCTCTGACCGGCAGGTGCTGAGCGTGCAGCTGGCGGCCCAGGAGCTGAGCGACATCGTCTTCACCGATAACCTGCCTCAGCGCTTCGAGGATTCCGACATCTGCTATGCCTGGGATGAGCTGATCGAGGAGTACTGCCCGGAGTTCTGGGACAATGTGGATCCGCTGGAAATCGTCAACAATACGGCGGCGGACGGCCATGTGTACACCTTCAAGACCCATTACAACGACGAGCGGGCCTACACCGACCCCAACAGCATCGGTAACTTCGGCAACTTCACCCTCAGCTATCGCGCTGACGTGATGGAGACGCTGGGGCTGCCCATGTTCACCTCGGTGGAGGAGCTGGATCAGACCTTCTACAAGGTGAAGGAGAAGGCCGGCGACCTGGGCCTGACAATGATTTTCAATATGCATCCCGATTGGAGCTATCCGCTGACCTACTGGATGGGCATTAACGCCCAGCAGTACTGGGATGAGGAGAGCAAGTCCATCAAGCTGCACTATAACGATACCAAATGGCTGGAGTACTACAAGCTGCTGAACAAGTGGTAC
Organism: uncultured Eubacteriales bacterium; assembly: GCA_900542005.1. Lineage (GTDB taxonomy): Bacteria > Bacillota > Clostridia > Christensenellales > UMGS416 > Parachristensenella. Next base: position 1,742 of record UQLW01000048.1, read on the forward strand.
CGCGACGGCATCCTGGTACAGGATTACCTGGGTGTGCGTCCCGAGGACTTCTTCTCCCGCAACGAGTCCGGCCAGGTTTTCGCGGCGGCTTATAATGCCGGTTATGCGGAAGTCATCAACAAGAAGTGGCGCGACGCCGGCACTGGCGGCAAGTACGACGACCTGACGCAGCCTGTCTTCAAGCTGGTCGAGCAGCCCCTGACCTACCAGGGTGAGGAGCAGATCGGCAAGGTGATGGTGGACTACGGCACCGGTTGGTCCAGCTGCTTCATTTCCACCAACTGCGAGAACCCCGGCCGCGCTATCTGCTACATGGAGTTCCTCAAGAGCCCCCAGGGCGACCAGCTGTGCCAGTTTGGTATTGAGGGCGTGCACTACAACCTGGTAGACGGCAAGGTGAAGCAGACCGAGGAATACCTGAACCGTCCTACCGAGGAGCGCGATATCACCTACACGGGCATCGGCCCCTGGTACTTCCAGGGCTCCGGCTGGGCCGAGGGTATCTCCTGGGCCTCCAATTCCATCAACGCTGTTGACGAGTGGACCAAGACCGCTGCGGAATCCAGCGATACCGTGCGCTCCTACCACAAGGAACTGGCCTATGGCAACAAGAACCCGGCGATGAGCTTCGCCCGGGTGGAGAGCGACGACGATGAGATGGCCGCCTACACCAAGCTGGCTGACCAGTGGAAGGTACAGACCGCGGCCATGGTGACCGCCGAGTCCGAGGCTGCGGTGGAGCAGATCTGGAATGACTTCCAGGCCTACGCCAAGGCCAACGGTATCGAGGCTGTGGAAGCCAAGATGACCTCCCGCTATGTGGAGAACCTCAAGCGCTATCAGGAGGCCGGTTACTTCACCGACATCGTGACCGAATAATCCTATGCATCGCTGATTCCCAACAAAGTCCCTGCGCATCGTCCCTGCGCGGGGGCTTTTTCTTTGCCCGCGCCTGCCGGCAGGGCGGCGTCCGAAAATTTTTAGCGGATTTGCCCGTTGACGCCCGGCGGCGGAGGGCGTATGGTTAAAGGGAATAGATCTGTTGTATATTGGGGGAATTCTTGTGGAGCTTCTGGTTTTAATCCTGAACAAGGTGGAGTGCCTGGGCGAGATCCTGGCGCACATGATGGAGGCTGGGATCAGCGGCGCGACGGTCGTCGATTCCCAAGGCATGCTGACAGTGCTGGGGAAGGATGATGTGGAGGCGCCGCCCATCTTTGGCTCGCTGCGCCAGTTCCTGAATCCGGAGAGGGAATCCAGCAAGATGGTGCTGGTGGTGTTGAACCAGCAGCAGGTGGCCTGTGTGCGGGCGATCGTGGGCCAGGTGGTGGGGAGCCTGGGCCAGCCCAACACCGGCATCCTTTTCACGATGCCGCTGAGCTATGTGGAAGGGGTGAATGTTGAGTAGCCATGAATATCCTGCTGTCTTTGGCTGCCGCCATGGCCGTGGGCCTGGCCATGACCCGTGTCATGAAAAAAATCCATCTGCCCAATGTGACCGGCTACCTGATCGCCGGTCTTCTTGTGGGACCCTATTGCCTAAATTGGGTGGGGGCCGATTCCTTTGAGGCGCTGTCTACGATCACTTCAGTGGCGCTGGGCTTTATTGCCTTCTCCATTGGCGGCGAGTTTAAGCTGGCCCATATCCGGCAGATTGGCAGCCGGGCCATTGTGATCACCTGCTTTGAAGCGCTGACGGCGGTGGTGCTGGTGGGCGCGGCGCTCATCCTTTGCCGGTTCCCGCTGCCCCTGGCCCTGACGCTGGCAGCTATTGCCGCAGCGACGGCGCCGGCGGCTACGCTCATGGTAGTACGGCAATACAAAGCGAAAGGCCCCGTTACCTCCACACTGCTTCCGGTGGTGGCCATGGACGACGCCGTATGCCTGATGGCCTACGCCATTTGCTCCGCCATTGCCCGCACGCTGGTGGCGGGGCAGGGGATGACCCTGTGGTCGATGTTCCTCCAGCCGGTGCTGGAGATTATCGAATCGCTGGCGGCTGGCTTTGGCATCGGCCTTGTCCTTACGCTGTGCCTGCGCTTTTTCAAATCGCGGGCCAACCGGCTTTCGCTGATGGTGGCCAGCGTGTTTCTGGGAACCGCCCTGGCTGAGCTGTGGGGCTTGAGCAGCCTGCTTGTGTGCATGATGATCGGCGCGGCCATGGTAAACCTTTCCCATGAGGCAGAGAAGGTGATGGAGGGCTGCGACCGATGGACGCCGCCGCTTTTTATGGTCTTTTTTGTCATTTCCGGCGCAGAGCTGGATCTGGGCGTAGTGCCGTCGGTGGGCCTGCTGGGTATCCTGTACCTGATTTTCCGGTCCATGGGCAAATATATGGGCGCTTATATCGGGTCGGCCTTAACCCATGCGGCGCCGACGGTGCGCAAGTACCTGGGCGTTACGCTGCTGCCGCAGGCCGGCGTGGCGATCGGCATGGCCCAGCTGGCCATGACGGAGCTGCCGGAATACGGCGCGGCTATCCGGGCAGTCATCCTCTGCGGCACCCTGATTTATGAGCTTGTGGGACCTGTGCTGACGAAGCTTTCCCTAACCCGGGCGGGAGAGATTCCCCAAAAGCAAGAGGGAAGCAAGCCGGGCCTGGCCGGGAAAAGTGCGTGACAAACAACAGAGAATACGATACAATATTCATGGATGAAATATGCTTGTAGGGGGAGAAGATCATGAACTATTGTCCGCAATGTGGCGCTCAGGTGGAAGATACCGCACGCTTTTGCCCGGGATGCGGGGCAAAGCTGGACGGCGGAGCCAATCCGAATGCCCAAGAGGCCTATCCGGCCTACCACGCTGCGCCCAATGCCGCCCAGGAGGAGGCCGGCGCCGGCTGGAAGGTACTGAGCTTCTTTATCCCGTTGGTGGGTCTGATTCTATTCCTGGTGTGGAATAACGAAGCGCCCCGCAAGGCCAAGGCCTGCGGCAAGTGGGCGCTGATCGGATTTATTACGGGTATTGTGATCAGCGTATTGGCCTACTGCGCCAGCTTCAGCCTGCTGATGGGGGTATACGGAGGCCTGTATTAGCATACAGTTTATGAAAGCCGGAGAGATCCGGCTTTTTCTTTTGTCTCGGAAGAATGGGCAAAAGGGTAAAGGTCTGCTATACTAGGACTATCATAAGGAGGTGGACGCATGCGGATTCTATTCATCGACATCGATACCCTGCGGCCCGACCATATGGGCTGCTACGGCTACGGGCGCAATACCACGCCAAATCTGGACGAGGTAGCCCGGGAGGGCGTGCGCTTTGAGAATTATTATTGCTCGGACGCCCCCTGCCTGCCTTCCCGGGCTGCGCTGATCAGCGGCATGTTCGGTATACGCAACGGGGCGGTAGGCCACGGCGGAACGGCGGCCGACCGGCGGCTGACCGGCGCAGCCCGGGATTTCCAGGATGCGGCCGATACGCAGAACCTGACCCATATCTTTCGGCGGGCGGGCCTGCATACCGTCTCCTTCAGCACCTTTGCCGAGCGGCACAGCTCATACTGGTTCCAGGCCGGATTTCAGGAGGCCTACAATGTGGGCAAGTGCGGCAACGAGCGCGCGGAGGAGGTGGTGCCGCTGGCCCTGGACTGGCTGGAGCGCAACCGCAGCCGGAGCGATTGGTACATGCACCTGCATCTGTGGGATCCCCATACGCCCTATCGCGCGCCCCTTAGCTTTGGCGACCCCTTTCAGGAGGATCCGCTGCCGGCCTGGATTACGCCAGAGGTATTGAAGACCCATATCCATCATACGGGCCCCCACAGCATCAGCGAGATTAACATGTTTACCGACGAGGAAAACCCGGCCTTTCCCCGGCATCCGGGCAGCGCCCACGATATGCAGGGCCTGCGGCGGGTGATCGACGGCTATGATACCGGCATCGCTTATGCCGACGCGCAGCTGGGGCGGGTCTTTGACCTGCTGCGGGAGCAGGGCATCTATGACGAGGTCAATATTATCGTCACGTCGGATCACGGGGAAAACCTGGGCGAGCTGGGCCTATACAGCGAGCATGCCACGGCCGATCATCCCACCTGCCGCATCCCCATGCTCATCAAATGGAAGGGCGCGCAGCGAGGCGCGGTGGACCGCGGGCTGCATTACAGCCTGGATCTGTGCCCGACGGTGGCAGAGCTGCTGCAGGTGGAAAAGAGCGAAAGCTGGGACGGCATAAGCTATGCGCCAGCGCTGCTGCAGGGCCGGGAGGCCGGGCGGCCCTATCTGGTGCTTTCTCAGATGGCCCATGTATGCCAGCGCTCGGTGCGCTTTGGCGACTGGCTCTATATGCGCACCTATCATGACGGCTTCCACCTTTTCCCCAGGGAGATGCTCTATAACATTGCGGAGGATCCCCATGAGCAGCACAATCTGGCGGATGAACGGCCTGAGCTTTGCGACCATGCCGCGCGGCTTTACCTGCAATGGCATGACGAGGCGATGATGCGCACACCGGAAGGAAAGGACCCGATGTGGACCGTGATGAACGAGGGCGGGCCTTACCATATCTGGAACGCCTATGAGGATTACCTGGCCCGGTTGGAGCGCACCGGGCGGGCCGACGGCGCTGCGCTGCTGCGGGAAAAGTACGCACATTCGCCCTACAACGGCGAAAAACGGGGACGGCAGCCCTGAGGGATAGGCGGAAGGATCCATGGGCTTGGTAGTGGGACAATCGGGTTTATTTGGGAAAAGCCAAACGGTGAAAGCCGGAACGTTCGGGTTATAAGTCGAACATTTGATGAATATGGGCATGGATCGTTGTTTATAAGACTTGCCCTCCCCGTAAGGGTTTGGTAAAATAAGTCCATATTGACGAAGGGAGATTTCAGTTTGAAAAAAGTCGGCATTGTCATGGGCAGCCAATCGGATAGGCCCATTGTAGAGAAGGCGGTCCAGCGGTTAAAGGAGTTTGGCGTACCGGTTCAGGTGCGGGTGCTTTCGGCCCACCGCACACCGGAGGAGACGGCGGCCTTTGCGCGCGGCGCGCGGGAGGCCGGCTTTGGTGTGCTGATTGCCGCCGCAGGCAAGGCGGCGGCCCTTCCGGGCGCGGTAGCGGCCTGCACCACGCTTCCTGTTATTGGCTTGCCGATCCAGGGCTCCTTCATGGATGGCCTGGATTCGCTCCTGTCCATGGTGCAAATGCCCTCGGGGATCCCTGTGGCCACAGTGGCCGTGAACGGCAGCGACAACGCCGCCCTGCTTGCGATTTCCATCCTCTCGGTGGAGGATCAATATTTGGCTGAAAAGCTTGACAAGTACCGGGAAAAGATGGCCCAGGACGTCCTGGAGGCCGACCGGCGGACGAAGGAGGAACTGTAAACGATGGCAGTAGAGAAAGAACAGCTTTACGAGGGCAAGGCCAAGAAGGTGTTTGCCACGGACGATCCCAGCCTGGTGATCGTGGACTATAAGGACGACGCGACCGCGCTGAACGGGCTCAAGCGGGGCACCATCCTGGGCAAGGGCGTGGTGAACAACCGCATGAGCAACCACATGTTCCGGCTGCTGGAGCAGGCGGGCGTACCCACCCATTATGTGCAGGAGCTGTCCGACCGCCGTACCCTGGTGAAGAAGGTCTCCATCGTGCCGGTGGAGGTGATCGTACGCAATATTGCCGCCGGCTCCCTGGCCAAGCGCCTGGGCCTGGAGGAAGGCACGGAGCTGAAGAGCACGGTGCTGGAATATTGCTACAAGGACGATGCCCTGGGCGATCCCATGATCAACGACTACCATATCGCCGCCATCGGCATTGCCACCAAGGAGGAGATGGATACCATTGCCCGATACGCGCTGAAGGTGAACGAGGTGCTTCAGGAAATCCTGCGCGGCTGCAATGTGATCCTGGTGGACTTTAAGCTGGAATTCGGCCGCTTTGACGGGCAGATTATCCTGGCTGATGAGATTTCGCCGGATACCTGCCGCTTCTGGGACGCCACCACCCACGAAAAGCTGGACAAGGACCGCTTCCGCCGGGATATGGGCGGCGCGGAGGATGCCTACCAGGAGATGATGCGGCGGCTGATGGGGGAAAAGGCATGACCCATGGGCAGCCGCCCTTCGAGCTGATCAAGCCCCGAGGCGACCGGATGCCGGAGGAATGCGGCGTGATCGCCGCCTTCGATCCCTCAGGCAGGCCGGTAAACGATATTCTTTATTATGGTTTATATGCGCTGCAGCACCGCGGGCAGGAATCGGCGGGCATCGCGGTATCCGACGGCAAGGCCATTCATTACCATAAGGACAAGGGCCTGGTGACCGAATGCTTTGACCGCGAGGACTGGATAGCCCAGATGGGCGAGGGCCATCTGGGCATCGGCCATGTGCGCTATTCCACAGCCGGCGATAAGCGGGTGGTCAACGCGCAGCCCCTTGTGGTGCACTATAAGGGCGGCGAGCTGGCCCTGGCCCATAACGGGAACCTCCTCAACGCAGACAGGATTCGCTCCAGCCTCGAACAGATGGGCGTGATCCACCAGACCGACGTAGATTCCGAGGTTATCGCCAACCTGATTGCCCGGCGGGGCGACCTGCCGCTGGCAGAGGGCATTGAGGCCGCCAGCCGGGATATCCGCGGCTCCTATGCCCTGGTGGTGATGGTGGCGGACCGGGTGATTGCCATGCGCGATCCGCTGGGGATCCGGCCGCTGGCGCTGGGGCGGGTGGACGGCGCCTATGTCGTCGCATCGGAGAGCTGCGCCTTTGACTGCATGGGCGGGGAAATGATCCGCGACCTGCATCCGGGCGAGATCCTGGTGATCGACCGCGACGGCCTGCATTCCATCCAGACCCAGGTGCCGCTGCACAGCGACCTATGCATCTTTGAATTCGTATACTTCGCCCGGCCGGATACACAGATGGACGGGATCAGCGTGTATGCCGCCCGGGAGGCGGCGGGGCGCCGCCTGGCCATGGCCTATCCGGCGCAGGCTGACCTGGTCATCGGCGTGCCGGATTCAGCCCTCCCTGCGGCGATCGGCTACGCCAAGGAATCGGGGATACCCTATGGCGAGGGCTTGGCCAAAAACCGCTATGTGGGGCGCACCTTTATCCAGCCCAAGCAAAGCATGCGGGAGGAAAGCGTTAAGATTAAGCTGAACGCCCTGCGCAGAAATGTACAGGGTAAGCGCATCGTCATGGTGGACGACTCCATTGTGCGGGGCACGACCTCCCGCAAAATCGTGGAGATGCTGCGCTCGGCGGGGGCGCGGGAGGTGCACATGCGCATCTCGTCGCCGCCGGTGACCCATCCCTGCTTCTTTGGTATCGATATTGCCGAGCGCTCGCAGCTCATCGGCGCAAGCCATGACGTAGAAGGGATCCGCGCAGCCATCGGGGCGGATTCGCTGGCCTATCTGACGCTGCCGGACCTGATGCGCACGGTGGAAGGCTCCGGCTGCGGCTTCTGCCATGGCTGCTTCGACGGGCATTACCCCATGGATGTCGGGCAGGCGCGCCACTATTGTCCCTTTACTTCAAAACAAGGAGATTCGATATGATTGATTACAAAGCTGCCGGCGTCGACGTAGAAGCCGGCTATGCGGCGGTTAAGCTGATGAAGGAGCATACCAAGTCGACCTTCAGCGAAAGGGTGTTGGGCGACCTGGGCTCCTTTGGCGGCTTCTTTTCGGTGGCCGGCCTGGGTGGGCAGGACCCGGTGATGGTGGCCGGTACCGACGGCGTGGGCACCAAGCTGAAGCTTGCCTTTGTGATGGATATTCACGATACGGTGGGCATCGACTGTGTGGCCATGTGCGTGAATGATATTGTCTGCCAGGGCGCGGCGCCGCTGATTTTCCTGGACTACCTGGCTACCGGCAAGCTGGTGCCGGAAAAGGCCGCCCAGATCGTCAAGGGCGTGGCGGAGGGCTGCCGCCAGGCGGGCTGCGCGCTTATCGGCGGGGAAACCGCCGAGATGCCCGGGTTCTATCCCGAGGGGGAATACGACCTGGCCGGCTTTGCCGTAGGCTTGGTGGACCGCCCCAAGATCGTGGATGGGCACGGGATCAAGCCGGGGGACGCGCTGGTGGGCTTGGCCTCCACCGGTGTGCACAGCAACGGCTTTTCCCTGGTGCGCCGCCTGGTGGGCGAGGACTATGCCAAGCTTTCGGCCCACAGCGACGAGCTGGGTGGGAGCCTGGGCGAGACGCTGCTGACGCCTACGCGGATTTATGTCAAGACCATCCTGGAGCTTATCAAGCAATATTCCATCAAGGGCATGGCCCATATCACCGGCGGCGGCTTTATTGAGAACATTCCGCGCATGCTGCCGGAGGGCTGCGGCGCCGCTATCCGGCTGGGCTCCTGGGAGATGCCGCCGGTATTCCCCATGCTGACCCGCTTGGGCTCCTTGGATACCCGTTCGGCCTATAATACCTTTAATATGGGCATCGGCATGGTGCTGGCGGTGCCGGCCGGGGAGGCGGAAGCCGTGGCCGCCGCGGCGCAGGCGCTGGGGCAGCCGGCCTTTGTGATCGGCGAGGTTGTTGAGGGCAGCCGGGAGGTTGAGCTGCGATGAAGCGCATTGCGGTGCTGGCTTCCGGCGGCGGCACCAACCTGCAGGCGGTCATGGACGCCTGCAGCCGGGGCGAAATTGATGGCCAGGTGGCGCTGGTTGTGGTGAACCGCAAGGCGGCCTATGCGCGGGAACGGGCGAAGGCCGCCGGGATCAAGACACGCTACCTCAACAAGACGCAATTTGAGTCGCCCGAGGCGATGGATCGGGCCATGCTGGCGCTCTTCCGGCAGGAGGCCATCGATGTAGTGGTGCTGGCCGGGTATCTTTCCATTTTGGGTCACGAAACCATTTCCGCCTATGAGAACCGCATTTTGAACACTCACCCCGCGCTGATCCCTTCCTTTTGCGGTATGGGCTACTGGGGGCATCATGTGCACCAGGCGGTGCTGGATTACGGGGCTAAGGTCTCCGGCTGCACCGTCCACCTTGTCAATGAAGAGACCGACGGAGGGCCGATTGTGCTGCAGGAAGCCGTCCCGGTGATGGATGACGACACGGCCGATACCCTGGCCGCCCGCATCCTGCCGGTAGAGCATAAGCTGCTGCCCAAGGCCGTGGGCTATCTGTGCGCCGGACGCCTGAACGTCGAGGGGCGCAAAGTGACAATCAAAGGAGAATAGCATGAAACGCGCATTGATTTCTGTTTCGGATAAGACCGGTATCGTGGAGCTTGCCAAGGAAATTTCCGCTCTGGGCTATGAGATCCTCTCCACCGGCGGCACGGCGAAGACCCTGGAGAACGCCGGCGTGGCCGTGACCTCGGTCAGCGATGTGACCGGCTTCCCCGAATGCCTGGACGGCCGGGTCAAAACGCTGCATCCGGCCATTCACGGCGGGCTGCTGGCCATGCGGGGCAACCCCGAGCATATGCGGCAAATCAAGGAGCTGGGCATCGAGCCCATCGACCTTGTGGTGATCAACCTGTATCCCTTCCGCCAGACCATTGCCAAGCCAGGCGTAACCCGCGAGGACGCCATTGAAAATATCGATATCGGCGGCCCCACGATGATCCGGGCCGCGGCGAAGAACTGGCAGGACGTGGTGGTCATGGTGGATCCCGCCGACTACGCGGGCGTGCTGGCGCAGCTGAAGGCAAAGGGCGAGGTGGACGAGGCGACCCATCTGCGGCTGGCCTACAAGGTGTTCGAGCATACCGCCAGCTATGACGCGCTGGTGGCCGACTACCTGCGCAAGCAGGTGGGCATCGGCTTCCCCGATACGCTGACCATGACCTTTGAAAAGCAGCAGGAGCTGCGTTATGGCGAGAATCCCCATCAGAACGCCCGCTTCTACCGGGAGCTGGGCGACGTATCGGGCACCCTGGCCGCGGCCGAGCAGCTGCACGGCAAGGAGCTCTCCTACAACAACATCGGCGACACCAACGGCGCGCTGGACGTGCTGCGGGAGTTCACCGACAAGCCCTGCGTGGTGGGCGTGAAGCACGCCAACCCCTGCGGCGTGGGCGTGGCCGGTACGCTGGAGGAGGCCTGGGATAAGGCCTATGAAGCCGACCCGGTATCCATCTTTGGCGGCATTGTGGTGACCAACCAGGTGATGGACGTGCCCACGGCCCAGAAGATCGCCAAAATCTTCATTGAGATCGTGGTAGCGCCGGACTACGAGCCCGAAGCGCTGAAAATCCTTTCCAAGAAGAAGAACATCCGCCTGCTGAAGCTGCCCACCATATCCCAGCCGCTGCCCAAGGACGCCTGGGACATGAAGCGGGTGGCCGGCGGCCTGCTGGTGCAGGAGCGGGACGACCAGCTCCTGGGCGATGAGCTCAAGGTGGTCACGGACCGCGCGCCCACGGAGAAGGAGCTGGAGGACGCGCTCTTTGCCTGGAAGATCGTCAAGCATACCAAGTCCAACGGCATCGCGGTGGCCAAGGATGGCCAGTCCCTGGGCATCGGACCCGGCCAGGTAAACCGCATCTGGGCCACAGAACAGGCGCTGGAGCGCTCCGGCGACAAGGTAAAGGGCGCGGCCCTGGCCTCTGACGCCTTCTTCCCCTTTGACGACTGCGCCAAGGCGGCCATTGCGGCGGGCATTACCTGCATCATCCAGCCTGGCGGCTCCGTGCGGGACGAGGATTCCATCAAAGCCTGCAACGAGGCCGGCATTGCCATGGTTTTCACCGGCATGCGCCATTTCAAGCATTCCTAAGGGGGTAGCCATGAAGGTATTGATTGTTGGCGGCGGCGGGCGGGAGCACGCCGTAGCGGCCAAGCTGATGGAATCGCCCCTGGTGGACAAGCTCTATGCCGCGCCGGGCAACGGCGGGATTGCCGCCCTGGCCCAATGCGTGGACATCAAGGCCACCGACGTGGCGGCCATGGTGGACTTTGCCCGGCGGGAGGGCATTGACTTTGTATGCGTCACGCCGGACGACCCGCTGGCAGCGGGCATGGTGGACGCCATGGAGGCGGCGGGGATTGCCGCCTTCGGCCCCAACCAGGCCGCTGCGCAGATCGAGGCCAGCAAGGTTTTCTGCAAGGATCTGATGCATAAATACCACATCCCCACCGCGGAATACGCCGTGTTCAGCGAGGCGGAGCCGGCCCGCGCCTATATCCGGGAAAAGGGCGCGCCGATTGTCATCAAGGCCGACGGGCTGGCCCTGGGCAAGGGCGTCTTTGTGGCCTCCACCCTGAAGGAGGCGCTGGAGGCGGTGGACGCCATCATGGTGGAGGGGCGCTTTGGCGCCGCCGGCGCCCGGGTGCTGGTGGAGGAGTGCCTCCAGGGCCCCGAGGTCTCCATGATGTGCTTTACCGATGGCAAAACCATCGTGCCGATGATCCCCAGCCAGGATCACAAGCGGGCCTATGACCACGACGAGGGCCCCAATACCGGCGGCATGGGCGTCATCGCCCCAACCCCGAATATGACCGGGCAGCTGGCCGGCGAGGTGATGGAAACCATCCTGCTGCCCACCGTGCGGGCCATGGAGGCCGAAGGCCGCCCCTTCAAGGGGGTGCTCTATGCCGGGCTGATGCTGACCGAAAAAGGGCCGAAGGTGCTGGAGTACAACGCGCGCTTCGGCGACCCGGAGACGCAGGCGGTGCTGCCGCTGCTGGAGAGCGACCTGATGGAGATCTTTATGGCGGTGCGCGAGGGAAGGCTCGAGCAGTGCCCGATCCGCTGGAGGACAGGGGCTTCCGCCCTGGTTGTGATGGCGGCCGGCGGCTATCCCGGCAGCTACGAAAAGGGTAACGTCATTACCGGATTGGACGAGGTGCGGCAGGCCCAGGTATACCACGCGGGTACGGCGGTCCGGGAGGGGCAGATCGTGACCAACGGCGGCCGGGTGCTGGGCGTATCGGCCCAGGGCGATACCCTGGCCGCGGCGCTGGACACGGCCTATGAGGCTGTATCGCACATTCACTTTAAGGATGCTTTCTACCGCCGGGATATCGGCGCGAAGGCGAAGGGAGTTAAGCAATGAGCCAGGTTCGGCGGCTTTATGTAGAGAAAAAACCGGGCTTTGACGGCGAGGCCCAGGCGCTGTGCAGGGATCTGCGCCACCAGCTGGGCCTGAAGGGCCTGACCGGCGTTCGCATCCTGGTGCGCTATGACGTAGCAGGCATGGAGGAGGACGACTATGCCAAGGCCTGCGTTTCCATCTTTTCTGAGCCCATGGTGGATCAGATCTTCCACGAGGAGCTGCCCGAAGGCATGGGCCAGGCCTTTGCCCGGGAATATCTGCCCGGCCAGTACGATCAGCGGGCCGACTCAGCGGCCCAGTGCGTGCAGCTTCTGACCCAGGGCGCCCGGCCCCAGGTGCGGGTGGCTACCGTATATGGCCTTACGGGCGAGCTGACCGGCGATCAGCTGGAGGCGGTAAAGGGATACCTCATTAACCCGGTGGATTCCTGCCAGGGCCCGATGGAAAAGTTCGATACGCTGGATATGGTGCTGGATACGCCGGAGGACGTGAAGGTGATGGAGGGCTTCACCCAGCTCTCCCGCCAGGAGATGGCCAAGCTCCGGGAGGAAATGGGCCTGGCCATGTCGCTGGAGGACGCGCTGTTTGTGGCGGCGTATTTTGCCCGTCAGGGCCGGGATCCCTTCCTGACGGAGATCCGGGTGATCGATACCTATTGGAGCGACCACTGCCGGCATACGACCTTCCTGACCCGTCTGGAGGATGTGGACTTTGAGGAATCCCCGTACCTGCACCGCGTCAAGGGCGTATGGCAGAGCTATAACCAGGCCCGCGAGGTGCTGTATGCCGGGCGGATGGATGAGAAATACCTGTGCCTGATGGATCTGGCCACCATTGGCGCCAAGCTTCTCAAGCGCCGCGGCCTGCTGGATGATCTGGACGAGTCCGAGGAGATCAATGCCTGCTCCATCCGCTGCGAAATTGAGGTGGACGGCAAAAAAGAGCCCTGGCTCATCATGTTCAAGAACGAGACCCACAACCACCCCACCGAGATCGAGCCCTTCGGCGGGGCGGCCACCTGCCTGGGCGGCGCCATCCGCGACCCGCTTTCGGGCCGGAGCTATGTATACCAGGCGATGCGCGTGACGGGCAGCGCCGATCCCCGGGCCCATCTGAAGGATACGCTGCCCGGCAAGCTGCCCCAGCGCAAGATCACCCAGGGCGCCGCGGCGGGCTACAGCTCCTATGGCAACCAGATCGGGCTGGCGACCGGCCAGGTGGTGGAGATCTACCACCCCGGATACGCTGCCAAGCGGCTGGAGATCGGCGCGGTGGTGGGCGCAGCCCCGGCCGGTAACGTGGTGCGGGAGACGCCCGCGCCCGGCGACGTGGTGGTGCTCCTGGGCGGGCGTACCGGCCGCGATGGCTGCGGCGGGGCGACCGGCTCCTCCAAGGCCCACACGGCCGCTTCCATCGATACCTGCGGCGCAGAGGTGCAGAAGGGCAATCCGCTGACCGAGCGCAAGCTGCAGCGGCTCTTCCGCAATCCGGATGCCTCCCGGCGCATCAAGCGCTGCAATGACTTTGGCGCCGGCGGCGTGTGCGTTGCGGTAGGCGAGCTGGCGCCCGGGCTGGACATCGACCTGGATAAGGTGCCCCGCAAGTATGAGGGGCTGGACGGCACGGAGCTGGCAATCTCCGAGTCGCAGGAGCGCATGGCGGTGGTGCTGGACCCCAAGGACGTCGAGGCCTTCATGCAGCTGGCTGCCCAGGAGAACCTGGAGGCCACGGTGGTGGCGACGGTCACCGACCGCGCGCGGATGCGTATGACCTGGCGGGGGAAGGTGCTGGTAGACCTGGAGCGCGCCTTCCTGGATACCAATGGCGTCACCCAGGTGGCCAATGCCCGGGTAACCGCGCCGGAGGGCAATTACTTCGACGGCAAGCCTGTAGAGGATGTGCGGGCCAAGTGGCTGGAGATCCTGGGCAGCCTCAATGGGTCCTCCCAGCGGGGCCTGGCCGAGCGCTTTGACGCCTCCATTGGCGCGGGCACGGTGCTGATGCCCTTTGCCGGCAAGTACCAGCATACGCCCACCCAGGCGATGGCGGCCAAGCTGCCGGTGCTGAAGGGGCAGACGACGGCGGGTACGCTGATGGCCTTCGGCTTCGATCCTTACCTGTCCAGCTGGAGCCCCTTCCATGGCGCGGTGTATGCGGTGGTGGAGTCCATGGCCAGGATTGCCTGCGCCGGCGGCGATGTACGCCGCGTACGGCTGACCTTCCAGGAATACTTCGAGCGGCTGAACCAGGCGCCGGAGCGCTGGGGCAAGCCCCTGGCCGCGCTGCTGGGCGCATATTATGCCCAGGATAAGCTGGGCGCGCCGTCCATCGGCGGTAAGGACTCCATGAGCGGCAGCTTTGAGGATATGGATGTGCCGCCCACGCTGGTGTCCTTTGCCCTGGCGCCGGCCGATATGAAGCATGTGATCTCCGGCGAGCTGAAGGCGGCGGGCGACCGGCTTGCGCTGCTGCGCTTGCCCCGGGATGAAGAGGAGCTGCCAGACTTTGACCGGTTTCTGGCCAATTGCGAAGCGCTGACCCAGGCGATCGCTGAGGGTCGTGTGGTGGCGGCCCATACCGTAGCGGCCGGCGGGCTGGCGGAGACCGTGGCCCGCATGGGCTTTGGCAATATGCTGGGCGCGAAGCTGGAGGTATCCGCTGAGGAGCTGTTTGCCTACCAGCCCGGCTGCATCGTGGTGGAGCTGAAGGCGGGCGCGGCGCTGGCGGAGGCCGAGATCATCGGCTCGGTAACGGAGGAGCGTATCCTTGTGGCGGCGGGCGCGCGCCTTGACCTGCAGGAGGCGCTGGAGACCTTTGAGGGCGTCTTTGAGGGCGTGTTCCCCATCCGCAAGGGCGAGGAGCAGGAGGCCATCGAGAGCCGGCTGTATACCGGACGCAACGAGCGGCGCCCGGCGGCGAAGCTCGCCCGTCCCCGGGTGCTGATCCCTGTATTCCCCGGCACCAACTGCGAGTACGACACCGTGCGCGCCTTTGAGCGGGCGGGGGCCCAGTGCCAGGTGGTGGTGGTCCGTAATACGGTGCCCAGCGATATCCCCGAAACCGTGGAGGCGCTGGAGGCCGCGGTGCGCCAGGCCCAGATCGTCATGCTGCCCGGCGGCTTCTCCGGCGGCGACGAGCCCGACGGCTCCGGTAAGTTTATCGCCACGACCCTGCGCAATCCCCGGATCATGGATGCCATCCATGAGCTGCTGAATAACCGTGACGGGCTGATGCTGGGCATCTGCAACGGGTTCCAGGCGCTCATCAAGCTGGGCCTGGTTCCCTATGGACGCATTCAGGACATGACGGGCAGCGCGCCCACGCTGACCTTCAACAAGATCGGCCGGCATCAGAGCCGGATTGTGCGCACCAAAGTGACCTCGACGCTGTCGCCCTGGATGGCCGGCGTGGAGGCGGGCGATGTGATCTCCGTGGCCATATCCCATGGCGAGGGCCGCTTTGTCTGCAGCGAGGAAGAATTCAGGACGCTGCTTGATCACGGGCAGATTGCGACCCAGTATGTGGATGAGAAGGGCGAGCCGACCTGGAATATTGATTTCAATCCCAACGGCTCCTTCCATGCGGTGGAGGGCATCACTTCGCCCGACGGACGGGTGCTGGGCAAGATGGGCCACGCGGAGCGCGTGGGTCCCGCCCTGTACCGCAATGTCCCCGGCGACTACGACCTGCACCTGTTTGAGGCCGCCGCCGATTATTTCCGCACGTAAGGGTTCCCTTTTCCCTTTTTTGTGGTAACATATCCCTATCGAATTTTAAGAAACGAGGTGGCCGCATGGCGTACTATTTCAACGAACCCTCTCATACCTTCAGTGAATATCTGCTGGTGCCCGGTTACTCCTCCTCCGCGTGCATCCCCGCCAACGTCTCTCTCAAGACCCCGGTGGTGAAGTTCCGCAGGGGCGAGGAGTGCCCCCTCACCATGAACGTCCCCATGGTCTCCGCCGTGATGCAGTCCGTCTCCGGCGAGCAGATGGGCATCGGCCTTGCCAAGGAGGGCGGCATCGCCTTCGTCTACGTCTCCCAGCCTGTGGAACAGCAGGCGGAGATGGTCCGCAGGGTCAAAAACCACAAGGCGGGCTTCGTCTCCAGCGACTCCAACCTCCGGGTGGGGGACACCCTGGCGGACGTGCTGGCGCTGAAGGAGCGCACCGGCCACTCCACCATGGCCGTCACCGACGACGGCACCGGCACCG
>UQLW01000049.1 GCA_900542005.1 uncultured Eubacteriales bacterium
CTCCTGCGTGAGTTCCTCGTCGTCCAGGAAGTGCTTGATGATGCGGTACGTGTCTTTGACCAGGCTGAGGATCGACGGGTACAGCAGGTAACCGTGCACGGCGTCCAGCATGCGGTAGCATTGCACCTCGCCGCCCTCCAGCTCCAGGCGCGTCAGCAGCCCTGAAAAGGCTACAGAATCCATTTCCTTGCCCCGGCCGTCCAGGGCGATGGCGTGGGTATTGGGCTTAAGCCGCGATAGCAGCCTTTCCCCTTCGGCCTCCATCACCCGCCGCGCCTGGGCCGGCGAAAGCCGCTCGGCGGCAGGCTGATCGTTCACCTCGGCAATCTCCACCCGGGCGTAGCGGCTCAGGCGCTTCAGGTATTCCTGGGCCGCATCCCGCCAATAGGCCTCCTTTAAGCGTCCCACGCAGAGAATATCAATCCGCATAGCCATTCACTCTATCCTCCAATCGAGAATTCGGCCATGGCGCTGGCGGCGACCAGCAGGGCAAAGACGGCCGTGCCTGCCGCCATCGGCGCCCACCAGAAGGGGCTGCGTTCTTCCCGGGGCGCCGGCTGGACACCGGGAGTGATGCGGCGGTAAAAATAAATAAGCACCGCCATAAGCGCCGCGGCAACCAGCGCAAGGTTCCCCAGCAGCAGCAGGGACTGCAGCCGGAGCAGCGGCGAAACCTCGGCCTGCGGCTGCCCTGCCTGCAGGCCCATGGCCCAATAGCTGATCAGGGTGGCCAGGGCGTTGTTGGTCAGGTGAAAGGCCATAGCCGGGTAGACCGTGCGGCTGCGCAGCGCCAGATAGCCCATCAGCCAGCCCAGAAGGAAGGTATAGGGCAGGGCAGAAAAGCTGCCGTGCATCAGGGCAAAGATGGCGGCAGTGAGGACCGCGGCGGCCATGGGGCCCATACGTCCCCGGAGCGCAGGCATCAGCACGCCCCGCAGACAGAGCTCCTCGGCAAAGGCCGCCGCAGCGGCCACCGAGAGAAGCGCCAGCGCCAGCTCAAAGGGGCCCTTGATCTCAGGCAGGGTTACGCCCTGGGGCGTAGCGCCCATCAGCTCTAAAAGAAGAATCCACACATTTTGGATGAGCAGCATCACCGGATAGCTGGCAAGGGCGAGGCCGGCGGCCAACAGCACAGCCCGGCCCTCGCCAGGGGGGAACGCCCGAAGCGGCGAAAAGGCCTTTCGCCCGGTGGCGCGGCACACGAAAGCCAGCGGCACCAGCAAAAAGGCCAGTTCCACGATGCCGGTCCACAGGTATTGCTGCCAGCCGGCGGTCATTTTCGGCGTGAGATAGCCGGAGAGAAGCTGCATCAGCAAGAGAAAGCCAGCCCACAGCAGAACCAGCAGGGATGCTGATGATGACGGTACCCGCCTGTTGTCCATCCTGCGATTCCTCCCATTCCCAGCCCATTAGGGCTGCCTTATGAGGGTAAGGATAAACGAAGCGGAGGCGCTTGTCAATTCACCGGACGCTGGGATAGCACGCATTCCCCCTGCAGGGTCTGACCGTCCCGCTGCCAGGTCAGCGTCAGGCTTTCGCCGATTTCGGTGGCGTACACCTTGCGGCGGAAGGCCAGCACGGAGGCAGGCTGCGTATCGCCTACGGTAAGCAGCACGTCGCCCTTCCGGATCCCAGCCGCATAGGCGGGCCCCTCCGGGTCTACGTTCAGCACGGCCAGGCCCTGGTTCACCTCGCGGCCATAATAGCGGGCAATATCGCTGTCGATCACCGTAACCCCCACATAGGGTGCGGTAAAGCTTCCGTTGGCGATTATCCGCTCCACAATGGGCTTGGCCAGGTCAGAGGGGATGGCGAAGCCCATGCCCTCGGCATCCTGAACCTTGACGGTATTGATCCCGATGACCTTGCCCTCCAGCGTCACCAGCGGCCCGCCGGAATTACCGGGGTTGATGGAGGCGTCGGTCTGCACCAGCTCCTCCAGGAAGGACAGCCCTGTGGCGGTGGGGATCTGCAGCGTCCGGTTCATACCGGATACGATGCCAGCCGTCACCGTATGCTGGAAGGAAAGGTCCAGGGGCGTGCCGATGGCGGCCACAGGGTCGCCCACAGCCAGCTCCTCCACGCTGCCCAGCGTGACCGGTGAAAAGGGCCCGCCCTCATCGCATTTGACCACGGCGAGATCCAGCACGCTGTCGCTCCACACGGCGTGGGCGTCAAGCCGCGTCCCGTCGCTGAGCACCACCGTGATGGTATCCGCTTCGCCGGCCACATGATGGTTGGTAAGGATATAGCCGCTTGCATCCACGAAGAAGCCCGTCCCCAACCCCTGGACGCTGTCCTCACCGGCGCCCATGGTGACGGCGAGGCCCACCACCGAGGGAGAGAGCCGCTCAATCATCTTGGAGATACCATTTTCCCGCTGAAAGAAAAGGGTCTGCTGGGTGTGCACGGGGGTGGGCGTAGCCTGGGGCTGCTGGGGTGAAGCCGGCGAGCAGCCCGCCAGCAAGAGCGCCGCCGCCAGGGCGATCAGGGTTCTTCTTTTTTTCATTGTATATGCTCCTTCCGCCCTCCTTGGCAGGTTTCACCCGCCGCTGGGCTCCCGTCTAGTATGGCCGTAAAGGCGCGCCCATCATCTTGCAAATCTTTGGGTTTTTGGAGTATAATAACCATAATTGGGGGGAGGCGTCATTTTGTACGACTTGGATCAGGAAAAGGATTCCACCATTGTGCGGCCGGCCCGCGTTTCCGACGCGCCGGGGATCGCCCATGTGCTGGTGGATACCTATCTGGATACCTATCGGGGATTGATTCAGGACAGCACATTGAACCGCTTGTCCATCCCCGGACGGTCTACCCGATGGGAGCAGGTCATTGCTGCCCGCGGGTCGGATATCGTGTTGGTCGCGGTGGATGATAAGAGCAACCGCGTGCTGGGTTATGCTTATGGGGGCACGAGCCGCGACGTTACGCTGCCGGATGGCGAGATTTATCAGCTTTATGTCCACCCCAAGGCCCAGGGGAACCATTTGGGCGAGCGGCTGTTCGTCCAGTTTGCCCGGGCGCTTTGGCTGGAGGGATATGTGTCCATGATGGTGCATGTGCTGGAGGGAAACCCTGCCATGCATTTTTACCAGCGTATGGGCGGCATTCCTGTAGGCAGCCATATGACCACGCTGGACGGGAAGCCCTATCGGGAGAATTCCTTCCGTTGGCCCGATCTGGATGAATTTATGGATTAAAGCGGCCCTTCAGGGGCTATTCTGTATCCGCGCGGTTCGCCGCGCGTTTTTCATCATGCGAGGGTATTCTGTCCGGCGCTGAGAAAATGATGCGTGACGAAAAGGGAGAGTGGGATGAGCTTTCGATTTTTGCATATAGCCGATTTACATTTAGACGCGCCCTTTTCCGGGCGGGCCGAGCTGCGGCAGCGGTTGAGGTCTGCCCAGAGGGAGAGCCTTTCCGCCGCGGTGGACGCTGCGCTGGAGCACCGGGTCCACGCCCTTTTAATAGCCGGCGATCTGGTAGATCAGGAATCCTGCGCCTATGATACCGCCGCCTTCATCCGGGGGCAGCTGACCCGGCTGCACCGGGAGGGTATCGCCGTGTTCTATGCCCATGGCAACCACGACCCGGCCTCATCGGCGCTGGAACTGCCCTCCTGGGTGGAAACCTTCGACAGCCGCTATGCCCGGATGGTAGAGGTGCGGGACAAAGCGGGTCAGGTGGTAGGGGCCGTGGTGGGCTCCGGCTTTGCCCGGTCTCAGGAGTATGATTCAATGGCCGCCTCCTATCCCCGGCGGCATGGACGCATCCCGACCATTGGGCTGATGCATACCCAGCTCATGGAGGAAGCCGGCAGGGGTACGCCCTATGCGCCAGTGTCGCTGGCACAGCTGGAATCCCTGCAATATGATTACTGGGCGCTGGGGCATATTCACCGCCGCCAAAGCTATGGCCAGCATATTCATTATAGCGGTTGCCTGTGCGGGGCAGGCTATGGCGATACCGGCCCCCAGGGCGGGCTGCTGGTGGAGGTGGCCGGGCATGGAACGCCTGCCGTGCGATTCCTGCCCCTGGCCCGGATGCAATGGGAGCAGAGGACCCTGGAGGGGCTGGCCGCCTGCCAGGAGGAGGCCGCCCTGTTTGACGCTGTACGGGCTGCCATCGACCGGATGGAGCTAACCGTACCGGCCATGATCCGCCTGACGGTCAAGGGGGAGGTAGGCTGCTGGCAGCTGCTGGCCTCATCCAGGGGCGCTTCGGTTTTGGAGGATATGGGCTGCCGGCTGGCGCAGGCTTGCCACGCGCTGGCCGTGGAGGTGACGGCGGAGGATATCTGCGCGCCAGCCCAGGCCGAGAGCTACCGGCAGGAGGTGAGCCTGCTGGGGGAGATGCTCCATACGCTGGATGCCGCGGAAGGGGACGATGAACTGCTGGATCAGCTGCTGGACGCGCTGGAGCCCCTGGGATTGGCTGGCTGCCAGCATGGCACGCGCCAGCAGCAGCGCGCCTATGCCCGCAGCCTTTTGCCCGGGCTGCAGCAGCAGGCCATTGCGCTTATGCGAAGGGAGGAGTCCCAGTCATGAGATGGATCAGGTTATCGGCGCTGCGGTTTGGCCCGTTAGGACAGTGGACAGGCCGTCTGGATCAGCAGGCGGTGGTTTTCCTGGGCCGCAACGAAGCGGGCAAGAGCACCATGATGGAGCTGATGTGCACCCTGCTCTTTGGCGGGCACCGGCGCAAGGCCGACACCAAGCGGCTGATTGCCTGGGGAAGCGCCGATGCGCAGATCGAGGGCGTGCTGGCCCGGGATGATGGCGCCGAGATGACGGTTCAGCGCGTGCTGCGCCCTTCGGGTGTGAAGGGCTCGCTGACAGAGGGAGGCAGGCTTCAGGAATTGGACGACGGGCCCCTTCCCTGGCTGGCCCCTGTGAGCCGGGAGCTCTACGGTAATATTTACGCGCTATCGCTTTACGACCTGCTTTTCCCCAAGCAGGAGGCCTGGGCCCTGACCCAGGACCAGCTGCTGGGCGGCACGGCGGACCGGCAGCTGCGCCCGGCCAGCCAGGTGCGCGAGGGGCTATACCGCCAGGCGATGTCGCTATGGCGGCCGGACCGCCGGGGGAAAACCCGGATGGAGGAGCTGGAGGCCAAGCTGCGCGAGCTGCATGACCAGCTGAACCTAGTCCAGCGGGCCCAGGAGCAGGCAGGGGAGCTGGAGGCCCGCCAGCAGGAATGCCAGCAGGAGATCGCCCGCCTTCGCCAGCAGCAGCAGCGCCAGCAGCAGCAGCTGGAGGAAGCGCTGACCCTGCGGGACCGTGCTGCTCGGATGCAGGAGGGCCGTGCGCTGCTGGCCTCAGCGGGCGATGTGGAAGCCTTTGACGCGTTGCCCCAGGACGTGGAGGGGACGCTGGAGGTGCTTCGGGGACGCCAGCGCGCGCTGGCGCGTCAGGTCGCCGAGAGCGGCCGCAGCCTGGCTCAGATGAACGAGCAGATGGAGCGCTTTACCTTCCGCGAGGAACGGATCCTGGAAAAGGCGGAGGAGATCGACCGCCTTTATGCCCAGCTGCCCATGCTGCAGGAAGCAAGCCGGCAGCTGCCGGAGCTGCTGGAAAAGGCCCAGCAGGCCTCGGCCCAGGCGTCCCGCTATAGGACGGAGCGGCTGGGCGATCCCTTTGGACTGGGGCAGGGGCATAGCCTGCCGCTGGCCCGGCTGCAGGAGGCCTCGGCCCAGGCCCTGGACGCCCACATGGCCCACCTAAGGGCTAAGGAGCAGCTGGCGGACGCCCAAGCCAGGGTGAGATCCCCGATCCCCCTTTTCCTGGGCATTGGCGGCTGTCTTTGCCTGACAGCTGCCGCCTATTTGCTGCCGCCGCTGGGCTTGACCGGGCTGGATTCCGCACTGGGTTGGGGGCTGTCCGGCCTGCTGGCCCTTCTGTCGGCCGGGGCCTTTATAGGGGCGGGGCCTGTCGCCAACCGCCTGAGGGATCAAAAGACGCGGGAGCTGCGGGAGGCCTGCCGGCAGAGCGCCCAACGGGATGACGAAGCCAATGGGCAGCTGTTGGAGCTGCTGAAGCCGCTTGCGCTGCAGCAGGCCCTGCGGGATGATCCTGGAGAGCTGGCCATGCGCTGCCAACAATATGCGCAGCTAGCCCAGCAGGAGGCCGAGCTGAAGGAGCGCTGCCGGCTGCTGCAGGATCATTCTTTGCAGGATTCCAGCCAGGTTCAGGCCTTGGCCAAGGAGCTGCTGCCAGAATGCGGCGATGACGCCCTGGCAAACCTGATAGCCCTGCAGGCTGCCCTGGAGGATGCACGGCGCTGGCGCGAGGACAGCGAGCGCCTGTATCAGGAAATGACAGCAGAGCGCGGCCGCCTGGCGGAATTGAAGCGCCAGCAGCAGCAGGCGGTGGATGAAGAGCAGGAAATCCTCAATATCCTCTACCAGGTGCCTGGCAGGGATGTAGCGGAACAGATGGCCGAGATACGCCGGAGGCAGCAGGCCGCCCGGCGGGGGCAGGCGATGCTGGAGGGCGGCGAAGAAGCCGGATTGCCGCCGGCAGAGCAGCTTATGCAGCAGGTCGACCGGCGGCAATCGGAGCTGGATGAGACGCTTTCCCAGCTGCAGGGGCTGTATAACAGCCAGGGGGCGATGGATCAAAGGCTGGAGCAGCTGAAGCGCCAGGGGCCCTCTGAACCGATTCGCCGGGAGATCGAAACGCTCACCGCCCAGCAGGAGGATTTGATCCGTGAGCGGGATCAGCAGGCGCTGCTGTTTGCCCTGGTTAAGGTATCGGAGCAGCGCTTTCGTGAGCAGCATCAGCCCGATGTGGTGCGCCGCGCTTCCAGCTATCTTTCGCAGATCACCAGCGGCCGCTATAGCCGGATCGTGATGAGTGAGGATCAGCAGGGGATCCGAATCTACAGCCCGGAGGCAGGCGAATTCGTGGATCCGGCCAAAAGCCGGCTTTCACAGGGCACGATAGAACAAGTGTTCTTATCCTTGCGGCTTGGCCTGGTAGATCACCTGGATCCAAAAGGGGAGAGCCTGCCCCTTTTGTTGGATGAGACCTTTGTAAACTGGGATCATGACAGGCTGGTGCGGGGCCTTTCCGTACTGGCGCAGGTGGCGAATCGCCGGCAGCTGATTTTGTTTACCTGCCATCCATGGATGCTGAAAGCAATGGAGGAGGCAGGATTCGCCTATCAGCTGGTATCGATGGAGGAAGCCCATGTTTAGCTGCTTTGTAGAGACAGAGCTGGGCCTGTTTGGCGCCAGCGGGGATGAATGGGGTCTTAGCCGCATCTACCTGCCCCATGAAGCGCAGGAGGCGGCTAATAGGCCCTCGGAAGGGCCCTTGCCCTGGGACTTTCCCGGTCAGCTGATGGAGTATCTGGCTGGAAAGCGGAAGGAGTGGAATCTGCCCTTTTCTTTGACGGGCTCGCCTTTTCAGTTGGCGGTTTGGTACGCCTGTAAGGATATTCCCTATGGGAGTGCCTGCACCTATGGCCAGTTAGCGGCTATGGCTGGCTATTCGGGCGCAGCGCAATCAGTAGGCCGGGCGATGGCGGCCAATCCATTGCCTCTGGTTATTCCCTGCCACCGGGTGCTGCCAGCCTCTGGCGGGATTGGCTGCTATGGAGGCGGGGCGGATTTGAAGGAAAAGCTGTTGCGGCTTGAGGGTGCGCTGGAGACAGGATAGTAGAATTTGGCCATAGATGAGAAAAGGCAGAGGATTCTTTCAAAATCCTCTGCCTTTTCTTTTTTGTTCAAGCGTTATCCGAAGAACTGCTTACCCAGCTTGTGGAAAGCCTCCTCAGAGCGCTCAATGACCTGACGGCTGACGCAATAGGCCAAGCGGACATGGCCAGGGCCGTAGAAGCCGCTTCCTGGCACCAAGAGGAGGTTTAGCTTGGCGGCTTCATCGCTGAACCGCTTATCGTCTGCAATCGGCGTTTGAGGGAATAGGTAGAAGGCTCCCTGCGGCAGGTTGCAGGTAAAGCCGGCTTGAATCAGGATCTGGTGCAACCGGTCCCTGCGCCAGCGGTATTCTTCCACATCGACCTTTGCCTGCAGGCTGCGGGCAACAGCCCGCTGCATGATACCGGGTGCATTGACGAAGCCCAGGGTCCGATTAGCAAAAATGATACCGGCCACAATCTCATCCGCATCCTGGCAGCGGGGGCTTACCGCCGCGTAACCAATCCGTTCGCCGGGCAAGGCCAGGGATTTGGAAAAGGAGTTGACTACGATGGCATGATCAAAAATGCTCATGACAGGGACTGCATCGCCCTCATAGACCAGCTTGGAATAGGGTTCGTCAGAAATGACGCAGATGGGCGATTGAAGGTTATGGGCCTTCTCCCCTTCGGTCAGCGCATCCCGCACGGCTTCCAGCGCTTCGCGGGTGTAGACTGCGCCGGTGGGGTTATTGGGGCTGTTCATAATAATCGCACGGGTCCTGGGTGTGATGGCCTTGCGTATGGCGTCGGCATCCGGCTGGAAGGTGGCTGGATTGACAGGCACGATGACAGCGACACCCCGATAGTTCTTGATATAAAAGGTATATTCTACAAAGAAGGGGGCCAATACGATGACTTCATCTCCAGGATCAAGCAGCGCCTTCAGTACGCAGTTAAGGCCTCCGGCTGCGCCAACGGTCATGACGACATGCTTTCCTTCCACGGGTACGCCCGCGCGATGGGCCTCATATTCAGCCATGGTGGCGCGTACATCCTCATATCCCGCATTGGCCATATATTTGTGGATGTCGAGCTGTGCGGCCAACTCCTGGATAGCCTGTAGGGTTTCAGCCGGTGGCTCGCCGTCCGGATTGCCCAGCGAAAAGTCATAGACATGCTCCTCGCCATACAATGCCCGCAGGCGATTGCCCTCTTCAAACATCTTGCGGATCATCGACCCGCCTTTAAGGTTCTCTGCAATTTCTTTCGATACCATACTGCCTTCCTCCTTTGTTTCACGTGAAACATTTTTTTTTGCTGAAGATCATGAATTTTTTCTTGTATTATAGCATGAAACCCTATCCTTGACCATAGGGAGATGTTTCACGTGAAACATCCTGGGAGAAGTAAGGATGATGAAATCAAATGTTTCACGTGAAACAATGCTTTCCTTTCCGAGAAAAGCCGTGTATACTAACACTAGGATGATACAGGGGAGGAATACCTTGGCTAATATAATTGCAATTGCCAACCAAAAGGGCGGCGTAGGGAAAACAACAACCGCAGTGAATCTCAGCAGCTGTGTAGCCGGCTTGGGCCGGCGCGTTTTGATGATTGATATGGATCCGCAGGGGAACTGCACCAGTGGGCTTGGCGTGGACAAGTCCTCCTTGCAGCGCACCAGCTATCATGTGATTACACAGGAATATCCGATTCAACAGGTGATCCGGCATACGCTGATTGAGCACCTGGACTTGATTCCTGCCAACATCCAGCTGGCCGGTGCAGAAATTGAAATGGTGACGGAGCAGCATCGAGAGTACCGGCTGAAGGAAGCCTTGGAAGAGGTATCCGGGCAATATGACGATATCTTTATCGATTGTCCCCCCTCCATTGGAATATTGACGCTTAATTCCCTGACAGCCGCCCATCAGGTCATCATCCCGATCCAATGCGAATACTACGCGCTGGAAGGGCTGAGCCAGCTTATGAACAGCGTGAACCTGGTTAAACAGGGTTTCAATCCGGCGCTTGAAGTCAATGGCGTCGTATTGACCATGTTTGATGGGCGGACCAACCTGTCCAATCAGGTAGCCGATGAAGTGAGGAACTTCTTTCATGAGAAGGTATATAAGACGCTGATCCCGCGGAATGTACGGCTCAGCGAAGCCCCCAGCTATGGGCTTCCGGTATCCATGTATGATCCATCCAGCGCCGGAGCCAGGGCCTACCAGCAGCTGGCCGAGGAATATGTGGCAAAGGAGAAGAAGATCGGATGATGGTAAAAAAGAAGGGACTGGGAAAAGGACTGGACGCGCTTTTTGCGGTCGAGCAGCAGGCTGCCGGCGCCGCTGAGGCGCCTACAGAAATAGCGCTTGTGGATATTGATCCAAACCCCAATCAACCGAGAAAGTCCTTTGATCCTGAAAAGCTGGCAGAGCTGAGCGAATCCATCAAAAACCATGGCCTGCTCCAACCGCTGGTGGTAACGCCCCGTAACAATCGTTACCTGCTGGTAGCAGGAGAGCGGCGCTGGCGTGCGGCCCGCATGGCGGGACTCACAAAGATCCCAGCAGTGGTCATGAACCTGGATGAGCGTGAGATTGCGGAAATATCGCTGGTGGAAAACCTGCAGCGGGACGATCTGAATCCCTTGGAGGAGGCGGAGGGCATTGCGCAGCTGATGGAGCAATTCGCCTTTACCCAGGAGGATACGGCTCAGCGGCTGGGCCGAAGCCGTCCCTCGGTTGCCAATGCGCTGCGGTTGCTGCAGCTGGCAAAGCCGGTACAGGAGCTGGTGCGCCAGGGCGCGCTTTCGGCCGGTCATGCCCGTGCCCTGGCGGCAGTGCATGATGAAACGCTCCAGCTTCAAATCGCGCAGATTGTCATGGAGGAGGGGCTTTCCGTCCGCCAGCTGGAGGAGCTGCTGCGCAAGCAGAAGAGGATGAAAGCATCCCCAGACGCGAAGGAAAAGGAGAAGCAGCCGGCGCCGGAATTCACAGAACTGGAGGATCGACTGATGCGTGCCCTGGGTACCCGGGTTGTGGTAAAGGGCACCATGGACAAGGGACGGATTATTTTGGAGTATTTCCAGCGGGATGACCTGGAGCGCATTTATGAGATTGCAACGCAATTGACGGCTGATTCGGATCAAGGATAAGCAAATGCGAATATTTGTTCCTGTTATAGAAGAATTTAACCTATATTAACGAATATTTAAGCTAAAATTCTTAAAAATATTTGTATTTATATTGTGCCTCCTGCGCATACTGGCTAAAATATCCGTGTATATCTGCGCTTTTTGGACAAGATTCATATCCTCAAGGAGTTGTGGATAAGATGTGGATATTGTGGATAAATGTGTACAAGTGCAGGGAAGAGGATGGGCTCGAAATGGGGATAAAACCCACAGAGTTATCCACAACATGTGGAGAACTTTGTGCACATCTTAAAAAAGCCCGAAAGTTACGCACAAATTATTTCAAAAGTATTACGAGCTACATCTTTTTCGGTGGAAAAGCACGGTGGATGAATTTCCCGAGGACAGGCATTGGAGTGGAAGCGGATGTGAATAGTTTTATCCACATATCCACGATCAAGGGGGATGAACATTTTTTTCCCGGAAAAGCCTGCACAAGGGATTGCTCCATGAAGCTGGAGCGATAAACGAAAGAGGAAGGATGAAAAACCCATGAACTGGCCAAAGATCGATGAAGCGACGCGCATCGCCCGCCTGGAGCCGCCCAAGCAGCGTCCAATTCCCATGGTACTGGATACCGATACCTATAACGAGGTGGACGATCAATTTGCCTTGGCCTATGCGCTGCTTGAGGGCAGTTTTGACGTGCAGGCCCTTTATGCAGCGCCCTTTCATAACAGCCGCAGCGAGGGCCCGGAGGATGGCATGGAGCGCTCATACAGGGAAATCCACAAGCTTCTGGATTTGATGGAGCTGAAGGAGAAGCCCGCCGTGCTGAGGGGAGCGGGGCGGTATATGGCCGCTCCGGATACGCCGGTGGATTCGCCGGCCGCCCGGGACCTGATCGACCGGGCTATGGCGAGGGATCCGGAGGACCCGCTGTATGTGGTGGCGATCGGCTGCCCGGTCAATGTGGCTTCGGCGCTCCTGCTGGAGCCGGAGCTTGTCCGCCACATTGTGCTGGTGTGGCTGGGAGGGAATCCCTCCTACTGGCCCACGGCGGATGAATTCAACCTGATGCAGGATGTGTATGCGTCCCAGATCCTCTTTGACTGCGGAGCGCCCCTGGTGGTGATGCCCTGCCAGCAGGTCACCGACCACCTGTCGACCACGGTGCCGGAGCTTATGTATTATCTCAAGGAGGCTTCCCCGCTGGGCCGCTACCTTTGCAGCTTTGTGACCGAGTATGCCAAGGAGTTCCATGCGCAGGTGGGCTGGAGCAAGGTCATATGGGATCCCATTACCGTGGCGTGGATGGCCCATCCGGAGGCGGTTGCCACGCGCCTGACGCCGACGCCGGTGCTGCAGCACGATCTGCATTATAGCCAGGATATGACCCGACCGATGATGCGGGAAGCCTATCAGGCCGACCGGGACGCCGTCCTGGGCAGCCTCTTCCGTTTGCTGGGTACGCCCAGAAGCAACGGGGCGGACGCATAAGCATCCCGGAGCCATGAAAAGGGAAAGGCCAGGATCGGACAGATCCTGGCCTTTATGGTTGAGCAGGCACTCAGAGGCAGATGAGCCTGGGATGCAGCGATGCCAGCAGCACCCTGTCGTTGGCATAGGTCAGCAGCGAGGCGGCCTCATCCAATGGAACCCACTGGAGGGCGGCGATCTCCTCCTGCTGAGGATGCGGTTCGGCGCTGTCGGGAGATAGCAGGCCGCCGAAATAGATCACCGTCTTTTCCCTGCCGTTAGGCAGCCGGTAGGCGACCGTGCCCCGCAGGTCAGGCAGGGGCTCCACCAGAAGCCCAGTCTCCTCCCGGACCTCCCGGCGGGCGGTATCCAGTTCGGTTTCGCCGGGCTCCATATGGCCCTTGGGGAAGGACCAATGGCCGCCCTGGCGGCTTTGGATGAGCAGGATCTCCCGCTGCGCCGGGCGCTTGCGGATGACGAGGATCCCACAGGATATTTCTTGTGCCATCATGACCTCCTAAAGGAAAAGGAGCCGGTATCTGCCGGCTCCTTTTTGATTGCTTGCTTACAGCTGGGCAGCGGCGCCCTCGTCCAGCAGCACCACCACGTTGGGATGGTTTTGCAGCAGGGAAGCGGGCACCATGTTGGTCACTTCACCCTGGAAGGACTTCTTTACGATACCGGCCTTTCCTGCGCCAGAAGCCAGCAGCAGGATCTTCTTGGCCGAGAGGATGTCCTTAATGCCCATGGTCAGCGCCTTGGTGGGCACCTTCGACATGTCGCCATCAAAGAAGCGGGCGTTGGCGTCGATGGTGGCCTGGGTCAGATTTTCGACGTGGGTGCGGCCCTCCGGATCGGCGCCGGGCTCGTTGAAGCCGATGTGGCCGTTGGGACCAATGCCCAGCACAGCCAGGTCGATTCCGCCGCAGCTGTCCAGGCCGGCGTTGTAGTCGGCAGCCGCCTGCTCAGGATCGGGCGCCAGGCCTTCCGGCACATGGACGTTTTCCGGCAGGGCGTCCACATGGGCGAAGAGATTGCGCTTCATAAAGCCGTGATAGCTTTCCGGATGGTCGTAATCCATACCCACATACTCGTCCAGGTTGTAGCTGACCATGTTCTTAAAGCTCAGCTCGCCAGCCTGGAAGCGGCGGACCAGCTCCTCATACATGGGAACCGGAGTGCCGCCGGTGGGCAGCACGAGTACGGGCTTTTCGCTGCTCTTGATCGTCTCTTCTACGATGTCGGCGGCCTTTTTGGCCCAGAGTTCTTTGGTGGATTCCACAATAAACTGCATTTGACGTACCTCGCAAAATTTCGCCGGCTCGGCGTAATGATATTTCTATTATATCACCCTATGGTGCGAAATACCATATACAGGCCGCCTAAAACCCGCTTTTACCGGCCCAGCAGCGTGGAAAGCCAGCCATCCAGGAAGATGAGGCCCACGCCCAGCACCACACCCAGCAATACCATGGCGCCAACCCGCAGGACAAGCCTGAGAGGGGGCCGGGTGACCGGATGATCCCGGACAGGGGCCGGGCGGGGAGGCGGATCTACCTGCAGCACCGGTTCGCCCCGCCGGTTCTCCCCGGTATGCACGTCTACCTCATAGGGCTCGCGGCGCAGCCGCTTGGGCGTACGCTCCCGCACCCGGGCCGGGATATACAGGTCGGGATCCGGACGCTGGCTGGGCGCGCTTTTGCCGCCCGGCGAGCGGTACCGCTTGAGGAAGGGCTCAGGATCGGGGGGAAGGGCCTCTTCGGCGGCCGGCCGGCGTTTTTTCTTCTCCGGCCTGGGTGTGCTCCTGGCCTTGGGCGGGCGGGGCGGGAGCACCTTGACAGTATCCTCGACGGGTTCCGGCGTAAGCCTGCGGGCGGCTACCGGGCTTTCAATGGTAGCGGTGCGCACAAGCTTTAGGGGATCCCCCTCGCGCACCTCGCCCATGGCGGTAGCCCGGGCAGAGGTCGCCGGGGTATCCGGCCGGCGGGCAGCTTCAGGCGCCTGCGGCGGCGCGGCTTCCTCCGCCGGAGGATCGGTCCGTACTGCTGCGCCCCAGCGGACCTGCTGCTGACGCTTCCACAGCGGCTGGGCCTGGACGGGCATGGAGCGGCCGCCCGCGCCATTTTTCAGCGTGGGCTCCGGGCGGGCGGCAATCGGCCGGATCATCCGCTCGGGCGCGCTTCTCTGGGGGCGCTGGGCCGTCTGGCTGGGAAGGGGCCGCCGCAGGATAACCGTTTCCTCCACAGCCGGCGGTTCCGGCTCGGGCTGCTGCATCTTGAGCAGCTCAATGAGATTGCCGATCTGGTCGCCCGCCCTGTGGTCGAAGAGATGGACGAACATCTCCATCCCTTCCAGAAGGTCGCGGGTTTTCCCGTCGTTCAGCTCGGCCTCCCGGTTGGGCGTCACATGGCCCTCGTACTGGTTGCGCACGGCTGTCACCGCGCCCAGCAGGCTGCGCTGGCGGCCGCCCCAGCCCAAATCGTCGCTGAAAAGCTCCCAATGGTAAACCTGTACCAGCTTCAGCGCCAGCTGCAGGTCAATATCGCCGGCATTGCCCTGGGGCGGCCGGTCATGGACCGGCTTTTGATCCTGGATCAGGGCGTCCAGCACGCCCCGCTGCCACCAGTCATCGCCGTATTCTGCCCGCAGTACCCGTTCCACCAGCGGGGTCAGCGCGTTGCGTACGATGACAAGCCCCTGCTGGACGGCTTCCAGATTGCGCATCTTCCCCACCTCCTTACAGTGATCTTTTTAACGGGCGCCCCAGCGGTCCAGCCAGGCGTCATATTCCCCGACCTGTCCGGGATGGATCCAATAGGGGCTATGATATACCTGGCCGGGCCGGATCCCCGGCAGGCGAAGCACAAGCTCGGTTTCCTCGGGCCCGCCGTCATAGAGCAAAAGCTTCCGCCCGGCGAGACCCAGCTTTTCCAGCACCTCCGGCCAGGCCTGCTGGGGCGGCTGCCCATCCCCAGGCACCCACTGTACGGCCTGAAGCCTGGGATTGATTTCCATCAGCGCATCAAAATGGACAAGCTCGCCGGGGCCGTCCCAGTGATAAAGGGGCCAGGCCAGCTTTTGGGCGCTGGCAGCCAGCTCCGGCTGGATGAATTCCCGGAACATCGCCGGGGAAATCATGTAGCTGAAGTCGCTTTGCAGGATATAGCCGCCGGGCCCGGGATAATACACGCCGAACCAATCGCTGTAGCCGGGCATCGCGTCATGAAGGCAGCCGTTCAGCAGGCGGTAGGCCTGCCACCAGGCCTCGTGCGCCTCCCCCATAAGGCGCTTTACCTCCTCCGGCTCGTCATACAGCGCGTAAAGCAGGTCCTGGCTGCCCACAAAGGTGGCGACCACATCGGCCGCGCCGCCCAGGTCCGTCATGCCCAGCACCGCATTCCCCTCGAACCGGCGCGCGCAGGCCTCGAAAATGCTGTAGATCCGCCGGAACCAGCGGTTATCCTCATCAAAGCGGATGGTAATCTGGTCGATGGGCTTCTGTGGCGCCTTGAACCAGACATTGCCCGTGGAGGACAGCTCGATATCGGCGCCGCAGAAGGCGGCCAGCACGCCGGGGCCGAAGGCCTCCATAGAGAAGCGGGGATAGGCGGATCCCCCATAGGCCTTCTGCTCCAGATGATAGCTGATGGCGTCGGCCAGCTGCTCGGCGCTCCAGGAGAAATCCATGCAGCAGGCCTGGCACAAAAGGGGCGCTTCCGGCTTCGGGCGTCCGGGATCCCGGGCTGTCTCCCATCCAAGCAGGGGCGCGCCGTCATCGTTTTCCCGCCATGCGGCATAACGCGCCCGAAGCGCGTCCCATTGCGCCGGCGTATAGGCTATGGCCATGAAACGGTCTCCTCCCTTATACAGGTTATTCCACATTGTACAATATTCCGTATGCAAAGAAAACCATGGGCAGATGAATAATTTGTGAAACCAGATAGAATACGAAGCTGCCGCTATGGAGAAAATGCAAAGCGGGACCGGGAAAATCCCTCCAAAATCAAAACCATATCCATGATTTTTAGCCAGCTAAAGCGCTGGGAGGAAGTTTTTACCAGACGCCGGAATCCTCGCTGCTGGAGAGGCCCTCCATGGCGCTTTGGATGCTGTCCCAGGAGAAGCCGCGCCGGGCCAGGGCCGCGGTGGTCTTTTGCCAGCGCTTGCGGGGCTCGGCCTCCCGGTAGCGCTCCCAGAGGGTGGCAGCCAGCTGCCGGGCGTTTTCGCTTTCATCCTCAGGCCGATAGGCATCCAGCGCCTCGCGGACCAGCTCCTTATCGACGCCCCGCTGGCGCAGCTTGCGCTCAATGGCGCCGCGCCCCAGGCGCTGCCGGCTCAGCGAATCCACCGCGCGCTGGGAGAGCTCTCCGTCATCGACAAAGCCATAATCCTTGAGCTTATCCATGACGGCGGCGATCACCTGGGGCGCATACTGGCGCCGCTTCAGGTAGGCTTCCATCTCATGGCGGGTGCGCGCCCTCAGGCCCAGATAATACAACGAAAGATCGAAGGCCGGGCTGATTTCGGCTTCCATGAGCTGCTGCCAATCCTGATCGGAAAGGGCCGCGCCTTCGGATAATCCCTTCTCCCGGGCCAGGGCCGCGGCAATGACCCCTAGCCGCTCCCCGTCCACATAGACCACGAGGCGGCGCTTCATGCGGGGCAGCGTTTCAATTTTGGTAATGAATCCCATAAATTCCCTTCCTTTTCAGGCATGTTTTCTCCATTATATCACACACTAACCCCGGTCAATCCAATGAAGGAGGGAAAAAAGATGAGCAACGTACCCTACGATCTGCCAGTGAGCACCAAGAACCTGGAGTATCTGGAGGAAATGATGCGTCAGGAGGCGCTGGCCTGCAAAAAGTGCACGCAGTACAGCCAGATGTTTACCGATGCGCAGCTGAAGAACATGTGCGAGCAGCTGAGCTGCCATCACAAGCAGCGCTTCGACACGCTCTACAGCTTCCTGGAAAGCAACAAGTAAGGAGGAAAACCATGTATTCACAGACAAATCCCATCGGGGAGCGCGAGGCGCTGACCGATCTGCTGAACGGCGAAAAGAACATGATGACCCTCTATGCCAAAGCGCTGATGGAGAGCTCCTGCCCCAAGATGCGTACCATGGTAGAGCAGGGGCTCTCCCAGCTGGCTCAGGATCAGTACGGCGTGTATGCCAACATGTCTACCCGCGGCTACTATACCATCAAGGCGGCTACACCCCAGATGATTTCCGACGCGGCCTGCCAGTTTGAAAGCGTAAAGCAGCAGCTGTAAGCGAGGTATAGCCTGTCGATAATGGGCTATGATAATACCATTCCATAAAGGAGGCGATATCATGGCTCAGGTACCCTGCGCCCATTGCGGGCGCTGCGAGGATGTCCGGTCCATGCAGGCCTGCGCCCATTGCGGCGATTGGCTGTGCCCGTCCTGCGCGGCGGTCAACAGCCTTTGCCCCAGGTGCATGGAGGACGAGGCGCTGAATCAGCATATCCTGTAAAACAGGCTCAGGATGGAAAAAAGTCAGGTTCGCCTGACTTTTTTCTTATTAGTGCTTTAGCAAGTACCCGCATCGACTTGCCGATGCGGGTACA
>UQLW01000050.1 GCA_900542005.1 uncultured Eubacteriales bacterium
GGAGATATCCGCCGTGAACATAGCCTGTCGTACCGGAATAGTTGATTTTGTACCAGATGCCGTTTTGCCCTGTCACGGTAACCGTTGCGCCATTTCGCAGGCTGCCGATCCGGCTATAGCTCTGGCCCGGGCCGCTGCGCACCAGCAGCGTACCTGAAACGCTCACCGTTGCCGTACCGGAACCGGCGCTGGCGCCCTGCACCTGCACATATTGGGCCGATACATAGGCCGTCGTTCCTCCAAAGGCGATCTTATGCC
This sequence comes from uncultured Eubacteriales bacterium, assembly GCA_900542005.1. Classification (GTDB taxonomy): domain Bacteria; phylum Bacillota; class Clostridia; order Christensenellales; family UMGS416; genus Parachristensenella. The sequence continues at coordinate 259 of UQLW01000050.1, forward strand.
ATTCGTCGCCTATCTCCAAGATTGTCACCGTATCATTCTTATACAGCGACCCAACCTTGCCGTAATTAACACCCGGGCCCTTACGCACCGTCAGCGAGCCTGATGAGATCGCCACTTTGCCCGTTGTTCCTGTGCCCGGATCCTGCGTGGGAGATGCCGTGGGGGCTGACCCCCCTACCTGGATATATTCCTTGGATACATAGCCGGTGCCGCCGTTGTAGCTGATCTTATACCAGCCGCTCTCCTCACCGGTAATGGTGACGGCCGCCCCATTGGACAGGCTGCCGATCCGCGCGTATCCTGTACCCGGGCCCTTGCGCACGTTCAGCGTGTTGGAGCTGATCTTCACCGTCCCTGTCTTGGTCTCTTCCGGCGGGGCTGTCGCGGTAGACGTTGCCGTCGGGGCCGATCCGCCCACCTGGATATATTCCTTGGATACATAGCCCGCGCCGCCGTTGTAGCTGATCTTATACCAGCCGCTCTCCTCGCCCAGGATCGTCACTGTCGCGCCCTTCTTCACGCTGCCGATCCGCGCATACCCCGTACCCGGACCCTTGCGCACGTTCAGCGTGTTGGAGCTGATCTTTACCGTCCCTGTCTTCGGTGCGTCCGGCGTTGCTGTCGGCGCCGCCGTCGGCGTATCACCGTTCACCGCCACATACTCCTTGGATACATAGCCGGTACCGCCGTTATACTCGATTTTATACCAGCCGTTCTCCTCGCCCAGGATCGTCACCGTTGCGCCCTTCTTCACGCTGCCGATCCGCGCATACCCCGTACCCGGGCCCTTGCGCACGTTCAGCGTGTTGGAGCTGATCTTCACCGTCCCCGTCTTCGGTGCGTCCGGCGTTGCTGTCGGCGCCGCCGTCGGCACCGCGCCGTCCAGCGTTATGTACTCCTTGGATACATAGCCGGTACCGCCGTTATACTCGATTTTATACCAACCGCTCTCCTCGCCCAGGATCGTCACCTTGGCGCCGTTTTTCACGCTGCCGAGCCGGTCATACTGCGTACCCGGACCCTTGCGCACGTTCAGCGTGTTGGATACCTTGACCGTGCCGGTCATAACCTCGCTGGTCGGCGTGGGCGTGGGGCTCACCGTCGGAGTCGGGCTTGGCGTCGGAGTCGGGCTTGGCGTGGGCTCCACTTCACCTACCGTGACATACTCTGCGGAAACATATCCAATATAGACATCATAGGCGATCTTATGGAAGCTTTCCCCAGTCTCCAGGATCTGAACCGTTTCGCCGTTATTCAGATTGGTCAGGATGCCGCTGGTGGTATTGGGTTCAAGCCGTACACGCAACCGCGTATCTACCTTAACCGTGCCCGTAGCGATGATCGGCTCCAGCGGGTTGCTGTCCTGCAGCGCGAGCGAAGCCGTTTTTACATAGCCTACCGCATTGTTGAAGCGGATTTTCGTCCACGTTTCACCCTTCTCGAAAACCTCAACCACGCGGTTAGGCTTCAGCGTGCCCCGCAGCACAGCGTTTTCCTCGCCCTTCAGGTAGACATTGACCGAACCGGTGCTGGGCGCAATGCCATAGCCCGTCACCTCCAGGCCCTCGTCATCCTCCGGCTTCTCGGCGCTCTCGTAGTCGGGACGCTCCGGCAGCGTATTCGCCTGCTGGTCCAGCGTCTCCAGCGTGCATCCGGTATAATAGAAGTCCAGAATCTCCCGGTAGCCGATCCCAGCGTTGGCCCGGCCGATCGCGCCCGCCTGGCTCAGTCCGACGCCATGCCCCCAGCCCCGTACCGTCAGGGTAATGGCGGTATCCGTCTCCGTCACATCCATGATGTTCCGCATAACGCTCAAGCGGCTATAACTGCTGTAGAAGGGGACGCGGAACTCCTTATAATCGAACTCCAGCGTTTCCGTCTTGCGCGCGCCGTTCACCGACAGCACAACGCCCAGGCGCAGGTTGGTCCGCACACGGCTTTCCTCCGGATATCCGGCAGGCCGGCCATAGGGCTCCACTGAGGTAAAGCCCAGCACCTGGATCTGGCTTTCGCTGACGCCCAGCTTCTTGGCTGCCGCTTCGATCACCTGGCTGGTGGCTCGGGAATCGGTCGTTCCCTTACCCTCCTTATAGAATACGAAATCGTAGGATTTGTGATCCGAACCGCCCTGGAGGTCATAAGGATCGTCCTTCAGGGTATGGTAGGTATCCTTCATGTTCCACTTCAGGCTGGCCAGCTGCGTCTGTCCGCCGTTGCAGGCGCTGTAGAGCCCATCGGAAATGGAACCCTTCCAGTACAGCACCTGGCCCTTCGTTGCGTTGACCGCCTTGATAATGTTGGAATACCCGGTCACATAGCCCTTATATACCTGGCTGTCGGTGGTATCGTTCACATCGTAGCTGCCGCTTCCGCCCTTGGAGCGGTTGACCGCAAAGGTGCGGGCGGCAACCGCCTGCGCCTTGAGCGCCTCAAGCGGCCGGTTGTTGCCCATCTCGCCGATCAGCACGCCGCAAAGATAATCCTCCATGTAAACCCGGCAATAGAGCGTCAGCGCGCTTCCGCTGGCGTCCAGCGTCATGTTGCCCGGATAGTTGACCTTAAAGCCAAATTGCGGGTTGTCCATGCTCAGGTAATTCGCCGAATTGCTGGATTTGCAGCGGATCAGCGTAATGCTGTCGGCCAGCGCCTGGCCGTTCAGGTATACCTGCCCGCCGGAGGCCTTGAAGGTATAGCTTCTTCCCTCCACCAGCTCAATGGAGGGATCTTCCTGTATATAGTATACGCCATTGACCTCCATGGTCAGCGAGCTGGGATTGCCCATGCTATCCAGTCTCACGCGGACGAAGCTTGCCTTATCCGCCGCCGCTGTTACAGGCGCCGGGAAGGTTAAGGCTAACATCAGCGCCGCCATCAGGCAGGCCAATATCAGCTTTGCCGTCTTCTTCATATTCTCCGCTCCTTCAGATTATACTAACTTCCAATATGTCATGATGATAGCATATCCGGGATATTTGCGCAACCCTTTTGTAACACTTTCGTAATGATTCCCCTTTCCAAGAGAAAAGGCCCAGCCGAAGCTGGGCCTTTTCTCTTGGGCGTTATTAGTCCTCCACAGGGGCGCTCACCGGGCATACGTCGGCGCAGGCGCCGCAAGCGATGCAGGTATCCGCATCGATGACGTACTTCTCGTCGCCCTCAGAGATCGCGCTCACGGGGCACTCGGCCTCGCAGGCACCACATTTGATGCATTCATCGGTAATCTTGTAAGCCATGAAAAACACCTCCTTCAGGTTATTTCAGTCTATCGATGATTCCAGCCGATGGCTTGAATCCCGCTGATTATAGCACAATCCCCCGGTTGATGTAAACCCGCTACGAGGGATTCTCGGGGGTTTTGTTGGCGGGCTGCTCATGGGTTTTTCCGCCCGGGCCGCCCCTACGGCGGCCGCCTTGGAAGTGGCGGCTGCGCCTTGGCCGGTCATTGCCAGCCTTTTTCTCCCCGCCTTCCTCCTTGGCCGGCGGGCGGTTCCCCTCGGGCTTTGCCGCTTCGGGCCTGCGGCGCGGGCGCCGGGGCCTCTCCTGTCCCTCCTGCGTCGGAGCGGGCGCGGTTTCCGCGTCCTTCCCGCCGTCCTGCTGCGGCTCCTTTGCCTGCGCCTCCTGGCGCGCGCGCTCAGCCTGCTGGGCCTTGGCCTTCTGCCAGGGCTTGGGCTCCGGCGCAGGCCGCGGCGGGCGCGGCGTGACCACCGGCGCCTTATCGGCCAGCTCCTTCACCGCAGCCTCCCGCTCCTCCTTGCTGACGATCCGCAGCTCCGAGGGCGCATATTCCCGCATATCACAGGTCATATCCGGCAGCGTGACCCGCACCTTCAGCCGTTCCCGCAGAATCTGCACCTCAGCGACCTCGCCGGGGCCATCGGGGGTAATCACATCGGCTCCGGCCTTGGGCAGCTCCTTGCGCGCCTTGACATAGGTTTCGTGCTCAAACTGCAGGCAGCACATCAGCCGCCCGCAAAGGCCTGAAATCTTGGTCGGATTCAGTGAAATGCTCTGATCCTTTGCCATACGGATGGATACCGGGATAAAATCGTTCATAAAGCTCTTGCAGCACACCGTCCTGCCGCAGGGGCCCAGGCCGCCCAGCATCTTGGCCTCGTCCCGCACGCCGATCTGCCGAAGCTCGATGCGCGTCCGGAAGCGGGCGGCCAGATCCCGGACCAGGTCCCGGAAATCCACCCTGCCATCCGCCGTAAAATAGAACACGACCTTCTTGCCGTCAAAGGTATATTCCACATCCACCAGCTTCATATCCAGCTTGTGTTCGGCAATGCGCTCGGCCCCGATGACCAGGGCCTCCCGTTCCTTTTGCTCGTTCTCCTGTACCTGGCGCTTGTCCGCCTCGGTAGCTACCCGGATGACGGGCTTGAGCGGGGCGACCACCTCCGTCTCCGATACCTCCCGGGGGAGCATCGCCACATCGCCGTACTCAATTCCCCGCACCGTCTCGACGATGACGCCGTCGCCCTCGGTGAATGCAAGCTCGCCCGGGTCAAAATAATAGACTTTTCCCATCCGCTTAAAGCGGACGCCAATCACCAGAGCCAATCTCGTCACGTCCTTCCCATGTTGAAAGCAGCCAGTCCATCACCAGCGCCGCGTTCGCGTTGCCCGCCAGCCGCTGCTGCGCCTGATGGCATGCCCACCACATTGTCTGTATTTTTTCGCCGGGGATGCGGGCCGCCAGCGCCTTCAGCCGGGCTGCCAGGTCCGGATGCATACCCTCTTCCCCGCCAACGGCTGCGTCCCGCAGCAGCCCCTGCCATAGGGTAAACAGCCGAGGCCACTGGGCCTTATAGGGCTCGGCCGCCGCCATGATCCGCATGGTGCCGCCGGGCCTGCCCGCCTGCTCCAGCATCTCCAGCGCGGCCTGGCGCAGCGTCCAATATTCCTCATCCTGCGCCATCTCCAGCGCCGCACCCACCCAGCCGTCGCAAGCCTGGGCCGCATGGCGCGCCCTGGCCTGCGGAATATTCCACCGCTGGCATAGGGCCGCTTCGATTTCCCCTGCTGGTACGCGCTGCATGCGGATCTGCTGGCACCGGGAAATGACCGTAGGCAGAAGCGGCGCCGTATGCTCGACCAGCAGCATCAGCGTAACGCCATCGGGCGGCTCCTCCAGCGTTTTCAATAGCTTATTCTGCGCCTGAGGCGTTAAAAGATGGGCCGACCGCAGCACATATACCCGCCGCCCCCCTTCGTAGGCGCGGTTGGTCATGGCCTGCTGCAGCTGCTCCACGTCCTCCACCTTCAGGGATTTAACGCCTTTGCCCGGCGCGATGACCTTCACGTCCGCATGGTTGCCGGAAAGCACCTTTTTACAGCCGGGGCACTGGCCGCAGGGGGCCGATGTCCGGCTCTGGCACATCAGCGCCTGGGTCAGCCACAGCGCCAGCGTACTTTTTCCCGATCCTGCCGGTCCCGAAAGAATCAGGGCATGACCAATGCGGCCTGCCGAAACGGCGGACCGCATTGCATCCAATACCTCTTGTTGCCCCGTAAGGGCCGGCATCTGTCGGGCTTCCATCAGCAAACCTTAATACTTCTTGAACTTCTCCACGTCCAGGACAAACACCGTCGCGCCGCCCACGACAACCTCAATGGGGTAAGGCACATAGGCGCCCGTGCTGCCCGCCACAGGGGAGGGAGAGGTGGCCACCTGCTTGCGGGAATGGCCGATCTTCTCGATCAGCGCCAAGGCGCCATCCAGCTTGTGATCGTCTACGCCCAGCAGCAGGGTCGTATTGCCCGCACGAAGGAATCCGCCGGTTGTTGCAAGCTTCGTTACGCTATATCCTTCCTGCATCAGGTTGCTAATCAGGCGGCCCGCATCCTCATCCTGGACAATGGCGATAATCAGCTTCATACCGAATCCTCCTTGTCTATCCTCAAAGGGATCTTTTCTGCTTATATCATACATGCTTTGCATGATATTGTCAACCATTTTATCCGAAACCATTCAAAGCTCATTGGTGGATATGCCTAATTTCAATCTTGGATCATTCGCTCCCGCAGGATGCTGCTGATCCTTTCGCCCAGCGCATCGATGGACTGCCTCGCATCCAAAAGCACAATGCGCTCCGGGTCCAGCTCCTTCAGGCGCAGGAAGCCCTCGTATACCCTGCGCCGGAAGGATTCAGCCTCCAGCTCCATGCGGTCCAGGGCCCGGCCGTCCATACGCGCCCGGGCTTCTTCCGGGGCAAGCAGCAGGACAAAGGTCAGATCCGGCGTAAGGCCGCCGGTTGCCAGCTGGTTCACCTGCTCCACCAGCTCGCGCCCCAGCTGGCGCCCGAAGCCCTGGAAGGCCATGGTCGAATCCGTGTACCGGTCCAGCACAACCGCACGCCCCGCCTGAAGGGCCGGCAGGATCCGCTGCTCCACATGCTGCGCCCGGGAGGCCGCATACAGCAGAAGCTCCGTCCGGGCCGTCATCTCCCGGTTCGCCTTGTCCAGCAGGATTTCGCGGATCCGCTCTCCGATCGCTGTGCCGCCGGGCTCCCGGCTGCATTCCACCTCATACCCCAGCTGCCGCAGGAAACGGGCCGCATGGGCGATCTGTGTCGATTTGCCCGCGCCGTCCGGGCCCTCAAAGGATAAAAAAGGCGGCCTTTTGCTCATGCGCCCTCCTCCTTCAGCAGATAATCGCCCAGGGCCTGCGGGCTCATCGCCTGCCAGCTTGCGCCCACCAGCTCCTCCTCCAGGCCAAAGCCCCACTGTACCGCAATCCCGTCTATTCCGCAGGCGTCGGCCGCCTCCAGGTCAAACCGGGTATCGCCGATCATGACAGCCGGGCCCGCCGGCTGCCTCTCCCTCAGCAAAAGCCGCAAAAGGGAAATCTTATCATTGAGGCTGCGGTCCATGCTGGCCCCTATAACGCCGTCAAAGGCTTTTGCCACGCCCAGATAGTCCAATACCCGGTCGGCTACAGCCTTGGGCTTCGAGGTGCAGATATACAGCGCCCTACCGGCTGCCCGCAGCCGCTCCAGCAGCTCCATGATCCCCGGATAAAGGCGGTTCTCATACATCCCCTGGGGCAAATAGTATTCCCGGTACAGGGCCACGGCATGATCCGCCTGCGCCGGGCTCAACCCAAAAATTTGAGAAAAGGTATCATACAGCGGCGGTCCGATGAATCGCCGCAGGGTCGCCTCCGGGATATCCGTCACGCCATATCGCTCCATGGCATACCGTACGCCCTTCATGATCCCCTCGCTGGAATCGCTCAGCGTGCCGTCCAAATCAAAAATCACCGAAGGATAAACCATCCGCTACCTCCACTTTCCCATCGTATACGCCAAAAAGCTCGCCCCCCTGGGCCCTGAGCGCCTGCAGATAGGCAACCTGCTCCCCTGTAATCCGCTCGCCCGGCTGCCATAGGGCAATCCCGGGCGGATAAGCGCCTGCCGCGTCGGCGGCAATCCGGCCGGCGACCCTTTCCAGGCTGAGCCCGCGCCTGGGGCCCCGCGCGCAGGCCAGCGGCGCCACCCGCTCGCCGGGCTCTGGCAGCGGGGGCAGCTCCAGCCTTTCACGCCCCCAGGGCAGGCTGTCCAGCGCCTCGGCCAGGCGGGTAAATTTATCGGGCTCGTCCCAGGGCGTTGCGATGGCCACCAGCCGCCGGGCGTCGGCCATTTCCATCTCTATCCCGCGCCCGGACAGCGTCTTGGCTGCGGCCAGGCCGCTTCTGCCCCGGCCTGCTACGTCGATCACCAGCCGCGTAGGATCGTCGCTGGGGAACATCCGGATGCCGGCCAGCTTCCCGGCCGCCCGCCGGAACGCCTGACACCGTTGGATCAGCCCCGCCCAGTCGGCGCGCTCCGCCTGGGCCCTGGCCTGATCCAGCGAGGCCATCAGCCAGTAGCTGGGGCTGGAGCTCTGCACCCAGGCCAGGCTCCGCATCAGCCTATCCTCCGGTACCCTGGCAGATGCATGCAGCCAGGCGCTCTGGGTGAGCGCGCCAAGGGTCTTGTGGGCGCTGGCCACCCAGAGGTCCGCCCATGCAGCCGGGGAAGGCGGCAGCAGCGGCGAAAAAGGCAGATGCGCTCCATGGGCGCTGTCGACCATCACCAGCATCCCCAGCCGGTGCGCGCAGCGGCTGATCCCCTCCAGCGGCAGGCAGCGCCCGTAAAAATCAGGCGTCGTCACCAGAACGGCCTTGGCCTGCGGGTTGCGCTCCATGGCCTCCACCAGCGCATCGGGCCTGTCCACCGGAAGCTGCTCCGCCCCGTCCCAGGCCGGCTGCACCCAGCAGGGCGCCAGGCCATATAGCTGTGCCGCATTGACCACCGCCTTATGCACCCATCGGGACAGGATAATCCCATCCCCCGGAGCCAGCATCGCCAGCATCGCATGCAGCCCCGCCGAGGAGCCGCCCACCAGCAGATGGCTGTGGGCAGCGCCCGCAGCCCGGGCCAGCAGCCGCTGTGCCTGTGCGATTCCTTCAGCCGGATGGTGCAGGTTATCGGTACCCTGCACCTCCGTCACATCCCATGCGCCGGGCAGGGGCGCGATGCCGCCCTTATGCCCCGGCATATGCCATCGGTCCGCCCGCTTTTTTTCGTAGGCCTCCAGCATGGCGACAATCGGTGTTTCTTCTGTCATGTTAGCCTCGATTCTTCAAAAAAAGGCCGCCCCTTCCCCAGGGGCAGCCGGATTTTCGTCTATTGGCCCTGCTCGGCAGCCGTTGTTGTCTCATCCAGCGGCTTCTCATAATCGAGCTTTTCATCCACCATCCACTGGATGACCCGAACGATGTTCTCATAATCCAGCTCCCGGTAATCAGGTATACAAATGACATAGTCCGTCGGCACCACGCCGATCTCCAGAAGCCCGTAAATATTGGAGGCGTCGATTCCGCAGATTTCCCGGGTCGAAACCTCGTTGCCTCCGGCGTCTGTGGTGGTGACGGTAATGCGGCAGCGCTCCGGCTCGATCACCTCAGGCAGCTCCAGCCGGTCCAGCACCGAGCGCCCCTCGGGATCACCCGGAATCGGATCCTCCAGATTGACCAGGTTATCGCTCTTTGCCAGCGCCTGATACACGGTATAGGGGATGATGAAAAGGTCGCCGTCCTGGCCCGTCATGCGGCTGGCCATGACCATCTGGGCGTCGCTGGCGCCGTACTCGTCCAGCGTCAGGCCCTCGATATTGATTTGGGTCTGATTCACCGTTACGCCGTCGAGCAGCTCCTGCGACCAGGCCTGGATCCCCTCCTCCACATAGATGCCGCCCTGCAGGATATCGAACCGCTGCGCTGCGGGCACCACTGGCCGGGTTAGCTGGTAAAGCGTATAGAACAGGGCGACAGCTACCACAATGGCGATAAACACGCGGCCCTTTCCATATTCCCAGAACATTCTCATCCGTTCCTTGGTTAGCCTCAGATCCATGCCGGCCTCCTTACGCGGTCCGTTTGGTGTACCATCTTGTGTCTTATCCCCCGGGCCCTGCCGTGGCAATGCGCCGCCTAGCTGGTTAATACAGCTTTGCGCCCGCCGGGATCCCATCATCCAGCATCAGCAGCTGCAGCGCTTCCCGCCCGTCACGCTCGTATACGGCCGAAATGAGCATACCCTCGGAATCAATGCCCATCATCTTTCTCGGCGGCAGGTTTGTGATAGCCACACAGGTCTTCCCCACCAGCGCCTCCGGCTCGTAATACTCGTGAATACCGCTTAAAATCGTACGCCTGCGGTCCGTCCCATCGTTCAGGGTGAATTGAAGCAGCTTTTTCGACTTTGCCACCGCCTCGCAGGCTTCCACCTTGACCACACGGAAATCGGACTTGGCGAAGGTATCAAAATCAACCGCATCCTCAAACAGCGGCTCAATCTTCACCCTGGAAAGATCCATCTGCAGGCTGGCCGCCGGTAGGCTTACAGCTTCAGACGGGGCCTCCTGCGCCGCCGGCTTTTCTTCCTTTCGCGGCGCCGGATTCTTATCCCGCGGCCTCATGGTGGGGAAGAAAAGCACATCGCGGATGGATGGCGCATCGGTAAAGAGCATCACCATCCTGTCCACGCCGATCCCCATGCCTCCCGTAGGCGGCATACCATATTCTAGCGCGGTGACGAAGTCCTCGTCAATCTCAAAATCAGCGTTTTCCCCGTGCTTGGCGATAGCCTGCCGCACAAATCGCTCCCGCTGGTCAATGGGGTCGTTCAGCTCGCTGAAAGCGTTGCCCATCTCCTGGCAATTCATGAAGAACTCAAAGCGCTCGGTTAGCCGCGGGTCCTCCTTCTTCCGCTTGGCCAGCGGCGATACCTCCACCGGATAATCGTAGATAAAGGTGGGCTGCACCAGGTTCTCCTCCACCTTTTCCTCGAAGAAGGCGTTCAGCACCTCGCCCCAGGTATCGTCCTCCCGGACGGGTACGCCCTTTTCCCGCGCCAGGGCCCGGGCCGCTTCATCCCCCTCGACGGCCAGCATATCCACGCCGGCGTATCGCTTTACCGCCTCGGCCATGGTCATCCGGCTCCAGGGCGGCGTCAGGTCGATGACCCTGCCCTGGTAGGGGAGCTCAAGCGTGCCGCGCAGGGTTTGTCCAATGTGGACAAAGAGCCCCTCCGCCAGGTCCATCATGCCCTTATAATCGGTATAGGCCTCATACATCTCGATGGAGGTGAACTCCGGATTATGCCGGGTATCCATGCCCTCGTTGCGGAAAATACGGCCGATCTCATAGACCTTTTCCAAGCCGCCCACGATCAGGCGCTTCAGGGCCAGCTCCGTTTCCACCCGCAGGTACATATCCATATCCAGGGTGTTATGGTGGGTCTTAAAGGGCCGCGCATTGGAATTGGTGGCGTGGTCATGCAGCACCGGGGTTTCCACCTCCAGATAGCCCCGATCGTCCATGTACCGGCGGATCTCCCGCAAAATGGCCGAACGCATCTTAAAGGTGTCCCGCACCTCCGGATTGACGATGAGATCCACATAGCGCTGGCGGTAACGCAGATCCGGGTCCTTCAGGCCGTGGAACTTCTCCGGCAGCGGCAGCAGCGACTTAGCCAGCAGCTCGATCTGCGTCACATGGAGGCTCACCTCGCCGGTACGGGTCTTGAATACCCGGCCGCTGACGCCCACCAGGTCCCCGATGTCCATTTTCTTAAAGGCATCGTATTGCCCTTCCGGCAGCTCGTCCCGGCGCAAATAGATCTGGATGGAGCCGGCAGCGTCCAGCACATGGCCAAAGCTGGCCTTGCCCATGATCCGTTTGGCCATCAGGCGGCCCGCCACCGCCACTGTCTCGCCTTCCAGCGCATCATACTGGCCGACAATATCCGCCGAATGATGGGTACGCGAAAAGCGCACCAGCTCAAAGGGGTCGCGCCCCTGGGCCTTGAGTTCATCCAGCTTTTCCCGGCGGATCTTCACTACCTGGGAGTATTCCTGTTCGGTCATGGGGTTCTGGACGTTTTGCTCGCTCATCTGTGGTCTCTCCTTTGTAACGGGGCGCGCTCGCCCCTTGCTATGCCTTACGAATGGACAGAATCTTCATATGCCGGATACCGCTGGGCACCTGCACCTCGACCTCTTCGCCCTCAGCGTGGCCCATAATGGCCGCGCCGATGGGCGATTCATTGCTCATCAGGCCCGAAAAGGGGTCTGCCTCGTCGGAGCCTACCAGGGTATATTCGCTCTCCGTGCCGGTCTCCACGTTCTGCAGCACGACAATGGAACCCAGCTGCACGCCATGGCCCAGGGCCGAATCGTCAATCAGCTCAGCCGTGCGCAGCTTGTTTTCCAGGTCGGCAATCTTGCCCTCCAGGAAAGCCTGCTCGTTCTTCGCGTCCTCGTATTCGGAGTTCTCCGAAAGGTCGCCCAGCGCGATAGCGCTCTTGATGCGCTCAGCTACTTCCTCACGGCGCACGGATTTCAGATAATCCAGCTCCTTCTCCAGCTTGGCGATGCCCTCGCTGGTCATGTAATTATTCTTCTTGCTCATGAATTGTCCCTCCATTTATTTTCACAAAAAGCATTGTAGTGTACGCAGCTCAGCCGGCCGGTATGCCCGCCTTTTCGGCGGGCATAAAAAGAAAAGCGGCAACGGCCACCTCATAATGACCCCCATTATAGGCAATGACGCCCACCTTGTCAAGGCATGATCGCGCTGGGCCACAGCGCGGCGAAGGGATGCGCCCGGCTCCAGTCCCCGGCGGTCTGTTTATCCGCCAGCACCCGCGCCTGCAGCGCCTCCACCGAGCTAAAACGGCATTCCCCCCGCAGCTTCTCCCCGAACCATGCCTGCGCCCGGTCGCCATAGCCCAGCGGCGTCTCCTGCAGCGTATGGGTTTCCAGCCGTACCCGGCGCCCGCTTTCCACCGTGGGGTTGGTGCCGATATTGGTCACCGCAGGCACCACGACGCCGCCATAGCTGACCCAACCGGTGTATACCCCAGCGGAAGGCACGGCCTTTTCCGCCGGGAAATCGATATTCAGCGTGGGAAAGCCCAGCCGGCGCCCCAGCTGCTTGCCCTGCTCAATCATGCCGCCCAGCCCATAGGGCCGGCCCAGCAGTCGCCCCGCAGCCAGCGTATCGCCTTCCGCCAGGCACGCGCGGATCCTGGAGGAGCTTACCGCGCCCCCCTCCAGCGTAACCGGCGGTACGACGTGGCAGGTAAAGCCGAGCTCTCCGGCCAGGCGCTCCAGCAGGGCCGCGTTCCCCTGCCCCCGGAACCCAAAGGTATAATTATACCCGACGACCACGCAGCGCACTGGCAGCGCCGAACAAATCCGGCGCATAAATGCCTCCGGCCGCGTGCCGGCCAGCGCAGCAGTGAATTCCAGCTCTATTACGCCGTCCATGCCCAGCGCCTCCATCAGCTGGGCGCGCTCGTCCGCAGTGCTCAAAAGCGCCGGCGCCCGTTCCGGACAAAGCACGGATAGCGGATGCTGCCGGAAGGTAACGGCTACCGCAGCCAGGCCTTCCTGATCCGCCAGGACTCTGGCCCTGGCCAGCAGCGCCTGATGGCCCAGGTGAACCCCGTCAAAGCTGCCCAATACGATTGCGGAGGGCCCCATGCCCGCCGGCGGTTCGCTTTGTCGAAACATCGTCTTCTCTCTCCTTGGCTATGCGTCCTCCGGCGGGAGGTACAGGTCCAGCTTGAGTTCCGGCCCCCGCTCGCCCACCTGCCCGTGGCCGATACCGAAAAACTGCCCGCCGCAATACACACGGACGTGCGGATGCTGGGGCAACTCCTTAAGCGGCGGCCGCAGGCCGTTGCGCAGCCCCCGTTCCTGGTCTGCCGCCACCGACAGCGCGGGAAGAAAGGCCACGGCATCCTCCATGCGCTCCACCGGCAGGCAGCCCCGGGCGGCCAGCACTGCAGCCTGGGCCAGGGTCAGGCCTTCCTCCAACCGGTAGGCGCCGCTCTGGGTACGCAGCAGATAGGTCAAATATCCCCTGGTGCCCGCCGCCCGGGCAATATCCCGGCACAAGCTGCGCACATAGGTGCCCTTTTCGCATTCAATCCGCACCCAGGCCCGGTCGCCTTCCACGCGCAGCAGCTCCAGCCGGTGGATCACCACGCGGCGTGTGGGCATTTCGGCGGCCTCCCCCCTGCGCGCCAGGTCATAGGCCTTGCGTCCGCCCAGCTTGACCGCTGAATATTGGGGCGGCACCTGATCAATGGCCCCGGTAAAGGCGGCCAGCGCGCCGGAGAGCCGCTCCCTATCGCCATCCCAGGGGAGCCGCTCGGTAACCGTCCCCTCGGCGTCCAGCGTGTCCGTCTCCGCTCCCAGGCAGAATTCCGCAAGATATTCCTTATGATGCAGGGAAAGGTAGTCAAAAAGCCGCGTCGCCTTCCCCGCCAGGATGGGTAGCACGCCCGCCGCCGCCGGATCCAGCGTCCCCAGGTGGCCTACGCGCTTCTGCCCCAGGATCCGGCGCATCCGCGCCACGACGTCCGATGAGCTCATGCCGGCGGGCTTTATGATGTTCACAATGCCGTTCATGAAAGGGCCTTTGCCTCCTGAACCGCGTCCAAAACCTGCCGCTTCGCCTCCTCCAGCGTGCCGTGGGCGCGGCCGCCGGCCGCCTTGGCGTGGCCGCCGCCGCCCAGCAGGCCGGCTACCCCGTCCACCCTGGCGGTTTCCGCCGCCCGCAGGCTCACCTTCCACCGGCCGGATGCCGGATAAATCATAGCCCCGATCTCAACGCCGATGATCTCGCTGGCGTAATTGACGATCCCTTCCATGTCCTCGATGGAGCCGCCACAGCCGGCCATGATCTCCGGCGTTACGCTCATCAGCGCCATTTTCCCCTCAAAATGCAGCTCCAGGGAGCTGATGGCGGCGCCCAGCAGCCGCGTCGCCGCCAGGGAGCGGCGCTGGAACTGGCTCCGGCAGATCTGCACATAGTGCGCTCCGGCCTCCAGCGTCTGCGCAGCCCGCCGCAGCGTGTCCCCTGTAACCCCAGGGAAGCCAAAGCGGCCCGTATCCGTCACCATACCGGTATAAAGGCAGTCGGCCATCTGCGCATCCAGCTCCACGCCCAGCGCATCCAGCAGGTCGAAGGCCGGCTCGCTGGCGCTGGAGGCGCCGGATACATAGCACAGGTCGCCGAAGCCCCGGTTGGAGCCGTGATGGTCCAGCACCATCACCCGCTTGCCTGCTTCCATAAGCGCGCGTCCAGCGCCCATCCGGTCCGGCGCCGCGCAATCCACCGCCACCACCCAGTCGCTTTTCATCGCCGCGTCCAGGTTTGCGGTAAAGGCGTCCGCGCCCGGCAAGAAGGCCAGCCGCGCCGGAACCCGGTCGGCGCAATAGCGCACCACCGGCTTATGCAGCCGCTCCAGGGCCAGAGCCAGGGCGCAGGAGGCGCCCAGGGTGTCCCCGTCCGGGGCGATATGGGCGACCACCGTAACCCCTGTGGCCATGAGCAGGCACTGGGCCATCTCCCTAATCGTTTGGTTCATCGTGCTCTTTATCCTTTTCGATGGCGTTCAGCACCTGCTGGATATGGATGGAATAGGCGATCGAATCATCCAGCTCAAAATGCAGCTCCGGCACAATGCGGGTGGTCAGCACCCTGCCCAGGCTGCGGCGGATGAAGCCCTCGGCTGACTTGAGCGCCTTGAGCGCCTCCTTTTGCGTCTTTTCGTCGCCATAGACCGACACCAGCACCTTAGCATGGGATAAATCACGGCTGACCTGCGCCGATACCACCGACAGCATATCGCTGGGGATATGGGGGTTTTTCACTTCTTCCCGTATGATGCGGGCCAGCTCCTTGCGGACCTGCTCCGACACCCGGTCATTTCGATATGTAGGCATATTTTCCTCTTTTCCAACCCAAACTTAGATATTTTAGATTTGGCGCACAACGGGCTTCACCCGCTGTGCGCCAAACCGATTATAGAATGCCCCGATTATTCCACGGGTATTTCTTCCACCTTGAAGGCCTCGATCACATCCTGCTCCTTGACGTCATTGTAGCCGTCCAGGGTGATACCGCACTCATAGCCCGCATTGACCTCGCGCACATCGTCCTTGAAGCGCTTGAGCGAGGCCAGCTTGCCCTCAAAGATGACCACCGAATCCCGCAGCAACCGTACCTGGCTGCCGCGCGTGATCTGGCCGTCGGTCACATAGCTGCCGGCCACCGTACCCACCGACGAGATGGTGAATACATTGCGCACCTCGGCGTGGCCCGTCACCGTTTCCTTATAGGTGGGCGCCAGCATGCCCTTCATGGCCTTTTCCACGTCCTCAATGGCGTTATAGATCACGCGGTACAGACGGACATCCACCTTCTCGCGCTCAGCGGCCTCGCGGCCGTTGCTGTCGGGCCGCACGTTAAAGCCGATGATGACCGCATTGCCGGTGGAGGCCAGCAGCACGTCGTTTTCGGTAATCGCGCCTACGCCGGTATGGATCGCCACAACCCGCACCTCATCGTTGGAGAGGCGCTCCAGGCTCTGGCGTACCGCCTCGGCGGAGCCCTGCACATCGGCCTTGATAATCAGCTTGAGCTCCTTGGTCTCGCCCTCGGCAATCCGGCTGAAGAGGTCATCCAGCGAAACCCGCGCGGAGGCCCGCATCTGCTCGGCCTTGATCTTTTCGCGCCGCTCCTCGGCCACGCGCTTGGCCAGCCGCTCGTCCTCCACCACATAGATCATGTCGCCGGCGTCC
The DNA here is from genome assembly GCA_900542005.1 of uncultured Eubacteriales bacterium. Classification (GTDB taxonomy): domain Bacteria; phylum Bacillota; class Clostridia; order Christensenellales; family UMGS416; genus Parachristensenella. The sequence continues at coordinate 16,405 of UQLW01000050.1, forward strand.
GGCACATCCGACCAGCCCAGCACCTCGACCGGGATGGAGGGACCCGCCTCCTCTACGCGCCCGCCCATATCGTTCACCATGGCGCGCACACGGCCGCTTACGCCGCCGGCTACCACATAGTCGCCGGCATGGAGCGTACCATCCTGCACCAGCACCGTGGCCACCGGGCCGCGGCCCTTATCCAGCTTGGCCTCCACCACCGTGCCGCGGGCGCGGTTGTTCGGATTGGCCTTAAGCTCGGCCACCTCCGCCACCAGCAGGATCGTATCCAGCAGCTCATCGATGCCCTCGCCATGGGTGGCGGAAACCCGCACCATGATATTGTCGCCGCCCCAGGCCTCTGAAAGCACGCCGTACTGGCTCAGCTCCTGCATAACGCGATCCGGGTTGGCCTCGGGGAGGTCGCATTTGTTGATCGCTACGATCATCGGCACGTTAGCGTCCTTGATGTGATTGATCGCCTCGATGGTCTGGGGCATCACGCCGTCATTGGCGGCAACCACCAGCACAGCCACGTCGGTAATCTGCGCGCCGCGGGCCCGCATGGCCGTAAAGGCCGCGTGTCCCGGCGTATCGATAAAGGTAATGGACTTATCCCGCACGGTAATATTGTAAGCGCCGATATGCTGCGTAATCCCGCCGGCTTCGGTAGCCGTCACCCGCGTATTGCGAATGGCGTCCAGCAGGCTGGTCTTGCCGTGGTCGACGTGACCCATAATGGTCACGACCGGCGGGCGCTCCACGTCGCCGGAGCTGTCGCGCTCGGTTTCCACCACGTCCAGCATCACTTCCTCGGCGGTCTTGGTCAGCTCCTGCTCCAGCTCCACACCGAGATCCGCGGCCACAAGCTGCGCGGTGTCAAAGTCGATTTCCGAGTTGATGGTGCACATATTCCCCAGCAGGAACAGCTTTTTGATGATGGCCGCGCCGGGCTTGCCAATCAGCTCCGCCAGCTCCTTGATGCTGATCCGTTCGGCGGTAACCACCGCATGGGTGATTTCCTTCTTCTCAATCACCCTGGGCTGCGCCTTCTTCTTGGGCCGGCGGCCGCCGCGGAAGTTGTCGTCGTCCATGCTCAGGGAGGGAGCCTGCTCCCGCACCAGGGCCTTCTTGCTCTTCTTGGAGGGATCCTCGTCGGGCTTTTTGTTATAGAGCTTTTTCTTGGGGTCATAATTGCTGACCCGCTCCTTCTCCATCACAGGAGCCAGCTCCCGGTCAATGGAGCGCGGTCCCGCCGGGCGGGCCGGGCCGCGGTTAAAGCTGCGGGCCGGGGCGTCCTTGTCGCCGCCGTCGCGGAAGCCGCCGCGCTGCCCGTCACGGGGCGCGGGGCCGCGGCCAGCCGGCCGCTGGCCG
>UQLW01000051.1 GCA_900542005.1 uncultured Eubacteriales bacterium
GGCGGCGGGCGTGCTGTGCATGGCGCTGTCCGTGGTGCTGGCGCCGCTGCTGCCGTTGGCGGTGGCCATTGTGCTGGTTGTCGCCATCGTCGCCCCCATGGTGGAGAACAAGGGCGGCGGTACGCCCAGCGCCACGGCGCCGGGCGCTGCGCAGGGGGACGGCGCGACCACCGCTGTGGATGGCAGCACGCTGATGATCACCGAGGCCATGTCCTCCAACGGCGGCGCGCTCTGCTCGGCCGACGGCGGATATTACGACTGGGTGGAGCTGTACAATCCTACTGATCAGCCCATCAGCCTGCAGGGCTATGGCCTGACGGACAAGCTGGACAAGCCCAACCGGTTCGTGTTTGACAAGATGGTCCTGGAGCCCAAGAGCTATCTGATCGTCTTTTGCTCCGGCCTGACCGGAGACGATGTGCCGGAGGGGGAGCTGCATGCCCCCTTTAAGCTGAGCGCTTCCGGCGATAATCTTTATCTTTGCGACACTTATGGCAACGAGATGCAGAAGGTGGCGCTTCCGGCGCTGGGCTCGGATATCGCCTATGGGCTTGACGCGGCGACCAACCAATGGCGGAATTATGAACGGTATACGCCCGGATACAGCAATGATGACGCCGGCTGGGAGGCCTTCCAGCAATCCATCCGCGTGGAGGGCTCCACCTTGCTGCTCAATGAGATCATGACCTCCAACAATGTGACGCTGAAGGATGGCGACGGCCAATACAACGATTGGGTGGAGATCGTCAACAACGGTACGGAGGCGGTCGATCTCTCCGGTTACGGCCTCAGCGACACGGTGAACAGCCCCAAGCGGTGGAGCTTCCCGGAGGGGACGAAGATCGAGCCGGGCGCGATGCTGGTCGTGTTCTGCTCCAAGAAAAACACCACGGACGAGGCAGGCTACCTGCACACCAACTTCGGGCTGAATTCCGCTGAGGAGACGGTGCTGCTGGCGGACAAGCAGGGCCGGATCCTGGATGAGGTGGAGGTTAAGGGGCTGGAGGCCGACAGCAGCTATGCCCGCGACGGCAGCGGCTCCTGGTCGGTGCAGACCAAGCCTACGCCGGGCTTTGCCAACAATGACGACGGCTACAACGCCTTCCAATCCAGCCGCGTGCAGGCCAATGAGACGGGGATCTTCATTACGGAGGTGATGCTCAATAATGTGGATACCCTGGCCGATGAATTCGAGCAGTACGGCAGCTGGATTGAGATCACAAACCGTTCCAGCCAGGCGGTCAACCTGGCGGGCTATGGGCTGACCGATAACACCAAGCACCTGGGCGAATGGCGGTTTCCGGACATAACGCTTCAGGCCGGCGATCGGACGATCGTATTCGCCAATGGCCAGGGCACCTCCGGCGAGCTTTCCGCCGCGCAGAAGCTCAATGCAAATTTTAGTATCTCCTCCTCGGGAGAGACCCTGGTATTGACAGACCCCGACAACAACGTGATCGATATTTGCCAGGTGTCGCGGGTCCCCGCAGGGATGACCTTTGCCCGGGCCGAGGGGGAGAGCGCCTTTCTCTATATGTCCAATCCAACGCCGGGAGCCGCCAACAGCGGGGAGAGCTACCTGGGCATGTGCGCTATGCCCCAGGCGATCACGCCGGGCGGAATCTATGACAGCCCGCAGCAGGTGGAGATCAATGTGCCGGAGGGCACGACGGTCTATTACACCACCGACTGCACTGAGCCTACCCAGCAGAGCGCCCAGTATACCGGCCCCATTTCGGTGGATAAGAATACGGTTATCCGTACCAAGGCCTTCCGCGATGGCTATCTGGGCAGCGACATTGATTCGGTGACCATTCTGATCGGTGAGGACCATACCCTGCCGGTCGTATCGGTGGTGGCCGATCCCGATGATCTTTTCAGCGATGAAAAGGGGATCTATGCGCTGGGCACGGAAGCAAAGAATAAGTATACCTATCCCAGCAGCCAGGACTTCCCCTACCGGGACGCCAATTTTAACCAGAACTGGGAGCGCCTGGGCCACATTGAACTGCTGGAAACCGACGGCAGCGTTTCGCTGGATCAGAACTTCGGGCTGCGGATCTTTGGCGCTTACTCCCGCGGCCACGCGAAGAAATCCTTCGCCTGCATGGCGCGCGGCACATATGGCGAATCCTACTTCAACTATCCGATCTTTGATAACCTGCCCTATGAGCAGTACAAGAGCTTTGTGCTGCGCTCCGGCGCGTCTGAGTGGAATATGACCATGATCCGTGACGTGCTGAACTCCTCCCTGGCAATGGACCATACCGATGTATTGGCCCAGTCCTTCCGGCCTGTGGTCCTGTATCTGAACGGCCAGTATTGGGGCGTTTACTTTATCCAGGAAAAGACGAACGCCCAGTTTATCGCGCGGCATACCGGCGGCGACCCGGACAAGGTCAATCTGCTGGTTGGCAACGGCAACAAGTCCTCCTATGTGCAGCAGGGCAGCAACGAGGATTATATGGCCCTGCTGGAATATGTGAAAACCCATGATATGACGGTGACGGAGAACTATGAATACGTCAAGACCAAAGTGGACGTGCAGAACTTTATCGACTATATGCTGATCGAGATGTACTGCGGCAACACCGATACCGGGAATATCAAGTTCTATATGTCGCCGGATACCGACGGCAAATGGCGGTGGGTGCTGTATGATACGGACTGGTCCTTTATGACCAAGTATATCTCCCTGAACATGGTGGAGGAATACATCGACCCACGGGGTCACGGCACCGGCAATATGTTCGATACCACCCTGCAGGTGAACCTGCTGAAAAACAGCGAGTTCCGCAGCCTGTTCCTGGAGCGGGCCGCCTATATCTGTAATGTGATGTACAATCCGGAGACCGTGGTGGCGCGCATCAACGAGCTGGAGGCCATGCTGGATCCGGAGATGGAGCGCGACCGCACCTACTGGAACCAATACAGCAAGGACGACCCCAACGCCGGCGCTATTTCCTACGCCGGCTGGAAGAAGATGGTCGGACGGCTCCGGGAATATGCGACGGGCCATCCGGAGTATTTCAAGCAGTATATCCGGGAGGACCTTCACATGACCGACGCGGAATATGCGCAGTACTTTGGAGAGTGAGGCGGAAGATGGCGACCATCAACGGCAGGCAACTGCGCTATGAGCTCAAGTACTTCATCACAGAAGGCGAATATGTGGTGCTTCGAGACCGGCTTCTGGCGGCGATGCCCCTGGATGACAATGCCCGGGACGATACGCGGGGCTACCACATCCGTTCGCTGTACTTCGATGATATCTACAACACCGCCATGTGGGAAAAGCAGGACGGCGTGATGGTGCGGAAGAAGTTCCGCATACGCATTTACAACCTGCAGGATCACAGCATAAAGCTGGAAAAAAAGATGAAATTCGACCAGATGACCGCCAAGGCCTCGACCGGCCTGTCGCGGAAGATGTGCGATGCGATCCTTCAAAACGACTGGCAGTCGATCCGCCTGGGCAAAAGCGAGCTGATCGACGAGCTATATGCCGATATGCGCACCCGATTGCTGAAGCCGGTGGTAATCGTAGATTATCACCGCGAGGCCTATACCTATCAGGCGGGGAATGTGCGCGTTACCTTCGACCGCTTCCTGCATTCGGGGCAGTTTTCCACGGACCTTTTCTCCGGCCATGTGTCCACGGTGCCCATCCTGCCCCCGGGGATGATGATTCTGGAGGTTAAGTACGACAACTTCCTCCCGCCCCATATTCAGGGAATCCTTTCCAGTATCAAGGCCACACGGTCTGCGATTTCAAAATATGCCCTATGCCGTCGCTTTCACTGACGGAAAAGAAGGAAATGAAACGAGGGAGGAACCAATATGCTACTTACCACAACCGGCTTTGGCGACATCTTTAAGGATGGCTTCCTGGCCAACTTTACCTCGGGCTCGATGAACGTGCTGGAGCTTCTTCTGGCCATGGCGGTATCCTTTGGTTTGGGTGTGTTCATCTTCTTTATCTATAAGCGCACCTTTAACGGCGTGCTGTATTCCAAGACCTTTAATCAGTCGCTCATCATGCTGGCTATGGTCACAACGCTGATTATCCGCTGCATCACGGCGAACCTGGCGCTGTCGCTGGGCATGGTCGGCGCCCTGTCCATCGTCCGTTTCCGCACGGCGGTAAAGGACGTGATCGACACGGTCTATATGTTCTGGGCCATTGCGGTAGGCATCACTATCGGCGCGGGGACCGGATTTTATCTGTATGCCATTGTCGGCTCCGGGCTGGTGGGGCTTGTGATGTATCTGCTCTACATGTTCAGCGGCAAGGGCAGCTATGCTTACCTCCTCATCATCCGGCATGCCTTTGACGCTACCAACGAGGTGGCCTACGCGGTAAACCGGCTGCCCAAGCCCGCCCGCATGAAGTCCAAGGCCGTAACGCCCAACGGTGTGGAGCTGACCATTGAGCTGCGCCTGAACGGCGACAATAACTACATCGTCAACGATCTGATGGCGATCGAGGGCGTATATGACGCCACGCTCATCTCCTATCAGGGCGATTACGCTGCCTAAAGGCGGCAGGATCGGAGAAGCCGTGAAAGCACGGCTTCTTTTTTTGCCCGCCGGCCTGTCCTCCTGGATACTAAATTTGCCCCTTGTCTCATAAGTATGGGATATAGAAAAAGGAGGATGCGCGATGGAACCGAAGAAGACGATACCCAAGCTGAAGATGCAGCCCCTCCCGCCCAGGGAGCCCCTCTTGGAGGCCAAGCCGCAGCCGGCGCCCCTTCCGGCCAGGCAGATTCCCCTGCGGCGCAGGCCGGCGCAGGCCAAGGCTGCCCGGCCCCGGGCCTACCGTCCCCGGGTTAGCGGCCGGGTACCGGCGAAGCGTACCGCGCCCTCCATGGGCCGCAGCCTGGCGCTGCAGTGCATGGTCTGCGCGCTGATTTTTCTCATGGTGCTGGGTATTCAGAAGCTGGAGCTGCCCGCCAGCGACGAGCTGGTCAACGGCCTGCGCTTCGTGGTGTCAAACGACGCCGGGTTCGTGGAAGAGGGACGCCAGCAGATGGGGCAATGGATGGAGCAGGCGGTGGCGGTGTTTGCCGGCGGCGGCGGGCTTACCCTCCGGCAGCCGGCTGAAGGCACGGCCAAAAAGACGGAGCAGGGCTTGGTCTATACGGATCAGGGGCCGGTCCGGGCTGTGGCCGATGGCACGGTGTTCTACAAGGGCACCCGGGACGATGGCACGCCCTATGCCCGGCTGCGCCATGGCGGCGGGTATGAAAGCCTCTATGAAGGCATTCTGACCAGCGTATCCGTGGGGCAGGAGCTGCGGGCGGGCGATATTATCGGTTCGATCAGCCAGGGGGAGCAGCTTGTTTTTCAATTCACCCAGAACGGTACGGCAGTGGATCTTGCCGCTTTGGACAGCGGACAATAGAGCCTCCCGGCGGGGATAAGCCGGCCTGCGGCGGGAGAGGGTGGAGGAAAGTATGCGGATCGGCTGGATCAGGGGCTGCGAGATCAAGCTTCACCCGCTGCTGATAGCGCTTGTGATCCTGGCCGCCTGGGCGGGGCAGCTGCCCCTTTTCCTGGTGGCTTTCGGGTCGGTGCTGTACCATGAGCTTTGCCATGTGCTGGCGGCGGTATTGTGCGGCTATTCTGTCACGCGCATCGAGGTGCTGCCCTTTGGAAGCGTGGCCCAGATCCAGGGGCTTTTTGAGGAACAGCCCCAGTCGGAAATGCTGATAGCCCTGGCGGGCCCTGCCGCCAATGTGCTGATGGTGATGGCCCTGACCACGCTAAAGCATTACACAGGGATGGATTTCCCCTATCAGGAGCCCTTTGTTACCGCCAACCTGCAGCTGGCGGTCTTTAATCTTTTGCCGCTGCTGCCCATGGACGGCGGGCGGATCCTGCGAAGCGCCCTGGCCCGGTGCGTGAGCCTGGGCAAGGCTACGCGGCTGGCCGCAGATCTTGGCATACTGGGGGGCCTGGCTATGACGGCAGCGGCGGCTGCCGGGTGGCTGCCGGGGCGCGCGGCGACGATCCTGCTGGGGCTGACGGTGCTGCTGACGGCGCTGCGGGAGCGAAGGGGCGCAAGCTGGCTGTGGCTGAAGGAGCTGACGGGGAAAAAGCAGAAGCTGCTGCGCGAGGAAACCATGGCGGTGCGCCAGATCGTAGCCCGGTGGGATATGCCCCTGGGCCAGCTGGCCATGCGCTTTATCCCGCATCGCTACCACCTTATTACCGTCCTGGATGAAAAGTGCGATCCCATCGCAACCCTTGGGGAGAACGAGGTGATGGAGGCGCTGATGAAAAAGGGCGCAAATACGCGAATTTGCGCGATAATTCCTGGGAAAGGTTGACCCGGAGGGGATAAGAGTGATACAGTATAATCCGAGAAAAGGAAACGGAGAACCAAAATGCTGAAGGATCAACTGAACGCGCTGCTGCCCCTTGTTCAAAAGCCGGCGCGTTATACCGGCGGGGAACTCAACAGCGTAATCAAAGATCCCGCGCAGATGAAGGCGCGGGTCGCCTTTTGTTTTGCCGATGTTTATGAGGTAGGCATGTCCCATCTTGGGCTTAGGATCCTCTATGATTGCCTGAACAAGATGGACAAGGTATGGTGCGAGCGGGTATGCGCGCCCTGGTGCGATATGGAAGCGCTGCTGCGGGAGCGGGGGCTGCCGCTGACGACCCTGGAGAGCAAGACGCCCCTTCATGAGATGGATTTCGTCGCCTTTACCCTGCAGTATGAGATGAGCTATACCAATATCCTCAATATGCTGGACCTGGGCGGCGTACCTGTGCTGGCCTGTGAGCGCACCGACGACGACCCCCTGGTGCTGGCCGGAGGGCCCTGCGCCAATCATCCTGAGCCGCTGGCCGATTTTGTCGATATCTTTTCGATCGGCGAGGGCGAGGAAGCGCTTCCGGAGCTGATGGAGGCCTATATGGCCCATCGGGCGGCCGGAGGCGGCCGCCGGAGCTTTCTGGAGGCCGCGGCCCGGCTGAAGGGCTTCTATGTACCCAGCCTGTACCGTCCGGAATACGGCGAGGACGGTTCCTTTAAGGGGACTTTCCCGCGATACAGCTGGGTGCCGGAGCGAATTGAAAAACGCCTGGTAGCCGATTTTGAGACGGCTTCCTGGCCGGAAAAGCCGATTGTCCCCTTCCTGGATCTGGTGCACGACCGCATCACCCTGGAGATCTTCCGGGGCTGCAGCCGGGGCTGCCGGTTCTGCCAGGCGGGCATGATTTACCGCCCGGTGCGGGAGCGCTCGGTGGAGACGCTGGTGCGGCAGGCGATGGACAACATGGCGGCGTCCGGCTATGACGAAATTTCGCTTTCATCGCTGTCCACCGGCGACTACAGCCAGCTGACGGAGCTGATCCACCGGCTGGTCATGCAGACCAAGCAGTGCCATACGACCATCTCTTTGCCGAGCCTGCGTATCGACGCCTATGCGAAGGACTACATGACCGACCTGGAAAACGAGCGCAAGGCGGGGCTGACCCTGGCCCCGGAGGCCGGGACCCAGCGCCTGCGGGATGTAATCAATAAGAACGTCACCGAGCAAAACCTGATGGAGTCGGTGGGCGACGCCTTTGCTTCCGGATGGGACCGGGTGAAGCTGTACTTCATGACAGGGCTGCCCACCGAAACGGAGGAGGATGTGCTGGGTATCGCCGACCTGGCCCGGAAGGTGACCGAGGTATACCGCGCTATTCCCAGGGAGCAGCGCAGCAAAAAGCGCCTTACCGTCACGGTGTCCACTTCCGTCTTTGTGCCGAAGCCCTTTACGCCCTTCCAGTGGTGCCCGCAGGATACGCTGGATAGGGTGGAGGAGAAGCAGGCGCTGCTGCGCAAGGCCCTGAAGGGCGTTCCCGGGGTGACCTATAATTGGCATGACGGCAAGCTTTCCAGGCTGGAGGCGGTGATTGCCCGGGGCGACCGCCGGGTTGGCAAGGTGATTTATCGGGCCTGGCAGCTGGGGGCCCGTTTTGACGGCTGGAGCGACCAGTTCAAGTATGATGTGTGGATGCAGGCCTTTGCCGATACGGGAATCAACCCAGACGAGTATGCCGCCCGAACCCGTCAAAAGGACGAGCCCTTCCCCTGGGACCATATCGACGTGGGTGTGAACCGGGCCTTCCTCTGGCGGGAGTATGAAAAGGCGCTGAAGGAGCAGACGACGCCGGACTGCCGCCAGGGCTGCCAGGGCTGCGGCATGGGGCGCCTGGCCCGGCAGAAAGGGGTTTCGCCATGCGTGTAATGATCCGCTTTACCAAGCAGGAGGCGATTCGTTATGTTTCCCATCTTGACCTGATGCGGGCCGCCCGGCGCATGTTCCGGCGGGCGGGCCTGCCGGTCGCCTATTCGGAGGGGTACCATCCCCACCCGATCCTGTCCTTTGCCATGGCGCTGCCGGTGGGCGCGGCCTCCCAGGGGGAATACATGGATCTAGCCCTGGCGGAGGACATGAGCTGCAGCGAGGTGCTCCGGCGGCTTCAGGCAGCCCAGCCCCAGGGCATGGCGGTTACGGGCGTATGGGCCATGGAGGAGGAAGCGCCCTCGCAGATGGCGATGGTTACGGCAGCCCGCTGGCGGCTTCGCTTCCAGGAGCCGGACGCAGCCGGCCTTGAGGGGGCCGTAGCGCGCATCCTGGGGTCGGAGTCGGTGGTTGTCGAGAAGAGCAACGGCAAAAAGACCCAGCAGGTGGATATCCGTCCGGGCATCCGGGCGATCTGCGTCCAGGCGCCGCTGGAAGTAATGACGCTGCTGGATGCAGGCAGCAAGAACAACATACAGCCTCAAAGCCTGGCCGACGCGCTGCTGGGCGGGCCCTCGCTGGGCCGGGTGCTGGTAGAGCGCGAGGCTTTGTATGGTACGAAGGACGGGGAACTGGTTCCCCTGGAGGACTGTGACGGGGTAAAGCATGAGTAATCGGATCGTAATCGAGGTGCAGCCCCTCCAAACCCGGGTGGCTTTGGTGGAAAACGGCGTACTGGCGGAATACTATGTGGAGCGGCCGGGAAGGGAGCGGCTGGCGGGCAATATCTATAAGGGACGGGTGGCGAACGTGCTGCCCGGCATGGAAGCGGCCTTTGTGGATATTGGGTTGGAACGGAACGCCTTTTTATATGCGGGCGATGTGGCCCTGAATCCCGAGGAGTTCGAGTTTGAGGGCAAGTCCAGCCCGGTGGGCGCCAGCCGGCCTTCGATCCGGGAGCTGGTGCGTGCCGGGCAGGAGCTGATGGTGCAGGTAACCAAGGATCCTGCCGGCTCCAAGGGCGCGCGGATCACCACCCATGTGACGCTTCCGGGCAGGCTTCTGGTGCTGATGCCGACGGTGGATTATGTCGGCGTATCCCGGAGAATTGAAGATGAAAATTTGCGAGCCGGGCTGAAGGCCAAGATTGATTCGCTCCGCCCTCAGGGTATGGGGGTCATCGTGCGGACCGTAGCGGCCGAGGCCTCTCTGGAGGAAATGGCGGATGAAATTGCTTCCCTCCTGGAGATGTGGGATCAGATCCAGCATGAGCTCCATCGTACGACGGCGCCGGCCTGCCTGTATAGAGACAGCGATTTGCTGATGCGGGCCGTCCGCGATATGTTCAGCGACCATATCGATGAAATGGTCATTAACGATGCCGAAGCCTATGAGAAGGCGCGGCGCATGGCGGAACGGATTTGCCCGGAGCTTCGGGGGCGGATTCGCCATTTTACCGATTCGGCGGATATCTTTGACTACTATTCGCTGGAAGAGAAGGTGGATAAATCCTTTTCCCGCAAGGTGTGGCTCAAAAGCGGCGGTTACCTTGTCATCGACCACACGGAGGCACTGACGGCGATCGACGTGAACACCGGAAAGTATGTGGGGGAGAAGGACCTGCAGAAGACGCTGGTGAAAACCAACCTGGAAGCGGCGCAGGAAATTGCCCATCAGGTAAGGCTGCGGGATATCGGCGGGATCATTATTATCGATTTTATCGATATGCTGCAGGCGGAGCATCAGCAGCAGGTGGTCGCCGCGCTGAAGGAAGCGCTGAAGAGCGATTCGACCCGCACGAATGTGCTGGGGATGACCTCCCTTGGCCTGGTGGAGATGACGCGGAAAAAGGTCCGCCAGCGGGTATCCACCATTTTGCATGAGACCTGCCCTTATTGCAATGGAAGCGGACGGGTGCTGACCGCGGAATCGGTGGCCCTTAAGGTGCTCAAGGAGCTGCGCAAGCTGCGGCAGGAGGATTCGGAGGGACGCTACATGCTCAAGGCCCATGCCGATGTAGCCGATTACCTGGAGCAGGGCGCCCTGCTGGACGACCGGGTGGAGATCTACCGCAGCCGTTCGGCGCATATCGAGTTTTTCCGGATTTCGCCGGTTTTATAGCCGGATAACGGTGCTTTTTGCTTGACAAAGGACGCTGACTATTGTAAAATATCCGGGTAGCCGCGCGGGCCGGGTGAATAAATGGGCAATCGCCCTACCTTGTGTGTCCGGCGAGACTGGGTCGAGGAGGTGCAAAATCATGTATGCTATTATTCGTGCAGGCGGTTCTCAGCAGAAGGTGGCCCCCGGTGATGTCATCATCGTGGACAAGCTGTCCCTGGAGGACGGCGCTGAGGTCAGCTACGACGCGCTGATGGTGGCCGATGGCGAGAATGTCCGCGTCGGTACGCCCATTGTCGAGGGCGTGAAGGTGACGGGCCGTGTGGTTCGCCAGGTTAAGGGCCAGAAGATCATCGTGTTCAAGTTCAAGGCCAAGAAGAACTACCGCAAGAAGCAGGGCCATCGTCAGCCCTATACGCAGGTCGAGATCACAGCCATCAACGGCTAATCCATCAAAAATCTTACGGAGGTGTAAGACATGGCTCATAAGAAAGGTGTTGGCTCTTCGCGTAACGGACGCGATAGCGCCGCGCAGCGTCTTGGCACCAAGCGATGTGATGGCCAGTTCGTTCTGGCTGGAAACATCCTGGTTCGCCAGCGTGGTACGCATATCCATCCCGGCAACAATGTGGGCCGGGGCAGCGACGATACGCTGTTTGCCCTGAAGGACGGCGTCGTGAAGTTCGAGCGTTATGACAAGACCCGCCGTCAGGTTTCGGTGTATCCTGTAGCCGAGCAGACCACGGCTAACTAAGCTCAGTAAGGCGTCCCATAGGACGCCTTTTTCTCGTTTTGGCATTAGGGGAGGAATGAAAATGGAGCTGCTGGCGGGCTTTGCGCCGATCGCGCCGGAGCGGCCCCGCATCCTGGTTTTGGGTACGATGCCTTCGGTGGCGTCGTTGGGTAAGGCCCAGTATTATGGCCACCCGAGGAATGCCTTCTGGCCGATTCAATTCGCCCTGGCCCAGGCACAGCCTACGGATTGCTATGAAGCGCGCTGCCGCCTGATCCGGGAGCGGGGCATTGCGCTGTGGGATGTACTGGCCGGCTGCCAGCGGGCCGGATCCCTGGACGCGGCAATCCGCAACCCGCAGCCCAACGATATCGGCGGCTTCCTGATCCGCTATCCCACCGTGCGGGCCATCGCCTTTAACGGCGGCAGCGCCCGGAAACTATTCGCCCGCTTGGTCCAGCCGTCGCTGCAGTGGCAGGGCGCCCTGCTGACGCTGCCCTCAACCTCTCCGGCCTATACGCTGCCTTTTGCCGAAAAGCTCCTGCGCTGGCAGGTAGTCAACGAATGGCTATAAGATCGCTGCTATCGAGGCGGTGGAGGCCATGATGCGACATATGGGCGGCCCAGAGTGACCATTGGGGGACAACCTATTCCTCTTTGGGTGGGATTGGATATACTGAATTTATTTGGGATCTAAGACAGGAGGGATTATTGTGCAGCCGGTCTCAGTCAAGATCGTAACGGACTCGACCAACGACCTTACCCCGGAGCTTCTTTCAAAGTATGATATATCCGTGATACCCCTTTATACCGTGCTGGATGAGGCGAGCTATCGCGACGGCGTGGATATCGATTGCGAACAATTGCTTGCCTGGTGCAACAGCCACAAGACAACGCCCAAAACAGCGGCCGTCTCGGTGGTGGATTTCACCCAGTTCTTTTCGCCCTTTATCCAGCAGGGGCAGGCTGTCGTCTATATCGGTATTTCATCAGAAATCTCGTCCACTGTGCAGAACGCGCGCCTGGCAGCGCAGGAGTTTGCGCCAGGACAGGTGGAGGTCGTTGACTCGTTGAATCTTTCGACCGGGATTGGGTATCTGGCGCTGGAGGCGGCGGAGCTGGCCCGGCAGGGCAAGCCGGCCCGCGAGATCCGCGAGGCGGTGGAGGCGATGGTGCCCAAGATGAACGTAAGCTTTGTCATCGATACCCTGACCTTCCTGTATCGGGGCGGGCGCTGCTCTGCGCTGCAGTATCTGGGGGCGAATATGCTTTCGTTGAAGCCGGAGATCATTGTACGCGAGGGCAAGATGACGACCCGGCGGAAGTACCGCGGCAGCATTGCCAAGGCGTTGGGCCGGTATACGCAGGACCATCTGGCAGAGGGCCAGGCAATGGACCCGCGGCGTATTATCATCACCCATTCGCCGATGGAGGCTGAGCTGGTAGCTCAGGTGCGCAAGCAGGTGGAGGAGGCCGGCTACTTTGACGAGGTGCTGACCACGCAGGCGGGCTGCGTCATTACCAGCCACTGCGGCGCCAATACGCTGGGCGTAATCTATATGGACCGATAGGCAAACCCGACGGCGCAGGGCGCATAAGGGCCCTCTTTTTTGCGGCAGGAATCGCCAAAAAGACGATCTATACTTGATCGGGAGAGCAAAGCCTGCTATGATAATGTAGATAGCTTTGGGAGGCATGGCTTCCCATAAGGAGGATTGGATGAATCACGAAACCATTGTAATTCTGGATAATGGTTCGGCCGTGGGGCAGCTTGTCTCACGGGCTACCCGCGATATGGGCGTATACAGCCTATTGGCCCCCTTTGATATTGGGCAGGACAAGCTGCAGGGGTATGCGCCGGCGGGTGTTATCGTCATCGGCGGGGATGAAGCCGCGCTGGAAAAGGCCAAGGCGCTGGGCGTCCCTGTGATGGAGCTGGAGGATGCGGAAATCCCCTCGGAGCAGGCCTGCAAACAATTCCTCTATGACCAGTGCGGCTGCCATGCGGACTGGACGACAGAGGCCTTTGTGGAGGAGGGGATCGAGGCGATCCGCCGTCAGGTGGGCGATAAGAAGGTGCTGCTGGCCCTGTCCGGCGGCGTTGACAGCTCGGTTTGCGCTGCGATGATCAGCAAGGCTATCGGACGCCGGCTGACCTGTATCTTTGTGGATACGGGCCTGATGCGTAAGAATGAGGGCGACCAGGTGGAGGAAATCTTTACCTCCCGGTTCGATTTCAACTTTATCCGGGTGAACGCGGAAGCGCGCTTTCTGTCCAAGCTGGCCGGCGTAGACGACCCGGAGCAGAAGCGCAAGATTATCGGCGCCGAGTTTATCCGCGTTTTTGAGGAGGAAGCCTCTAAGCTGGGAGAGATCGAGTTCCTGGCGCAAGGCACGATCTACCCTGATATTATCGAGTCAGGTATCGGGAAGAATGCGGTCATCAAGAGCCACCACAATGTGGGCGGCCTGCCGGCCAACGTAGGTTTTGACGGGCTGGTTGAACCGTTGAAGGATCTCTTTAAGGACGAATGCCGCGCTGTGGGCACGGTGCTGGGGTTGCCCGACGATATGGTCTGGCGGCAGCCCTTCCCAGGCCCTGGCCTCGGTGTGCGCTGCCTGGGCGAGGTTACCAAGGAAAAGCTGGATGTGCTGCGCGACGCAGACGCCATTTTCCGCGAGGAGGTGGCCAAAGCCGGCCTGGATCGCAGCATTTGGCAGTATTTCGCCGTGATGACCAATGAACGCGCCGTCGGCATTAAGCAGGCAAAGCGCTTCTATGGGCGCGCGGTAATCCTGCGGGCTGTCCATAGCGTGGACGCTATGACTGCCTCCATTGCCCATATTCCCTATGAGGTGCTGGAACGTACCTCCGAGCGCATCATCCGCGAGGTGGATGCCGTCGCCCGCGTGGCTTACGACATTACGATGAAGCCGCCGGGAACGATTGAGTGGGAATGATTTCAGAAGCCCGAAAGAGCCTGATATGACTGGGTTTTTGAAGGGTTAAGGCCCTCCGTGGCAACGATTTGGCAACACTTTTTCATTATTCATAAAAAGAGAGCTAACTGATTTTGATTAGTCAGTTAGCTCTCTTTTTTTCTCAAACTCACTTTCTAGTAGGCAGTTTAATATCTAATTTGCCTCCAAGCATTGCCGCGCCAATTCCGACGGCAGCAAGAACAAGTGTACTCGCAATTCCTATGACTTTCCAGTTAAACGCTCTTTTTTCAGAGTCTTTTTGACTTGCTAGTTCAGCGGCTGCTTGTTCCTGATTTCTACTTTCAGTCTCTTTTAGTCCAACCATTTGCAAAACTTTTATTTCCCGATCCAAGATGTCTTGCATCTGCTCAGGGGTTAAATTCGGCGTATTTAGACATTTGCTACAGTCAGAACGTACCTTTTCTGCAAAACTGATATACTCATTCCAGCTTGAAGCGGAGTGACCATTTCCTTGTTAATAATATCATATACCAGCTTTAGGCTAGCGTCATCACTTGCAATTACAGAATCAAGGATACCCTTATATTCCGTTAGAGATGATCGGGTTAAATTCACAAGCTCAGGAAACTGTGCAATTACTTGGGCTGCCACCTCGGGTCGAAGCTCGTTTAATTTAGAGGCATAAGTAAACAAATCACTTTTCGACAGATTTTTGAAATCAGTCCGTTCCATGAAGGAAAGAATTTGTTTTTCTTTATCGGTGTACTCCATGCTGTTCTCCTTTGGTAAACACTTAAATTATTATACCTTTATTACCATTTATTTTAGTCTCCGTGGATATCGTTGAGTTCTTGTGACGGAACTTTTGCCCAATGTGAGCTGTATCAAACTCCGGATAGTGGTAGCGCCACTTGTCATAGTCCTCTTTGGAGATTTCACCCGCCTCTAGCATGGCAGCGGCCTGCTGCCAGGAACAGAGCATCTCGTGCAGCCGGGCGGCGTCCTTGCTCTTCCGCACATCAACCTTCAAGCAGACTTCTCCATCCATCTCGCTGATCTTGAGCCCGTAGTTGTCCTCCAGGGTAAACAGAGTGTGCATGAGTCCCACATAGGAGTCTATGTCCGGGACAGAGAGCGCATGGGGCGAGACATCCAGTACCTGGGCCAGGGCGGCAGTCAGGTCCGCTTTGGGGGTTCTTGATCCTGTTTCATACTGCGCCAGGCGCACGTCGGCGGACTTTTCCGGGAAGCCCAGCGCCATACCGAGATATTTCTGAGTCATCCCCCGCAGGAGACGGAAAAAGTGAATCCGTTCGCCAA
>UQLW01000052.1 GCA_900542005.1 uncultured Eubacteriales bacterium
CAGCAGGTAGGCGATTACCCCCGCCCACAAAAGCATGCCCAGCAGCGCCTTAAGCCGCACGCCAAACCACAGGCACAGCGCCAGCGCCGCCGCCGCGCCCAGGATTACCCCGATCTTTTTCATTTTGTCCCTCCCCTTCCATGAATCTCCAGCGCCTTGCTCCAATAAAAGGCGGCCCGAACCGCTTCGGGCCGCCTCCGGCCGCCTAGAAAGAAAAGTCCTTCAGCTCGCACAGCTTGCGCTTGCAGTCCTTGTACAGGCTGCGTCCCCGCTTCATCATCCGGTTACACACCCGGGGATCCAGCGCCGCGACCACGGCCACGGTGCCCAGCGCGCCCAGCGCAAGCCCGGTCACCATCCCTTTATAATACCGCACCATCTTTTCACATCCTTTCCCTATCCTGAATTTTCCGGCGGATGATACATCACCCGGTCGTCCCGTATCGCCAGATCCGTCGATGCCTGGACCACCCGGCAGCCATGGGCCAGGTCCTCAAAAAGGGAGACCTGGACCTCCGCCTGGCCGACCTGCGCCGTTGCCGGATCGATCTGCAGGGCGCTGATCCGTCCCCACAGCTGCCCATCCGGCGTATAGACGGCGCTGGGGCAGCTCGCCTGCGCCGGCAGCACCCGAAGCGGCCCGTCGGTCATCACGACGTGCGTGCCCAGCAGCGCAATATCCGCCCGGCGCAGATACCGTCTTGACCGGCGCAGGCCGCCGGTTTCCACGATCAGCCCTCGGATCCACTTTTCCCCCGGCCGGTAATCCACACCGCAAACCTTGCCCAGCCGGCGTCCGCTCATGCGGCTGACCACGTTGATCCCCATCAGCTCCTTGCTGCGTATCATGTCCACCACCCCTAGTCTGCCCCGGCCGCGCCGGTTTGATCGTTTTTTCCCGGTGAAAGTAATTGCCAGCTTCCATGGCGACAGCAAATATTTCCTGGCGTTAGTATGTCCCGTTTGCCGCCGCTTTTGCATAAATCCAAAGATTTTTGCCAAAATGATTGACAGATGGATAGCCGAGGGCTATAATGAGCAAAAATTGAAAACGGAAAGGCTTAGATGAGAAAAGTACCCTGAAAGGGTCGTTACAGAGAGCCGCCGGTTGGTGGAAGGCGGTATGGATTTTCAGGCGAAGAACACTCGGAGCCGCTAAGAGAACGCAGCCCTGCTGCCAGTAGATTTAGCCGTTGGCGGAACGTGATCCCCGCTAGACATCAATGACGCTGTCGCACGCACTCCAGGAGGGTGAGAGAGTGGAATTCGTGTCGAAAAAAGAGGGCTTATAGCCTATTTGGGTGGTACCGCGGAAACAGAGCATTTCGTCCCATGCTGGGGATGGAATGCTTTTTTTATTTCAAATTACACAAGGAGGCAAACGCCATGAAACGAACAAGCTATGCCGGCAGTCTGACCGAGGCGGATCTGGGACGCCATGTCACGGTGGCCGGCTGGGTGCAGGCCCGCCGCGATATGGGCGGGGTGATTTTTGTCGACCTGCGGGACCGGTCCGGCACGCTGCAGCTCGTCCTGAACGCCATGCTCCTGCCCGCCAAGGACTTCTCCCTGGCCGAGCATCTCAAGGGCCAGAGCGTCGTCGCAGCCTCCGGCACCCTCCGGCTCCGCGACGAGGAAACCTATAACCCCAAGCTGGCCACCGGCACCATCGAGCTGGCCTGCGAGGGGCTGGAGCTCATCTCCGCCGCCCAGGAGCTGCCCTTTAACCCCGACGATGACGCCGTGCGGGAGGAGCTCAGGCTGAAATACCGCTTTCTGGATCTGCGGCGCCCCGCCATGCTGGGGAACCTGCGCTACCGCCACCAGGTGGCCCAGGCTGTCCGCGCCTATCTGGATGGCGACGGCTTTATCGAGGTGGAAACCCCCATGCTGACCAAGAGCACGCCCGAGGGCGCGCGGGATTACCTGGTGCCCAGCCGCGTCCATCCCGGCAGCTTCTACGCCCTGCCCCAGTCGCCCCAGATCTTCAAGCAGCTGCTCATGGTAGCCGGCGTCGATAAGTATTACCAGGTAGCCCGCTGCTTCCGCGACGAGGATCTCCGGGCCGACCGGCAGCCGGAATTTACCCAGGTGGACATGGAGCTCTCCTTTGTGGATCAGGAGGATATCCTTCAGCATCTGGAGCGGCTCTTTGCGCATATCTTCCTCCAGGTCAAGGGGCAGGAACTCACGCTGCCCTTTCCCCGGATCACCTGGAAGCAGGCCATGGATCAATATGGCTCTGACAAGCCCGATATTCGGTTCGGCTTACCCATCGTGGACCTGACCGACCTGGCCGCCCGCTCCGGCTTCTCTGTTTTTCGCCGTGCGGCCGACAGCGGCGGGGTGGTCCGGGCTATCCGCGTCCCAGGCGGTGCATCCTTCACCCGTTCCGTCATCGAGGAGCTGACGGAAAGGGCGCTGGGCTATGGCGCCAAGGGCATGGCCTGGATTGCCATACGGCCCGACGGAAGCCTTAATTCGGTCATAACCAAATACTTCGCCCCCGGCGAAATGGACGTGCTGCTGGCGCGCATGGGCGCCGGCCCCGGCGATTTCATCCTCTTTTGCGCCGATTCGCTATCCTGCGTGCGCCGCACCCTGGGCGGCCTGCGGCTGGATCTGGGGGACCGCCTGGGCCTGCGGCCCAAGGATGACTATCGCTTCCTTTTCGTTACGGATTTTCCGCAGTTTGAATATTCCGAGCAGGAGAAGCGCTATATCGCCATGCACCACCCCTTCACCATGCCCTATCCGGAGGATCTCCCCTACCTGACCACCGACCCTGCCCGGGTTCGGGCCCAGGCCTATGACCTGGTGCTCAACGGTATCGAGATGGGCAGCGGCTCCATCCGTATCCATCAGCAAGAGGTACAGCGCCGCATGTTCGAGGCGCTGGGCTTCAGCCGCCAGCAGATCGACGAGCGCTTCGGCTTCATGGTCAACGCCTTCCAGTATGGCACGCCGCCCCACGGCGGCTTCGCCTTTGGCCTGGACCGTCTGGTCATGCTCATGGTCGGCGCCGATTCGCTGCGGGATGTCATCGCCTTTCCCAAGACCAAGGATGCCGCCTGCCCGCTGACTCAGGCGCCCAGTCCGGTCGATCCCCAGCAGCTCAAGGAGCTGCAGCTGGCCGCTCCCGATTCCGCCGGAGCCCCGCCCCCCCGCAAGGCGCTGGACAGCAGGGCGCTTGAAAACGTAGCGCGGCTGGCCCAGCTCTCGCTGACCGCCCAGGAGCGGCAGCGTATGCCGGGAGATCTGGCCGCCATGATCGCCTTTGCCGATGAGCTGGGCCAGCTGGATACCACCGATGTGCCGCCCACCGCCCATATCGCCCCGCTGACCAACGTATTCCGCCCCGATATTCCCGCTCCCTGTACCAGCCGCGAACGGATCCTCGCCAATGCCAAGACCTGCTCCGGCGGCTATCTGGCCGTTCCCCGGGTGATGGATGAGAAAGGAGACATGCCATGACTGATTATACCGCTCTCACCGTGCGCCAGCTGACCCGCGGCTACGCCTCCGGCGACTTTACCGCCCGCCAGGTTACGGCGGCCTATCTGGAAGCGATCCGGCAAAAGGACGCCGCCTACGGCGCCTATCTGACCGTCACCGGGGAGCTGGCTCTCTCCCAGGCCGGCGCGGTTGACGACGCCCGGGCCCGGGGCGCGGCGCTGCCGCCCCTGGCGGGTATCCCCATGGGCGTGAAGGATAACATCTGCACCCAGGGCGTGCGCACCACCTGCGCCTCCCGGATGCTGGAGGATTTTGTGCCGCCCTACAGCGCTACCGTGATGGAGCGCCTGAAGGACACGGTAATGCTGGGGAAGCTCAACATGGACGAGTTCGCCATGGGTTCCACCACCGAGAGCTCCTACTTCCATCCCACCCGCAATCCGGTGGACACATCGCGGGTGCCGGGCGGCAGCTCCGGCGGTTCCGCCGCGGCGGTGGCTGCCGGCGAGGCCGCCTTCGCCCTGGGCAGCGATACCGGCGGCTCCATCCGCCAGCCGGCCGCCTTCTGCGGCGTCGTCGGGATGAAGCCCACCTATGGCTCCGTATCCCGCTATGGGCTGATCGCCTTCGCCTCCTCCCTGGACCAGATCGGCCCCATCACCCGCACCGTGGAGGACAACGCCCTGGTGCTGGAATCGCTGGTTGGGCGCGATCCCCGGGACGCCACCAGCGTCGGTGGCGGGGATGGCCGCTTTACCCAGCGCCTTGAGGAGGGCGTCCGCGGCCTATCCATGGCGCTGCCGGTGGACTTTCTGGGCGAGGGCGTGGCGCCCGCCGTCCGCCAGGCCGTGCTGGACGCCGCCCAGCGCTATGCCCGGCTGGGGGCGGAAATCGTCGAGGTTTCCCTGCCCGTGCTGCGTTATGCGCTGCCGGCCTATTACGTCATTTCCTCGGCGGAGGCCTCCTCCAACCTGGCCCGCTTCGACGGGGTGCGGTACGGGCACCGCGCCGAGGAGTACCGCTCTATGGAGGAGCTATACTGCGCTTCCCGCAGCGAGGGCTTCGGCGCCGAGGTGAAGCGCCGGATCCTGCTGGGCACCTTCGCCCTAAGCGCCGGGTATTATGACGCCTACTACAAAAAGGCGCTGCAGGTCCGGACGCTCATGATTCAGGCCTTCAACCGCATCTTTGAGCGCTGCCCGGTGATCCTTTCGCCCGTCGCCCCCACCACCGCCTACCGGCTGGGGGAAAAGCTGGAGGATCCCCTGCAGATGTATATGGGCGATATTTTTACCGTACCGGCCAACATTGCCGGGCTGCCGGCTATGAGCCTGCCCTGCGGCCATGATGGGGACGGCCTGCCCATCGGCCTCGGGCTGCTGGGGCGGCCCTTCGACGAAGCTACCCTATACCGGGCGGCCTTTGCCCTGGAGCAGGCCGGCCGGCATGGCGGACAGAACGGGAAAGGAGCGTGATCCTATGGCGCAAAGCTATGAAATGGTCGTAGGCCTCGAGGTGCACATCGAGCTTAAAACGCAGACCAAGATTTTCTGCAGCTGCCCCACAGCCTTTGGGGCTGAGCCCAATACCCAGTGCTGCCCGGTCTGCACCGGCATGCCGGGCGCGCTCCCGGTGCTGAACCAGCAGGTGGTGGACTATGCCATCAAGGCAGGCCTGGCCACCCACTGCTCCATTGCCCCCTACTCCAAGCAGGATCGGAAGAATTATTTCTACCCTGACCTGCCCAAGGCCTATCAGATCTCCCAATACGACCTCCCGCTGTGCGCCGGCGGTTACCTCGATATCGAACGCCCGCAGGGAAGCAAGCGGGTGGGGATCACCCGGATCCATATTGAGGAGGACGCCGGCAAGCTCGTCCATGATCCGCAGCTGGGTACGCTGATCGACTGCAACCGCTGCGGTGTCCCCCTCATCGAGATCGTATCGGAGCCCGATATCCGCTCGGCCCAGGAGGCGGTCAGCTATCTGAAAAAGCTGCGGGCTATTATACTATATACCGGAATTTCCGATTGCCGGATGAACGAGGGCTCCATGCGCTGCGACGTGAACCTTTCCGTGCGCCCGGCCGGCTCCGGCGCTCTGGGGACCCGCACGGAGATCAAGAACCTGAACTCCTTCCAATTCGTCCAGCGGGCTATCGAATACGAATACCAGCGCCAGGTAGAGGCGGTCTCCCAGGGCGAGGCCGTTGTGCAGCAGACCCTCCGCTTCGACCAGGCCAGCGGCCGGACCTTTCCCATGCGCGGCAAGGAGGACGCCCATGATTACCGCTATTTCCCGGATCCGGACCTGCCGCCGGTCGTGACCTGCGCCGAGCAGCTTGACCTCCTTAAGGCGCAGATCCCGATGCTGCCCGATCAGCGCAAGGCCCTCTACAGGGAGCGATACGGCCTCTCCCCCCTGGCCTGCGAGGCGCTGGTAACCGGCGCGCAGACTGCCGGCTATTTTGAAGAGGCCGCCGCCCTGTGCCGCTATCCGCGGCTGCTGGGCAACCTGATCACCACCGAGGCCTACCGGATGATGGACGGCGAGGACAGCGCGATCCCCATCGCCCCTCTCCATATGGCGCAGCTGGCCGATATGCTGGGCGACGAGGCCATCAGCTCCTCCACCGCCAAGCGCGCCCTTGCCGGGCTGTGGCAGGCGGATCAGGATCCCCGTGATTGGGTGCTGGCCCATGACCTGATGCAAATCAACGACCCTGCCCGGCTGATCCCTGTGGTGGAGGCCGTGCTTGCCCAGGAGGGGCAGCTGGCCGCGCGCTATCGCAGCGGAAAAGCCAACGCCCTCCAGGCCCTGACCGGTAAGGCCATCGCCGCCACCGGCGGAAAGGGAAACCCTGCCGTCCTCCAGCGGCTGCTGAAGGAGCGGCTCTAGCCCATAAGGATAAGGCCTCCCGCCTGTTCTAGGCGGGAGGCCTTGTCTATTATTGGCGTTGTGTTGTTCATTCTTGCCGCATTCGTCAAATGTGCCAAAACTATTCAAGAAAAGTTAGAAATAGACAAGATCCCGATTTGACAAAATAGTTATGTCACATCTATACTAGGCATATAGAAAATTCTAATATTTTCTTATAATTTCTTGACTGGAACGATGTGTTAGCGCGATTTCTCCATCATATACTTATCACATGCAGGTTTGCCATCTGGTATTTCGCCATCCGGCTCATGGATCAGAATCAGCTTATGGGCATGGGACTTTTGCCCATAGGATATTCGGGTAGGGACACCCCAAAAGGAGGGAGCTGCATGAAGAAGAGAATCGTTGCCGGCCTGTTGGTACTGTGTATGGTCCTTGTATTGGGCTTAACCGCCTGCCAGGGCCAGGATACGGCCGCAACCACCCCCACTACGACCGCAGCTAACGACGACGCCGCTACCACGACTGCCGCCGACACCGGCGACGAAACCACCACTGCCGCTGAAGGGGAAGCGCCCGCCACCTGGGAGAACCTTTCCTGGGAAAAGGATACTTCTCCGATCTCCTTCGAGTGCTATATTGACTTTGACTGGTTTGGGGCCGATACCTTCGGCGAGGACGACGTATCCAAGGAGATCACCCGCCTGACCGGTGTGTCCCTTATCGTCACCAAGGCCTCCGATCCTCAGCAGCTAGGCGTTCTGCTGGCTGCGCAGGAGCTGCCTGACCTCGTGCAAACCGACTCCAATCTGGTGCGTTTTGAGAGTGAAGACGTCTGCTACGCCTGGAACAAGCTGATTCCCGAGTATTGCCCCGAGCTCATGGATCTCGTGGATCCCCTTGAGCTTATCAATAACCAGGCTGCCGATGGCAATTTCTATACCCTCAAGAACGTCTACAAGGATGAGAAGTGCTACAACGACCCCAAGTCGGTCGCGCACTTTGGTAATTTCCACATGGGCTACCGCCAGGACATCATGGAGAAGCTGCAGCTGCCCGAATTCACCTCCATCGAGGAGCTGGACGAAACCTTCTACAAGGTGAAGGAGCATGCCGCCGAGCTGGGAATCAGCAGCATTTACCATCCCCATCCTTCCTGGAACGACCCGATCTACTATTGGATGGGCGTTCATGAGTTCAATTATTGGGATGAGGAATCCAAGTCCATCAAGGCCCTGTGGACCGATACGGCCTGGCTGGAGTATTTCAAGCTCATGAACAAATGGTACCGCGACGGTATCCTGGCCGGAGATTACCTGGGGATCCGCCCCGAGGACTTCTTCTCCCGGGTTAACAGCGCTACCACCTTCTGCTACACCTATAACCAGGGCGTACCCCACGACGCCAACAACGCCATGCGGGAAGCCGACATCGGCGGCAAATATGACGACCTGTCGAAGCCCTATTACACCATGGTCGTGGAGCCGCTGGCCTACAAGGGCGATAATACCCACTGGAACGAGCTGCTGGTCGATTATGGCACCGGCTGGGCCGGCACCTATATCTCCAAGAACTGCGAGAACCCTGGCCGCGCCATCTGCTATATGGAGTTCCTCAAGAGCCCCCAGGGCGACGAGCTAACCTTCTTCGGTATCGAGGGTAAAGACTGGGAATGGACGGCTGACGGCGGTATTAAGTGGACGCAGGAAAAAATGGATATCATCGAAGCCGATCCCAAGCATAAATTCGGCAACGGCCTGTGGTACTTCATGGGCTCCTACTGGGCCGAGGGTATGCTGAAGACCATCGCCATTGAGGGTGAGCGCGCCAAGGGCGAAGAGGGCAAGTGGGCCTTGCACGACCAGGAGATGATGTTTGAGGCCCGCAGCATCATGAAGGATATCTCCCGGACCAACAAGAATCCGGCCATGAGCTTTGCCCGCGTAGAAGCTTCCGATGAAGAAAACTATGCCAATTATGTCAAGCTGTCTGATTACTGGAACAAACAAAAAGCCCAGATGATCACCGCCGAATCCGAGGCTGCGTTGGATCAGCTTTGGACTGAAACCCAGGATTACATGAAGACCCATGGTCTTGATGGTATTGAAAAAGCCATGACCGACAACTATATCTCCAACCTGAAGCGTTATCAGGACGCTGGCTATTTCACCGACATCGTAGTCGAATAACTGATTCTACGAAGCCCTGCATAAGTCCCGTGCAGGGCTTTTTTCATGCGCAAAAAAGAGGGCCTTCGCCCTCTTTTTCCTTTTGGTTTTTTCGCCTATTCCACCCGGTAGAGCACCATCTGGCCCGGCGCCAACCAGGTATCTACCGCCGTCCGGCCCTTTTCCACCGTATACCGGGAGTCCCCACCCGGGCCACCGCGCATCAGGTCCTGCTCCTTCGGCCCGAAGTCCTGCCGGTACAGCGCATGCTCCCCCTTCAGCGCGATGTGTACCTGCGCGCTCTCCTTTTGCGAGTTATTCACCACCGAGAAGTACCGGCTCCCGTCCTCGTGGCGGTACCATGTTGCGATTGCCGGCAGGTCGTCCGTCAACGTCACCCAGTCCAGCAGCTCATCCTGCCCCTTCAGGAACAGCTCATATCCCCCATAGGCCCGGTTGATATGGGCTACCCGCGTCGCCGTCAGCTTGGGCATCACCTGCCCCTCCCGCTTCAGGAAGGTCTTTTGCACCCGGCTTAAGCTGTCGAAGGTCGGCGTCCGCTTGCCGTGCTCGTCAATGGGCGATAGCCGGTAGTTTACCACGTTCACCATGTAGAAGTAGAACCACAGGATCCCCTTGCAGCCGCTGGCCAGCGCTGTATACAGCTGCCAGCGCAGATCATCCTCGCTGGGGCAGCGGTAGCGGAAATGCCCCACCGACAGCAGCGTCGTCCACAGCGGAATTCCCGCCGCCTCAGCCGCCTCTGAGAATATTCGCAGGTTCGTAAAATACCGCTGGATGCCTTCGTCGCCGGGGTTCATCTGGCTATAGCAGTCATAGCACAGCAGCCGTACATCGCCTTGGCTGTCGAAGTCCTCCAGGTATGCCTCATATCCCTGATCGGCGCCAACCAGCTCCTCCACGCCCGGGAAGTAGGGGAAATGATTCAGGAAGGGGATCAGCGTCCGATCCACCTGGGCCGCAATACGCAGGGCTGCCATGGCGTCATCCTTGGCGTCCCGATTGGGTTCGTCGCCGATGTGAATCCCCACCACCGCCGGATGGCTGCCGAACTCCTCCACCACAGCCTGATAGCGCGCCCGATAGCCCTCCGGGTCGGCCGCCGCGCCCTGCCAGCCGGTGCGGTTATCCCGAAGGATGATCCCGATGTTCCTCCGGTGCGCCTCATCGAGGATCGCCACAAACCGGGCCTTATCATGCCTGCCGGGCTCGTAGTTGGGGCTCATGGTCAGCGTCATCCCACAGTCGTCCCAGTCGGCCACCGCCGATGCGTCCTGATCCGCCGCATCCACA
The DNA here is from genome assembly GCA_900542005.1 of uncultured Eubacteriales bacterium. Lineage (GTDB taxonomy): Bacteria > Bacillota > Clostridia > Christensenellales > UMGS416 > Parachristensenella. The sequence goes on from UQLW01000052.1 coordinate 9,819, forward strand.
TAGTTCCAGAATCCTAAAGGAAACCTCTGCTGCATGTTATCCTCCTTTTTCAGGCCACCGGCCTGTTGTCCCTGCCACCTATTCCACCCGGTAGAGCACCATCTGGCCCGGCGCCAACCAGGTATCCACCGCCGTCCGGCCCTTCTCCACCGTATACCGGGAGTCCCCGCCCGGGCCGCCGCGCATCAGATCCTGCTCCTTCGGCCCGAAGTCCTGCCGGTACAGCGCATGCTCCCCCTTCAGCGCGATGTGTACCTGCGCGCTCTCCTTTTGCGAGTTATTCACCACCGAGAAGTACCGGCTCCCGTCCTCGTGGCGGTACCATGTTGCGATTGCCGGCAGGTCGTCCGTCAACGTCACCCAGTCCAGCAGCTCATCCTGCCCCTTCAGGAACAGCTCATATCCCCCATAGGCCCGGTTGATATGGGCTACCCGCGTCGCCGTCAGCTTGGGCATCACCTGCCCCTCCCGCTTCAGGAAGGTCTTTTGCACCCGGCTTAAGCTGTCGAAGGTCGGCGTCCGCTTGCCGTGCTCGTCAATGGGCGATAGCCGGTAGTTTACCACGTTCACCATGTAGAAGTAGAACCACAGGATCCCCTTGCAGCCGCTGGCCAGCGCTGTATACAGCTGCCAGCGCAGATCATCCTCGCTGGGGCAGCGGTAGCGGAAATGCCCCACCGACAGCAGCGTCGTCCACAGCGGAATTCCCAGCTCCCCGGCCGCCTGGGAAAAGACCTTGAGATTCGTAAAGTATTGCTCGATTCCCGCATCGCCGGGATTCATCTGATAATAGCAATCGTAGCACAGCAGCTTAGCCCCGCCTTCCCGGGAAAAGTCCACCAGGAACCGGCGGTAATCCTCCTTCGCGCCGACCCATTCCTCAATCATGGCGTTGTAGGGGTTCTGGTTAAGGAAGCTGATATGATCCGGATCCTCCTCGTTGGCAATGCGCAGGGCCGTTACCGCGTCGTCCTTGGTGCGCGCGTTGGGTTCGTCCCCGATGTGGAAGCCAAACACCGCCGGATGGCCGCCCAGATCCTGCAGCGCGGCCCGGAAACGCGCCCTGTATCCTTCCGGATCGGCCGCCGCGCCCTTCCAGCCGGTGCGGCTGTCCCGAAGGATGATCCCGATATGCCGCCGGTGCGCCTCATCCAGCAGGGCCACCAGCTGGTCCCTGTCGCTCTCGCCGGCCTGATAGCCCGGGCTCATGGTCAGCGTCATCCCGCAGTCGTCCCAATCGGCCACCGCCGATGCGTCCTGGTCCGCTGCGTTCACATAGTTCCAGAATCCAAGGGGAAATCGTGCCATTGTCCTGTCCTCCCTTTCGTCCGATAGGTCCTGCGTACCGATATGGATACCCCCTGCGGAAAGGGCCGCCAGCCCCGGGGATGATCGCCGTCTCCACACGCTTTGATCTCTGAACCGCTCCGCTGGAACCAAGCGCAACAAGCGCTGTAGCTGCTTATTTAAAGTGAGTGTAGCATAGCTATCCCCGCCATACCATGGAAAATCTTTACGCGCCCCTATGGATTTTGCCGCCGCAGGCTTGACAAATCCCGCCGCTAACTGTACTATGTGATATAGAACAGTTAGTACGGAAGGAGGGTTCATTTGTTCAGCATCGATTATAAGAGCCGGCTGCCCTTCTATGAGCAGCTGGTCGAAAGCGTCAAGTCCATGGTGCTGTCGGGCCTGCTGTCCGGCGACGACCCGCTGCCTTCGGTCCGCCAGCTTTCCAGCGACCTGGGGATTAACCCCAATACGGTGCAAAAGGCCTATGCCGCCCTGGAGCAGCAGGGGATCGTCTACACCATACCGGGCAAGGGAAACTTTATCCGGCCGGATACCGAGTCGCTCCGAGCCCAGCAGGAGCGCGCGCTGCTTCGCCAGCTCTCTAAGCTGGCCCTTGACCTCAAGGCGCTGGGCGTGACGCTGGAAGCGGCGCAGGACTGCCTGGCCGCAGCCTTTAAGGAGGGGGAAGGATGATTCGTTTACGCAATATCAAAAAGGCCTTCGACGGGCTTTGCGCCCTCAAGGATGTCTCGCTGGAGGTTGCCGACGGCAGCATATTTGGCCTAATCGGCACCAACGGCGCCGGAAAATCTACGCTGCTGCGGATTATGGCCGGCATTTACCAGCCCGACGAGGGGGAAATACTGCTGGATGATTCACCGGTTTTTGAGCAATGGGCGGTAAAATCCAGGCTGTTTTATATCTCGGATGATCCCTTTTTCCTCAAGGGCGCCACGCTGGAGGAAATGCGCCGGTACTATTGCGCGCTCTACCCGGATTTCTCGCAGGATATCTATCTGCGCATTACCGCCAGCCTGCAGCTGGACCCCACCCGCAAGCTGTCCACCTATTCCAAGGGTATGCTGCGGCAGGCCATGATCATTCTTGCCTTTGCCTCGCAGGCCCGCTATGTTTTCTTCGATGAAACATTCGACGGTCTGGACCCTGTCATGCGGCAGGCTGTCAAGGGGCTGATCGCCTCCTCCGTAGCCGATGGAAAGCTTGTGCCCATCATCGCCTCCCATAACCTGCGGGAGCTGGAGGATATCTGCGACCATGTCGGGGTGCTGCACCGGGGGGAAATCGTCCTCAATATGCGCCTGGAGCAGATGCAGGGGGATATCCACAAGGTGCAATGCGCCTTCCAGGAGCGGCCCCAGCGGGAATGGTTCGCCCATCTTCAGCCGCTGGAATTCAAAGCCCAGGGCCGGTTCTGCACGCTTATTGCCCGGGCGCCCGAGGATGAGGTGCTCGAGGCGGTCCGCGCCCATCAGCCCCTTTTCCTGGAGACCATGCCCCTGACGCTGGAGGAAATTTTCATTGCCCAGATGGGAGGTATCGGATATGAAGTCCAAAGCATCCTGGTTTAACGGCCGGCTTTTTGTCAATACGCTGTTCCGCTATGGCTTTCTTGCGGTCATCAACGGCATTGTGTTCTTCTTCGCGCTGCCGCTGGCCATGCTTATCCTGCTGCGCAGCGACCCCACCAACCAGCTGGAGCCCGTCATCCGCAGCATGTACGGCGGTGATTTCCAGTTCGTCCGTCCCTTCGGCGCCTTGGCCATGCTCATGGGCTTTGCCGGCGGGCTTACCCTTTTTGCCTACCTGCATCAGCCCCGCCAGGTGAATTTCTATCACGCCCAGCCGGCCTCCCGGGCGCTGATGCTTACGCACCGGCTGCTGACAGGCGTGCTGACCCTGGCTGTCCCCTGGCTTGTCAATGTGGCGCTCAGCCTCGTCGTCGTGGCGTTGTATGGCGGGCTTTCGCTGGTGCCCTGGCTGTCGCTGCTGGCCAGCTTCGGCTATATCCTGCTGGGATATCTATGCCTGCTGGCTGTTTCCGCCCTGGCGGCGCAGCTGACGGGCGCCCTCTTCGCCCAGGCCGAGGTTACCCTTTATATCCTGCTGTTCCCTCCGCTGGTCAGCTTCGCCGTGCAGGGGCTGATGACCCGGTATCTCGATAGCTATGCGCCAGGCCCCCTGGAAAACCTCCTCATGGATCTCTCGCCCCTGACCCATTATTTTGAAGTCGGCTCCCCTGCGAGCTATCCCGACGGCGGCTGGCTTACCTACTGCGTTGTGCTTTCGCTGTGCGTCATCGCCGCCTGCTATCTGCTTTACCGCCGGCGGCCGCTGGAGCGGGCCGGGCAGGCGGTCGCGTACCGGTGTGTGGGTACCTTCCTCCGTCTCTCCGGCGCGGTGCTGGCGGGCATCTTCCTGGGGCAGGTCTTTGCGTTGCTCACCGGCTATGACGACTATATCCTGCTGGCGGTAGGTACCGTGCTGGGCGTGGCGCTGTGGAATATGCTCTGCCAGGTGCAGATTTTCCATTCCTCCCGCGCCGCATTCCGGGGGCTCAGGAGCCTTTCGGCGGCGCTGGCCCTTTGCGCGGCCATTGTGATCGTCATGGTGACCGGGTGCTTTGGCTATGACAGCTATCTGCCGGCTGCCGATTCCCTTACCCGGATTGCCTTCTCCGTGGACTGCCCCGGGCTGAAGCAGACCGCCTCGCCGAACCTTACGCAGCCGGAGAACATCGAGCTTGTCACCCGGCTGGTGGCCCAAGGCCAGCAGGGGAAGGCTGAGCAGCGCAGGCAGGAGCAGGCTGAACTCGAAGGGGAATCCACCGGTACGGCGGTGGAGGAGCGGCGCTTTCTTACCATCGAGGTGACCTATTATCCCCGGCTCGGATTGCCCTTTACCCGCAAGTACCGCTCTGTTCCCTTCTCCGCGGTGGAGGATCCGCTGGCCCGGCTGCTGCAGACGCCCGAATACCTCTCGCACCATCTTATCCTCGATTCCAGCCTGCAGCCGTCCGACTATTCCTGGTCGGTCGAGCAGTCCTCCTGCTCCGAAACCCGCCCCCTGGCGCCCGCCACCAGCCAAGCGTTGCTGGATGCCTACCGTCAGGATCTTAACGATCGCGGGATCCCGCTGGGCGAGCCGGTATATACCCATATCGTCCTTCGCTCCAGCGATATGGCTTATACCGCTTATCACCTGCCGGTTTATGGCAGCTATGCCCGAAGCCTGGCGCTATTGGAAGACGCCGGCGCATACCAACCCCTGACCGATGAGGGGCTGGCGCAGTATGTCAGCGCCATCGAGGTTACGCGCAACGGCGAAGCGCTCGGCACCATCACCGATCCCGGCCAGATCGCGCAGACGCTGGCGGCCAGCGTCTGCCAGAATGATTACACCCTGCTGGAGACGGCGGGCCTGGACGACGGCTATCAGCTGAGGGTAATCAGCGAGGATTCCCCGGAAAACCCGCTGCGGGACCTGTCCTATTATGAAGAAAAGGCAGACGATGACGAGGCCAGCCTGGTGTGCTATCTTGCGCCCATCCGCGGTCAAACGCCGGATTTCTTGGCGCAACTGGCCCCCTCGCAGCCCTAATCCCCCATCCGAGGC
>UQLW01000053.1 GCA_900542005.1 uncultured Eubacteriales bacterium
TGCTGACGCGCCTGGAGCTGGAGGGCCGCGACGCCGCCTTTGTCATTGGCGGGTCCCTGGGCCTGAGCGCCCAGGTGCTGAAGGCCTGCCCGGACCGCCTCTCCCTGGGCGCCATGACCTGGCCCCATCAGATCGCCCGCATCCTGCTGCTGGAGCAGATCTACCGCGGATACCGGATCGCCCGGAATGAGCCCTATCATAAATAGAAAATATATTTATTTACTTTTTTCGAGAAACATGGTATTTTAAACCTATAAGCCCCCCAGGAGAAAGGAGCATACCATGTTTTGTAGCAACTGTGGAAAGAACCTGAACGGCTCTGAAACCTTCTGCTCCGCCTGCGGCCATGCCGTCCATGGCAGCGAGGCAGAGCCAACCGCCGTCCCCTACACCCAGTCTCCGGCTCTCCCTATGAAATGGTATAAGTTCGTCATCTATTTCCAGCTCTTCGCAGGTGCGGTTCTCTATGTATATGATGCCTTTCAGTATGCCACCGGCATGGTTTACGGCGGTTTTCAAACGGCCGGCATGGTGTTTACCGTTTATCCTGGCCTTCAGTTCCTGAATTATGGTATGACCGCCGTCTCCCTGGCTCTGGCCGTATTCGCCATCGTGCTCCGCCAGCGGCTGGCGCGTTTCAAGGCCAACGCTTTCCCTTCCCTCTATGTGTACTATTTGAGCGGCTTTGTTTGCTCGCTGCTATATGCCATCGCCTCCACCCTGATTACGAAGATCAATTTCTTTGACGTTACCATGGTATCCCCCCTTATAGCCGCCTTAATCGGCAGCGGCGTCATGATCCTGCTGAGTATTGCGTACTTTAACAAGCGTAAGCATCTTTTTCACTGACCGCTCCTCTCCTTGCGGGAAGCGGCAAAGGAGGGACTAAGCTTGGACCGAACCATCCTGCACTGCGACTGCAACGGCTTTTACGCCTCGGTGGAGTGTATCCAGCGCCCCGAGCTGTGGAAGGTGCCGATGGCCGTTTGCGGGGATCCGGAGAACCGTCACGGGGTGATCCTCGCCAAGAACGAGCTGGCCAAGGGCTTTGGCGTCGTCACGGCGGAGACCGTATGGATGGCCCGGAAGAAATGTCCCGACCTTGTGCTGGTTCCGCCCCATCACAGCCTCTATCATGCCTATTCCCGGCGCATCAATGAAATCTATGGCCGGTACACCGACCAGGTGGAGGCTTTCAGCGTGGATGAATCCTGGCTGGATGTGACCGGCAGCCGCAGGCTCTTTGGCAGCGGCCGGCAGATCGCCGACGAGCTGCGCAGAACCATCCGGCAGCAGCTGGGCCTTACCATTTCGGTGGGCGTCTCCTTCAACAAGATATTTGCCAAGCTGGGCAGCGACTACAAAAAGCCCGACGCTACCACGGAAATTACCCGGGAGAACTATCGCAGCATCCTCTTTCCCCTGCCGGTGCGGGATATGATTTTCGTCGGTAAATCCACTGCTCACTCGCTGGAGCGCCTAGGCATCTATACCATCGGCCAGCTGGCCGAGGCAGACCGCGCCCAGCTGGAAAATCAGCTGGGGAAGCTGGGCGCTGTGCTTTGGGAATATGCCAATGGGCTGGACGATAGCCCTGTGCAGGTACAGGGCGCGGAGGAGGCTGCAAAAAGCATATCCAATTCCATCACCTTCCGCCGGAACCTGGAGGGCCTGGAGGATATCCGTCAGGGCCTCCTTATGCTGGTAGACTCGGTAGCGACCCGCCTGCGCGCCCAGGGGCTTCGCTGCCAAACGCTGGCCGTTTCCATCAAGGATCCCAGCCTGAAGGTCATTTCCCGGCAGCGTACCCTGCCCTATGCCGCCAACCAAACGCAGCTGCTGTATCAGACGGCGCTGGACATAGTCCGCGACAGCTGGAACCTGAGGGCGCCCATCCGCCTGCTTTCGGTGGCGGCTACAGGCTTGACGGCTAAGGCTGCCGCCAAGCAAACCGACCTCTTCGGCGATACCGGCGAGCACGACGAGCGCCGCCAGCGCCTGGATCAGGCCGTCGACGCGATCCGCCGGCGCTTCGGAGAAAGCTCCCTTCAATATGCCACCCTGTTGGATACCGATATTGTATCCGGCGATCCGCATGAGCCTGTGGAAAAGCCGCCTTCCTCGGAAGAAACATAAAGTTGTGCACTTTTTGTGGATAACTAGGTGGATAACCTGTGAATTTTCCTCTTGATTTGGGGATAACCCGTGGAAATCTTGCCCTTTTATGGTGGATATTCTGTGATTTCGTTTTTTTATCCACCATTCACTTTTTTCTTTACACAAAACAGGTTCTTTTACAAAGGATATTTTATGATTTTTGCCACAGCTCCCTCTGGGCTGTGCATATCGGCGCCGGTCCGCCCATCCGTGAAAAATTTGCAAGAAAGTCATCAGGGGGACTTGCTTTTTGGGTTCAATTTGTGTATGATAAGTGTGCTGTTTTTATCGTGCCTTGTTGTTGCGTGCCCATGGGCTGGCGGCGGCAGGACGATTGTCATAGGGAGAGATGGCTGAGTGGCTGAAGGCGCACGATTGGAAATCGTGTTACCGTTAATAGCGGTACCGGGGTTCAAATCCCCGTCTCTCCGCCACATCGGAGCAAAGTTTGACTTTGCTCCGATTTATTTTTTGGTCACAGATGGTACCTGCTCCCGTTTTGAAGGATTGTATTGAAAATGTAGGAATGATATAATTTCCATAAAAGGCCCATATATAGAGGGAGTGTCGTTTATGAAGAAAATCTTTGTTTTACTGATGTGTGCTCTCATGTTATCGTTGGCTTCCTGCAGCAGCAATGGCGACAGTGATTTCTCTGTATCCAGCCCAGAAACAACCACGACGACAGCATCACAAGATAAAACGGAAGAGTCCACGGATTCTGCGGATGTTTCAGGCGATGAATATCCATTTGCAACGCCAATCGTACCCGATGGGCTAAGCTCTGATCCGGAAAGTTTCCAGGTTTCACTGGATGGGAATATTATCACCTTGCCTGCCCTATATAAGGATTTTACCGCCCTTGGGTGGGAATGCGATATTGATGTAAACGAGGAGACGCTGAAGCCTGGATTTATTATGGTGGGAAATGCCTCGCTTAGAAAGGGCGATACGTCTTTATCCGGAGCGAACTTTATCAATCTCAGCGATCAAGAATTGCCTTTGTCCGAATGCTATGTATATGGATTTTCCTTTGCTTACGATTCAAAGGGTGCGGTTGACACATCGGTTGTATTTCCCGGCGGCCTGCATATCGGTTCCACGGTTGATGACATCATAGCCGCATATGGAGACCCGACTGAGACAGATGATTCAAGGTCAACCGTTACAAAGCTAATCTATCAATACGGCGAGGGGAATGAGATAACATTTGAAATCGACAAAAAGCAACCGCCGTATTGGAACAGGATGACGGTTTACCGGGAAGAAGCTCCTGAAAACTAATGCTGGACAGAGGTCCATCTAACTTCAACAGCACCCTGGAAGCGGAACGAAAAATGTCCATTGTGGATTTTTTCATTCAGCTTCCAGGGTGCTGCTATTTTATGATCATTCTTTACCTCTGATGTATCAGGCGGTCAATCAAGCTGACCGGCCTTGGTTCAAAAATAGAGCCCCAAAAAATCGCACCTTTTCCCAAGGGCATGCCTGGGAAAGTACGAACAGCCGAAGGATTATATTATATTTAAGGTGGCTTGCCTCTTTTTTCATACCTCTTAGCGATGGTTACAGCGCTATTTCGCTCCTTTATGCCAACCGGCCATGACCCTGCTGTGATCTTTAGGTTACGCGGTACCCAATCTGCAGCCGCTTAGGAAGCATCTGCCGTCTGGCGGGATCAATTCGGTATTCTGGCAATAAAAAAGGCATCCTTCTTTCTGTCCAAAGGATTCATCCATGGGACCATCCTTTCTTTACGCCGGTATATTGGGAAAAAGTTATAGACTCGTAACATTTTTCCTAATTTTCTATTATTTTACTATAATATAAAAGGAAATCATGCTATAGTGGTACTAAACTTGTGTAGAATCCTTCATTTTCGAGAAAGTACGAGGTATGATCCATGCGCATCTGTATCGCCGGCTCCAAAAGCCTGGATATGGACATCAGCCCTTATATCCCCGAGGGCGTCACGGAGCTTGTTACCGGTGGCGTACAAGGGATCGACAAAGCGGCAAACCGCTGGGCAGACGAGCGGCATATTTCTAAGCTGGTTTTTCATCTTCATCCGGGAATCACGCTGGGTAAGCTCAATGAAATGATTATGGACAGTGTGGATTTGGTGATCGTCCTGTGGGATGGAAAGTCCAGAGGGACACGCCGCATTCTTCAATATGTCCGAAAGCAAAAGATTCCCTGCCATCTTTATATTTTTATTTCTGACTATCCCGGAGATCCCGGCGCCATCGCGCTGCGGGCAGAATTTCTGTAGTCCGAATGAATCGATAGGGAGTATATTCTACATTTGTAGAATATACTCCCTATTATTTTACAATTGTAGAATTTCTAGTTTTTCGGCGTAACCTGGCCCCTCTCCACCCGGAACTGCCTGGCGCTGCCCGCCCGCAGGGCAAGGCTCTCCAGATCGACACAGGTAATAAAGGTCTGCACCCTGCCGATATAATCCTGGAGCATGTCGCGCCTTGCGCCGTCCAGCTCGGAAAATACGTCGTCCAGCAGCAGAATAGGCGCCTCTCCGGTCAGCTGCTCCATGAGCTTCAGCTCTGAAAGCTTCATGGACAGCACGGCGGTACGCCGCTGGCCCTGGGAGGCGTCGCTGCGGGCGTCCGCCCCGTTGATCCGCACAGCCAGATCATCCCGATGGGGCCCCGCTGTGGTAGCGCCCAGCCGGATATCCCGCTGCCGGTTGCGCAGCAGCAGCTCGGCCAGCTGCTGCTGCCGCTGCTGCTGGCTGCCCGACAGCGCCGACTCATAGCCGATCTCCAGCTCCTCCTGCCCGGAGGTAAGCCGTCCATGGATTTGCCTGGCGTTTTCGCTTAAAAACGCTGCAAACTCCCCCCTGCGAAGGGAAAGGGCCGCGCCGGCTTCGGCCAGCTGAGCCTCCCATACCTCCATGGTTTCCTCGCCCCTTCCCTCCCGCTGGATCAGCTTTAGCAGCTCATTGCGCTGCAAAAGGGCGCGCTGGTACCGCTGCAGCAGAAAGAAATAGCCGCCTTGGGCCTGGGACAGGGTCATATCCATGAAGCGCCGGCGCCAGGCAGGGCCGTCCTTGATGAGGTTCAGGTCCTCCGGGGAGAACATCACGGCGTTCATATGGCCCATAAGCTCGCCCAATCGGGTAATGGAGCTGCCGTTCACCCGGACAGCCTTGCGCCCCCTGTGGGTCAGCGCCACCTCCAGCTGGTGATCCCCGTCCCGCTGGCGGCATAGGGCGGCGATGTAAGCACGGTCGGCAAAGCTCATTTCCCCATCGTGGCGGATCATTTCCTTGTCCCGGGCGGTGCGGTGGCTGCGGCCGGTGCATAATACATGGATGGCTTCCAGCAGGTTGGTCTTGCCCTGGGCGTTCCGTCCGGTAAACACCGAAAGCCCCGGGGCAAATTCAAGCTCCAGGGCCTCATAATTCCGGAAATTTTTTACCGTCAACTGGGTCAGTATCATCGCGCGTCCTTCCCTGCCCTTACGCCTCGTCCTTCAACCATTGCGGCGGCTCCATGCCGGAGCGGAGCATCGCCTGCTGAAGGCGGCCAACCGGCACCTTTTGCACGCGGCCGCCCGACTCCAGCGCCAGATAAGCCGCGATGCCGGCAGCCTGGCCGGTGGCCAGCGTGGGCTGCAGCGCGCGGAAGCTGCCATGGGCCCGGTGCGTACCGCTGATACACCGCCCGCAGAGCAGAAGGTTCTTGACCCGCACCGGCGTCAGCGCCCGGTAAGGGATATCGTAGGCGCGCACCGACGGCGCTTCCTCAATCCCTTCCATGCCCGGCAGCTCAATATCGGCGGTCAGGTTCGCCACCACCCAATCCGGGAAACGCGTCCCTGCCACCAGATCGCGGCTGTCCAGGATCGTGCGCCCCTGGGGGTGCCTGCCCTCCGGGAACACCACGCGCGCGCCCTGGCGGGCCATTACAGCCCCTTCAAAGGCGCTGTAACGGGCCAGCAGCGCCATGACCGGGTCAACGGCCGCCCGAAGGGCCCCGTCGGCCCTGGCGCGGTCGATGGCGCTTGTCGCAACAGCTTCCTCGTCATAGAGCATCATCACCGTGACCTCGCCGCCACGGACGCCAGGGAACAGCCGAAGCCCCGACAGGCCCAGCTCTGCCAGGGCCTCCCGGCCGGGCTTAACCTGCTCCCAGCCTATGCCGCAGCCCTGCAGCGTAAAGCAGTAAACCGGCGGCAGGGAACGCCCATCCTCCTCCCGGCCCTCGGTATAGGGCACGGCGCAAAGCGCGGCCACGTCGCCGTCGCCGGTGGCGTCAATGAATACGTCGCCCTCCACCTGCATGGACCCTTCCCGCGTCAGGGCCAGCAGCTGGGTGATCGATCCATTCTCCAGCGTGGCATCCATCACCCAGGCGCTGGTCAGAAGCAGCACGTCCCGCTCCCTGAGCCTGCGGTAATAGAACCGCTGCAGCGCCTCCGGATCCAGGGTCATCCAGGGGCCCCAGGGCGCGCACAGCGCGGAGAAGCCCTCAATGGGATCATGGGCATAAACCGGCTTAAAGGCGGTTGTCCCGCTCTGCACATAGCCGCCGCCGGCAGCCGGTTCCTTCTCCAGCAGGCACACCCGCGCGCCCTGGCTGCTGGCGGCTACCGCAGCCGCTACGCCGGAGGAGCCTGCGCCCGCGATCACCACATCAAAATGCTCGTAGATTCGACCCGCCATGATAACCTCCCGTTTGGCGTAGTATAGCCTCCGCTCCGCTTTTGGGACGCGGAGGCCTGTTTCTTACGCGTAGATGCGCACCGGCAGCACCAGATAGAGGAAATCCTCGCCCTCCACCGGCCGGATCACGCAGGGGGAAATATTGGTGTTAAAGCAAAGATACATTTCGTCCTCATCCAGGTTTTTGAGCACATCGCTCATATACCGGGCGTTAAAGGCAATTTCAAGCTCCTCGCCCTCCATTTGGCAGCTGATGCGCTCCACTGCCTGCCCCATCTCGCTGTCGGCCTTCATGGTCATCTCGCTGGAGCCCAAAAGGAAGCGCACCAGGTTGTTGCGCCCTTCGCGGGCCAGGGTGGAGGCGCGCTCCAGCGCCGCCCCGAATTCCGCCGTGGATACCTTTACCCGCGTTTGCCATTCGCTGGGCAGGATCTGCGAATACTTTACATATTCGCTGTCCAAAAGGCGGGTAATAAAGCGGGTATTGCCCATATCGGCCAGAAGGTGGGTGGCGGTCAGGGTCAGGCGCATCTTGTCCTCCTCGCTGGAGGAGAGTACCTTGGCAATATCCTGCAGGCTGGCGCCGGGAATCACCGCGCTCAGGCTGCCGTAATCTTCGCCCAAAACCGTCTGGCGCAGCGCCAGGCGGAACCCATCCAGGGCCACCAGGCGGCACGCCTGCTCGTTGATTTCCAAAAGCGCGCCGGTCAGCGCCGGACGCAGCTCCTCGGTTGCGGCGGCAAAGATCGTCTGCCGGATCATATCCTTAAATTTCAGCTGCCCCACCACGATCGGGATGGCGCTTTCCACTGTAGGCAGGCTGGGATATTCCTCTGGATCCTGGGCTTGCAGGGTGGTATGGGAGAAAAGGCAGTCCATGGTGATAGTGCCCTCCTCCACGCTGATCTCCACATCGCCGTCCGGCAGCTTGCGGGCGACCTCTGTAAAGAGGCGTCCCGGCAGCACAGTGGAGCCTTCCTCCAAAATCATAGCCGGCAAATCGGTTTCAATGCCCTTTTGCAGGTCAGTGCAGATCATTTTGGCATGATCTCCCTCAGCTTCCAGATAGATGCCCTCCAAAATCGGCATGGTGGTACGGGAAGGAAGCGCTCGGGTGACGATGGATAGAGCGGAATTCAGCTGGTCTTTGCTTAGGCGTAGGCGCATGGCGATATACTCCTTTTGGCGCGGTCGTTCCGCCCCCTTTTTGGGGCGTGTTCTTCAGATGAAAATAGTAGTCGTAGCAGTAGGGGCTGTGGATACGGTGGAAATCAGGGCTTTGCTCCCAAAACCAAACCAAAACCGGTGGGCAAAACCCTGTGAATGGGAAAATGAGTTATCAAAAGCATTCACATTTTGGGATAGTTGTCCACGAAAAGAGGGCCCGCGAAAAGGCCCCCGAAGCGTCCCGCTATGCCCCGCAGCGCCCAAAAGGGCCTGCGGTTTGGTTTATCCACAGCGCGTTTTCTCCACAGGCGGGGGAAAGGGTGGATCCCTGTATGAAAAGTATGCCGTAACCAGGGAAAACTTGCCTTCCCTGCCGGGGGCATACGGTGGACGGACGGTGGATAACTTATCCCTTTGACTTATCCATCAGCTGATTGCGGATATCGGCCAGAAGGGCGCGCAGCTCGGCGTTGCTGGCCATGTCCTCGCTGATGGTACGCCAGGCGTGCAGCACGGTGGTGTGGTCGCGGCCGCCGAAGGCCTCGCCGATGGAGGAAAGGGAGATATCCGTCATCTCCCGCACCAGATACATGGCGATCTTCCGGGGATAGGCGATCTCCTGGTTGCGCTTGCGGCTCAAAAAGTCCTCCATGGAGATGCCGTAGCGGTCGCAGACCAGACGCATGATGTTCTCCGGGGTGGCGCGGCGTCCGGCGTTGGCGTCCAGCATGTCCTTTAGGGCTTCATGGATGAGATCCAGCGTGATCGGCTGGCGGGAAAGGCGGGAGTAGGCCAGCACCCGGGTGAGCGTCCCTTCCAGCTCCCGAATGTTGTTTTCCGAATTGGTGGCGATGAACTCCATAACATCGTCGGGAATATGATCCACATGCTCGGCTTCAGCCTTTTTGCGCAGGATGGCGATGCGGGTTTCCAGATCCGGAGGCTGGATATCGGCGATCAACCCCCATTCAAAGCGGGAACGAAGCCGCTCGGTCAGCTGCTTCATCTCCTTGGGCGGCTTATCGCTGGTCAGCACAATTTGCTTTTGCGCCTCCCTAAGGGTGTTAAAGGTGTGGAAAAGCTCCTCCTCGGTGGAATCCTTGCCGGCGATAAACTGGATATCGTCGATAATGAGCACATCCGCGTTGCGGTAGCGGTTACGGAATTCCATGTTGGTTCCGGCTTTAATGGCGTTGATGAGCTCGTTCATGAACATCTCCGAGGTGACGTATACGATCTTCATGGACGGGTTCTGCTCCCGGATAAAGTGGCCGATAGCCTGAATCAGGTGGGTTTTGCCCAGCCCGGCGCCGCCATAGATAAAGAGCGGATTGTAGGCCTGGGCCGGCGCTTCGGCGACTGCCAGCGCCGCCGCATGGGCGAAACGGTTGGAATTGCCGATGACGAAGGTATCAAAGGTGTTCTTCGGGTTCAGCATCAGCATCGGCGCCTGGGCGTTGCCGGATGGCTGCTGCTCAGCCTGAGGCTTCATCCCGCTGGCGATTTCCTTGGCCTGATCTTCCAGCACCAGCACAATTTCCCATGTACGGCCCGAAACCTGGGACAGCGCGTTGGATAAAATACTCACATAGCGGGCTTCAATAAAGTTACGCACAAAGGCTGAGGAAACCTGCACATAGAGGGTATTGTTCTCCATCGCCATGGGTAAAAGCGGCTGTATCCAGGTGGTGTAGCTCGTCCGGGGGATATCGGATTCAATCAGCTTGCAGGCTTCAATCCAGTCGGTCCAGTTCCCGTCAATCGGGGTCTTCATCCAATCGCAACCTTTCTTCTCTATCGGTGATCTTTACACAATTTATCCCCAAAGGGTGTTGAATTGTCAATGGAAAAAGTAGCTTGTTCACAGGAAAAGCAGCATGTACACCAAGTTATTCACCAAGTTATCCACTGTTTGTGGATAACTTGCCGCTTTGAAGGAAATAAGGATCAAGGCGAATTTCACGGCTATTTTATCATGTTGGGCGCAAGGTTTCAATGCCTTTTGTCCAATTATCCACAGGCAAGCTTGACTTTTTTTCCACAATTGTGGATAACTTGTGCAGACAATACAAGATATGGTGGATACTGCCGAATAAGCGCGCAGGGAGGGGAAGCAGAAGGCGCGCCGGTAAATCCGGCGCGCCAGCAAGTATGGGCATCCATGGAGGCAAGAGATTGGGCGCCGCTACAGCGCCTCAAAGAGCAGGGGAGCCTGCTCGGTATAGCGGTAGAGGGCGACGCGGGCGCTCTGGTTGCCCGCCTCATCCGCCAGGTTCTGGCAGGCATAGAAGCGGCCGTCCCCCAGGGAGAAGAGGCCGGTGCTGCCCAGGGGGAAATCAAAGCCGGGCAGCGCTCCCTGGCCCCACAGGGTAAGCGTCCGGCCTTCAAGCGGCGGCTCCACGCCCTTTAGCTTTTCAAGGCGGGCGGGCACGCCCATATCCACCACATACAGCGGATGGTTGGGGAAATGCGGCTTCAGGCCAGTATAGACAGCCAGGAACAGATGGTTGGTATAGGGATCGTATTCCAGGTTCTGCACGCCCCACTGGGTATTCCCAGTATAGATATAGTATATATCGTCGGGGGCGTCGGGGCCGGTGGTATGGGGGGCTCCGGCATTCAGCGGCCGCAGCAGCTTCTCCCAGCCGGCGGTATCGTAGCGCAGCAGCACCTGATAGTCGTTGTCGGTCCGTTCCAGGTCGCTGTATACGCCATAGGCCACATAGAGCGAGAGGGGATCGCCGGGACGGCCGCCCGGCAGCGGGGCGAAGGTGATGCCGTCAATGCCGCTGCAGCCATGCCGGTGCAGGCGCGTCTTGCCGCCGTTGACGACCTGGGCATGGTAATCCTCCACCACCTTGTTGAGGTAGACGGCGCCCATGATCCCGTCGCCTTCGGCGTCCATATCCAGCCGGTCAATGCGGTCTACATCGAATACCGCCACATAAAACCCGTCCTGATGCTGCTCTCCTCCGCGTCCCATCTGGGCCAGGATGCCCTGCCCGATGGCGTCGTTTTTGTATTCCAGGGAGCCGTAGACCTTTCCGTCGGGCCCCATGGCGATGCATCCCAGGTGGCCGGTGAGGCCGCGGACAGAGCCGATAACCCGGCCGGACAGGTCCGCCTTAATCAAAGAGGTGGTGAAGGAGTAGTAGATGGTTTGCCGTTCCCGGTCCAGGCAGATCCCCTGGACGTGGAATTTTCCCTGCTTGCCGGAATCGATCACCGTGGGCAGCTGATGCATGATGAACTCCTTTTTTGTTTGTTCCTTGGCTTTGAGTATAGCCCCATAAAAAGCGGGCTGTCAAGGGAGGCGGGGCGGCGTGCAGACAAAAAAGGGGCCTGCCCTGGGGCAGGCCCCCTTACCGGTATATCCTTTATTCCTCCTCTGGGACGGTCCCAAGGGAGGGCTCCTCCGTGAGGGCTTCGGTTTCTTCCTCGTCGGCCTCCTCGGTCATATCCCGAAGGTCATCCAGCTCCACTTCGTTGTCGTGCTGGGCTTCGTCGTCGCGCTCCACCACAGCCACCGACACCACGGTATCGTCGCCCCGCAGCCGCATGACCCGCACGCCGCGGGTGGCCCGCCCGATAACGGGCACATGCTCCATCAGGGTGCGGATAATCGTACCGTCCGAGGAGATCAGCATCAGGTCCTCGGCCTCGTCCACCACCTTCAGCGCCACCAGCTGGCCGGTTTTTTCTGAAAGGGCAAAGGTGCGCATGCCCATGCCGCCCCGGCTCTGCAGGCGGTAGGCGTCAAAGCCCGTACGCTTGCCATAGCCCTTTTCGGTGATGGCCAGCAGCGTTTTCCCCTCCTCGACTAGGTCAAGGTCCACGGCGTAATCGTCCTTTTTCAGCCGGATACCCATGACGCCGGTGGAAACCCGGTGCATGGAGCGGATATCGTTTTCATCAAAGCGAATGCTCATCCCCTTGTGGGTAGCCAGCACGATCTGGCGGCTGCCGTCGGTGAGGCAGGCGCCAATCAGCTCGTCGTCCTCGGCCAGATTGATGGCCTTCAGGCCCACCGAGCGCAGGTTGGCGTATTCAAAGAGGGGCGTCTTTTTCACAATACCCTTGCGGGTGGCCAGCAGCAGGAACATGCCGTTGTCCTCGCGGTCGGCCAGCTCCTGGGCGGGAACGATGGTCTGCACCCGCTCGCCGGGATCCAGGTTGATGAGGTTGATGAGGTTGGTGCCCCGGGCCTGCCGCCCCGCTTCGGGAATGAAGAAGCAGCGCAGCCGGAATACCCGGCCCTTGTTGGTGAAGAAGAACAGCCAGTCGTGGGTGCTGGTCACCAGCAGGCGCTCCACAAAGTCCTCTTCCCGGGTGGTCATGGCCTGTACGCCCACGCCGCCGCGGTTCTGCGTGCGGTATTCGCTCAGCGCGATGCGCTTGATATAGCCGTTATGGGTGACGGTGACGGCCATGTCCTCCCGCTGGATCACATCCTCCCAGTCGATATCCGAGCTGGCCGCGACGATTTCCGTGCGGCGGGGGTCGCCGAATTTGTCGGCAATGGCCCGGAGCTCATCGCTGATGATGCCCATCAGGATGGATTCATCGCTGAGGATGGAGAGGAAATACTCGATCTGACGGCGCAGCTCGGCATATTCCTCCTCCAGCCGGATACGCTCCAGGCCGGTCAGGCGCTGCAGGCGCATATCCAGGATGGCCTGGGCCTGCTTTTCCGAGAGGCCGAATCGCTCCACCAGGCCGGCCTTGGCCTCCGCCGCCGTCTGGCTGGCACGGATCAGGGCGATGATCTCGTCGATCACATCCAGCGCCTTCAGGAGGCCCTCCACGATATGGGCGCGCTCCTGGGCCTTTTCCAGGTCGTATTGGGTGCGGCGGGTGACGATCTCCTTCTGGTGGTCAATATAATGGATCAGCGTCTGCTTCAGCGACAGGGTGCGGGGTTCGCCGTTGACCAGCGCCAGCATGTTGACGCCGAAGGTCTCCTGCAGCTGAGTGTGCTTATAGAGGTAGTTGAGCACGATGGAGGGGTTTACGTCGGTCTTCAGCTCGATGGCGATACGCATTCCCTCGCGGTCGGATTCGTCCCTTAGGTCGCTGACGCCCTCCAGCCGCTTTTCCTTCACAAGGTCGGCGATCTTCTCCACCAGGGTGGCCTTGTTTACCTGATAGGGGATTTCGGTCACAACGATGCGGGACCGGCCCCGGCCCATGTCCTCGATTTCGGTCTTGGCCCGCATGATGACCCGGCCCCGGCCGGTGCGGTAGGCCTGCTGGATGCCGGCCCGGCCCATGATGGTGGCGCCGGTGGGGAAATCAGGCCCGGGGATATAGGCCATGAGCTCGTCGGTGGACAGCTCGGGGTTCTCGATGAGGGCGATGGTGCCGTTAATGACCTCCGTCAGGTTATGGGGCGGGATGTTGGTCGCCATACCCACGGCGATACCGCCGGAGCCGTTGACCAGCAGGTTGGGGAAGCGGGAGGGCAGTACGGTGGGCTCCTGGGTGGATTCATCGAAGTTGGGTGCAAAGTCCACCGTGGCCTTATCGATGTCCCGCAGCATCTCCAGGGTGATGCGGTTCATGCGGGCCTCGGTGTACCGCATGGCCGCGGCGGAGTCGCCGTCCACCGAGCCGAAGTTGCCGTGGCCGTCTACCAGGGGGCAGCGGATGGAGAAATCCTGGGCCAGGCGCACCATGGCGTCGTATACGGCGGTGTCGCCGTGGGGGTGGTATTTGCCCAGCACGTCGCCGACGATACGCACGGATTTTTTATAGGGCTTATCAGGCGTCAGGCCCAGCTCGTGCATGGAGTACAGGATACGCCGGTGCACCGGCTTGAGGCCGTCGCGCACATCGGGCAGCGCCCGGGAGATGATCGTGGCCATGGCGTAGGAGATAAAGGATTTCTTCATCTCCTCCTCCAGGTTGACCGGTACGATCTTTTGCAGGTGAAGGTTATATTCTTCCATATTGCGGCGCTCCTTTACACGTCAAGGTTGGCGACGAGGTGAGCGTTCTGCTCGATAAACTCCCGCCGGGGCTCGACGGCGTCGCCCATGAGGATGGAAAAGATTTCATCGGCGGCCATGGCGTCCTCCATGGTGACCTTCAGCATGATGCGGCGGGCTGGATCCATGGTGGTTTCCCAGAGCTGCTCGGCGTTCATCTCGCCCAGGCCCTTGTACCGCTGCAGGGTTACGCCGTTGCGGCCGATCTTGTTGAGGAACTGCTCCAGCTCGATGTCGTCGTAGCAGTAGTAATCCTCCTTGTTCTTCGTCACCTTGTAGAGGGGCGGCTGGGCGATGTAGACGTAGCCGTTCTCAATGAGCGGGCGCATATAGCGGAAGAAGAAGGTTAAAAGCAGCGTGCGGATATGGGAACCGTCCACGTCGGCATCGGTCATGCAGACAATGCGGTGATAGCGCATCTTGGTGATGTCGAAATCCTCGCCCACGCCGCCGCCGAAGGCGGTAATCATGGCCCGGATCTCGGCGTTGCCCAGGATACGGTCAAGGCGGTTCTTCTCCACGTTGAGGATTTTTCCCCGCAGGGGGAGGATGGCCTGGAATTTACGGTCCCGCCCGCCCTTGGCGGAGCCGCCGGCGGAGTCGCCCTCGACGATGTAGATCTCGCAGAGGGACGGGTCCTTCTCCGAGCAGTCGGCCAGCTTGCCGGGCAGGGAGGTGGATTCCAGCACGTTCTTG
>UQLW01000054.1 GCA_900542005.1 uncultured Eubacteriales bacterium
TCGACGTTATGCAGTCCGCTACGTTCGAACGCCGTTGCCAGCTGTGCAACTTTGCGTTCTCCGTCATCATTACGGAATACGGTATCATGAATTTCGATGGTAAAAGGGCCGCCATTGATGATATTGCGCATATCAAATTTGGTGAAGGATTGGACGGCGGAAAGCGGCCCATTCAGCCGGGCGTGCAGCGAGGGGGAGAAGCTCGATCCATAGGGTTCGCCGGCGGGACGGCCATCAGCCGTAGCGCCAACCTGCCGCGCCCGGTAAATATATTCCATAGCGCTGCCGGTACCAGCCCGGTAAATGCCGCCGCAATGGTTAGGCTTTCTATTGAGATAGGCACTGTAGGTATCCATCAGAAAAGCGCCTAATTCATCGACGGCATCGTCGTTGTTGCCCATCTTGGGACAGGCGAGGAGCTTTCGCCGTAGATCCTCATGCCCTTGGAAATTTTCGTCCAGTGCCTTGATCAGCTGATCGGCCGAGAGGCTTTTTTGCTCAAAGACTTCTGAGCGGATAGCAGCCAATGCATCGGCGGCGTTAGCGATGCCTGCTCCATGAATTCCATAGTTGTTGTATTTGGCACCCCCGTCAGAAAAATCACGGCCTTGCTCAATACAGGGCGACAGAAAGGCTGACAGGAAGGGATTGGGGGTTTGCTTTGGGCTTGCGTTGAGGCGGGCCATAATCGCGTCGCATTCTGCTTCGATTTCGGACTTCACCTGCACAAGAAAGCTGTCAAAGCTGGAACAGCCTTGCAGGCTGCGGCGGAGGGCCCGATCCACCATCAGCGGGAAGTTCATGACCTCATAGTTGGGGATATCCGCACCGCAACGGGGGATGATGAATTCCCAGCAGGCGGCGACAGTATAATTCCAAGCGTCCTCTGGATCATAGCCCAGCGCAATAAGCCCAGGGATGACCACATCGTCATTGCTGTATTGGGGGAAGCCGAGCCCTTGCCGTGTCAGCCGCGTTCCCCGTTCATATAGCGAGAGGGGCGTGTCCTTGCTTACCCGAAGGTTGATTTTGGGATCAATAAGCTTAAGCGCCTCCGATGCTTCAAGGCATATTTCCGACAGCGCATTGAAGGCGCTGGATCCGTCAGACAGACAGCCGCCCAACACCATGCTTTGTCCGTTATCTCCCCGTTGCACGCCATGATAGAGGTCAGAATCAAAGTTCAGCGCGATAAAGAACAATTCGGTCAGCTCCAGTAATTCCTCCCTTGTGCTGCCTGCGGCCAATGATGCCTGAAAGTAGGGATAGGCATATTGATCGAAACGGCCCAGGGTCACATGGGACATCGTGCTGATGCGCAGCGCGTATTGCATAAAATGGATGAGGATCAGCGCCTCATGATAATCCCGGGCGCCCTCCATGGGTACACGCTCCAACGCCCGGGCCAGATGAAGATAACCCTGCGCCTGGGCCTGGCTGCGGTAACGCTCTGCTAGCCGGCTGCAGGCGTCAAAGCACAGATAGAGGCTGTCATAAAATTGGCGGGCGGTGTTGTCAGCGCCAGGGTAAAGGGAATCCACCCGCCGGCGGATCCCACCCAACCCTTGTGACAAGGCGGTTTCATAGTCTACGGTCACGTTGCCAAAGCCCACATCAGGAATTTCGTCGTCCGATGCAAGGACAGCCACATTGCGGTTGAAGCCGAACCAGTCGTGAAGATGGAAAACAGGCTCCTCCTGATCCATAATATAAGCAAAGCGGCGAGCGGCACGGGTCATGGTGGGCAGGCCGGCCTGGCGTGCAGTAATGTTTTCTCCTCCGGGCAGCCGGCGGGCGCGATATTCGCGCTGGTTCAGATAGGCGAGCTGCTCCAGAACTTGTTGGGTCATCATCCAATCCTCCTTTATTATGGGCTGCATTTCTACATTTGTCGGGCACGAATGCCATAGCGGGCAAAGATTGCCGCGCTGTCCGTACGGGAAGGACGCTGCTCAAAGCCGGGCTGGTACTGACGAAGAAGCCCGCTGTATTTGCTGCCGGCAAGCTGGTTGTAGGGCAAGACCTCCACATAATCAACGCCAAGTCCCGTCATAAATTCCGCGATGGCCGAGAGGTTTTCTTCTGTGTCGGTAACGGTGGGGATCAAGGGGACACGGGTAACAAAGGGTATGCCGCTACGGGCTAGTCGGGCATAGTTAGACAGGATTAATCCGTTATCGACTCCGCAGAAGGCCTTGTGTTGAGCAGAATCCATCAGCTTCAGGTCAAAAAGCATATAATCGCAGCGGCTCAGCGCCTGGGAGAAGCTAGCGCTATCTGCATATCCGCTGGTCTGGACAGCCCGATGGATCCGGCCCTCCAGCAGGCGGAGGCACTCCAGCAGAAAGGGAAGCTGCGCCAGGGGTTCCCCGCCGGAAAAGGTGACGCCGCCGCCTGACAGCAACCGGGCGTTTTTCATGATCCGGTCTATAAGCTGAACAGAAGTTATATCCTCACCGCAGCGCCGCACCAAATTGCGTGGGCAGGCGCTGATACTGGCCTCGGTAAGGCAGCGTGTACCCCGCTCTCGCTGTCCCGCGTCTAGGCAGGCCCCACAGCCTGTGCAGCCATTGGGGCTGCGCAGAAATTCCATGGGAAAGGATTGCCCTTCCGGATTATGGCACCAGGTGCAGCGCAGCGGGCATCCCTTGAGAAAAACAGTCATTCTTATACCTGGACCGTCAAATGTAGCAAATTCTTCCACAGAAAAAATTCTTCCGGTTAACAAGATATCACCCCCAATAAACTCAGAAGCTTCTCTATTACACTAATCACATGGGGTTTACAAAGCAAGCAATATCTTCTATAGTTATAGCCATAATTTTATGTGCGGAGGTAGGCCGTGTACTCCCATCAGATTACGAATTCCATTGGAGATGATATCTACAATGCCTTTCTGTACAAAGATGCTTTTTGGGTGCCCCATCTGCATAAGAGCCTTGAATTCACAACCGTGCTGGAGGGGGAGCTTCTCGCCCAGGTAGGAGATCGGGACTACCGGTTGACAGAAGGAGACTGCCTGCTTGTTACCCCGTACCAACCCCACGGCTACCATACGGAAAGCCCTTCCTATAGCTTTATTGCAGTTTTTGCGGGAAGTTATGTAGACGCGTTTGCGAGGGCAATAGCGGGCCGGGAAGCTGACTGCGCAGCATTCCGCCTAGCGGAACCGACAAGGCGCTACCTTGAGCAGAATATGATTTTCCGATCCGGAACAGGCAGCGGCCCGGTTTGCGCTGTGGAAAAGCCGCCGATGATGGTGCTGAAAGCCTGCCTCTATGCGCTGTGCAGCGAGTTTATGGAATCGGTGCAGCTACAGGGTAAGCCCAGGGATAACCGCCTCATTTTTGAAATCCTCTGCTATATCGAACAGAACTATGGACAGGACATTTCACTCTATACGCTGGCAGATGCGCTGGGTTATGACTATCGCTATTTATCCAGAATATTCCATCAGACGCTGAAGGTTAGCTTCAAGACGCTGGTGAACCAATACCGCTGCGATCGGGCCAAAACTCTTATTTCCGCTAGCGATGAAACCTTGGCGCAAATCGCCTTTTCCAGTGGATTTCAGAGCATCCGTTCCTTTAACCGCGTTTTCCGGCAAATGACAGGCATTATGCCATCGGAGCTTAGAAAATGACCGGAAAATCCATTGCCGGAAAGAGTTTCTATGATACAATATAAAAAACGGGTGCCAAGCCTGGAGGGGCTTGCAGAGAAACGGAAAAGCCGGCGGTGCCAGCCGGAAAAAGAGGATGTGCAATGAAACTTCTGGTATGTATCAAGCAGGTCCCCGCCACCCAGCAGGTGGAGGTGGACCCGGAGACGGGCGTCTTAAAGCGGGACGGCGTTTCCTCCAAAATCAACCCCTATGACCTATACGCCCTGGAGGCGGCCCTTACGCTGCGGGAGCGGCTGGGCGGTGAAATCACCGTGCTTTCCATGGGGCCCAACCAGGCGGCTGAAGCCCTGCGGGAGGCGCTGTGGATGGGCGCGGACCGGGGCGTGCTGCTGTCGGACCGGCGCTTTGCCGGCGCGGATGTGCTGGCGACCAGCTATACCCTTTCCCAGGGGATCCGGGCGCTGGGCGGCTTTGACCTCATCGTGATGGGACGGCAGACGACCGACGGCGATACCGCCCAGGTGGGGCCGGCGGTGGCCCAGTGGCTGGGCATCCCCCACGCGGCCTGGGTCAGCCGCATTGACGGGGCCGACGGCGCCCATATTACGGTGAGCCAGGAGCTGGCTCGCTCGGTGGAGACGGTACGCATGAGCTATCCCTGCCTGATTACCATGGAGAAGGACAGCTTTGAGCCGCGCCTGCCTAGCTACCGCCGGCGGCTTGCCATCGGCCAGGGTGAGATCCAGGTGCTGGGCCTGGACGGGCTGGAGGACAAAAACCCCGAACATTACGGCCTTTCCGGCTCGCCGACCCAGGTGGAACGCATCTTTCCGCCAAAGGCTGAGGGGGACAGGGTGCTGCTGGAGGGCGAGGACGCCGGACAGGCGCTGGCGGAGCTGCTGATCCGCCGGCGCGTGCTATAGGAGGGCGCTATGGCTGGAATTGTATGGAAAAAGCAGGCCTGTACGCTGTGCGGCCTGTGTGCGGAGCAATGCCCCTTTGGGGCGATCACCCTGGCGGAGGGTAGGGTTGAGATCGGCGCGGGCTGCCGCATGTGCCGCCTCTGCGTGAAGGGCTGCCCGCAGAAGGCGCTGGAATTGGAGGAAGCGCCCCGGAAAAAGCTGGATAAGGCCGCCTGGAAGGGCATCCTGGTCTTTGCCGAGGTAGAGGACGGGGCGCTGCATCCGGTCACCCTGGAGCTGATCGGCAAGGCGCAGGCGCTTTCTGCCGGACGCCACCCGGTTTATGCGGCGCTGGCCGCCCGGGATGAAGCGCTGGCCCGGGAGCTGACCCACTATGGCGTGGAGCGGGTGCTGCAGTATCCCCAGCAGGAGCTTGAGCATTTTATCTGCGACCGGTATGCCAGCATGCTGGAGGACGCCATCGGCTGCCTTTCCCCGGCCGTGGTGCTGGTGGGGGCCACGCCCCTGGGGCGGTCGCTGGCCCCGCGGACGGCCACGCGGCTGCGCACGGGCCTGACGGCCGACTGCACCCAGCTTGAGCTGCGGGAGAACGGCGACCTTGTGCAGATCCGCCCGGCCTTTGGCGGCAACATCATGGCCCAGATCCTGACCCCGCACACGCGGCCGCAGTTTGCCACGGTGCGCTACAAGGTGATGGAAGCGGCCCAGCGCAGCGACAGGGCCCAGGGCGGGATTGAGATCCGCCGGCTGCCGCAGGAGAAGCTTCAAACCCGAACCGAGGTGGTTGCCCTCCAGGCCAAGCCGCCGGCGGCGGATATCGCCCAGGCCGACGTGCTGGTGGTCGGCGGCCGCGGGGTGAAGAAAAAGGAGGATCTGGCAATGCTGGAGGCGCTGGCCCGCCGCCTCGGCGGCCAGCTGGCGGTCACCCGGCCGCTGGTGGAAGCCGGTTGGGCGGATCAGTCAAAGCAGATTGGGCTGTCCGGGCGGACGGTACGGCCCCGGTTGATCCTCACCTTCGGCGTATCCGGCGCCATCCAGTTCGCCGCCGGCATGAACGGGGCTGAGACCATTGTGGCGGTCAATACCGACCGGGAGGCCCCGATTTTCTCCATAGCCCATGTTGCGGTGGTGGGGGATCTGTACGAGGTACTGCCCGCCTTCGAGGCGGCGCTCAGGGAGGAGGGCATCATCCATGAATAGGCTGACAGAACAGCAGCTGAGCGCGCTTATGGCGCTCTGCCCCGGCCGCGTGCTGGCAGGGGATGATATCCCCAGCGACTACGAACACGATGAGATGCCCATCTATGGCACGGACCGCCCCGACGCGGTGGTGCTGGCGGACAACGGCGAGACCGTGTCCCGGGTCATGGCCTGGGCCTATGGCGAAGGGATCCCGGTGATCCCCCGAGGCGCGGGAACGGGCCTGTGCGGGGCCTGTGTGCCGGCCGGCGGCGGCATTGTGCTGGCCCTTGCCGGGATGAACCGGATCCTTGAGATCGATAAGGAAAACCTGACGGTTACCTGCCAGTGCGGCGTGCTGCTGATGGAGCTGGCGCAGGCCGTGGAGGCGGAGGGGTTGTTTTACCCGCCGGACCCCGGCGAGAAGACCGCCACCATCGGGGGCAATATCATGACCAATGCCGGCGGCATGCGGGCGGTGAAATACGGCGTGACCCGCGACTATGTCCGGGAGCTGAAGGTGGTGCTGCCGGACGGGCGGATGGTCGCCTTGGGCGGCAAAACGGCCAAGAATTCCTCGGGCTACAGCCTGATGCAGCTGATGATCGGCTCGGAGGGGACGCTGGGGGTCGTGGTGGAGGCCACGCTGCGGCTCATCCCGCTGCCGCGGTTCTTCCGGTCGCTCCTGGTCCCCTTTCCCGACAACCGGCTGTGCATGGAGGCGATGACGCAGCTGCTGGCCCAGCGGATCATGCCCACGGCGGTGGAGTTCATGCAGGGAGCGGTGATCGAGCTGTCCCAGGAATATCTGGGCAGGCCCTTCCCTGACCATTCGGCCCAGGTGTACCTGCTGCTGCGCTTTGACGGGCGCACCCTTGAGGAGGTAGAGGGGCTTATGGAGGAGGCTGCCCGGCTGATGCTGGAGGCCGGGGCGATCGACGCGCTGATTGCCGATACCGAGGAGCGCCAGGGCGGGCTATGGACGGCAAGAGGCGCCTTCCTGGAAGCCATCAAGGGCTCGACCAGCCAGATGGACGAGTGCGATGTGGTGGTGCCCAGGGACCGGATGCCGGATTATTTTGATTTCTGCGCCCAGCTGTCCCGGCAGACGGGGATGCGGATTCTCTCCTTTGGCCATGCGGGCGATGGGAACCTGCATAGCTATGCGCTGCGGGATGATCTGGACGAAGCGGCCTGGAGGCGCACGCTTGAGCAGGTGATGGACGCCCTCTACGAAAAGGCCCGGGAGATGGGCGGCCAGGTTTCCGGCGAGCATGGGATCGGCCGGGCTAAGCGGACCTATCTGGCCCAGTCGGTAGGCGAGGATGTGATGGCGCTGATGCGGGGCGTCAAGGGCGTGTTCGACCCCAAGGGACTGCTCAATCCGGGCAAGGTGCTATAAAAAAGGCCAAAGCCATCCTCTCCCTTCGGCGGCTTTGGTAAAGGATAGGGTTATGGCGAACGCGTACGCTCCAAAAGGAGCGTACGCGTTCGCCTATTTTCCGGCTCCGCAGGCCTTTAGAAAGATATCGAGGGACGGGGAAAGGTACTTGTGCCTGTGGAGGATCAGCGAGAAGCGCCGGGTAAGCCGCCGTTCCTGCAGGGGGAGGCCTACAAGCAGGCGCTCGTCAAGCTCCCGCTGCACCAGCAGGCGGGAGATGACGGTGAGCCCCTGGCCGCCAATCACCGCGTTCTTGATCGCTTCCGAGTTGTTGCAGGTCCACTTTTCCTCAACGCGTACCCGGTAATCCTTCAGATACTGCTCAAAAAGGGCGCGCGTGCCGCTGCCCGGCTCCCGCAGGACAAAATCCATGCCCTCAAGGTCGCGGGCGGTTACCGCGCCCCTGGCCGCCAGCGGATGCGCCGGGGACGCCACCAGGATGAGCTCGTCCTCCTGGGCGGGTATGGACCGGATATCGGGGCTTGACGCCTCGCCTTCGACAAACCCCAGATCCAGTTGGCTGGAGAGCACCCGTTCCTCGATGCTCCGGGTGTTGCCCACCCAGGCCTTTACCCGGGTGTCGGGATGGCTGGCTTCAAAGCGCGACAGGACAGACGGCATCAGGCAGGTGGCCACCGTGATGGTCGCGCCCACCCGCAGAAGCGGGCGTCCCGCCGCGTCCTGCAGGCGCCGCTCCATTTCATCCACCGAGGCCAGGATATGGCGGGCATAGCCCAGCATGTCCTGCCCCTCCGGCGTCAGGTACAGGCGGCGGGAAAGCCGCTCGAACAGCCGCACCTGATAGGCGGACTCCAGCTCGGCTACAGCCTGGCTGACGGTGGGTTGGGCGATATACAGCGCCCGGGCGGCGCCGCTCATAGTACCGTGATCCGTTACGGCAGCAAAGATTTCCAGATGGCGAAGGGTCATGGAGCCTCCTTATATAGGCAAAAGCCTATTGTTTCAATCATAGAATGATATTTTACACTATACATTATACCATGTATAATAAAAAGACAAAATTCACCACAAGGAGAGGATGGGCATGACGGCAGAAGAAAAAAAGGCCCTGAAGGGCCAGGGGTTTCTATGTAACCGGGACGGCGCAC
This sequence comes from uncultured Eubacteriales bacterium, assembly GCA_900542005.1. Classification (GTDB taxonomy): domain Bacteria; phylum Bacillota; class Clostridia; order Christensenellales; family UMGS416; genus Parachristensenella. The sequence goes on from UQLW01000054.1 coordinate 8,278, forward strand.
ATTTCAACGCGCGGGTGATTACCGGCAACGGCGTGATTGCCGCCGAGCAGCTGGCGGCGGTAGCCCAGGCGGCGCGGCGCCATGGGAACGGGCAGGTGGCGCTGACCTCGCGCATGACGCTGGAGATCATGGGCGTCCCCTCGGAGCACATCGGGCCGCTCAAAGAGGAGCTGGCGCAGGCGGGCCTGGAGACCGGCGGGACCGGCGCAAAGGTGCGGCCTGTGGTGGCCTGCAAGGGTACGGTATGCGTATTCGGCCTGATCGATACCCAGGCGCTGGGGCAGGAGCTCCATGAGCGGTTCTACAAGGGATGGCGGCAGGTAAAGCTGCCCCATAAGTTCAAGATCGCGGTGGGCGGATGCCCCAACAACTGCGTCAAGCCGGACCTTAACGACATCGGCATTGTCGGCCAGCGGATACCGGAATTCCACGACGAGCTTTGCCGCGGCTGCAAAAAGTGCGCCATCGAGGCGGCCTGCCCCTGCGGCGCGGTATCCCGGGGCGATGACGGGCGGGTGAGCATAAATCAAGAGGCCTGCAGCCATTGCGGCCGGTGCGTTGGGAAGTGCCCCTTTAAGGCGGTGCCCGGCGGCAGGGTGGGTTACAAAATCTATGTAGGCGGCCGCTGGGGCAAAAAGACCCGCATGGGAACGGCGCTGAAGGGCCTGTATACCCGGGAGCAGGCGGTGGACATGGTGGAGAAGGCGATCCTGCTCTTTAAGCGGGAGGCCGCGCCCGGCGAACGCTTCGGCTCCCTGGTGGACAGGCTGGGCGCCGGACGGGTACAGGCACTGCTGGATTCCGATGAGCTGATGGAGCAGAAGGAGGAGATATTGGCCCGTGAATAAGAACCGGATTTTCCGAGGGGCCTGCGCGGCCGCCCTGGCGCTGTTGCTATCCGGATGCGCCGGCGTGCCCGCGGCCAGTTCCGGCGCATCTTCACCGGCCGGAGCGCTGACGGTGACCGACAGCCGTGGGCAGGCGGTTGTCCTGAGCGCCCGGCCCGCTAAGGTGGCGGCCCTGATGGGCTCCTATGCCCAGGTATGGCTGCTGGCTGGTGGAGAGCTGGCCGGAACCACTGAGGACGCCCTGGAGCGCGGGATCGAGCTGCCGGCGGATACCGAGGTGATCGGATCGGTCAAGGAGCCCAACCTGGAGCGGCTTTTGGCCATGGAGCCGGACCTGGTATTGCTCTCCACCGATATTGAGAGCCATGTCCAGGTGGCTGGCACGCTGGAAGCCGCCGGAATTCCCTGCGCCTTTTTTCAGGTAGAGACCTTTGACGAATACCTGGCCATGCTGAAGGCCTGCACAACGCTGACCGGCCGGGCCGATCTTTATGAAGAAAACGGAGAGCGGATTGCCGAACGGATTGAGGCGGTCAAGAGCAAGGCTTCGGCAGCGGATACGCACCCCAGCGTGCTGCTGATCCGGGCGCTGAGCACCAAGGCCAAGGCCCTGCCCCAGGACAATATGGTCAGCCTGATGGCGGCGGAGCTGGGGGCCGACAGCATTACGGCCCGGCAGAGCTCGCTGCTGGAGGAACTGAGCATGGAGATCATCCTGCAGGAGGATCCCGACTATATCCTGGCTGTACCCATGGGCGATACGGAAAAGGCCCAGGCGGCGTTGGCCGCGTCCATCGAGGCCGATCCGGCCTGGAGCAGCCTTTCTGCGGTGAAGAACGGCCGGTATATCGTGCTGGATAAGGAGCTGTTCCACTATAAGCCCAACAGCCGGTGGGCTGAGAGCTATGAAACGCTGTATGAAATCCTCTATGCCGATGATGGACAATAGGCGCGCGGGCTGGAGGCGGACGCTGGCCTTTGCCCTGGCGGCGCTGGCGCTCGGCGCGCTGGTCATGCTGAGCCTGGGGCTGGGCGCGGTATCCATACCGCCGGACCAGCAGTGGGCTGTGGCGACAGGCGGCGAGGCTCCAGAGACGGCCCGGCAGATCCTGACGCTGGTGCGCTGGCCCCGGGTGCTGGGGGCGGCGCTGGCGGGCGGCGCCCTGGCCGTGGCGGGGGCGCTTTTGCAGGCCGTGCTGGGCAATGGGCTTGCGGGCCCCAACATCATGGGCGTAAACGCGGGCGCAGGCCTGGCCGTGCTGGCGCTTTCCGCCTTTTTTCCGCAGCTAACCCGATGGGCGCCGCTGGCGGCCTTTGCCGGGGCCCTGGGTGCGGCGCTGGTGGTTTACCTGCTGGCGCTGCACAGCGGCGCGGGGCCTATGACGCTGGTGCTGGCAGGGGTCGCGGTTTCCACCGTCCTGGGTGCGGCGACCGACACGCTCCTGACGCTGTATCCGCAGATCCAGGCAGGCAGGGTGGATTTTATGATCGGCGGTTTCTCAGGGATGTCCATGGCCCGGATCACACCCTGCATCTTTACCATAGGCGGGGGCATCCTGGCGGCGTGGGCCTTAAGCTACGATCTTAACGTGCTGGCGCTGGGGGAGGAAACGGCTCGGTCGCTGGGCATGCGGACGGGGCTGATGCGGTTTGTTTTCCTCATGCTGGCGGCGCTCCTGGCCGGCAGCGCTGTCAGCCTGGCTGGCCTGGTGGGCTTTGTGGGGCTGGTCACGCCCCATGCGGTGCGCTTTTTGGTGGGCTCGGACGCGCGGTACCAGCTGCCGCTGTGCGCGCTGGCCGGGGCTGCCTTTTCCCTGGCCTGCGACCTGGCGGCGCGGCTTATCTTCGCGCCCTATGAGCTGCCGGTGGGTATTGTCATGTCAGCGCTGGGAGGCCCCTTTTTTCTGTGGCTCTTGCTGAAAGGAAGGAGGACGGCAGCAGGATGATGGAGCTTCGGGACTTAAGCGCCGGCTACCGTGGCCGGCCGGTCGTCCGCCATGTCGACCTGCGCCTGGCGCTAGGAAGCCTGACCGTGCTGATCGGCCCCAATGGCAGCGGGAAATCGACGCTGCTGCGGGCCATGGCCGGACTGCTTCCCCCGCTTTCGGGCGGGCTGTGGCTTGAAGGGAAGCCCGCCGCCCAATATACGCCCAGGCAGTGGGCCCGGCGGGTGGCGCTGCTGCCCCAGGCCAGGGAGACGCCGGCCTTGACGGCCGGCCAGCTTGTGATGCATGGACGGTATCCTTACCTGGCCTTCCCCCGCACGCCCACCCGGCAGGACCGGCTGGCAGCCGCCGGGGCAATGGAGCGGGTGGGCGCTGAAGCGCTGGCGGAGCGCCCCCTTGGGGCTCTGTCCGGCGGGGAGCGCCAGCGGGTTTATCTGGCGATGATGCTGGCGCAGCAGGCGGAGCTGCTGCTTTTGGACGAGCCGGCGACCTATCTGGATATCGGCCACCAGCTGGAGATGCTGGAGCTGATCCGTTCGCTCAACGGCGAGGGGAGAACCCTGGTGGTGGTGATGCACGACCTGACCCGGGCGCTGGAGCTGGGCGGGCGGCTTTGCCTGCTGGAGGCGGGGCAGATTACCGCCCAGGGCAGCGGCGGGACGCTCCTGCCGGCCATCGAGCGGGCCTTCCGTGTGCGGGCGCTGGCGCTGCGCGACGGCCGGGGGCGGGAACGGGTCCTGTTTGAAGCGCCCGGGGACGGGGAATCATAAAGGCCGCGGCAATGGCGAGCGCCCATAAAGCAGTCAACAAGGATAGCGGCGATGCGCTATCCTTGTTCTTGTTTTATTTATTTTGATGGGATATAAGTTTCACATGGGACGGGATTTGTTGTTTTATTCCCCAAATAGCAGAATTGACAGCGTTGCAGGCGATGGCTTTATGATGAAAGGATTTAATCAAGAATGGGTATCAAACAGAGTAACAGATCAGCATGTACGAGGTAGGAAAATGGAATCGCTAATGATTTATAAGGTTGACCGGAATACCGAGCTGATGGAAAAGCTCCTGCGCTTCGTTGAAAACTTTTCCTGGGAAGAAGTGAAAGAGCATACGCTGTGGATGATCAGGAACTGGAAGTATACACAGTGGGAGACCCCCTTTATTGCCATGATGGACGGGCAGGCCGTTGGAATGGCGACGATTATGAAGACAGACTATTATCCGCAGCCGGATCTATATCCGTGGGTATCCAGTTTGTTTGTGGCTGAAGCGTATCGTGGGCGCAGAATCAGCGAAAAACTCATCGATTTCGCCAATCATTATGCAAAAGAAATGGGTTTTAGCCGGACATATATTCCGACACAACACATTGGGCTATATGAGAAATACGGTTATTACTACATTAAGGATATCGTGAATTATGGCAACGGAATCGACCGTCTATATGCCAAAGACCTATGACGGGAAGCTTCATCCGCTTTCAGCAATAGGAAAAAGCCGCCTATCATTTTCGATACGCGGCCTTTAACGGTTTTACGGGCGCCGCGGCTTTTATCCTTCGCCGTATCCGGTGGGAAATTTTACACAAATCGCCGGGAGAAGGCGGTGGGGAAAGACGGAAAAGTATGCTATAATGAGGAAAACTGGCCGCAGGGCTGCGGCAAAGCAGAAAGGAGCGTCTTGCATGCTGGATCCGGCGCTATTGATCAACCGGGAACTGTCATGGCTCAATTTTGACCGGCGGGTGCTGGAAGAGGCCAACGACCCCCGCAACCCGCTTTTGGAGCGATGCAATTTTTTGGGCATTACGGCCTCAAATCTGGATGAATTCTATATGGTGCGGGTGGCCGGGCTCAAGCAGCAGATCGCGGCCAACTATACCCACCCCGACCCCTCGGGCCTGACGCCCAAGGAACAGCTCAAGCAGGTGGCCCTCTCGGCCCACGAGCTCAATGAGCAGCAGTACGCCTGCGGGCGGGCGCTGGTCAAGCAGCTGGAGGGCGAGGGGATTGAAATCGTTTCCTGCCGCGATCTGAAGGGAACCCAGCGCGAGTTCGTGAAGGATTTCTACAAAAAGCAGGTGTTCCCTGTGCTGACGCCGATGGCCCTGGATCCGGAGCGCCCCCTGCCCTACCTTTCCGGCCGCCGGATCTATGTGGCGGTGCGCCTTCTGTCCAAGAAGGACGCCCGGGAGAAGCCGGACCGCGGGCTGCCCCGGGTAGCGATGGTGCAGGTACCCAGCAACCTGGACCGGTGGGTTCGCGTACCCAGCGGGGACGACGGCCATGCGCTGTTCGTCATGCTGGAGGACGTAATCGAGATGATGCTGCCCAAGCTCTTTGATAAATACAGGGTTGCCGGCGCCCTTGTGATGCGCCTGACCCGGGACAGCGATCTGACCATCGACGACGATGCTGAGGATCTGATGAGCGAAATCGAGAAGTCCATCAAGAAGCGGCGCTGGGGGAGCCCGGTGCGGCTGGAATGGGGCCTCTCCTTTGCCGGGCGGGAGGCAGACCCCTGGCTGCTTGACTTTATGATCTCCAAGCTGGGGATGCGCAAGCGGGACCTCTTCCCCCAGCCGGGCCTGCTGGATCTGACGGCCTTCTCAAAGCTGGGCGGCCAGGTGGACGCGCCGCACCTGAAATATCCCAAGCAGCCCCCCCTGCCGGTGGCGGATTTCCCTGAGGGCCAGAGCATC
>UQLW01000055.1 GCA_900542005.1 uncultured Eubacteriales bacterium
CCTGCCTGTTTTATATCGGCAACGAGGGCATTTCCATCGTAGAGAACCTGGGCCGCGCGGGCGTGCCGATCCCTGCCCGGCTGGCCGCGCTCTTTCAGCGGCTGAAGGATGAGAACGATAAGACGGACTGAACCGCGCCCATCCCATAGGATAAACACGGTACGCCCTCCACCATTTGGTGGAGGGCGTACTGTTTGCAGGTTCAGCGTCAGGGCTGCAGGCGCGCAAGAAGCGAAGCGTAATAGGACTGCGGCCGGTGGTGGCCGATGGACACAAGGCCAAAGCATCGGGGCGCGCCGATGCGGACAGGAATACCTACATGACGGAAGCCCCACAGAGCCAGAGGGATCTTGGTTACGATATCATTGCCGTTTTCCACCCGCAGCGTCTTGAAGACCCGCTGGTTATAGGATCTCTGAAAGGCGCGGTTGCCAACGCGGGGGCAGCCGAAAAGGATCACCTCATAGTCCTTGCTGGGAAAGTTATACTGAAGATCGACGGCGCAAAGCACAGCCAGGGCCGCGCCATAGGAATGACCGCAGATCATGACCTTTCTGATCTGCGGCGAGATCAGCCGCTGCAGGCGGCCCCGGATCTGAGGCGCCTTATAGGCGTTGATAAAGCCGCCGTGCACACGGATCTTGGAGGCAGGATTGTCATAGGGGATGGCCTTCTTAAAAAAGGTAAGGTCAGTGATCCAATCCTTCCTGGAGTCGGAGCCGCGAAACACGATGGACAGCGCGCTGCCCCGCTGCCGGACAAAGCACTGTACGCCGGTAGGACAGTCATCGATAACAGCCACCAGCTCGCCAAACAGCGGGGGCTGCACCTGCGCATAGGCCAGCGCTGAAAATTCCATGGCCTTGAGAAGCGTTTGCTTGTTCATACCCATCACCTCGTATCACCATATGCCGGGCAGGGGAGAGGGAGAAGCGATGGGCATCAAAACAGCCCGCTGCCGCTGGCAACGGGCTGCTCCTGGCCGGGATGGACAGGGGACGGATTAGTCGACAATCACCATGTCGGCAAAGAATTCGGGACGGTGGAAATTGGGCGTGGGCCAATCGATCTTGGTGAAGCTGCCATAATGCTTCTCGGCGGTCTTGTCGCCGCACTTATAGAAATCCCCCCGCATCTTATGGCCGGCCTTAAACTCGACGTCCCCATAAAAGGCGCGGATCAGGTCCATGGGAATGAGCAGCTCCCAGCCCCAGTAGCCCTCGCCGCGAAGCACCTTGGGCAGCGGATGGGCATAGCCGTTGGCGGCCAGGCGCATCCGGGGATGCTTGTCGGGCAGCCCAAAGCACTCCAGCATGGTGCCAATTGCGTTGCCCTCAAAGTTGAAATATCCAATGCCCTGGCTGGGGTCGCAGTCCAGGAAAGCCTCCATACAGCTATCCATGGACACATAGGTATCCTGTTCGGTCATGACGGCTACCGGATCGGACTCTTTACAGATCATACGCACCGCAAAGCCCTGATCCTTAACGTAGCAAAGGATTCCATAGGTCTCCGGGCGGTAATTGCCGCCCCAATTGTACACGTCCACCCGGGCGACATTCCCCTGATCCAGCTGGGACATGTCCTGAATGGTCTTTACCTCGTAAACCATGGTGTGTTCCTCCTGTTCGACCCATCGGTCATCTATACTTGACAGCCTCCTTATTATAGCACGCCCATAGGCGGTGTAAAGTAAAAAAACCTTGCCGGCCGAGGGGATGGATGATAGGATAAAAAAGCGGCTCTTTCTGCAGCCGCGCAGAAGGGAGTGTGAAGATGGGCGGAAAGAGGGTATCATGGGGTATCGTGGTTTTGCTCTTCGTCCTGTTTTTCCCGGCGGGTATCTGGCTGCTGGCCAGCAAAATGACCCGGGAAAAGGGGCGGGAGCGGGAAAATGGAAAGGGCCTGAAATGGTTTGGATGGACGCTGATTGCGCTGGCGGCCCTCTACATCATAATGGGCCTTAGCGGTGAGCTTACGGTGGAACCTGGGGAGAGCCTGGCAGGCGGCCTTATCCTGATGACGGCCCTGCTGGGCGGGGGCGGCGCCTTTATGGTATGGAAAGGGACGGTTTATATGGCGCGGGGCGCGATGTACGCCCGCTATGCGGCCATCGCCCATGCGCAGCCGGACGGATCGGTCCATCGCATTGCCGAGGCCTATCCTGCGCGGTATGACCAGGCCATACGCGTGCTGAAGCAGATGGCGGAGGATGGATATTTTCCCGGAGGATACCTGGATGAAGCCCGGGGCGAGCTGGTGCTGCCCGGGCGCAGGACCACGCCGGAAGTGAGCAAGCCGCGGAGGATTACCTGCCCCAACTGCGGGGCCCACCAGACGCTGGAGGCAGGCGGGGCGGATTCATGCGAATACTGCGGGTCGCCGCTGGAGTAAAGGAATAAAAAAAGGACGGTTCAACCGTCCTTTTTTATTTGAACCTGAATCGATCAGGTGTTGCCCTCATCGCCATCGCGGGCGGGGAATACCTTGCGCATCAGCATGACCAAACCATAGAACACGGCCAGCACGACGAACACGCTGCCGACGCCCATTCCCATAAGCTGCAGAGCCTTGACGAGCATAACTTGCGTTGACATCTTACGCGCCTCCTTAAATCATCAGGGGAACCAGCGCCAGGATCATGGCGCCGGCGATGATGGAACCGACCTGCCCGGCCACATTCGCGCCGATGGCGGGCATGAGGATAAAGTTGGTCGGATCCTCCTTCTGGGCCATGCGCTGGATAATGCGGGCCGACATGGGGAAGGCCGAGATCCCGCAGGCGCCCACCATGGGGTTGATTTTCTGCTTCAGGAACAGGTTCACAAGCTTGGCAAAGAGCACGCCGCCGGCGGTATCAAAAACAAAGGCCAAGAGGCCGATACCCATAATAAGCGCCGTCTGCACTGTGAGGAACTGCTGGCCGACCATGGTGGAACCGATGGTGATACCCAGCAGCAGGGTAACGAGATTGGAAAGCTCGTTCTGGGCGGCGGTGGACAGCCGGTTCAGCACGCCGCATTCGCGGATCAGGTTGCCGAACATCAGCGCGCCGATCAGCGAAACGCTCATAGGAGCCACCACGCCCGCTACGATGGTAACCATGATGGGGAACAGGATCCGCACCTTGCGGGAGATCTTCACGCCGTAATCCGCATCCATGCGGATCATCCGCTCCTTCTTCGTGGTCAGGGCGCGGACAACCGGGGGCTGGATAATCGGCACCAGGGACATATAGGAATAGGCCGCTACCGTGATGGGCCCGATATACTTGGGTGCAAAGAGGTTGCCCACATAGATGGAAGTGGGGCCGTCGGCCGCGCCGATAATACCGATGGCGGCCGCCTCCTTCAGCGTAAAGAGGTCGGGAACCAAGAAGTTCATGCTGACCGCCAGCAGCAGCGCCATAAAGATGCCCAGCTGGGCGGCGGCGCCGAAGAAGAGCATGACAGGCTGCTTCAATACCGGGGTGAAGTCGATCATCGCGCCAACGGCGATAAAGATGAGAATGGGGAACAGCTCGTTGGAGATGCCGGCATTATACAGCACCGTGAGAAAGCCGGATTCGCCGATGGCGGAGGAGAGGGGGATATTGGCCATAATCGCGCCAAATCCAATGGGCAAAAGCAGCATAGGCTCATATTGCTTCTTGATCGCCAAGAAGATCAGCAGCCCGCCGATGATCATCATCACCGCATTTTGCCACTGGAAATTGACGAAGCCACCCAACAGTCCTTGGATGAGGTCGTTCATTTTCCTGACTCCTTTATGTTTTGTGCAATCGCGGCCTTATTATAGCATGGAAACCTCTGGATGAACAGGGATAAAAATGCCCTGAGCCTGAAAAAATACGGCCTGGTCATTCTGCCCGCTGCAGCTAAGCGTATCCTGCTGCCAAATATAATCCATATGAAGGGGCATGCCGGGCAGGATCTCCTGGCTGTAGTTGACCTGCAGGTCCTGCAGGAGGTGCCCTTTGTGATATTCGGGCTCCGGTATGTCGGTAAACCAGGCGGCATAGCGCGTGTTGTTGACGTGCCCGTTGACATCGTAATCCTGAAAGCGCGGGACGATGGACAGCGAGCCGCTTAAGTCGCCGCACGGGATGTGGAGCTTTTTCGGCATGGGAAGGGGCGCGGGGATATCTGAAGTATCGGGCATGGGCGCGGGCAGCGCAGAGGCTGGCAGGGATTTGCGGGTATGGATATCCAACAGCACCCAGATGCTGGTGGCATAGCCCAGTATGTTGCCCTGGCCATCCTGGAAGCGGTAGTGCCTGGGAAACATGAAGCGATTGCCCACGCCGGGCCAGGTTGTCATCTCCAGCGTGTCCCCCATCACAGGATAGCGCTCCATGTGGATATGCATACGGCTGAGCACCCAGACGATCCCCTTTTCGATCAGCACGGCACGATCGCTATTGAGGACAACCGTATGACGGTCGCTGATCTCCTGCATCAGGATAAAGATGGATTCGGGCTTCCAACGGCCGAACATATCCACATCGCGGTAGCGTAAAATATAGCGTTCAGAAAAAATCCTTGTATCGTTCATCGGCCTATTCCTCCTTAAGGGCTATTGTGGCCAGGGAACGTATTTTTGTCAAGGGTTGTTTTGCCTATGGGCATTGACAGAGCCAAATGATGGTGATATAATCTAAAACTGCAATGGTTATGATCTGCCAGCATAGCACAGTCGGTAGTGCGACGCACTCGTAATGCGTAGGTCGCCGGTTCAAGTCCGGCTGCTGGCTCCATGGCGAGGTGTAGCGCAGTTTGGTAGCGCGTTTGGTTCGGGACCAAAAGGCCCCGGGTTCAAATCCCGGCACCTCGACCACGAAAGAACGAACTTTTGTCTACCAGACAGTAGTTCGTTCTTTTTTTATTTTCAGGAGCAAAAACATTATACAGTTCAAAATGTAGTGTCAGCATCGAAAAAGAATACGAATAAAGTACAACGCCCTCGGCAGTAGTCACAGAACCACCATCGAGGGCGTTTTGGGTTGAAAAGTTCACAATTTCGTAGCATAATTTATCCTGTAAAGTTTGAATATAGCAGGAGATAGCAAAATGCAATTAACAAAAATTGAAAAGAACGGTGTTGTTTGTGCCGTTGTGAATAGTAACGATCCCGTTATTATAGATGCACAATCTGCTTTAGATGTGCTTATGTCTGCAAAATATGATATTGGTACAAAAAACATCATCATTGATAAAAAATTGGTTATAGAGGATTTTTTCATTCTTAGTAAAGGTATTGCAGGTGAGGTTTTACAGAAATATGTGAATTACGGTGGTCGCATTGCAATTTACGGCGACTATTCACATTACACAAGCAAACCATTGAAAGACTTTATCTATGAAAGCAACAAAGGTAAGGATGTGTTCTTTGTTGCGACACAGGATGAGGCCGTTGCAATACTGACACGGTAAGTTATACTGCCATGGAAAAATCCACGCACCTAAAGTTAGTTTTTACCCCTGTCTACGCACCTTTTTCTCGCTCTCTCGCACTTGAAAAGCCCTGAATACCGCAGAAAATAAGCGGTGTCCAGGGCTTTGCTTTTTGCGCGGAGGAGGGAACGGCTATGAGGGCTTGGGAGCTTGATTGCGGCAGAGTTTCCATCCATCCGCTTTTTTCATTTGCTTGATTCTGGGTTACCGGTCGGTCTGTTCAGTCATTAAGCCCCATCGGAATCCGAATTTATCGATCAACGTAACTGTGCATGAACTATATGCTGTGCTATGCATTGGATAGATTATCTTGCTGCCTTCGCGTAGAACATCATATGCTTGTTGTACCTCTTCTTTAGTATCAAATGTCACGATAAGCGATAAAGATAAGCTGGTTACGAAATCCACATCCATATTATCGCACATCATAATCCGTTGATTACCGATCCATATTTCTGCATGCTCAATATAGTCCTTTTGTGGGGATAGGGCGCTTCGGAGGCGTCTGCTTCATTTACATCGGAATACCGGAGCAAACAACCGAGCCTTGCATGAAAAGCCTTTTGATATAAGTGTAAAGCCTCCTCACAACGTCCAGCAAAATTGAAATTGGGAGATACAGCAATCATCGCAGCCAACACCTTCCTTTAGAAAATATATGCATTTCACACGATGGTTTTCTGATTTTATCACGCCGTATGCACACTGTACATAGGAAAAAGGGATTTATCGTGCTGATCGGGCGTTCTGGACTACCCAAAACAAGGATGACCGACCATTGAAAAATTAGCAAGCTAATCATTGTGCGGGTATATGGGCTATGATATACTGTTGTTAAAATAATCTGCTTAGAAAAGCAGGCCTAACGGGAGAAAGAGGAGGACGCGAATGAAGCTGCTTTGGAAGCTGAGCCGCGAGGCGGTGCGGTATAAGCACCTTTATGCCTTGGCGATCCTGGCCACGATGGGATTGACCGTGGTGAACCTGGCGGCGCCCAGGGTGCTTTCGGCTATGACGGGCATTGTAGAGCGGGGCATGGGGGCAGGGTCGCTCTCGGCCATTGGATGGCTGACCGCCATCCTTGTGGCGCTGTACCTTGTGCGGGTGTTGTTCCGGTTTTTGAGCAATTATTTGGCCCATAAGGCGGCCTGGTATCTGGTGGGCGATTTGCGCACCAAGCTCTATGACAAGCTGGAGCGGTTGGATCTGGGGTTCTTTCATGATAAGCAGACCGGCGACCTTATGAGCCGCGTGGTCAATGATACGCGGGATTTTGAGCTGCTCTATGCCCATATCATCCCCGAAATGATTACCAATACGGTGACCTTTGCCGGCGTGCTGGCGATCCTTATGACGATCAACCTAAGGCTGGCGCTGATTACCTGCTTCCCGATTCCCCTGATACTCATTTCAGGCGTCATCTTTACCAAGAAGGTACGTCCCTTTTTCCGGGTATCTCAGAAAAAGATGGGCGACCTGAACGGAAAGCTGCAGGACAATCTTTCGGGTATTCATGAGATCCAATCCTTTGGGCAGGAGCAATATGAGACCCAGCGGGTGGATGAGAAAAACTTTGATCATATCCGGGCGATGCTGCGGGCGTTGAAAATCAGCGCGGTATTTCATCCCTCCGTGGAGTTCCTTTCCTCCATTGGCACGATCCTGGTGGTGGGCTTCGGCGGCCTGCTGGCCTATCAGGGCAGCCTTTCGGTAGAGGATATCGTGTCCTTTGTGCTATATCTGAGCCTTTTTTATGCGCCGATTTCCGGATTGGCCAATTTGCTGGAGAGCATGCAGCAGGCCATGGCCGGGGCGGAGCGCGTGATGATGATCCTGGACACGCCCTCCAAGATTCAGAACCGGGAGGGCGCCGCAAACCTCGCCCATGTAAAAGGGGATATTACCTTTGACCATGTCAGCTTTTCCTATGAAACCGGCGACCCGGTGCTGAAGGATATATCCTTTACCTGCAGGGCGGGCATGATGGTGGCGCTGGTCGGCCCCACCGGAGTGGGCAAGACGACGATAACCCAACTGATTTCCCGTTTCTATGAGCCCACGGCAGGCCGGATCCTGGTGGATGGGCAGGACATCCGCGACGTAACCGTTGAGAGCCTGCGGCGCAATATTTCACCGGTGCTGCAGGACACGTTTCTATTCAACGGAAGCATCGAGGAGAACATCGGCTACGCCCGGCCGGAGGCCGGCCATGCCGAGATTGTGGAGGCCGCGAAGGCGGCCCGGATCCATGACGATATCCTGGCTATGCCGGATGGCTATAGCACGCAGGTAGGGGAACGGGGCCTGCGCCTGTCAGGCGGCCAAAAGCAGCGGGTCGCCATCGCCCGGGCCATTCTGCGGCGGTCGCCCATCATCATCCTGGATGAGGCCACCGCCTCGGTCGATGTGGAGACCGAACGGCAGATTCAGCAGGCGATCAATGCCATCGCCGGCAAACGGACGATCCTTGCCATCGCCCACCGGCTTTCTACCATACGCAACGCGGATCTGATCCTGGTGATTGACGACGGGAGGATCGCCGAGGCCGGTACCCATGACCAATTGGTGGCGCTGGGCGGTATCTATGCAGGCATGGACCGGATACAGAACAGCGTCCGCCTGGAGGAGAGGCAGATGGTGGCGGCCCAATAATCCCGGAAGGATAAAGAAAGCAGGCGGCGCTTTGAACATTCCCCCGCCCTTTGACGCTGTGATAAGCAAACAGGCGGGGGATTTGCTATGCCGCAGGGGCGGTGAAGCAGAACCCATCCAGCGGTCAGGGGGCAGGCCAGGGGGGCTGCGGCGTGAGCCGGGCTTGATAGGCCCAGCCGTCCACCCGCCCGCTGAGCAAAGCATACAGCGACCACGCCCGCCGGTTGATTTCCCAAAGCCGCCCGGCAGGCGTGCCCTGCTGGGGGCGGTACCGGGCGGGATGGGCGATGAGCGGGAGGGAGGAGGCGCCTGCGATCAACGAGAGGATAGGGCCTCCCCTTTCCCCCATCGCCAGGGGGCGCACAAAGAGCGGCAGATCCCGGCGGAGCCTGTCGGTATCCGCCTGGTTGATCTCCAGAAGGCTATGCAGCATGGCCCGCTTGATACGGGGCATGCTGTAGCGCTTGGTTAGGGCCGCCTGGGCTATCTGCTCATAGCCGCTATTTTCCCGGGCGGCCCGTTTCAGCCGCAGATGCAGCCCCTCGGCCATATCGGGCAGGTCCGCCAGGGCTTCATCCGATGCGGTCATGAGACGCCAGCGGACAAGGGAGGAGAGCGCCTCCGGGAACAGAAGGCGGGCGGCGGCGAGATCCCGGGCCACCCTTTCAGGCAGGCCGGAAGGAGCCTGGCCGGCATACAGGGCGGCGCGGATGCCGGTCGCGCTGGGCAGGGGGCCCTCAATCTGCTGCTGCCGGTAGCCGTCGCCGGTGCGCGCTATGGGCAAGGGCCTGAGACGGCTGCCCAGATGAAGGCAGGCCTGGAGGTATTCCAGGGCCAGCACATTGTTGGCCTGCGTCATCAGCGGCGCCGACGATTCGCCCAGGATGTGGGCCAGAGCCAGCTGGCGGGCCCGGGGATAAGCCTCGCCGCGGCCCAGCTCATAGCGAAGGCGGGCCTTCAGCGGTTCCGGCTCCTCCATCAGCAGCTGAGCGGCCGGCAGAAGGCGGTCAAGGGCCGGCGTTTCGCAGCCAAAACAGAAGCTGTCCACACAACCAAGCCCATCGAGAAGGCCAACTGCGCCGCGGGCAAAGAGCTGCGCCCCGTGGCAGGCATAGGCTGCGGGCAGCTCCAGCACCAGATCGGCCCCGGCGCCAACGGCCCATTGGGCCCGGAGCATGGGATCGGCCAGGGCTGGCTCGCCCCGCTGGACAAAGGGGCCGCTCATCACCACGACCAGCGCATCGGCCCCGGAGACCTGCCGCGCCAGGGCAAGATGGCGGACATGCCCAAGGTGCAGGGGATTATATTCAGCGATCACGCCGCAGATTCTCATTTGCGCCCTCTTTTCATTGATTTGTGGGAAAAACCTGCTATAATAGATATGCTTACACTAACATTATACGGGCTTTTTGCTCCCGCGCAATGGAATGCAGGCGGTTTTCCGCTATATTTTAGGAGGACAGTATGAATAATATACTGGTAATCAACGCAGGCAGCTCGTCGCTGAAATATCAGCTGATTGACATGGATTCGGAAACCCTGGTCGCCAAGGGGAATGCGGAACGCATCGGAATACCCGGCTCCAAGCTGACCCATAACCCCATAAAGAAGCCGGCGGTGACCCTCGAGCAGCCGATGGCCGACCATGTGGCGGCGATCCGGATGGTGCTGGATGCGCTGACCGACCAGGAGCACGGCGTAATCGCATCCATGGATGAGATCAACGCGGTGGGCCACCGCGTGGTGCATGGGGGCGAGAAGTTTTCCGGCTCGGTGCTGATTGACGACGAAGTCATGGCCGCGCTGGAGGAAAATATCCCCCTGGCCCCGCTGCATAACCCAGCCAACCTGATGGGTATCCGCGCCTGCCAGGCTGTGATGCCCCACACCCCCATGGTAGGCGTATTCGATACGGCCTTCCACCAGACGATGCCGCCCAAGGCATTCCTTTACGGACTGCCCTATGAATACTATAAAGAGCTCAAGGTGCGCCGTTATGGCTTCCACGGCACCAGCCACCGGTATGTCAGCCAGAAGGTGGCCCAGTGCATGGGCAAGAAGCCGGAGGAGCTGAAGATCGTGACCTGCCACCTGGGCAACGGCGGCTCGGTTACGGCGGTGGACGGCGGAAAGTCGGTGGATACCACCATGGGCATGACGCCCCTGGAGGGGGTGCTGATGGGCACCCGCAGCGGCAACCTGGACCCGGCCATCATCGAGTATCTGATGAGCAACAAGCACATGACCATCGACGAGGTGATGGAGGTGCTCAATAAGAAATCCGGCCTGCAGGGCATCAGCGGCATTTCCAGCGATATGCGGGACGTGGTTGCCGGCATGAAGGAAGGCAACGAACGCGCCAAGACCGCCTTTGAGAGCTTCTGCTACCGGGTGACCAAGTACATCGGCGCCTTTGCGGCGGCGATGGGCGGCGTGGACGCGGTGGTATTCACCGCCGGTATTGGCGAGAACATGGCGCTGGTGCGCGAGGCGGTGTGCAGGGATCTGGGCTTTATGGGCATCACGCTTTGCCCGGAGCGCAACGCCCAGCGCGGCGACGAGGTCAAGATTTCCACCGACGATTCCAGGGTTCAGGTATGGGTGATCGCAACCAACGAGGAGCTGATGATCGCCCGGGATACGCTGGAGCTGGTCAAGGGCTGATCGGGCGGCGGATAAGCGGAAAAAAGCGGGATTGCCTGTTGACAATGCCAGCTTGCTTCCTTATAATAACTATGTTTGGTTTGAGGTGATCGTTTGATACTCGATCTGGATACCCTGCTGCGCAGGGGACAGGCTCCCGCACGCTTCCATCTGGAACGCGAGGGATGGCCGGGTGAAAGCATCGATCCGTCTGTCACCATCATAAAAACGGTGGTGGAGGGGACGGTAAGCGCCGACGGCAGCCTGCTGACGGTGCAGGGTGCGCTGCGCTTTGACTATGAAACGCAGTGCGCGCGGTGCCTGGCTTCGGTTTCGTCCTGCCAGGAGGCGGAATTCACAGAGGAATTCGCCCGCAGCGCAAGCGACGACGCCCCGGACCGCTATCTATATGTGGGTCATACCCTGGACCTGACGCAGATGGTCGAGGACTGCATTGCGCTGAATATGCCGCTGCGCACCCTATGCAGCGAAGACTGCAAGGGTTTGTGTCCGGTATGCGGCGCCAACAGGAATACGATATCCTGCGGCTGCAGCAGCGTGGGTGAGGGCCCAAAGAAAAATCCCTTCGCCGTGCTGGCAGCAAAATTGCGTGAAGAGAATGAGGAGGTGTAAAAAATGGCAGTACCCAAGGGGAAAAGTTCAAAAGCCCGCCGCGATTCCCGTCGCGCTAACTGGAAGCTCAGCCTGCCCGGCATCGTGGAGTGCCCCCGGTGCCACAAGATGAAGCTGGCCCATCGTGTCTGCAAGGCTTGCGGATACTACGACGGCAAGCAGGTTATGGCGGTTGAGGCCGACAACAAGTAAAATAGCAAAACCCAAAGGGCCGCAGGATATGCGGCCCTTTTGCTATACGGGGCGCAGCCCTTGCGCTGGCGGCGAGGGTATGATATAATGCCTGTAGGTTAGAAACGAGGTTATCAAAGTGGAAGAATCATCTGTTCCGGACGGCCGATGTAGGCCTTCGGGCTTTGTTGTAGAAAAAAGGAGCGTTACCAGGAGGATCTAAGCGTCCTCTTGTTGTAGCGCTCTTTTTATATTAATATTCATAAGGAGTGATCTGTTTTATGGACAGTACGTCCATCATCGTGGTGTTGGTTTTGCTGGTGGCCTGTTCGGCCTATTTCTCCGCCACGGAGACGGCCTTCACAAGCTTTAACAAGATTCGCATGAAGAATCTTGCCGCCGACGGCAACCGCAAGGCCGCGCTGGTTCTGGCGCTGGCGGATCAATACGACCAGATCCTGACCACGATCCTCATCGGCAACAACATCGTCAATATCGCGGCGGCCTCCCTGGCTACGGTGCTGTTTACGCAGCTGCTGGGCGATAAGGGCGTCTCCGTGTCCACCGTTGTGATGACGGTGATCGTCCTGATCTTCGGCGAGGTATCGCCCAAGAGCTTGGCCAAGGAGAGCCCGGAAGCCTTTGCCCTTAGGGCGGCCGTCCCCTTAAAGGCGCTGAAAACGCTGCTGACGCCGGTGAACTTCCTGTTCATGGGCTGGCGCCGGCTGCTGAGCCGGGTGTTTCATTCCCAGCAGGGCGGCGGGATCACAGAGGACGAAATTAAAACCATGGTGGATGAGGCGCAGAGCGAGGGCGGTATTGACGAGCATGAGGGGAACCTGATCCGTTCGGCTATCGAATTCAAGGATCTGGAGGTGGCGGATATTTTAACGCCCCGGGTGGAGGTAATCGCGGTCGCCTCCGATATGCCCCTTGAGGAGGTCAGCTGCCTGTTTGAGGAGCACGGCTTCTCCCGCTTGCCGGTGTATGAAGAAAATCTGGATAAGATTATCGGCGTTGTGCATGAGAAGGATTTCTATGCCAACCTGCATAAGGGAAAGACCAGCCTTACAGACATGATGAAGTCCGTAATCTTTATTTCGACCGGGCTTAAAATTTCCCATCTGCTGAAGCTGCTGCAGCATACCCAAAGCCATATGGCGGTGGTGATCGATGAATTCGGAGGAACGGCCGGTATTGTAACCCTGGAGGACGTGCTGGAGGAGCTGGTAGGCGAGATTTGGGACGAACACGATGAGGTTCTGGAGCAGATGCGCCCGGCGGGGGAGAATAGCTACCTTATCTCCGGGTCAGCCAGCGTGGATAAGGTGTTCCGGCACCTGGAGCTGGACGAGGAATGCGAATGGGCTACCGTGAACGGTTGGGTCATGGATGTGATGGATTGTATTCCCCGGGTTGGCCAGGGCTTTACCTACAAAGACCTGGCCATAACGGTGACGCAGGCTGACTCCCGGAAGGTGCTGGAGGTTCGCGTCCAGCGGCAGAAGGCTCAGCAGCTTGAGCGGCCGAAGCATTCCCCCGGCCCCCAAAGGCCGCAGCCTGCCGGCAGCGAAGAGCACAAGGACCCCAAGGCGGCCTATTGATCCGGGACTCGCCTGAATGGCGGAAAGCGCATGGACGATAAAAGGCCTGCGCCGCAGATTCCTGCGGCGCAGGCCTTCCCTGCCTAGAAGGATTCGCCGGAAAAGGTTTGGGCTTATTGGTGATGCTTACCGTGGGACGGATGGACCTCTG
>UQLW01000056.1 GCA_900542005.1 uncultured Eubacteriales bacterium
GCCCGGCGGCGGTCCTCAGCCGCCAGGGCGAGGCGCTGCGGCTGCTGCAGCCCGAGGCGGCGGGGCCGGCGCTGCGGGCCCTGGCCCGCGACTTCGTCCAGCGCCATATCTTTCCCTGGCTCAACCGGATCATGCTCCGCCAATATCCCAAGGAGGCCGAGCCGGCGCTTGTGGAAGCGGGCTTTGCCCGGGATATGATGGATTGGGTGCTCTGGCGCAGCCGGTAGCCCAGGATGGCCGTTGACAGGGGATGCGGCTGCTGATAAGATAGCGTAAACACACCCAAATACCTGGACGAAGGAGGAAACCATGACCCAGCTGAAACGGCTATGGCGCGCTGCGGTATGCCTGGCGGCGGCGCTGGCGCTTACCGCCTGCGCCGCCCAGGCGCCCACGACGGAGGCGGCAGAGCGCACAACCCCGGCCCCGGCGGCCGGAACCCAGGAGGACGCGGGCATCATGAGCAGCTTTTCCACCACCGACCTGGAAGGGAACCCGGTGGACGCCTCCCTGCTGGAGCAGTATAAGCTGACAATGGTGAACGTATGGACGACCAACTGCGGCTACTGCCTCAAGGAGATGCCGGATCTGGGCGAGCTGGCCGCCGAATACGAGCCCAAGGGCGTGCGCATCCTGGGGCTGGTAGCGGACGTGTTCAATTCCGATGGCAGCATCAGCGAAAGCCAGCTGGAGACCGCGCAGCAGATTGTCGCCCAGACCAAGGCGGATTATCCCCATATACTCCCCTCCCAGGAGCTCTATGGCATCCTGGCAAGCGTCAGCGCGGTTCCCACCACCTTCTTTGTCGACAGCCAGGGGCGCCAGGTTGGCAGCGCCTATGCCGGCGCTCAGGATAAGAACGGCTGGATTGACATCATCGAGCGGACGCTTCTGGAGGTGGAGGAATGAAACGGCTGAGGCGGTATGGGGCAGGGGCCGTCCTGCTGCTGCTGGGGGCGGCCTTTCTGGCGATAGGCGCGCTCCGGGGCGAGGCGGAGATCGTATTCCGCAAGGCGGCCAACATCTGCATGGAGTGTATCGGGCTTGGTTAGGGCGCTGCGCTGGCTTAAAGCCCGGGCCCGCACGGTGGTCCAGCTTTGCTTTACCGCCCTGGGGAATGGATATGCGGCGGGCTTTGCCCAGGGAAAAATCTATAAGGGCAAGGGCAAGCTTGTCTGCATGCCGGGGTTGAATTGCTATTCCTGCCCCGGCGCCCTGGGGGCGTGCCCCATCGGTTCCCTTCAGGCTGTTTTGGCCGACCGGAATCACCGCTTCGCCTTTTATGTGGTCGGTTTTTTGCTGGTCTTTGGCGCGCTGCTGGGGCGTCTGGTATGCGGCTGGCTGTGCCCCTTTGGCCTGGTGCAGGACCTGCTGTATAAGATCCCCTTTGTGCGGAAAAGGAAAAAGCTGCCGGGCGACCGATGGCTCCGATACCTCAAATATGGTATCCTGGCCGGTTTTGTCATCATCCTGCCGCTGACAGTGCTGGATATCGTGGGGCAGGGGCGGCCCTGGTTCTGCCAGTATATCTGCCCCTCAGGCACGCTTTTTGCCGGGATCCCGCTGATCGCGGCCAATCCGCCGCTGCAGGCGGCCCTGGGCTGGCTTTTCACCTGGAAGGCGGCGATCCTGGCGGTGCTTGTCGTGCTGTCGGTGTTTGTATACCGGCCCTTCTGCCGGTATCTATGCCCGCTGGGCGCGATTTATGGACTTTTCAACCCGATTGCCCTGTATCGCTATGAGATTGATCCCAGCCGGTGCACCGCCTGCGGGCGCTGCCAGAAGGCCTGCAAGCTGGATATTCCGGTATACCGGCAGCCCAACAGCCCCGAATGCATCCGCTGCGGGGCATGCCGCAGGGCGTGCCCCGAGGGCGCGATCCATTCCACCCTTCCCCGAAAGAAGACGCGCGCCCAGACCCAAGGCGGCCTTGACGGCCGGCTGTAATGGAAGCGAAAAGCTCCGGTATCCAGGCAGTGGATACCGGAGCTTTTTATACCGGTGGAGCTAGGCGTGGGGCTGATCTTTCCCGACGCGCCGGTACAGGGCCAGGAGAAAGGACTGCGGCGAAGGAGGCTGCAGGCAGGGTGCCCCCATGATGGCGGCGAGCGCATCGGGCAGCCGGGTGGCTGCGGCGGACAAAAAGGTGCGCAGGTTACCGTATACCAGGCGGTGGGTAATATGGGCGCGCTGGGCCAGCGGCCAATAAATATCCGGTGAGAAGCGGATATCCTCGGGCGCCTTGCCGCAGCGCTGCATAAGGTACACCGCCGACGCGGCCAGGCTGTAGCCGCGGAAACCTTCCAGCGGGGCCAGCGATTGAAAGACGGCGGTGTTCTCGATCCGATGGCTGCCGGCTTCCAGGTCCGGCGGAAGCTCAATGATATGCATGACGGCCTCCCTTGCGGTAGCCTTTGAGGCGATACCTGCGGGCGCAATGGCGGCGCGGAGGCTGCGGGGCTCCCAGCAGCCTGCGGCGGATCACGGCGCAGCGGGCCTCAAGGGCCTGAATCTGCAGCTGAAGCTGCAGGTATTCCATGAGCTGCTCCCTGCCGGCCTCCGAGAGCTGGCTGGCCAGGCGCTGAAGCTGGCTGGAGCGAACCCGCCTGCCAAAGGGTCTATCCATGGCCTCCGTTCCCTTCTCTGTTGTCAGATAGGTATATTATAGCAGTAAAACCGCTATAATACCACATAAAATCGAAAACGGGTATGAGATTGATTGAAAAGTACGGACACTGTTTGATATGCTTACATAATTAAAGAGAGCATGAAGGAAAGGCGGCGTATTGAACAAGATGCGGACACTCCAAGAGCGGCTGATGTTCCTGATGGAAACCGTCGATACGACGCCTGGCAAGCTAAGCCGGGACCTAGGCAAGGAACGCAGCTATATCAGCCAGATCCTGAAAGGAAAGATCAGGACGCCCAGGCCGGAATTTTTTGAATACCTGCAGAGCCGGTACAACGTAAATCCGGCCTGGATGAAAACCGGCGAGGGCGAGCCCTTTCTGGAAGGCGGGAAGCAGAACAATATACCGGCGGCCTCGTTGGTCAATCTGATCAATCATCTATCGCCCGACCGGCGGTCGGCTGCGATCGTGGTGCTTCGGGCCATGGCCAAGGCGGATGAGGCGGAGGCCGGAAAGCGGAAGAAGCCGTAGCCGGGCTATCAGCGGGAGGGCCCGCATACAAGACGGACAAGGGCGGAAGGCGCGTGGTTTTCACGGCTTCCGCCTTTTATGTGCCGGGAGTAGCCAAAGGCCGTTAAGGCGAAGGCAAGACGATACGATGATCCCATACTCATTCAGAAACGATGTAGAACGGTTGGTTACTAAATACGTTCATGAGCACATCAATCGAAAAGACGGCCTCACTGCTGTTGAAATCAGCAGTAAGGCCGCGTAATCGCTTGCAACGCTACGATAAGTTTTTATTATTGCTTTTGCATCCTGGAATCGTCCAATTATGGCAAGGCCCGTTCCATGTTTCCCCAACGAAATGTTTTTGACGGCTTTTTTATCCTATTTTAGGCTCGACGTTATTCAGCTTTTTTTGCTTTCCCCCGCCGATAAATCCAACGATTGTAATTGGCAATCCGAAGATGACATAAATAGGGAAGCATATCGTACCAATCAAATACAGCGTTGCTGCAAACTTAGCGCCGCCGCTTCTTTTACCTGCATAAGAAATCCATCCAATCAAGCAACCCAAAACAAAGGTCACAATATGGAGACATAGCAGGATCACAGCAGCATACAGGAAATTCATAGCGGGAGAGGACAGGCCAAGCATCTGAAATGCGAATCTGAAATATGCCCCTACTGCCTCGATATAATCGGCCCCGCCTGCGCGGATAACTGCGCCACCGAAGGTCCAGATCAGCCAGGCAGAATAGACAGTGGCTAAAACATTGGATACCCAAAGCGTTTTGCTGCGCATCGGCTTATCCCCCTACTGCGCAGCTTCAAGCAATTTTTTGCTCACGCGTGTTTGAACGTCAAGATAATAGGCAATCTCCTTAGCGTTCATATCTTCATTTTCCCATTTTGCAAAATCCTCACTAAACTCGGCATACCTTTTCATAAACCCGGCGTAATCGGTAAGAAGCTCCATATCCGTACCATCAGATGCGGCGTACTTGTTCATAAATTCGACATACTCATCGATAAACGATTCATAGCTATCCATCGCAGCCTTAAAATCAGGATCGATGTCCCCGCTGTCCTCTGATGCAGCGTCTGTAGCTTGGGTGGTTGTGGTAGCTTCGGCAGTTGTGGTGGCTTCAGCGGTTGTGGTAGCTTCAGTGGTTGTAGTAGCTTGGGCGGTTGTGGTAGATTCAGTGGTTGTGGTAGCTTCAGTGGGGTTTGTTATGCTGCTGCATCCTGTCAGCAGCAGGGCCCAGCAAAACGACAGTACGATGATAACCTTTTTCATGTTCTTCTCCTCTCATTATTTGCCTTAAGAAACCAAATCCAATCTACACCGTTTTTCCGGCATGAGACATAGATTAATTTTGCTTTTTAAGATATTTGCTTTTTCGCATAGATGAAGGATATTTCAGCGGCTGCTCTAATCGACTTGCAAAATAACTGAGATATTTTATTGATAAGTTGATAAAAATGCGCTTGGACGGATCCAAAGCGCATTTTAGGATTTATTATCGGGTTATAAAGAGGTGAATCCAGATACTATTGCCGGGGAACCGAAGATGCCTCCACTGCTCGCAGGCATGGGACGGGATCGCCCGGTATATTTGGGCTGCAGGGCGGCTCCATCATGAAGGGCTGGATGAAGGAGGAAAACACCATGATTACCTGCTGCTCCGACGGGACGAGGCCGGTCATTTTCAAAATTGAGCGGTTGGATGAGGCATAAGGCAGAGCGGGCGGCCGTTTATCCGGCGGAGGCTTCTGCCGGGCTGCCCATACCCGGCGGAATGCCGGGAATAAGGGGCCTGCGGTCTGCAGCGGCCGATAAGGCGGAACAGAAACGTGACCGGCATCCCGATGGCGGTCAGGACAGTTTGATAAAAAGGGGAAAAGGCATGGCCACAGGGCCATGCCTTTTGCTGGAACAGGGCTGCTTTTAGGCGTTTGTATCCGGCGCGCGCTATTCCGACAGCGGGCTCACGCCGGCCTGGGTCAGCAGATCGTCGCTGATGGGGCAGCCGAACCAGTCGAACAGGCGCCGGGCCGGGCTGTCCTGGGGTTCGTCTTTGCGGATGACAAGATAGCCCTGGGTGTGATAGGGATAGCTCTTGTCCTTGATGGTATCGGCGGAGGGGACGACGCCATTGATCGAGAATACCTTCAGATCCTCCTCGGCATAGACATCGTCCAGATAGGTCATGATGCTGTAGCCGATGGCGTAGGGATCCTCCAGGCAGATGTTGACGATGGTACTCATTTCATCCATCAGGTAGAAGCCCATACCCAGGAAGTCGGGGATATCCAGCCCCTTGAATACCAGCTTTTCAAAGAGCCGCTGGCTGCCGGATTGATCATCGCGGTAGTAGACCGATATGGCATGGTCCGGCCCGCCTACCTGGCTCCAGTTGGTGATCTCGCCCTGATAGATGGCGATCAGCTGCTCGTGGGTCAGGTTGGTAACGGGATTGGCCTTGTTGCCGATAAAGACCAGTCCGTCGCCGCCATAGAGTTTCATCTCCACCTCGACGCCCTTTTGGGCCAGGTAGTCCTGCTCCTGCTGGGTGGGCGCGGCCAGCAGGGCCAGATCGGCCTTACGGTCGGCGATATTCAGCCAGGCGTTGTGGGTGGTCGAGCACAGCGGTTCGCTTCCCGTATAACCATAATTTTTCACAAAGAGGTTATACAGCGCGGCGGTGACAGGCTTGCGGGCGGTCGAGCTGTCCAGGACGGGGAAATCGCCCTGGGCAAAAAGCTGCCCCTCGGTATCCGCCGCATTCAGGGGCGTGACCACGCCGGTTTCCCCGTCCAGGTATTGGTAGGTGGACTGATCGGCATACTGCTCGTAGGAGCCGTATGCGTTTTTCTCCCCCCAGCCCGCGGCCCGGGAGATGAGGATCAACCAGCCGGCCTCATCCACGGGCGCTGCGTTCATGTAGGCCCCGTCCGGCCCTGAGGCAGAGAGCAGCACCGTATCCTGCCCATCGGCGGTCACCTGGTGCAATGCAGGATCGATGTGGTTTTCATAATCGGCGGCGGCGATATAGTAGAACCGCTGGGCAGAGGCATGGATCAGCGTCGCGTCCGTGGGAATGGAGGCGGGCAGCTCCGTCGTCCTGGAGCCGTCGGCCTGGGCGAATTTCCAGCCCTCCTGCCCATCGGTGGTCACGGTGTAATAGATTCCGCCGGCCACAGGGTAAAGGCCCATGATGGAGCCGCTTGTCTGCTCCAGAACAGCGGTTTCACCGGTTTCGAGGCAATAGCTGACCAGGGAAGCGCTCTGCTGCTGGGTCCAGTCGTTCTGCGTATAGTAAAGATAGCCGTCCTTGAGCGTAAACAGATAGGATTCCACGGTGGCGGCAACCGTATCCTTGCCCGTGGAAAGGGAGAGATGATGGAGCTCCGGGGCAAAGGGGTTCCGATAGCCCTCTTCCGTCGTGCTGGCGACGGCATAGACCAGATCCTCGCCGTCCACAGCGAAGGTCTGGATCTCCGGAAGAAGCTCGGCCCGCTGGGCGGTGGGAATGTCATAATAGCAAAGGGCCTGGCGGCGATCCATGAAATAGACGCGCTCATCCTGCTGGACTACGCCGGAAACCGGCTCGTCCAATACGCGGGTCAGGCCGGAGCCATCCTTTTTCTGGCTGTATAGCCGGTCGGACTCCAGCGCGTTGGCGTAATAGAAAACATCGGGCTCCACCGGGATGGGCGTAGGGGCGGCGGTGGTTTCAGGCTGCGTCTGGGCCGGCGCGGGCGAGGCGGCGGAATCGGAGGGCGCGGAGGCGTCCGGCAGCGCCGCAGGCGAGCCGCAGCCGGCGGGGGCCAGCGACAGCAGGACGGCCAGCGCCAACGGCAAAAGGCGGGATTTCTTCATTCAATCTCCTTCTTTCTTTTCCAGCGGTTAACGCCGGAGGAATTCGCATAGGACAGCATACTCACGATGGGAACCGTTCATTAGACGAAAAAAGGGACGGAAATGCGCCGGAAAAAAGCAAGACCTCCATGACATGACAACGGGAGGCCCTGCATAGAATGGGATGACAGGCCATAAAAGAAAAAGAGGGAAAAGCCATGCAGGGAAAGCGAAAGGCGGGCTGGAGCCGCCAGGAAACAGAGTATTTCACAGCATGCCTGCTTCAGGCGGGGCAGACAGGGGAATCCCTTACCCATGTGTTTGAGCGTGTGGCCCGCCATACGGGGCGCAGCGCCGGCAGCGTGCATAATTTTTACTATGCACAGCGGGGCCCGGAGGGCTGCCTGCGGGGCGCAAGGGTGGAGCGGGATAGCCGGGTCTTTACCAAGGAGGAGAGCCTGGCGCTGCTGGAGGCGGTCATGACCGCGCGGGCTGCGGGCGGTTCGGTGCGCGCCACTGCCCAGCAGATGGCCCAGGGAGATCCCGCCCGGATGATGCGGCTGCAGAACAAATACCGCGCCCTGCTGCGCCACCACCCTGAATGGGTGAAGGAGGCGGGCGAGAGGCTGACGGCCCGGGGCGTTGATTTCCGGTGGCCGGGAACGATGGCAGAGGAGAAAGAGGACGCGCCGGCCGACCGGCAGCTGGAGGAAACCGCCCAGCGGCTGCGGCAGCTGCAGCGCAGGCTGCAGGATGAAAGCCGGGAGCTGGGCGCCATAGCCCAGCAGGCTGAAAGACAGGCTAAACGGGGCCGCCCAGGCGGCGGTATTCGGCGGGAGCATAACCCGTCTCAGCCCTGAATACCTTGGAAAAATAGGATTCGTCGGTGAAGGCCAGCTGGCCGCTGATCTCCCGGATGCTCAGGCGCGTATCCACCAGTAGCGAGCGGGCCAGGCGCAGCTTGGCCTTAAGCAGGTATTGATAGGGCGTGATATGGTAGGCCTGACGGAACAGGCGGATCATATGGGTGCGTGAAAGATAGAGCGAGGCGGCCAGCTCGTCCAGGCGGACGCGCTGGTACAGCCGCTCATCGAGAGCCTGGCGCACCGCCTCTGCGGTGGATAGGGCCTGCCCGGCGCAGCGGGAGCGGTTCAGCTCAAGAAAGAGGGCGTGCAGCGCCAGCGCGCCCCATTCATGGCGGCGGCTGACCGGCTGCGCCGCCAGCAGCACCCGGTGCAGGTGCTCCATGCGGCGCTCCACCGGCGCGTGGAGGATCTCGACCGGCCGGCTCAGGCCGTAGGCCTTTTGCAGGTGGGCCAGCAGCGGCCCGGACGCGTTGACCCATATTTTTTCATAGGGATCATGGGGATCGGCGCCATAGATATGGGTATATCCCTGGGGGAGCATATAAAAATCGCCGGGGCCGACGGCATAGCGGCGTTCCCCCTCGGCAATATAGCCCCGTCCGGAGCGGACATATTCCATCACGCAGCATTCCGAGCAGGTGCGGGTTATGGCATAGCCGGCGTTGGGATAGGTGACGCCGGCCAGCAGGAAGGTGACCGCATCGTCGTGGTATTGGGTGTTCATAAAGCGGATATCCTCCCGGGCCTGGTTCATGGCGTCTGACCTCCTGATGGTTCTATTCTACCGGTATATGGTCATATAATCGCTTTTTCTCACAATAGAACGATCATATAATAGGGGTATCAACTTGTCAACAGGAGGAGAACCCATGAAAATGCGCCCGCCCGCCGTACCGCTGGTGACGGTGGATCCCTATTTCAGCATTTGGTCCATGGCGGACAAGCTGCCCGGTGAGGATACCCGCCACTGGACAGGCAAGCCGCACCGGCTTACCGGCACACTGACCACTGGAGGAAAATCCTACTGCTTCATGGGCCGGAGCGAGCTGCCCTGCATGGAGCAGGCAGGGCTGGAGGTGGACGCCCTTAGCAGCAGCTACCGCTTTACCTGCCCGGAGGGAGCGCTGGAGGTGACCTTTACCACGCCGCTCTTGCTGGACGACCTGATGCTGCTCTCCCGGCCGGTCAGCTACATCGCCTTTTCAGCCCAGGGCATGGCCGACGCCCAAATCACGCTGCGCTGCGACGAGGAGCTGTGCCTGGACGAAAAGGGCCAGTCGCAGGTGGAGGCGGAGCGGCTGCAGCTGCCGGGGCTGGTGGCTGCCCGCGCCGGGAACCGGGTCCAGGACCCTCTGAACGCCGACGGCGACGACCTGCGCATCGACTGGGGCTACCTGTATGCGGCGACGGACGCGGTGGGCGCGGAGGCGCTGGCGGAGGAAGGCGGCGCGATGATCTTACGCCTGCCGGTGCGGGGAACGGCCGTGGCGGCCCTGGCCTATGACGATGTGGATTGCATCGAGTACTTTGGCGAGCCGCTGAAAGCCTACTGGAAGCGGGCGGGAAAGCCGCTGGAGGCCCTGCTGGGGCCTGCCCTTGCGGAATACGCCTCGCTGAAGGCCCGGTGCGACGGCTTTGCGGCCAGGCTGAAGCGGCAGGCCGAGGACATCGGCGGCGAGAAATATGCCGAGATCCTGGCCCTGGCCTACCGCCAGGCGATTGCGGCGCACAAGCTGTGCCTGGACGGGCAGGGGCAGCTGCTCTTTATCTCCAAGGAGTGCTTCAGCAACGGCTGCGCGGCGACGGTGGATATCAGCTATCCCTCCATCCCGCTGTTCCTGCTCTACCAGCCCAAGCTGGTGGCGGCCATGATGCGGCCCATCTTCCGCTATGCGGAAGGCCCGGTCTGGCCCTTTGACTTTGCGCCCCACGACTGCGGCCGCTATCCGCGGCTCAACGGCCAGGTATACAGCGACGGCCTTGACCCCACCTACCAGATGCCCGTGGAGGAATGCGGCAATATGCTGGTGATGGCTGCGTGCCACGCGCTGGCCGAGGGGGACGCCTCCTTTGCGCTGCGCCATTGGGACACGCTGGCCCAGTGGGTCCGCTACCTGCTGCGCTATGGGACCGACCCGGAGAACCAACTGTGCACCGATGATTTTGCCGGCCATCTGGCCCATAACGTGAACCTGTCGGTGAAGGCGGTCATGGGCGTGACAGGCTTTGCCATCTTAAACCGCATGGTAGGGCGGACGGACGAGGCGCGGCAATATACCTGCGAGGCGCGGCGTATGGCGCGCCACTGGGCCAAGGCGGCCGCAAACAGCGACGGGACCTTCCGGCTGGCCTTCGACCAGGAGGGCTCCACCTCCATGAAGTACAACATGGTATGGGACCGGGTCTGGGGGTCGCATATCTTCCCGGAAGGGCTAATGGACCGGGAGCTGAAGGGGTATGTGGCCCGCATAAACCGCTATGGGCTGCCCCTGGACAGCCGCGCCAGCTATACCAAGAGCGATTGGCTGGTGTGGTGCGCCGCCATGATGGACAGCCGCGACGACTTTATCGAGATGGTGGATGCGCTGTGGCTGGCCTATCATGAATCCCCCTCCCGCGTGCCGCTGAACGACTGGTTCGATACCCTGACGGCCAAACAGGAGCAGTTCCAGAACCGCACCGTACAGGGCGGCCTGTTCCTGCCGCTGTTGATGGCCCAGGGCTCCCTGCGCCTTCACTGATTCAATGGATCAAGCCCTTGCCAAGCGGCAAGGGCTTTTTTAATGATTATCATTAAATTTTTATTGCTTCTCATGATAAACGATGATAGAATGAAGCTATCCGGCGGCCCCGGCGCCGCGGTGAAAGGGAGGCGCAGATATGGACCGGGAAGCTGTATTGTTTGATTTTGACTATACCCTGGGCGATTCCACCCCAGGGATCATCCAGAGCATCCAGTATGCCCTGGCCCGGCTGGGTGAGCCGTCCCCGCCGCCGGAGCGCATCCGCCGGACGATCGGCCTGTCCCTGGCGGATACCTACCTGAGCCTGACGGGCGATACAGATGAACGGCGGTCCGCGCTGTTCGGCGGATATTTTAAGGAAAAGGCCGATCAGGTGATGGTGGAGCATACCCGCCTGTACCCCGAAGCGCTGCCGGCGCTGGCTTCGCTGAGAGCGAAGGGATTCCGCCTGGGGATCGTCACGACGAAATACCGATACCGGATCCAGGCCATCCTGGCCAGAGAAGTGGCGGAAGGCCGGGTGGATGTGGTCATCGGCGCGGAGGACGTACAGCGCCAGAAGCCGGATCCCGAGGGCCTGCTGCTGGCGATGGCGGCCCTGGGCGCCGCGCCCCGGCAGACGCTGTATGTGGGCGACAGCCTCGTAGACGCGGAGGCGGCCGCGCGGGCGGGGACGCGCTTTCTCGGCGTGCTGACCGGCACGACCACCGCGGCAGACTTCGCCCGAAAGGGGCAGCCGGCCGCGCGCGGCTTGGTTGAGGTGCTGGCGATCATCGGCCAGGGCGGCAGATCATAACAAAGGGGGCGGCATAAAATGGAACAAAGAAAGCGGATGGAGGCCGGCTGCGCAAAGGCGGCCCTGTGGATGGGCATTGTGTTTTGGCTGGTGGCGCTGTCGCTGGCGCTCCGACTGGTTTATACAGGCTATGCGGCCCTTGTCCCCGCGCAGCGCTACAGCGTGGAGCCCATGGCGGACGGGGGCTGGTACATCGCCATCGAGGCGAGCCCGGTGGCCTTTTCCGCGGTAGCCGACAGCAGCCTGGCGCCCTCCCATGAGGAACCGGCAAACCCCAAGACGCTGCATCTGATCCTGCTGGGTGCAGATCTTCTGGTTCACGCGGCGGCGGCCTATGTGCTTTTCCTGCTGCGGCGGATGTTCTCGGAAATCAGCGGGGGAAGCTCGCCCTTTTCTGCGGATTACGGCGCCGATATCCGCCGCATGGGGTATACGGTCATGGGGGCGTTCGTCCTGCCGCACCTTCTGAAGGTGACGCTGGCCGGTATCCTATGCCAGGGGCGCCTATCCTATTCGGCCGGCGGTATGGCGGCGGGCATCCTGGTTGGCGGCCTGCTGGTGGCGCTTTCCCGGATTGTGGACTATGGGGCCCTGCTGCAGCAGGAAAGCGACGAAACGCTGTAAGGAGGCGGCTATGGCGATTATTCTGCGGCTGGACCGGGTGATGGCCGACCGGAAAATGACTCTGGGCGCTCTGGCCCGGCAGATCCGCCTTTCCCAGGTGAACCTATCGCACCTCAAGACGGGCAAGGTCCGGGCTGTGCGCTTTTCCACGCTGGACGCCCTTTGCCGGGCGCTGCACTGCCAGCCGGGCGACCTAATGGAATACTGCCCGGATGAAAATATGGATGGGGCTGACGATAATATGACATGATGATGTCATAATGGATGTGGTAGCATGGGGGCATCCCATGAAAGGAGCGGATAACCATGCAAAATGAACGATACTGCCAGTCCTGCGCGATGCCGCTGGACGAAAAGGGCGAGCTGTGGGGGCGGGAGGCCGACGGGACGCTGAATGCGGATTACTGCAAATACTGCTATGACCACGGCGGCTTTACCAGCGACGTTACCATGGAGGAGATGATCGATTTTTGCGTACCCATCATGGTGCGGGAGGGCATGGAGGAAAAAGCGGCCCGGGCCATGATGGAAGCGGCCTTTCCCCAGCTGAAGCGCTGGAAGCGGTAAGCAAGCCTGAAGCGGGGCGCCGGGGAAATCCCGGCGCCCC
>UQLW01000057.1 GCA_900542005.1 uncultured Eubacteriales bacterium
GCTGACTGCGAGGCCCTCCAGGCGTATTTCACCGGGCGGCTGGTCAGGCTGCTGAAGCGCCATGGCAAAACGGCTGTCGCCTGGAACGAGGCGCTGGCCTCCGGGCAGCTGGATGGCAGCGTCATGGCTCAGTATTGGGTAGAATGGGGCCCCAGCTACAGCATGGCCGAAGCGGAAAGGGGCCGCCGGTTCATCCTGTCCAACCTGCCCAATTTCTATCTGGATTATCCCTGCGCCATGATCCCCCTGGCCTCCCAGCTGGCCTTCACGCCCAATATCCAAGGGCAGCCGCTCCCCGATGACGCCCAGGTGCTGGGGCTTGAAGCGCCCCTGTGGACCGAATGGCTGTCCACTGCTCCCGACATGGAGCGCATGCTCTTTCCCCGGCTGCTGGCTGTAGCCGAACGCGCCTGGCAAAGCCACTCGGACCCCGACGCCTTTCTAGCAGCCTGCGGAGGCTATCTGCGTTATCTGGACCGCGCCGGGATTCATCACGCATCCATGGAGGAAGCCACCGTACACGGGCAGGAGGGGATCCGGCAGATCGTCGATCACTTCCTGTTCATGTCCCGGAGCTTCGCCGCGGAGGGCGGCCTTATCTCCGCCGCGCCGGAGGGGCTGGAGCAGATGAAGCCCCGCGTCCGCGGCTTTCTCGCGCAGTTTATGGCCTCCAGCTACACCGATGAAGAAATAGACGGCGCGGTTGACCTGTTCATCGCGCAGCTTCTGGAAAAATAGCCAAAGGAAAGCCTCCGAAGCTTGGCTTCGGAGGCTTTTGTTATCCATCGCTTTATAGCCGCGGCGGCCGCAAGACAGGCTCCTCAATCAGGCAAAGGCCCAGCTCCTTTGCCTTGGCCCGGGCGATGTCCCGGGAGGGCATATCGCAAACCACATCCGGCGCATGGGCGTCGCTGCCCAATATGACATCGTTGCCCACCTCAGCGGCGATGGCGAAGAAATCCCACCGGGGATAGGCCCGCGCCTCCCGGATCCCCAGCAGGTTGATCTCCAGGGGGATGGCAAGCGCTTTGGCCGCCTGGCACAGGCGAAGGCACTGCCGGCGGTATGCCGCCCTCTCCCCCACAAAGTTCACAAGATCCGGATGGGCCAGATAGCTGAACTTCCCGGTCTCCAGGCCGGCGATCACCTGATCCACATACCGGGCCAGCCGCGTCTCGCTGCCGGTCTGTTCGCCGCTGTACAGATGGCTGGTCTCGTTCTCCAGGAAATGCTGCCCCATGATCAGATAATCCACCGGATAGGGCGCCAGCAGCTCCAGCAGCCGGTCAAAATAGGCCGGATAGTATTCCGCCTCAAAGCCGATCTTGATTTCGATACGGCCCCGGTATGCCTCCCGCAGCTCCAGCAGGGTCTGGACGTATCCTTCCGTCTCCTCCGGGCGCATGCGGAAGTTGGAGTCATACCCTTCGTCAAAGGGATAGGGCGTGTGGTCAGAAAAGCCCAGCACCGGCATCCCCTCCCTGACCGCCTGCTCAATATATTCCCGCTCGCTGCCAACGGCATGATGACAGCGCGGCGTATGGGTATGGTAATTGGTGGCCATAACCAGGTCCTCCTTGGCAAATGCCGACAAAATCCTCTCTCATTCTAGGGGCCGCCCGGGGGCTTGTCAAGGCCCGCCGCGCCGTTTTCCCCTCCGCTGCCTGGGAAAAGCCGCCCAAGGCCGCGCCTGCGCCAGCCTTGGCCATCAATCTACGGTTGCAGCGGCTTCACGGTGGAATTGCTGGTCTTATGGCGGAAATTCTGCTATGCTCATCACAGGATCAAGGGATAAGGGAGGCACGCTCATGGAAATTGGCGCGACAATCCGCCGGTTGCGGCGGGAACAGGGGATGACCCAGGAGGCGCTGGCCGAGGCGCTCAATCTTTCACCGCAGGCGGTAAGCCGCTGGGAACTGAATCTGGCCCTGCCCGATATCACGCTGCTCCCGGCGCTGGCCAGCCTGTTTGATGTGACGGCCGACGAGCTTCTGGGGATCCGCACGCCCCGCCAGCAGCAGCGGCTGCATGATACCTTTGTCCAGGCGCAGCGGCTTCGGGACAAGGGCCAGCCCGGCGCCAGCGCCGCGCTGCTGCGGGCAGCGCTGGCCCGCTATCCCAAGCATTACGGCCTGATGTCGGAGCTCGCAATTTCCCTGGCCTGCGACGATGCCTCCGGCCCGGCCGGGCGCCAGGAGGCCGTGGCGTTGTGCGAGCGGGTGATCGCAGAGTGCCGCAGCGACAAGCTCAAGGGCACGACCCGCGCCATACTCTGCCTTCTTTACCAGGAAGCCGGGCAGCCGGACAGGGCGCTGGCGCTGGCCCGGACCCTGCCCCATCTTTGGGAAAGCCGCGAGATGCTGCTGGCCGATCTCGCCCCCTGCGATGCCCGGGATCTGGCCCTGCGCCGCGCGGTGCTTTCCTGCCTTTCGCTGGCCTGCCGGAAGATCCGACGCGCAGCAGCGAAAGGCGAGGATGCA
This sequence comes from uncultured Eubacteriales bacterium, assembly GCA_900542005.1. GTDB lineage: Bacteria > Bacillota > Clostridia > Christensenellales > UMGS416 > Parachristensenella. The sequence goes on from UQLW01000057.1 coordinate 2,481, forward strand.
AAGGCGCTCATCGCCTCGGGCCCTTCGCCCTGCGGATCATCGGACGATCCCCGGGAGCTTTTGGATTGCCTGGCTGCTTTCTTGGCGCAGCAGCCGCCCGATTTTTCTCCCAGTAGCCAAGGGCAGATAGGGATGCTACAATGACCATGGATAAGGCCGATCCATGAGTGCGCGAACAGGAGCCGGAGCAGGAAAAATGATAATTCAAAAACTGGATAAAAAAGATCATAGCAGGGTCATATCCTTCGCCCTTAAAGGGATGAATTTTGAAAAATACATAAAAAGCAAGCTTCTGCTGAAAGCATACGGAAGGTATTTCTGGTACCTTGAATACACCCATGCAACGCAAGTCATCGCCGCCTATGAGGGCGAGGAACTGTTGGGGGTGCTGGTTGCCGACATGAAGGGCGAACCCAAACCTTATACCTCCTTTTGGAAAGGGCTTTATGTGGGATTTGTAGACTTCATGCAAAGGGTTCTATTCAGGGGCGGCGTCATGCCCTATAACGAGGCCAATAACGCGATGTACGCAAAATATGCTGCGTCGCATACGCCCGACGGGGAAATACGCTTTTTAGCGGCCAATCCGGATAGCAGGTTAAAAGGCATAGGCACATTTCTTTTGGATGAACTAAAAAGGCGAGAAGCGGGTAAGGAAATCTATCTGTTTACTGACACGAATTGCACCTATCAGTTTTATGAGCATCGCGGATTTGAGCGGGTTGGCGAGCAAGAGATTGTGCTGGAGCTTCAGGAAAAAACGAGCCTTAAATGTCTATTGTATCGAAAGCGCCTTTAGGGTCGCGCCGCAATGCATATTGAACTGCCCATGCGCAGCTTATTCACAATAAGCTCCAGCAGCATAGCAGACGACCTTCGCCTAGATCATCAAGAAAAAAGGCCTGCGCGTGTTGGGTCACGCACAGGCCTTTCTTGGGTTATTGGCTCCCGGCAGCCGTCCTTTAGCCTTTGTTCAGCTGCTCTTCAATCCGCTCCTTCATCCGCAGGAGGGACTTGTCATAGGTTCCGCCCTCGTTGAGCGCCTTGATGCCATACCGCTTCATATCCGCGAAGAAGCTGGCGAACTCAGCCATCAGCGCCGTCTCCGTGAAGGTATCGGCATACAGCCACAGGCGGATATAGCGCAGGCTCATCCGCCAGTACCGGATGCGGTCCAGCACCTCGTCGTTCTCGGCCAGGGTCTCGGCCTTGTCGAAGCAGGCCTCGGCAAATTCCATAAATTCAGGCGTAAAGAACGCGCGGGTGGGCTTCTCGTAGCAGCACATATGCAGGCCCTCCCGCTCGGGCTTGGCGTTCAGCTCCCGGATGTAGGCCAGGATCGGCTCCGCACCGGCGCCGCAGTAGGCCCGGACAAACTCGGCCGTCCCCGCCTCCACATCGTAGTCGGGATCCCACTGCAGCTTGGCCAGCAGGTAGGCCTTCAGCTCGGCCATATCGCTGCCCGTCACATCCGGCGCGCCTTCCGGGTATACGCCGATGACATTATGGGCCTTGAAGAACTGCATATTGTCCTTGAACACATGGATATTGGCGTGGGGCGCCAGATAGTGGACAAAGTTCACCACATAGTCCCAGATATGCAGATTCGGCGCAATCGCGGCCCAGCCCTTGATATCCCGGACAAAGCTGGGCGTATCCACCACGCCGATGCCGTCGCTGGCATAGGCTCCGGGGCAGGCCTCCAGGCTATGGGAGAAGCAGCACTCGATGGAGCACAGCCGCACGATCACATTGTCGCGGGGATGGGTGAGCTTGGGGGGCGTGCGGGTATAGCGATAGGCGAAGGTATCGATATAGCGGCCGGGGAATTCCTCCTCCACCGCCTCGGCGATGGCGTTCACATAGCGCAGGAAGCTGCCCACCGGGCTGCCCTCCGCCTCGTCGATCGCCTTGCAGGCCGGGCATTGGCAGTTGTTGGGCTTATCGGGGTAGGTGTCCGCCTGGGTGACCGAGGCGATCAGCGCGTTGGGGTCCTTTCGGAAGCCCTCCCGCACCTTCTCAATGCTCATGGCCATCACGTCGGGATTTGTCAGGCAGCGCTGGGTATGGGGGCCGTGGATGCGCTCACCCTTCTCGTTCATGGCGAAATACTCAGGATGCGCCTCGTACAGCTCCTCCGGCACCAGCGTCTCCATGGTGTGGCAGAAGCCCACGGCATAGGTCACCTCGTATCCATGCTCGGCCACCGAATCAGGCCGCAGCTTGGAGTTGAGCTTATTGCGCAGGGAGAATTGCCAGGCGTCGCTGTCGACAAAGGCCGATTTGCGGTAGCTGAATACCGGGCAGAATTGCTTGTCGATGAAGGGCACAGCAAGGCAGCCGCGCTGGGGGATGCGGCTCAGCTTTTCCGTAAACCAGCGGCAGCCCGCATAGTCCTCGAAGAAGGAATAAACGCCATACAGGGTTCCGCGGTCGCCGGCCCCGGCAATGTAGAGCTGCTTCTCGCAGGCATAGATCGCATAGCCCTCGTCGCCCAGCGCGTCAAAATCGATGGCCTCCTCCCGAAGGCAGGGATGCGCGCCGCGGCCGATGACGATTTCCCGTTCGTATACAGGCTGGGCGTCGGTGCGCTCCGGCAGCCCGGCCCCGGTAATCTGGTTGAAGATGGCCGCGAACTCCTTGGCCGCAAAGGCGATGGCCGGCGAAGGGTTTTCCGGAACCACCAGCTTAAAGGCCGTGCAGCCGTCTTTTGCAAGGATGATCGAATTCATTTGGCACCTCTTTTGCTATTTCCGTTCTTTTGGGTTCCCCGGCCATTATACGTTTTGCCCGCGTCCCCGTCCATGAACGGATTTGACCGATCTATGCATTTACCGCCCATCCCCCCGCAGGACCTGCAGCATAGCCTCGATATTCTCCGGCGGGATATCACCCGGCGCCGCATGGGTAGGGCCCGCGATAAGCCCGCCCTTCGGGAACGCCGCTAAAAGCGCCCGCGTTGTTTCCCGGATGCCCTCCGGCGTCTGCTGCGGCAGCGCCCGCTGGGTGCTGATGCCGCCCCATACGGCGATTTTCCCCCGCAGCTTCCCGGCATAATCAAGCCCGTATATTTCCGGCTGGAAGGTCTGATACACGTTCAGCCCGATCTCGTGAAGCTCTTCCATGACTTCGCGGATATCCCCGCAGGAATGCTGCACCACATACCGGCCCGCCTGCCTGGCCCGTTCATAAAGCCGGGCCAGGCAGGGCTTTATGAAGCGCCGCCAGCATCTGGGGCCCATGATCAGGCCCCGCTGCTGTCCCCAGTCGTCCCCAAAGTAGAAGGCGTCAAAATCATACTCCAGGGCAATATCCATCACCGCCAGATTCCGCCGGGTAATTTGCTCCATCAGCTCGTCGACGAATTCCGGCTCCTCCAGCATATCGCAGAGCAGGTTCTCCATGCCCCGCAGCGTCCACGCCCGCTCGAAAAGGGAAAACCCAATACCGGCCACGGTAAAATTGGATCCCGCCTGGGCCGCAAGATCTTCCATCTGCCCCCGTATGAATGCCTCGTCCACCGGCGGCATGCAATAATCCTTCAGGCTCTCCGTATCGGCAAGCCGGTAGCCTTCCACCACGCCGATATCCTTGTCCGCGCCGGATCTATTCCATATCACGCCAAATTCATCCATAAAGTGCTCATGGCCCAGCTCCGCTTCCGGCTTGCCCAGCGAAACCTGGGTTATATGGTTGCCAAGGGACGCCGCATAATCGTCCCGTCCGGAATAGCGGATCATCTTCTCCAGCATCTGCATGGTGAAGTCCACCTGATAGGGCGTCCTGTCCCCCCTTTCAAAGGCCAGCGCGCAAAGCACCCGTTCCCTGTTCGTCATATCTGCCCCTCCATCCCCTGCTTTTCCCCGGCCCGCCTGAGCCATGCGTGCAGCGTTTCACCCATCCATTCTTCCGCCGCCGGGTCCCGGAGCATTTTCTTCATCTGCCAGGCCAGGAGCCTGGGTTCCGCTCCAGCCTCCAGCACCCGGGGCAGCGAAATTCCCGTCCCCACATGGGCCTCCTCCGGGAAGGCGCGCTTCATCGCCGTGCCATGCAGGGACAGGCGGAGCCGCACATGCTCACCATCCACTTCCGCCGCCAGCAGCAGGGGCGTGCTGTGGGGCTTTTTCACCTGCGCCCACTGATCCTGCCGCAGCTGCTCCGGTCGAAGCCCCGCCCGGGCCATGCCCGCCAGAAAGCCCGCCGCTGAAGGCACCGGGAACCCGGCCTCAAAGGCCGCGTAATGGCAATTCAGCCCCTCGGGCTTGGGGAGCCGTTCCAGGAGCTCCCGCCCCAGGAGCCTTTCATAGCATCCATAGAGCTCCGGCAGGAAATCCTCCGTTCCCGGAACCATCACGCTATCCAGAAAGTCAATGGGGCCAAAGGCCGCATAGTCGATATGATAGGCATGAAAGGCCCTCACCGGCGACGGCGGCGCAAAAAAAGCCTTGTTATCCTGATTGATCTTTCTTTCTGCATCCAGCCCCAGGCGGCTGCATACCGCCTCGTAGAGCGATCTGTCCAGGTAATGCAGCACATGCAGCTCACGAATCATCACCCTTCCCCCCCTCCGCTATCCTGTCTACTCAGTTTATCATGGATGCCCGGCCCCGTACAGCGTCCAAGGCTTCTCTTTTTCTGGAGGTTCTGATAGAATAAACCTACCAGGATCAAAGGGGGGATGCACATGGAGGATAAGCTTTGGTATACCCACAGCACGGAGCAATTCATGGAGGGGCTCCCACTGGGCAACGGACGTTTGGCGGCGATGGTTCTGGGCCGCCCCGAGCGGCTGCGCCTGGCGCTGAACCATGAATGGCTATGGCGCGGCGAGCATCGCCGCCGCCAGGCCCCGGAGTCGGTGGACTATCTGCCCCAGGTGCGGGATGCGCTGCTGGCCGGCGACTATGCCCGCGGAACCGAGCTGGCTAACCGCTACTTTGCCGGCGATGGCGGCATATCCGGCCGTCCCAGCCGGGTCGATCCCTATCAGCCGGCCGGCGATCTATGGCTGGAGCTGGAAAATCCCGGGGTTATCGCCGGCTACCGCCGCGAATTATCCCTCAGCCGCGGCGTTGCCTCCATCCGCTTTTCCGCTGCCTGCGGGTGGGTCCAGCAAAGGCTATGCATCAGCGCTGCCGATGGCTGCGGCGTGCTTTGGGTGCGCTGCCAGCGGCCTGCCGGGTTTTCCCTCCGCCTTACCCGGAAGGAGGATCCCCTCTGCGCCCTCGAATTTCCCGCAAACCCCGAGGAGGTGGCCATGGCCGGCCGCCTGGCCGGGGATGTGGGCTTTGAGGTATCCGTAAAGGTGGAGACGGACGGCACAGCCGCGTTTCTGCCGGGAAGCTGCCGCATTGCAGGCGCCACGGAGCTTTTAGCCCTCTTTCAGGTGGGGACCGGGGCCGAGGGACATCCGCCCCGCGCAGAGATGGCCTTCCCGCCGCGGCCCTGGTCATGGGACAGGCTTTGCGCCCGTCATGAGCGCCGGTTCGCCGGGCTGCTGGGGCCTGCCGAGCTCTCCCTTCACCTGCCGGAGAGCCCCCTGCCGACCGACCAGCGGGTCGCTGCCTTTCGGGATGGCCAGGATCCGCTGCTGCCCTTGACCTATTTTCACTACGGCCGGTATCTGCTGGCCAGCGGCTCCTCCGGCGCTCTGCCGCTCAACCTGCAGGGGAAATGGAATGAGGATCTGGATCCTCCCTGGCAGTGCGACTATCACATGGACGTCAACCTGCAGATGTGCTATTGGTGCGCCGATATGCTGGGGATGGACCGGGCTTACGCGCCCTTTTTCGCCCTGGCGGAGCGGTTTGTGCCCCATGGCCGCGAGGCTGCCCGGCGACTGTACGGCTGCCGCGGCGTCTATTTTGCCCTTCAGACCGATCCCTGGGGCCCCATGACGCCGGAATCCTGCGGCTGGGCCGTATGGACCGGCGCGGCCCCCTGGATGGCGCAGCATTTCTTCCGCCACTATCAGTATACCGGCGATGAAGATTTCCTGCGGAATCACGCCTATCCTTTTTTGAAGGAGGTTGTGGCTTTTTACGAGGATTACTTCATCAAGCGGGGCCAGCAGCTCGCCATCGTGCCCTCCCAGTCGCCGGAAAACCGCTTTGTTGGTTCCGGCGGCCAATATCCTGTATCCATCTGCGTCAACAGCGCCATGGATCTCCAGCTGGCGCAGGAGGTCTTTTCACACGCTGTCCAGGCCGCGCATATCCTGGAGGTTGACGCGGCCGAGGCCGCCCGTTGGGAGGCTGAGCGCAGGATGCTGCCGCCCCAGAAGGTGGGTTCCCAGGGGCAGCTTCTGGAATGGGAGCAGGAATTCACGGAGGTCGAACCCGGCCACCGCCACTTCTCCCATCTCTATGGGCTTTATCCTGGAGAGCTGTTCCCGCCGGACAGCGCCCTGGGCAGGGCCTGCGAGCGCGCCCTGGAGCTGCGGCTGTCCCATGGCGGGGGCCATACCGGGTGGAGCCGCAGCTGGACCGCCTGCCTGATGGCCCGCCTTGGCCGGGCGCAGGATGCCTGGAGCCATCTTACCGCCCTGATTGCCGACTTTGCCACCAGCTCCCTGCTGGACCTGCACCCGCCCCGCATCTTCCAAATCGACGGGAACATGGGCGGGACAGCCGCCGTCTGCGAAATGCTCCTGCGCACCCAGGGCGACGATCTTTACCTGCTCCCTGCCCTGCCCGAAGCGTGGCCGGACGGAGAGGCGCGCCGGTTCCGGGGGCATGGCGGGCTTTCCGTCAGCTTCTCTTGGCGGCGGGGGCAGCTGGCGGAGGTCACAGTGCTTTCCCCCCATCCCCGCAGCCTGCGGCTTCATTTCCAGGGCCGCTGTCAGCAGCTGGAGGTATCGCCCCGGCAGCCTGCCTGCTGGAAGCCATAATTCAATCGCCCCGGCCGCCAAAGGCCGGGGCGATTTCTTGCATATTCCGGGGGGTATCACTTACCCTCCGCGCTTTCAAAAAAGCTCACGGTATCCTCCACCAGGGCAACAAGATCGCGGTCGCGCCGGGGCGCGTCAACCGGTACGCCCAATAGCTGCAGTGGATTCATCATATCCCGCAGCCGGGACATGCGCCGCCAGTCAGGCGGAAGGGCAGGGCCTCCCGCCGCCTGATAGGCCTTGTCGAAAACGGATTCATCTTCCGCGGTAAACATCCCGCGATATCGGAAAAACTGGCCGATATCTGCGAGAATATGACCAACCCGAGCCGCTTCCCAATCCGCCACATAGAGGCGCCGGCGATCATCCACAATCATATTGGCAGGCCGGAAATCGCCATGGATCAGGCCCTGCAACGCATCAATCTGCTTCAGCATCCCGCTATGTTGGTCCACCACGGCCCGAACCCGGTTCGCCAACGAATCTCCCAGCCTCGCCTTTGTCCTGGGGTTTCTCAAAAAGAGCGGCGTCCATTGCCCAATAGGGGGAACCGGCTCCGCTGCCATACCCTCCGGCGGCGGCATCCGATGAATGACGGCGGCGCAGGCTGCCGCTTGGCGGATCAGCGCGCGGGGGATGCGCCCCTGGCGCTGCATAGCCAGCAGGCTGACCGAGGGAATCCATTCATAGATCAGCGCCGGGCGGTTCCCCGGCCCCTCCAGGCAGGCCATAAGCCTTGGCGCAATGCCGCTTTCCGCCAGCGCGCTTTGAACAGCCTTCTCCGTCCGCCAGTAGATCGTACCCGGCGGGCACAGGCGCAGAAGATACTCGCCCCGTTCTGTCGTCACATGAAAGTTGCTGTTGCGGCATCCCACCGCTATGGGCATAAGCTCCGCCCTTTGGATCCCATTGTCCCATCGCCTCATCAGCGCCAGGGCTTCTTCCTCTGCCAGCGGATACAGCGGAAGGCTGCGCTCCCATTGCTCATCCATCTTTGTCCCTCCACACGCCGCCCATATCCCATATGGGCCATTTGCGCATTTTTCTATCCGCCCCGTTATGTTTGGCGACCGGCATGCCGTCCGCATACCGCCAGTAGGTGGTTTGGGGCTTCCTCCATTGGGCTATCCCTTCCCCCACAATCCTGTGCGTTCCTATATCCGGCGATATCCGCTGCCCGAATAGTGCTGTCATTGTATCACAGCCGCCCGCAGGTCAACAAGCCAGTAGGGCCCACTCCATTGAACGCGCGGGTTATCGTCGCCAGGATAAAACCGCCTTTGTGCAGCGGCGCTAGCCGGGACATGAGAAAAACGGCTTCAGATTGCCCCGAAGTCGTTTTTCCTCCCTATTGCAGCTGACCGGCCAGATGCTCCAGCGCCGCCTCAAGCTGGTTATCCTTCTCCGTACCCATCAGGATCGGATTAGCCGCCAGCTCCTCGCTGGGCTCCAGCTCAATGTCCGGCGTACAGCCCACATCCTGGATGCTGCGCTCCTTGGGCGTCAGGTAGCGGTCGGTGGTCAGCTTCATGACCGATTCGCCGTCCGACATGGGGATGAAGCTCTGCACGACGCCTTTCCCGTAGGTGGTGGTGCCGATGAAGGTCCCTACCTCATAATCCTGGATGCCGCCGATCAGCAGCTCCGAAGCGGATGCGCTGTATTCGTTAGCCAGCACCACCAGGGGGATGTTCAAGCAGGAGCTGTCCGAATAGTCCACCTGCCGGTTTCCCTGGCGGTTCTCCCGGATGATGATGGGCCCCGAGGGAAAGAGCGCGTCGGCAATGGAGCAGACGATATCCTTATCCCCGCCCGGGTTATAGCGCAGATCCAGCACCAGGCCTTTGGCCCCCTGTTTTACCAGCTCCTTGGTCTGGCTCATGAACTGGTCTGCCGCGCTTCCAGCAAATTCTGTGATGCGGATATAACCCACGGTATCGCTCACCATCTTGGAGGTCACCCGGTCCTCCACAACAGCCCTTCGCGTCATGGTCATCTGCTGGGCTGTGCCATCGCTGTGCAGCACTTCCACCGTCACATCCGAATCTTCCTCGCCCTTGACCCGGTCGCTCAGCTCGTCGATATCCAGCCCCGTCACGTCCTCGCCATCCACCGAGGTAATGACGTCCCCGGGCACGATGCCCGCCTCTGCCGCCGGGGAGTGAGCGATGACATGGGTAATTACAATCCCGCCGGTTTCTGTGTTCTGCTGCACCGTTACGCCGATGCCCACATAGTTGCCGGTCTGCTCCTGGGTATAGGCGGCATATTCCTCCGCCGTAAAGTATTGGGCGTATTTATCGCCCGACCCGGCCACCATGCCGTGCGCGGCGCCCAGCAGCAGGTCTTCCTCATCAGGCGTCTCCAGGCCATAGCTGGCGAACATCCCTTTAATCCGGTCCAGCAGCGAATAGTCGCTTTCACCCACCACGACCCGCTGGCTTTCCATATAGCCCAGGGCCCAGTTCAGCGTCACCCCTACCGTTAAAATACATACCACCACCGCGACGCATACCGTCACGATGATAGCCGTTTTCTTCTTTACCATGGGCGAGAACCTCACTTTCCATCCAATCTCCCCCATTATATACCTAAAACCCGGCTTTGAAAAGGGCACGAGCCCCACGGCGGCCGCAAAAGGCGCCCTGGCCGATTTATGCGGCCAGGGCGCCTTTGCTGCTTTGAGGTTTTCCCCTCTTTATCGGTACAGCATCCGGATGTGCCCGCCAATGAAGCACGCTGCACCCAACACCACGG
>UQLW01000058.1 GCA_900542005.1 uncultured Eubacteriales bacterium
GCCGATGTTTACATGCGGCTTTGTTCTTTCATACTTGCCTTTGGCCATAGGTGAAGCCCTCCTTTGTATTGCCCCGGCCACAGGCCGGTGTGCGGGATCATGGAGCGGGTGAAGGGAATCGAACCCTCGTGGCCAGCTTGGGAAGCTGGAGCTCTGCCATTGAGCTACACCCGCATGGGAAAATCCGGGAACATCAAGTTATATTCTACAATGGACTGCGCCGCTTGTCAACCCTCATTCCCTTTATTTCATCAGCGCCCGGCTCATGATTTCTTCCAGGCGGCTATAGCTTTCAGCATGACAGACCGCCTCCCGCGCCGCGCCGACGCCGGGCGTCCCCTTCAGGTAGCTGCACATATGCTTGCGCAGGGCGGGAATGGCCACGCGCTCCCCCCGCTGCTCGCAGAGCATCCGCGCGTGCTCCAGGGCGACGGCCAGCTTCTCCGCCCCGCTGGGGGCCGGCGGCAGGGCCCGTCCCTGCATCAGCGCCAATATATCGCGGAAAATCCACGGGTTCCCCTGGGCGCCGCGGGCTACCATCACCCCATCCACGCCATAGAGGCGCATACGCTCCAGCGCCTGGGCGGCGGTAAAAATATCGCCGTTTCCGATGACCGGGATCGATACGGCCTGCTTTACCCGGGCAATGATCTCCCAGTCGGCCTCGCCTGAATAAAAGGCCTGGCGCGTCCGGCCGTGAACGGTGATGGCGGCCGCGCCCGCATCCTCCATGCGCCGGGCAAAGTCCACGGCGTTCACATGGTCCTCATCCCAGCCCTTGCGGAATTTCACCGTCACCGGCTGCTCCACCTGCCGCACCAGCAGCCGGATCATCCTCTCGGCCCGCTCCGGCTCCAGCATCAGCGCGCTGCCCTGGCCGTTTTTGACGATTTTCGGCGCAGGGCAGCCCATATTGATGTCGATAATATCGAACTTAGGCGCATAACGCCGGGCCATATCCGCCACCACCTGCGGCTCGTCGCCAAAAAATTGGATGGCGACCGGCCGCTCGATGGGCGAAAGGGCCCGCAGGGGCTGTCCCCGCTGGGCGTTATAATACAGCCCCTTGGCGCTGACCATCTCCGTGCAGGTCATGGCGGCCCCCATACGCTTTACAATCTGACGAAAGGGCTGATCCGTAACCCCCGCCATGGGCGCCATCAGCGCGCCCTGGGGGATTGATACATTTCCGATCTGCATACTGCTCCTCACAAAAAGGCCCCCACGCCATGGCTGGGCAGGGGCGTCATGATTCCAGGGGTTAAGTCTCCGGCGTGGCCGTCGGCTGCGCCGTGGCTGCCGGCGTCGTAACGACGGGCTCCGGCGTCGGCGTCGGATCGGGCTCGAGCGTTTCCAATACCTCCAGGTTTTCAATCAGCCACGCATCGCCCAGCTTTGCACAGCTTACCCGGTACCGCCGCTTCTCCCAGGGGGCGCAGGGGCCCTCTACCGCCCCGTTCTCGTCCACCTCGCCGGTTGGATGGCTGCCGTTGATGGTATTGACCGTCTCCACCAGCGTTACCGTCGCCTTGCCCGACCAGGGCTGCGCCCAAATGCTCTCCACCTTCACCCGGTGGTCAAAGCCGGTAATTTTGTCGCCCACATAGGCGTTTTCCGTCAGCTCCGTATCGCCCTCGATCCACTGGCTGGTAAAATACTTGGTAAGGTCGCCTGTATCTTCATCGCCCGGCATTAGGATATTGGCGGCGCGGACCTGCATGCCCTCAGTGGCAATGACGTAGACGTTCCCCGTCGCCCGGGCAACCTGGAAGCCCAGGATGCAGACGCCCACCAGCGCCGTGACCCCCACGATCAGCCCCGCGATAAAGCACAGCAGGCGCAATAAATATTTCATGCTTGACTCCTTATCCGTAAAAATCCCCGCCTGCCGCCAAAGGGCTTCGGCCGCGGGATGGTACGCTTCCTGCCTCATGCACGTTTTTGCCTATTGTATCACATACGCCCCCATCTGAAAAGCGTCGCATTTTGGACGAAGCCCGCGGAAAAAAGTTTCCTGAAAGCGCCAAGGGGCGGACCTAACGGTCCGCCCCTTGGCTATATGCATGGAATTGACTTCATCCTAATGGCCTTACGGCCGTCGAAAGGGAATTACATCTGGCGGGGTCCGCAGTGGGACGCCATATACATCAGAAGATTCCGGGGAAGTCCATCCACGCGCTCGCGAGTGCCCTTCTTGTTCTGGTTGATTTTCGTGGTTTTCATTCTGAACACCTCCCTTTCTTGACGCCCTTAGTATATCACGCTATGGACTAAATTTCCACCCTTTTGGACGAAAAGTTTGAATTTTGAGAGGTTTCTCCATTTTTACCAACCACATATGTTCTATTTTGTCTGCTTCCACTAGTTTTATGGATTATTTTTACCTTTCCACCTCACCAACGATGAAATCCTGTCCATAGAGAAAGGCAAATCCCTGCCAGATAAACCGCTAAAGCCGCAGCATTGCCCCAGGAAAACTGCCGGTGGGCCAGCAAACCTACGCTGCGCGCAACCAGATATCCGCCGATCAGCCCGCCCAGATGGCCAAAATTATCTACCGAAGAGGCAAAAAATCCATAGAGCAGGTTCAGCACCACCATCACCGTCATACCGCCGCCAAAGAAGCGCTCATACAGGGGGCGGTTATACTTGCCGAAGGCCAAAAGCGCGCCCATCAGGCCGAATACGACGCCCGACGCGCCAAGGGAACGGGCGCCGGAGCAGGCGAAGGACAGGCAGGTCGTCGCCAGCGCGGCCCCCAGCATAATAACCGCGGTGCGTCCGTGGCCATAGATCATCTCCACAAAGCGGCCCCATACATAGAGGCTGAACATATTAAACAGGATGTGCTCAAAGCCGCCGTGAAGGAAGTTGGCGGTCAGCAGCCGCCACCATTGCCCTTCGATGATCGCCTCGTTATCCTTCATGCCCAGGGCCGACGGCCAGCCATAGGCGGAAAAGCCGTAGGTATGGGTATTGACCACGCCGCTGAGATAATCCCAGATGAACACGGCCATGCAAAGGGCGATCATCCCATAGACGACCCAGGGATCGTTCCGGCGGCTGCGGAAGGGGTGAATCACCTGATACCGGTCTGCCATTCCCCCACCTACTTCCGATGGCGGGCCATGAAAGCGCTCATGCGCTCCAACGCCTCGCGGATCTTATCAGTGGCCACCGCATAGCAGCAGCGCACATGCCCCTCACCCGACTCGCCGAAGGCGGTGCCAGGCACCACGGCCACATGCTGCTCATAGAGCAGCCTTTCACAGAACTCATCGCTGGTCATGCCTGTGGCTGCGATGGAGGGGAAGGCATAAAAGGCGCCCATGGGCTCGAAGCAATCCATGCCCATGCGGGCAAAGCCGTCCAGCATGATCCTGCGGCGGCGGTTGTACTGCCGCCGCATCCGCGCCATCTCCCGGTAGCCGTGCTCCATCTCCGACTCAATGCCCTCCAGCGCCGCATTTTGGCCCATAATCGGAGCGCAGAGCATGGTGTACTGGTGAATCTTCGTCATCGCGGCAATCAGCGGCGCCGGTCCGCAGGCATATCCCACCCGCCAGCCGGTCATGGCCAGGCACTTGGAAAAACCGGAGAGCAGCACGGTGCGCTCCCGCATCCCCGGCATGGAGGCGATGCTCACATGGCCCTGCTCCGTATAGGTGAGCTCGCCGTAGATCTCGTCGGAAATCACCACAAGATCCGTTTTCTCCAGGGCAGCCGCCAGATCCTGCAGGTATTGGCGCTCCATCACGCCGCCGGTCGGGTTGTTGGGGTAGGGCACGATGATCGCCTTCGTCCTGGGGGTAATGGCGCGAAGCACGTCCTCCGGCATCAGCTTAAAGCCCTCGCGGGCCCGGGTTTTGATCGGCACCGTGACGCCATAGGCCATGCGCACGCAGGGATCGTAGCTGACATAGCTGGGATCCGGCACCAGCACCTCGTCGCCCGGCTGGAGCACGGCCCGCATCGCAAGATCGATACCCTCGCTGGCGCCCACGGTGATGAGCGTCTCGCGCGCCCAATCATATTCTACCTGGAAGCGCGTCTTCAGGTAACGGCAGATCGCCTCCCGCAGCTGGGGCATGCCGGAATTGGAGGTATATTGGGTTTTCCCCTGCTCCAGGGAATACATAGCCGCCTCCCGGATATTCCAGGGGGTGACAAAGTCCGGCTCGCCCACGCCCAGCGAAATCGCATCGGGCATCTCGTTGACCACATCAAAGAACTTCCGGATGCCGGACGGCGGGATCCGGGTAATCTGGGGATTGAGCCTTTCCTCCATACTCACGGCGCGATCACCAGCCGTTCGTCAAGGTCTTCGACATCCATAAGCTGCCCGTTATCCTTATACTTTTTCAGCACAAAGTGCGTGGCCGCCGACAGCACGCCGTCGATGGTGGCCAGCTTCTCCGCCACGAAGAAGGCCACCTGCCGCATGCTGGCGCCCGTCACCATCACCATGAGGTCGAAGCCGCCGCTCATCAGATAGACGGCCGTTACCTCCTCAAACTGATAGATCCGCCGGGCGATAGCCGAATAGCCCCGGTCCCGCTGCGGCGTGATACGCACCTCAATGAGGGCGTCCACCTTCTCGCTGCCGGTCTTTTCCCAGTTGATCCGGGCCCCCCAGTTCATGATGACATGCTCCTTTTCCAGGGCGCGGATCTCCTCCTCCACCTCCTGCTCGCGCACGCCCAGCATAATGGCCAGCTGCTGTACCGTCGTCCTGGCGTCCTCTGCCAGGATCTCCAAAATTTCTTCGCGAATATTGCTCATTGTCCATCCTCCTTATTGTTGCCCCTGCGCCGCAGGCCGGCAGGCAGGTGATTTTTCATGCGTCCCTGGCTGATCTTGCCCCACCCCAGGGGGCAGCCCAGCACCGTTGCCTGGCACCATCCCCCGCCCGAGGCCGCAATTTCCTCCCCAGCCAGGTAGGCTGCAAGCCGCGCATCGTCCCACAGCTCCAGCCGCTGGCGGGCACGCCCAGCCATGGCCAAGCTGTGATGGGGCTTGAAATACCCCCGCCCCGCCTTGCCCAGGGGAATACCGGCCCGCACCAGCCGCAGCCGGCCCCATTGCGGGTTTTCCCGGGGGAGCCGCCAGACCATCCCGCCCAGCGAAGCGGTATGCTCCGGCACTTCCCCCTCCATCCCGGCGGCCCAAAATTCATCGGCGCTCTTATCCCGCGGCGCCGGCTTCGCCGCCGGCCAGCGCCCCGCCTCGCCGGATATGCGCTCAAAGCAAGCGATAAAATGCCCTTCTCCCCGCGTCAGATGGGGCCACAGCCGGGCACAGTGCGCCTGCTGCTGCAGCCCTCTGGTCCATCCCGGTATAGCCAGCGCGCGGGGTGCGAAGTCCCGGTGCGTATCCAGGAACCAACCGGCATTCTCCTCATTCTCCATTGGGGAGAAGGTACAGGTGGAATACACCAGCCAACCGCCGGGCTTTACCAGCGCAGCGGCTGAATCCAGAATCAGCCGCTGGCGGCGGGCGCAGGCTTCATTGCTCTCCGGCGTCCAGGCGTCCGCCGCCAGCGGATCCTTGCGGAACATACCCTCGCCGGAGCAGGGCGCGTCTACCAGCACCCGGTCGAACACTGCGCCAAAATGCTCCGCCAGCCGGTCCGGCCGCTCATTTGTCACGGCGGCCTCCACAATGCCCAGCCGCTCCAGCTGGCTGCTCAGCAGCGCGGCCCGCTCAGGGACGATCTCATTGGCGATCAGTAGCCCGCTGCCCCCCAGCGCCGCGCCCATCTGCCCCGCCTTGCCGCCAGGGGCGGCGCACAGATCCAGCACGCGCATGCCAGGCTCAACCTGCACCGCCTCCGCCACCGCCATAGCGCTGGCCTCCTGCAGATAATAGGCCCCGGCATCGTGCAGCGCAGAACGGCCTGGCCGCAGTCCCTCCGGCACATACCGCCCCAGGGGGCACCAGGGCACCGGCTCCAGCTGCCAGGGCAGGGGGACTGCACCCCGCAGCGGGTTAAGCCGCAGGGCGGTCGGCAAGGGCGGCCGCTGCAGCGCCTCCAGCAGCGCCTCGCCGTCAACCCCCGCCACAGCGCGCATGCAGGCGGCAAAGGCCTCCGGCAGGCTCATACCAGCTGGGCCACGGCTGATAGCTCCTGCTGGCCCAGGCTTTTCAGATAAGCCGCCAGGCGCGCCCGGCCCGGGGCCCAGCCCTTGAGCAGCACGCCCTCGCCCTCGAACAGCAGCTGGCCGGCTGCCGGGGTAAGCAGCGTATCGCCGGGCCGGACCGGCCGCCCTTCCACCATACCGTATCCTTCCACCAGGGTATAGGTGGCAAAGCAGCCCAGCCGCGCATCCGCAAGGCGGCCCGATACAACAATCTTCTCCAGGGCGAAGAGATCGTTGCAGATATAGAAGGTATGCAGCTGCCCGTCGATGGAGACTGTCATGCCCTGGACAGGCGCGGCGTTGGCCCCATCGAAATCCGTCACCGCCATGGCGCGATCCACATGCAGCTCACGGGGCTGCCCGGTGGCCGCGTCTACCCTGTCCCAGTCATAGAAGCGGTAGGTTGTGTCGGAATTCTGCTGAATTTCATAGATAATCATGCCTTCGGTAATGGCATGCAGGCGGCCCGCCTCGATATTCAGCACATCCCCCGCCTTCACCGGCAGATAGCGGAGCGTATCGGAAATCCGCCCCTCCTCCAGCGCCGTGCGGAATGCCTCCCGGCCGCAGCGCGTACCGAACACCAGCTGAGCCTGAGGCGGGGCCTGCAGCACCACCCAGGCCTCGGCCTTGCCGCTTTCACCGGGGGCGCAGTTGGCATCGGAGGGATGCACCTGCACCGAAAGCTTCTCCTTGGCGCCAATGAGCTTAATCAGCAGCGGAAATCGGTCCGGCTCCGGCTGCTCGCCCCAAAAATCCACGCCTAAACGCCGCGCATATTCGCTGAGAAGCAGGCCGTCATAGGGTCCGCCCTCAATGCGGCTTTCCCCTTTTCCCTGGGCGGAAACCTCCCAGGATTCGCCGGTGCTGTCGCCGGTGGGCTTGCCGAAATAATCCCTCAGCAGGGTGCCGCCCCATAGGTGGGAAAAGAAGGCCGGCTTCAGAAAAACAGTCGCCTGATCCATGATGCGCTCCTTTAGATAGAATTGTCTCTATTATACATACTTTCCCGGGCGCGTCAAATCTTTCTCAATTGACGCGGTCTTCAATCTCGGCTACAATATTCTATAATATAAAAGCGGGCACGGACAGGCCCGCCGCTGAAAGGAAGGATCCTATGCTTGGAGGATTGCGCGTGGCTACCGCCGCTGACGCCGCCCAGCTTCTGGCCATTTATGCGCCCTATGTGCTCCATACGACCGTTACCTTTGAAACCCAGGTGCCCACGGAACAGGCCTTTGCCGGGCGCATTGCAGGCACCCTGGGCCAATTCCCCTACTTGGTTTGGGAATCGGCCGGCGAGATTGCCGGATACGCCTATGCCCACCGCTTTGCCGAGCGCGCCGCCTATGACTGGACAGCCGAGGCCTCCATTTACCTGGCGCCTGCCGCCCAGGGCACAGGGGTGGCCCAATGCCTCTACGGCGCGCTGATCGAGCTGATGCAGGCGATGAATTATGTCCATCTTTACGGCGTCATTACCCATCCAAACCCCAGAAGCGAGGCCTTTCACAAATCCATGGGCTTCGAGCTGACCGCCTATTTCCCCAATGTGGGCTATAAGCTAAACCGCTGGGTAGACGTGGTGCATTACCGCCTGCCGCTGTGCCCCCTGCCTACGCGGCCGGTGGATACCGTGCCCTTTGCCAACCTGCCGCAGCGGCTGGTTCAGCGGGTGCTGACGCGCCACTCGGGCGCCACGATCGATGGATAAGCAGGGCCTGGTGCTGGGGCAGTATATCGACTCCTACCTGCCGGCGGTGGATGGCGTGGTGATTACGGTTCAGAACTATGCCCGTTACCTGAACCGCTTCCCCCAGAGCCGCTGCTATGTGGCCAGCTCCGACCCACCCCGGGGATATCAGGACAGCCAGGAGTTCCCCGTCATCCGGTATCATTCCGTGCCGGTGTTTTCCCGCCCGCCCTACCGCTTCGGCATCCCGCTATTGGATATGGAGTTCGTAGCCACCCAGCACCAGCTCGACCCCCATCTGGTCCATGCCCACAGCCCCTTTGCCGCAGGGCTGGAGGCGCTGCGCATCGCGCGCATGCGCCATATCCCCTTGGTCGCCAGCTTTCATTCCAAGTATTATGACGATGTCTACGCGGCCACAGGCAACCGGGTGCTGGCCGAGCGGGCGGTCGATATCATCGTATCCTTCTACCGGCAGGCTGACGCGGTATGGACGGTCAACCAAGGAACGGCCGCTACGCTGCGGGACTATGGCTATCAGGGCGAAATCACCATCATGCCCAATGGGACGGACTTTATTGCGCCCGAGGATGAGCAAGGGGCCGCCTTGGCGGTGCGCCAGCGCTACCACCTTGACCCTGCCAAGCCGCTGCTGCTTTTTGTCGGCCAGCATATCCTTCAGAAGAACCTGATGCTGATTCTGGAAGCCTGCCGCCTGCTCAAGGACCGCGGCAGGCCCTTCAGCCTTCTGCTGGTGGGCGAGGGCAACGCTTTGGACGCCCTGAAGGCGCGCTGCGTCCAGCTGCAGCTTGAGGCAGACGTAACCTTTGCCGGGCCGGAAAAGGATCGTGCCCGGCTTTGCGAAATCTATACCGCGGCCGACCTGTTCGTCTTTCCCTCCCTATACGATAACGCCCCGCTTGTGGTGCGGGAGGCCGCTATGGCCGGCTGCCCCGCTGTGATGGTGGCGGGCTCCAACGCCGCCGAGGACTGCCGCGACGGCGAAAACGCCTACCTTTGCCAGGCACAGCCGCAGTCGCTGGCTGATACGCTGATCCGCGCTCTGGATGATCCGCACCGCGCCCTCGTGGGCCAAAGGGCCCGGGCCCATCTGGCGCTCCCCTGGGAAGAAGTTGCCCGCCGCGCTCTGGAGCAATACAAAATCCTTATAGCCGCACGAGCCTGATCACCTTTTTTCGGAAAAAGAAAAAAATCACTTGCTTTATGCGGGAAGCTGTTATATAATAGCAACTGTCCCGTGCGGGTGTGTGGTGATAGTTGCCTGCTGATATGGCTCAGTCGGTAGAGCGCGTCCTTGGTAAGGACGAGGTCCCCGGTTCAAATCCGGGTATCAGCTCCAAAGGAAAGGGTTGTCGTAGCGACAACTCTTTTTTTATCTTACCTAAATTAATCCCCTCTTCCTTAGTAGGAAGGGTATCGATCATATTCCAGACAACGCCCCCTTAATCCGTTCTATCTTTAGGCCATAATGAGAATCTATTGTATAAACTTGTTATCATCTAAGTGCAGTATTAACACGTTTTATAAGGCGGTTTAGCATGAAAAAAAAAGCAAGCCTTGCCCACCCGGTATTGGATTTATGTACTCATCTCCATTCTATTATTCATCTTGCTGTTCATCGCTATTTTCATCACAGTAGCTGCGACATCCGGGAAAGAGCTTCACGAATTTAGTCAAAGAGATGGACAAATTTTCGCCGTCTATCTGATTTCGTCAGCAGCCATAGCAGCTGTAGGGTTCTATTTCGCATTTAAAGCGCAAAAAATTCATATCATGTGTGCGAAAACCCATTATGCCAGTTATCAATATCAGGGGATTGATCCAAATGATTATGAGGCGGTATGGTTCGACTCTAGCAATAGCGAACGAGCGCTTATTTCAAAAGCCGGTGATACCTATATCCTAGAGGTTCAGGAGCTAAATGAAAAGGAAGAAAGATGGGCTTCTGTGGAGGTTGTTCACTCAATTCAATCCATTGATGAAATAAAAAAATTGCTCTTCTACGATTTTGATTTTTTCTGCGCTGAAAATTCTGTCATTGACAAATGGGGCAATGAGGACTTCAGGAATCTTTAGTCCGCCGCAGATGTCCCTTCATATAGCACAAAAGAACCGCCTAGCGCGGTTCTTTTAGCATCTCAGGAACCGTGTCCAGCGGCCTTCTGGGCGAAAACCGTCCGCTGGATACGTCGTAGCCCATCACCGACAGCCTGTGGTAGGCTGCCTCTGGCATCATGGATTTCAGCACCGGTATCGATGAGGCCAGTCCGTTCTCTCGCCCGTCGATCACCGGCATATCCAGGAAGGAAAAGCCCAAATCGCTATACAGCTTGATGGCCCGGTAGCTGGAGGGCTGCGTATGCAAAAAGACAGGGAAATCCTGCGGCTGCAGCTGATCTAAAAGCGCAGACAGCAGCCCCCGTCCCAACCCTATCCCCTCATATCCCTTGAGGACCTTAATCCAATGGAGCGTCCAATACCGGCCATACTGCAGCCAGGTAAAGCCCGTGCCCACAGGCTGGTCTGACGCATCGCATATGACCTGGCAGCGCTCATAAAACAGCGCCTCCTGGGCCCTATAGGTGCGGTTGAAGTAGTCCGTCATGTATTCATCGTAGGCGCGCGCAAGCCCCGGCTCGTCAAAGGGCATGGCCTTCCACAGCGCCCATTCATCCCGGCGCAGGCTGCGCAAATAAAAGCCCTGGGGCATGGGCGCCAGCGCCTCCCGGCGCAGCGCCGGGCAAGCCATAAATAGGTTAAGGTCTGGAATTTCACAGTCCTTCATGCTTTGTCTCCTCGGCGTTTACTATCGTTGATTTGGCTATCAGTATAGCCCTTTGGCGCGGTGGGCGCAATACCGGGGCATGCTTTGGGGATGAAAAAAGGCAGGCTCGCGTTTTAAAGCGCCCCAAATTGTGCGCCCCAAAAGGCGCCTATGTAGGGGAATATGAAGCTTTAAGCAAAGAGGTGTCGCGCAAGCGGCGCTTCTTCAGTCTTTGACTGGATACGCTCGTGGTTGTAGCAGTGGATATAGCGGTTAATCATTTCATTTATTTCAGAAAAAGCAGCCGGTTTGTGTCGGTAGATGCATTCGGTTTTCAGAAAGGATTCCGCCATGGCGTTGCCATACGGATTTCCTTTCCTTGACATAGACGGAGTAATGCCGTATGCTTGTGTCAG
>UQLW01000059.1 GCA_900542005.1 uncultured Eubacteriales bacterium
GGGCCCCTTTTTGAAGAAATGCTGCGCAGAGGGATTACAGGGTCAGTTCGCCCTCGCAGCAGCGGTAGTCGGTGTCGACCGAATGGGCGATAAGCCGGGCCTTCAGGCTGCGGCTTCCGCACATCGCCTGGGCGTCCCCGCCGGATACGTCGAGATCATCCGGCAGCACGAACCGAACGCACTTTACCAGTATATCGCGGCATGTGGGGTAGCTGTGGGCCGGCAGGGTCATAACCTTCATGCCCCGCTGATGCTCCATGCCATGCTCATCCGTCTCCGTCAGGATCACGGCCAGGGCTACCCGCTTGCCCGGGCATACCTGCTTTACCGTCACATCCAGCTGCACGATCCGGCCCGTCGATTCCAGATCCGTCTCGCCCAGGTCGACCGTAATGGCGTCCTGGCAGCCTCGTACCTCCAGCGATACCGGCGTGGGGCAGGGTTCGGGGTGGACGACTACGCCGCACTCGACCGCGACCGTGGGATCCGGGAATATGACCTGGTTCCCCTCCGCGTCGGAATAGGTGATGGATGCGTTGACTTTCTTGGTGCCAGGCGTCTGGCCGGTATGGCGGACAAAGAATTCCAGCACCGCGCTTTCGCTGGCCGTGACACCCAACTCGGGAATGGTCCATCTCAGGGTGGTGGCGTTCACCGTCATGGCGCTGCCCCGGTTAGGCGGCAGGACGCTTGTGATGGTGAAATCAGCGTTCACCACCTCGTCAATGACGATGTCGGTGGCGCCTGTTTTGGCAATATTGGCCGCCAGCTCGGCGAACAGCGCCTCCAGCTCGGCCTCGTCAGGGGTCACCGCCACATGGGAAGCGCTGGGCGCGGTCGCCCACTCGTTGAGCGTATTGACGTCCACGCCGTCCGACCCTACCAGGCCGATGCAGTAGATGATGATTCCCTGGTTGCGGGCCTCGGCCGCTACCGGCGCGGGAGGCGCGCCGGCCGTGGTGTTGCCGTCGGTGAACATCACGATCACCTTCTGGTTCCCGGAGGCGGGATCAAAGAGCCCTATCGCCTTGGAAAAGGCGTCGGCATGGTTGGTGCTGCCGCCGGCAGAAAGCGAATCCACCGCGTTTTTCAGCGTATCCACCGAGGTAATAAGCTGCGTATCATCGGTGGCGGTGGTGGCGAAGCTCACAATGCCGATCCGGCTGCCGGAGCCGATCTGGCCGCCCGTACCCTCGGTGGACTGGGCAATGATGTCGATAAAGGTCTTGGCGCCCGTCTTCATGTTGACCATAGGGCTGCCGGTCATGCTGCCGGAGCGGTCCAGCACAAGGGCGATGTCGGTGGGGTTGGTTATAATATCCGGCGCTGCCGTCAGGGCCAGCGTCACACGCAGCGACCCGTCGCAGTCGATCCGGTCCAGATTGATCACTTTATTTGAGTTGGTAATACCCATTGGGTTTCTCCTTCTTAGGACTGATCCCCGCTATATCCTATGCCCTCCGGTCCCCGGGTGTGCCGTCCATAGCAAAAAGGCAGGCGGCAGCTTATAGCTGCCGCCTGCCGGTATCCGCCGGTTCAGGATAGAAAGTCCGCCGTCACATTGCCTGAAGAAACCTGGGCCTGCACGGAGTGGGGCGCCTGCCCCTCCCCCTGGGCGTCTGCCGCCGCGCCGTTTACGCGCGCCTCGCCCATGTCGCAGGTAAGCGATAGCCTGTACTGGTCCCTGGGCAGGGTCGACCGGATCGCCAGATCGCCCAGATCCAGCGTAAAGCGGTTGCTGCCGGTAAGCTTCCCCTCCACCGTGCAGCTTCCGCAGCTTCCCTGGTAGGTCACGTTGCCGATTTCTTCGCCGTCAAAGGTAAAGTCGCCCATATGAAGTGTAAGCTCGGCCCGGCCAATCTTACCGCCGCCCGCCGTCAAATCGCCGCAGTCCAGGGTGCCCTTTACGCTGTCCAGGCTGCAGTCCGTCATCCGTACGCTTCCCAGGCTTACATCGAGCTCCAGCGTGTCCGCCTGGGCCTGAAGGGCCAGGTCCCCGCAGGAAAGGATAAAGGACAGCGATTGGGCCCGGCCTCGATAGTTCACATTCCCCAGCGATGCGTTCACCGCAATCGATTCAGCGTCTACCCCCTCAAGGGTCAGATCCCCGCAGGAAAGCGTGAGCTCAACCTCGCCCAGCGCGCTGGCGGCGTCATAATACACGCGGATATAGCGATCCTGCCCGGAGACGGGAAAGCCCATGTTGATCCGGAACCCCTGCTCCCCCGGTTGGGTAAGCACAAGACGCCCATCCTGAAGCTGCGCGTCCGGGATCTCCTCCTCACCCTGCACCCGATAGGCCACGGCATAATGATCGGAGGGGATCAGCTCCACATCGGCTGTGCCGGCGGTTACGGTCAGGTCTGTAAAGCCGCGAAGCTCCAGCAATCCCTCCACCATTTCCTGGCCGCCTGCCATCCGGATCCCCTGCGGCCCCACCTCCAGGTAGGGGCTCGCGCCCATGGCCAGGCCCGTACCCGCCAAGGCCAGCCCCAGCAGCGCCAGCCCCAGCAGCACCCAAATGGTTATTTTTCTCCCCTTTTTCATCGCCGTTTCCTCCTCATGGCGTCCGTTATGCGGATCAATCCCCTGACGCTGAGCCGTGCCAGCGCCAGGCTGCCAATCAAGCCAAGGCCGCCCAGCGCCCCCAGCGTCAGGCCCGCCCCGACCCATAGCAGGCCGGTGGGCCCATGGGCCGGCGCTACGACAGCGCCGGCCGCCAGCGCCGCCAGCCCCGCCACCACCAGCGCCAGAAAGGCCGCAAAAAGGCTGACGATTACCGCCAGGGCGGCCAGCGCCAGCGCTAAAGCCACGCAAAAGGCCGCGGCGGCCAGGGGCAGGCCGACAGGTACGGCCAGCAGGGCCAAAAGCACCACCCACAGGGTCTTCAGCCCCTGCCGGGGCCGGGTCTGCCCCGGGGCTTCCATGGACCTAACGGCCCAATCCGCCTTGAGCTGGGCCGCGGTCTGGGAAGGGGATCCCAGCCGCTCCATCGCCGCCTCCTGCTGATCGGGTCCCGCGTCAGCGAGGTATTCCTCATAATATCTGACGCAGCTGTCAATTTCCTCCTGGGGCAGCCCCTGCAGCTGACGGCGCAGCTCATCCAGATATTGGGCGCTGTTCATGGCTTTCCTCCTCAAGCAATACATGGTCGATCTGCCGGCTGAAGCGTATCCATTGCTGCCGTATCGCCTGGTAACGCTCCCTCCCCTGGGGCGTTATGCGGTAATAGCGGCGGTTGCGCCCCTGGTAATTCTGGTCATAGGAGCTCAGGCAGCCCTCCCGCTCCAGCCGGCGGAGCACCGGATACAGCGTGGATTCGCTGAGCTCCACAGCCTGGCGCACCCGCTGGGTCAGCACATATCCATAGGCGTCGCCCTGAGAGAGCGCCGCCAGCACGCAGCCCTCCAGCAGCGCCGCGCCAATCTGAAAGCCCATGGGCGTCTACCTCCTGTCTTGAACAATATTATATTACATATAATATCATATGTCAACGATGCTTCCAATCTGCCCAAACACAGCAAAACGCGCTGCAGCTTGCCGCAGCGCGCCTGAGCGCTATTCGTTGCAGGGCCTGCCTTCCCCGTGGAAAGCGCCAATGCAAAGCCTACCGCCCTGATTCCTCCAGGCGGATGATTTCATCCAGCCCCATAAACAGCCGGTCATAGGCCTCGGGCTGCCCCATCGCCTCCTGGCGCGAAACAGCCCCCGTCAGCATTAGATAGGCGCGGAAGCCGCAGGCCCGGGCAAAGGCCATGTCGGTATCCAGGCGGTCCCCCACCACGCAGATCTGCTCAGGCCGGCAGCCGAAAAGCGCCAGATACCGCTCCCGAAGCGCATCCGAGGGCTTCCCGGCCATAACCGGCTTCACCCCGGAGCAGGCCGCAATGGCCGATACGATAAAACCCGTATGGGGCACCAGGCCCCGTTCGCTGGGAATCTGGTCATCGGGATTGGTCGCAATAAAACGCGCGCCCTCCCGGATCTGGCAGGCGGCCTCCTGGATCTCTCCGGCGGTAATGGAGGGGGCAAAGGATACCAACACGCAATCGGGCCGCTCCCCGTCCAGGATAAAGCCATCCCGGGCGACCCGCCCCTTGAGGTAATCATCCCCCAGCACCCGTACCCGCCGTACCGGCTCCCTGGCGGCCATTTCCCGCAGGCAGTCCACCGCCAGCATGGCCGCCGTCACCACGGCGCCCGGCCTGACCGGTACGCCCATCTCCACAAGCCGCTGCTCGATATCCTCCGGGTGGTTTTCCGGCGCATTGGTAAGGAAGCGGTAGGGAATCTGCCTCTGGTTCAGAAAGCCGATAAAATCCGCCGCGTGGGGCAATGGATTCCGGCCGCAGTATATGGTTCCGTCCAGGTCGATTAAATAGGGCATACGGGTTCTCCTTTTCCGTTATGGGGGACGGTTGGGTCAAGCTCCCATGGCCTTTAGCCACCGTCCTAGAGCGCAAAACCCGTTGGGGCAGCGCTTGTGATCATCTGGCTTTTCTATCACCTTATCATATTGTCCCTCCAGTTGGAACGGCTTTACAGGAATTTTTCGCAGCCCGCGCCGCGCAAAAAGGGAAGCCGCCTGGCAAA
The DNA here is from genome assembly GCA_900542005.1 of uncultured Eubacteriales bacterium. GTDB lineage: Bacteria > Bacillota > Clostridia > Christensenellales > UMGS416 > Parachristensenella. The sequence goes on from UQLW01000059.1 coordinate 4,594, forward strand.
GCGGCTTCCCAGAACAGAGGAGGTCCCTGGAGTTATCCATCATTAGTTACAACTAACCTCAAAAGAAAAACATAAGCTGCAAAGCGCGCCTCACAGCTTATATTATTCTAGCACGGTCTTGATCCGAATGCAAGCGGCTACATTTTGAAAATAATGCCCGCAGCCGCGCCAGCCAGGATAAAGACCACTGGATGCAGCTTTTTCCACTTCATCATAGCCGCAAACAGCACAGCAAAGAGGGCGATCGCCGGCAGATTGAACAGGTCAAACAGCTGCCCGGAGGCCTCGAAGGCGGGTATGCGCAGCAGCGCCAGCTTCATTACGCTGACCGCCGCCGCGGCGATCAGCCCTGTCACTGCGGGGCGCAGGCCGGAAAAGGCCGACTTCACCAGCGGATGCTCGTTAAACTTGGAAAGGAACCGGGCGATCAGCACAATCACGATGATGGATGGCGCTACCAGCGAGCAGGTAGCCACGACGCTGCCCAGCACGCCGGCGGCCTGATACCCGGCATAGGTAGCCATATTGATGCCGATGGGGCCCGGCGTGGACTCGGAAATTGCGATCATATCGGCCAGCATCTGCTCGGTAAACCAATCGTATTTCTGGCAGATCTCATTGAGGAAGGGAAGGGTGGCCAGGCCGCCGCCCACGGCAAACAGGCCCGTTTTGAAAAACTCATAGAAAAGCTGCAGGAAAATCATGCCTTTTGCCTCCCCCTTCCGGCCAGGATACCGGTCAGCGCGGCCGCTATCACGACGATAACCGGCGATAGGTCAAAGAGCACCACCGCCAGGAAGGTCACGGCCAATAGGATCCAGCCCATAGCATTTTTCACTGAGGATTTCAGAAGCTTGATCACCGCCTGGAGGATCAGGCCGCATACGGCGACCCGGATGCCGCTGAAGGCATGCTGAACCATCGCAATATGGGCAAAATTGTTCAGCACCGCGGAAATCAGGCTGATGATGATAAAGGACGGGAACACGACGCCCAGCGTGGCGATGACCGCGCCCAATACGCCCCGGCGGTTATAGCCGATAAAGGTGGCGGTATTCACCGCGATGATGCCCGGCGTACATTGGCCAATGGCAAAGTAATCCAGAAGCTGCTCCTGGGTGGTCCAGTGATGCCGCTCCACCACTTCCTTCTCCAGCATGGGCAGCATGGCGTATCCGCCGCCAAAGGTCAGCCCCCCAATGCGGCAGAAGGTCCAGAAAAGCGTCCAATACTCCTTCATGGCATACTCCTTACAGTTTCTTTGCCAATTATATCAGCCCTGTCCCGCCGGATCAAATCTTTACGAATGCAAAAGACGCAAAGATTCTATTATCGGAATATTTCACAAAAATATTCAAAATACCTGTTGCATTCGCTGAATTCCCAGCATATAATGAAATCACAAAGGGAAGAGACATCCTCCCAAATCAAGGAAAGGGGTGAGTCCAATGGGCCAGTAGCGGAGTCTTGGGTGAAACCCGAGATGGATATTCTGAAGGGTGTTTATGTTCAGCATGAAAAATCGTCATAGTATCCAATTTCTGTTACTGTCGCTCGTTGCGGTCCCCATCGGCTAAGGTTGCCTATCAAGGATACCTCGGTAAAGAAGCAACAGGGCTTGCGCGGGAGGGAAAAAGCCGTGAAGCCCCCGGGGTGGCAGCCTGGTAAGCAGGCAGATCATGGCAGGCTGTGGACAGAGGCCGCAATCAGCCGCTCCTATGGACCCACACATATTGGTTCAAGGCCTTCACCCAAGGAAAAAGTTCACATAGAAGGGCTCCCTGCAGTGAGCGGGGAGTCCTTTTTTCCTGCCCAGGCATTTCTCCACCTAGAACCACTTCTTCTTCTTGAAAAGCGCCACCGTCGCCACGCACACCGCCAGGCTCATCAGGATCACCATCGGATAGCCCCAGTCCCATCGGCTTTCCGGCATCCTCAGGTTCATCCCATACCAGCCGACGATCAACGTCAGCGGGGAAAACACTGCCGTCACCACGGTAAAAATCCTCATCAGGTTATTGAGGTTGATATCAACCTGGGATTGATAGGCCTCCCGAACCTGGGAGACATAATCCCGCAGGCTGTCAGCCGTATCCAGCAGGCGCTCCACCCGCCGGGTCAGCATGCGGAAGCGCTTGAGCTGGCGCCCGCTGATCAGGCCGTTCTCGTTCTCCTCCATATCCTGGCACAGCCGGAGCAGCTGCACATAGTAGCGCTTCAGCAGCATGATGCGATTGCGGAAATCTACAATTTTCGCCAGATAATCGGCCTTTGCTCCCATCATTACCGATTCCTCCAGCAGCGAAAGCTCCTGCTCCAGCGCCTCCAGGCAGAGGATATCCTGACGTGTCAACCGGTCAAAAAAGCGGTACAGCAGGCCACCGAGATCCTCCTCCGGGGCACTGGCGGCGTGGGGTTTATTCTGCATTGCCTCTAGTACCGGTAGCCGGGGCGCTACGATCACCAGCAGCCGAGGCTCATACAGGATACTGACGTGATGGAAGCCTTCGCCCTGGCCCACCAAGGGTGGGATGGATACCGTCAAAAAGTCATATCCTTCGTCGCTTTCAAACCTGGTGGGGCCGCCGCCCAGGCAATCCTGGGCCCGCCGGGGCGGCAGGCCAAAGGCCTGCCATACAGCCTTTAGCGCCTCTGGTTCCACGATCAGCGCCAGCTTCAGCTCCGGCTCCCGCTTCAAGCGCAGAGCCAGCGCCGATCCTTCCTTTTCCTGTATCCATTGGTATATCAGCATCGCCAACCTCCTGCCACGCAAAAAGGCCCCGCCGGGGCCTTCCGCCTTGTTCTCTATTGTACCGCCCGGATCTGTTGGCTGTAAAGCCGTTATGGCTGCTTTCTCACATACACCACGCCAGAGGCGCCGGGACCGGCGTGGGTACCCACCACCGAGCCGATCAGCTGCAGGGGAATATCGCCCGTATCCATATGGGCGGCCAGCAAATCACGCAGCGCCTGCGCCCCCTCCGGCGCGTTGGAATGGCCGAAAACCATTGGATAATCGGGATCCACGCCATCCTTGACCATGCGCTGTACAATGGCCTGATGCCCCTTGCGGATGCCCCGGGCGGCGCCGGAGGAAACCACCAGGCCGTCCTTCATTGTAATCAGCGGCTTGATATTCAGGGCTGTGGCCACCTTGCCGCCCACGGTAGAGAGCCGGCCGCCCTTGACAAGATAGCTGATATCGTCCACCACGGCGGACAGCACCACTCTCGACTTGATCCGCTCCAATTCCAGGAAGATCTCCGATGCAGGCAGCCCCTTATCCCGCAGGGATGCGGCGATGCGCACCAGAGTGCCCAGGGCGAAGGTCACGAGCCTTGAATCCACCAGATAGATCCCCGGCAGCTCCGCCGCTGCCAGCCGGGCCGACTGAAAGGTGCCCGAAAGCTCGCTGGAGATAAAAATACCCACCACCTCGTCGCCGTCCGCCGTCATCCGCTCAAACACGCGGGCAAATTCCATAGGCGTAATCTGGCTGGTGTGGGGCAGCACGTCGCTTTGGGCCAGCTTCTCATAGAACTGCGCGGCAGTCAGCGTGACGCCGTCGATATATTCTGCGTCCCCGAAGATCACCCTGAGGGGAAGAACCTCCACCCCAAGCCGTTCCGCCTGCTCCAGCGAAATATCGCTGGTTGAATCGGTTACAATTTTAACAGCCATGTTCATGCTCCTGTTCCCCGGCCCGGCGCTGAAAGTAGGCTTCGATGCTGCCGAGCATGTCCAGTAATCGTTCCATTTCCGCTTCGGATAGATGGCGGCTGATGTCGTCCACCATGCCCCTGTGAAAGGCCTGATGAAGCCGGTCCGTCGCTATGGCCTTGTCGGTGGGCATCAGCCGCACGATCCTGCGGTCCCGTGCGTCCCTGCGCCGCCGCACATACCCCTTGAACTCCAGCCGGTTAACGCATACGGTCAGCGTACCCAGGGTGATGCCCAGCCGCTCGGCCAGCTCGCCCATGGTGCTCATGCCGCCGGCCGCGCACACCTGCTCAATGCAGTGGATCTCCCGGAGGGACAGATCCTTGGCTACCGGCGCAAGGGCCTGCTCCTCCTGCTGCAGCAGGCGGTTGAAAAGCCCTACCAGGCGCTGGTTTAGCCGCTCACGCTGATCCATATCCATCACATCCTTTGAATGTCAAAGTATCCCGATTATAGCGCGTATCCCCTGGGCTGTCAAGGGATATCCGCCCAATGCTTTACAAGGCCGCCGGCCCCGTGATATGCTGAGGAAAACGGACAAAAGGAAGGGTAACATGATCTATCTGTTATGCGGCAGGGTCGGCAGCGGGAAAAGCACCTTTGCCCGGCGGCGGCTCGCCTGCCCCTGCCTGAGCTGCGACACGCTCTTGCTGCGGCTGTTCCCACCCTACCTGGGGGAAAGGCATGGCGAAATCCAGGCAAAGTGCACGGCCTATCTGATGGATCTGGCCGTAGAGCTGGCCCAAAACGGTTCAGACGCGGCCCTGGACTTTGGCTTCTGGACCCGCCAAAGCAGGATGGAGGCAAAGGCCTTTTTCGCGGATTTGGGCCTGGATGCGCGGCTGTATTATTTTGACCCGCCGGAGCGCCTTCGCCTTGACCGACTGCAGGGGCGCGACAGGGCCATCAGGGAAGGCCGGATAAGGGATTGCTATCCCATGGAGGGCGGCGTCAGGGAGATTCTGGACGCACGCTTTGAGGTTCCGCTGCCCAGCGAGGTCGACGTGTGGATTATGGGGTAAAAAGGCGGCCCGAAATCACGCGCGGTCGCGGCATGAAAGCGAGCATAGGATTCTCTTATAGGCAAAAGGCCGGCTTGGCCCGCGTACGCTGAATATCCAGCCGCCTTACCGATGGCGCTATAGCTAAAACCGATAACTCAAAGTCATGACCACCCCTAAGAGGGGTGGCATGATTCGCGGCCTAAAAGGCCGTAAAA
>UQLW01000060.1 GCA_900542005.1 uncultured Eubacteriales bacterium
TCAGGTCGTTGGTGCCGAAGGAGAAGAACTCGGCCTCCTTGGCGATCTCGTCGGCCGTCAGCGCGGCGCGGGGGATCTCGATCATGGTACCAACCTTGTACTGCATGGAGGAACCAGCCTCAGCCAGCACCTTGTCGGCGGTATCCACGACGATGCCCTTGACATAAGCCAGCTCCTTGACCTCGCCGACCAGGGGGATCATGATTTCCGGCACGATGGTCCACTCGGGATGCTTAGCCTGCACAGCCAGCGCAGCCTTGATGACGGCGCGGGTCTGCATGGCGGCAATCTCCGGATAGGTGACAGCCAGGCGGCAGCCACGATGGCCCATCATGGGGTTGAACTCGTGCAGGCTGTCGATGATAGCCTTCACATCGTCCACCGTCTTGCCGGTGTCCTTCGCCAGCAGCTCGATATCGGCCTCGTCGGTGGGCACGAACTCATGAAGCGGCGGATCCAGGAAGCGGATGGTGATGGGGTAGCCTTCCATCGCCTCATACATTCCCTCGAAATCGCCCTGCTGCATGGGCTCCAGCTTGGCCAGGGCGGCCTCGCGGGCCTCGACGGTATCCGCGCAGATCATCTCACGGATGGCGGGAATGCGGTCAGCCTCAAAGAACATATGCTCCGTGCGGCACAGGCCGATGCCCTCGGCGCCGAAGCGGCGGGCCTGCTTGGCATCGCGGGGATTATCCGCATTGGTGCGGACCTTCAGCGCGCGGTACTTGTCGGCCCAGGCCATGATGCGGCCAAACTCGCCGCCGATGGAAGCGTCCACGGTGGGGATGGCTTCGCCGTAGATGTTGCCGGTGGAGCCGTCCAGGGAGATCCAGTCGCCCTCATGATAGGTGCGGCCGGACAGGGTGAACTGCTTGTTGGCCTCATCCATCTTGATGTCGCCGCAGCCGGAAACGCAGCAGGTGCCCATGCCGCGGGCCACAACGGCCGCGTGGGAGGTCATGCCGCCGCGCACGGTCAGGATACCCTGGGAGGCAGCCATGCCCTCGATATCCTCAGGGGAGGTCTCCAGGCGGACCAGCACAACCTTCTCGCCGTTGGCTGCCCATTCCTTGGCGTCCTCAGCGGTGAACACGATGCGGCCGCAGGCAGCGCCGGGGGAAGCAGCCAGGGCGGAACCCACGGGCTCCGCCTTCTTGAGGGCGGCCGCCTCGAACTGCGGATGCAGCAGGGAGTCCAGGTTGCGGGGGTCGATCATCGCCACAGCCTGCTGCTCGGAGATCATGCCCTCGTCTACCAGGTCGCAGGCGATCTTCAGCGCGGCGGCGGCGGTGCGCTTGCCGTTACGGGTCTGCAGCATGTAGAGCTTGCCGTGCTCGACCGTGAACTCCATATCCTGCATATCGCGGTAATGGTCCTCCAGGGTCTTGCAGACGCCCTCGAACTGAGCGAAGGCCTCGGGGAACTTGGTAGCCATCTCTGCGATGGGCATGGGGGTGCGCACGCCAGCCACCACGTCCTCGCCCTGGGCGTTGGTCAGGAACTCGCCAAAGAGCTTCTTCTCGCCGGTGGCAGGGTTGCGGGTGAAGGCAACGCCGGTGCCGCAGTCGTCGCCCATGTTGCCGAAGGCCATGGACTGCACGTTGACCGCGGTGCCCCAGGAATAGGGGATATCGTTCATCCGGCGGTATACGTTGGCGCGGGGGTTGTCCCAGGAACGGAACACCGCCTTGATGGCGCCCATCAGCTGCTCGATGGGATCATCGGGGAAGTCGGCGCCGATCTTTTCCTTGTACTCGGCCTTGAACTGGCCAGCCAGCTCGGCCAGGTCGTCGGCGGTCAGCTCCACGTCCTGGGTGACGCCCTTCTTTTCCTTCATCTGGTCGATCAGCTCTTCAAAATACTTCTTGCCGACCTCCATGACCACGTCGGAATACATCTGGATGAAACGGCGATAGCAGTCCCAGGCCCAGCGGGCGTTGCCGGACTTCTCAGCCATGACCTTGACTACGGTCTCGTTGAGGCCGAGGTTCAGGATGGTGTCCATCATGCCGGGCATGGAGGCGCGGGCGCCGGAACGCACCGACACCAGCAGGGGATTCTCCTGATCGCCGAACTTCTTGCCGGTGATCGTCTCCATCTTGCCGATGTACTCCATGATCTGGGCCTGAATCTCATCATTGATCTTCTGGCCGTCCTCATAGTAGCGGGTGCAGGCCTCGGTAGTTACCGTAAAGCCCTGGGGTACAGGCAGCCCAATGTTGGTCATCTCGGCCAGGTTGGCGCCCTTACCGCCCAGCAGGTTACGCATGGTCGCGTTACCCTCGCTGAACAGGTACACGTACTTTGTCGCCATGTAAGGTTCCTCCTTCAAGGTTTTGATCGGGAAACTGAAAAGCCCGTCGGGGCTTGTCCACAGGTTTGCGGGGCGCTTTGACACGCCAAGGAAGCCGGGGCCAGGGCCCCAGCGCCCCTATTATATACGATTCACCGGCCCTTCGCAAGGTTTGAGCAGAAAAAATCCCATAAAACGGGAGCGCCCTGCTGTTATTTTTTACCGGGAGGCTGAATTTTAAACCGGGCCAACCGCTTGGCAAACTCCGGCGAGGCAAAATGCCGGTTGAGATGATAATCCATATAGCGCGCCCACAGCGCGGAAGCCGCCTCCCGCTGCCTTGGGGGGATGGCCAGCACATGCAGGCGGGCCACGTCGAAATCCGCCACATGGGACAGCGTTTTCATGACGCCCGGAGGCACCGGCTCCAGGCCGGCCTGCCGGGCGCAGCCGGTGCAGACCGCGCCGCCGTCGGACGGCGAAAAGCCCGGCCTGTCGCCCAGCGCTCCGCCGCAGAGGGCGCAGCGCTTCAGCTCGGGCGCATAGCCGGCCAGGGCCATGGCCCTGGCCTGAAAGTGCATCCCCACCTTGAAGGGCTCCTCCCCGTCATGGCAGAGGCTGCCGAGGCTGCGCACAAAGAGGGAAAACAGCTCCGGCAGCGGGTCGCCCTCCGGGGCCAGCGCCAGCACGAGCTCGGTCATCTCCGTGGCGCAGGCCAGATGGTCCAAATCCTCTCTAAGCCCATAGAAGCTATCGACCAGGGAAGCGCTGGTCACCGTAAGCCCCCCGCTCCGGCCGGTGTGGAGGCCGAAGGCTGCGAAGGAAAACACCTCCGCCGCCGTGCGCAGCGGCGATTTAAGCCGCCGCGCCCCCCGGGCCGCGGCTGAGATCAGCCCCTCTTCCAGGGTAAAGAGGGTCAGCATCCGGCTGCTCTCGGAAAAATTGGCGTAGCGAACCACCACGCCGTGTACCGTCCTGTCCCCCATGGGCCGCCTCCTTTCCGCGCTTTCAGCCTATAGGATTTTATCATACCGCAATGCGGCTTGAAAGTCACGCCCGGATGCATTACCATACAGAAAAGGAGTTGATCGCTTTGCTACCGGAACCGCTCTCCCATGCGCTGGATTCCCTGCTTGCGGCCTGCGATGGCCGCGCGCTGTCCCAGGAGGGCCGGGCGCTCTCGCTTCGATACCGCCAGGCCCCGCGGCAGGGCGCGCCTCTGGTGGGCGCCGGGGCGCTGGCCTATGCCGCCGCCCGGATGCCCGCCACCTATGAGGCGGTATCCTTCGCCCTGTCCTGCCTGCCCCCCATCCCTGTGCGTTCGGTGATCGACGCCGGTGCCGGGCCCGGTACGGCCGCCTGGGCTGCCGCCGTCCGCTGGCCTGCGCTTGAAAGCCTCCGCCTGTGGGAGCGGGATGCCGGCATGGCCGCCTTGGGGCGCGCCCTGGGAACGCCCGGCGTCTATGAAGCACTGGATCTTTCCGGCCGGCTCCCCGGGGAGGCCGATCTTGTCATCATGGCCTATGCGCTCAATGAATTTGGCCCCGAGGCCGCGATGGAGCTGATCCCGCGGCTTTGGGCCTGCGCGCGCTCGGCTCTGGTGCTGGTGGATCCCGGCACGCCCGAGGCCTTCCGGCGGATGCTGGACGTCCGCCGCCAGCTCCTCTCCCTGGGCGCGCATGTGGCCGCGCCCTGCCCCCATCCGTCAGCCTGCCCGCTGCCCGAAGGGGATTGGTGCCACTTTGCCCGCCGTGTCCCCCGCAGCCGGCTGCACCGCGAAATAAAGGGTGGCGAACGGGGCTTTGAGGATGAAAAGTTCACCTTTATGATCTTCACCCGCACCCCCGTACCCGGCCCCTGCCGCATCCTGCGCCGCCCGGAGTATCATAAGGGCTTTGTACGCCTTGCCCTGTGCACCCCCCAGGGCCTTGTCCACAAAACCGTTACCCGTTCCGAAAAAGCCGCTTACCGGCGGGCCCGGGACGCCGCCTGGGGCGAGGGTTGGCCGGATACCCCTAGCGGCCTATAGCCCCAGCCTCCCAGCTTCTGAAATACCTTTTGCATCTTTATGGTTCGTTCCTTTCATTTAATCTAGCAGGTGTTGTCTGTACGGCGCATACGGGTGCGTATCCAGGTAGTCCTGCAGCGCGGAAGAGAAGGTTTCCATGGTCCAGTCCTCCGTCGTGCCGCACCCGTCAACCATCCCGCCGTAGTTCTCAAACAGCTCAGGGATCGTCAAATAACGGCCAAAACCTGTAAAGTCCGCTTTCCCTTGTTCGACAGGCATCCTGTATAAGTACTCATATATACCCGCATAGTAATCCACCCATAGGGCAAGACGGTCAAGCCCTCCTCCTTCACCCCCGATAGGCGCCAAGCAGTGAATGAAACGCTGCCCACGGTAAAAGGGCTCCCATTCATACGGTTCAAGATACTCATGCACCATAAGATTTTGTGTTGGATAGCGCGGAGAAGCATACAGGAGCACTGTGATCCGGTCGCCCGGCTCCAGGGAACACAATTCCGGCCGCTTCGCCAGGATGTCGATCACCCCGCAGTCCGCCAATGTAAACTTCAAGGTACTCCCATATCTTTCTATCCATGTAACCTCCACATAATCGACGATTTCCAGCATCGCGCCGGCATAGATACTGCTCAAGCGTGCGTTCATGGTCTTTAACGTCTCTACATCAAGCCAATTGGTGGTACCCGCATAGTATAGCATTGGATACGAGAAATCATTGTATTGGCTCAAATCCTCATACCCGTACCGCGCTTGGACTTTATCTCCCTTTGTCTGTAATACGTCTCCCGGCCTGGGCAACAGGGGCGACCGCCACCGGGTGTGTTCGTACATATAAAGCCTCACTGTCGGATCGAATACCAGTATCCCCGCCAGCACCGCCGCTGCCAGCGCGACCGCCCATCTTCGCCTCTGCCAAAGCCACCGGCCAAGGCTGCTCAGCTTGGAATGCGCTTTTCTCATAGCCGTCTCCCCCTTTATGGAATCTGCCCAATATCGATCCATTCCTTACCCTCATTCTTCCATGCAGCCTCCTGTAAGTCCATCATATTTCGATAACATTTTGCAGATATTTCTGCTTGATTTATTACATTTGTGTTAACCGCCTGTACTCCAGCGAAAAAGCAGCCCCGCCGGCAGACTGAACTGCCGGCGGGGCTTTATGGTTTTCCCTTTCCTGGATCTGATATCTGCGCCCAGGCGCCTTATACGCCCAGGCGGTTGAGCCGCTCCTGCATCTCATGCCAGGACCGGCGCAGCTGCTCGAGATAAGCGGCCCCGGCGGGCGTAATGGCATAATACTTCCGGGTGGGGCCGCCGGAGGGCTCGTCCCTCAGCTCCGTGCTGGCATATCCATCGGCAGCCAGTCGCCGGAGCACAGTATAGATGGAGCCATCATAAACGTCGGGAAACACAGCCCGTACCTCGCCCATGATCTCGTATCCATACCGCGCTTCCCGGCGGATGGCAAAGAGGATGCACAGGGGCAGCACGCCCTTTTTCAGCTGCGCATCCATGCCTACCTCCTGGCCCGGCGCGGTACGCGGATGACCACCGTACCCGCCGCCCGGTCATGGAGCCCTTGGCCTGATCCGGCCATGCACAGCGAAATGAGGTTCACAATGCCCCCGGAAAGGCAGCCTGCCCCACACAGGATCACCGTATCCCGCAACAGGCAGCGTCCAAGGCTGGGACGTTCCCCGTCGCGCCCGGCCACGCGGATCCCCAGCGCCCAGCGGCCCAGGGTATAGCCCCCTGCCAGCCCGGAAACAAGGCCGGTGAAAAGGCCCGAAATTCCCAGCGCCATAAATCCGGCCATCAGCCACAGGCCGGCCAGCGCCCACGGCGTCACGCCCCCTGCAAGCGTCAAGGGGCGCACCTCGGTGGTCACGTTGATGTCCTCGCGGGTCAAATCCCGCTGCGCCAGCGCTGCCTCCGCCTCCGCCATATCGGGATACCGCTGCTGGAAGATGATCTCCCCGTCCACCGTTAGGGTCATGCCCACCATCTGGCCGTCCTTGTCATATTCCAGCTTCTGCTCCACGGCCGGGCCGCTCTCCCAGGGCGCGTCCGCGCCTCCGGTAAGCGTGGTGCTGCCCGTAACCGCTAGCCCCCGGAACAGCAGCAGCCCTGCCAGCGCCGCCAGGACAACCGGCAGCGTATCCAGGGCATAGGCCGCCAGCCTGCGCCCCAGGGAGGCCCGCTCCATCTGCCGGGGCGCTCCGGCCAGCTCCTGGGCTAAGGCCTCCGGGTCGCCCATCCGCGCCACCGCCTCTTGCTCCGTCATCCCCTGCGCCATAGCGTCGGCCATCAGCTCCTTCTGATCCCGAAGCACGTCGGCCGTTTCCTCCGGCCCCAGCCGCTGCTCCAGGGCCGCCTCCAGCCGCCGCAGGTATTCGCTCTGCTTCATGTACGCCTCCAACTATTGTTTATTGATGACTAGTTACGGACAGCAGTATAGCACACTATTATTCCATGCGCAATAGTGACGCACAAAAAAGCGCGCAGCCCTCCCTCCGGCCTTGCGCGCGCCGTACTTCCAGTCTACAGCCGTTTGGCCGCCAGGATCAGCATCATGGGACGGCGGAGCTCATCGGCCATGCCCGCGACCTCCGAGAGCATCTGCTCCGTGGGCTGGGGCTCCGCCAGGCCCGTCAGGGCAAATCCGGCCTCCATCAGCGGCTTTACATAGCCCGTCAGGGTCCGATGGTATTTGGTCATCCTTTCGCCCAGGAACACCGCCTGCCGCTCCCCTTCCAGGAAATACCGGTCCACCGGCCAGTGCAGCGCCTGGCCCGCGCTGTCCCGGTACCAGTCCTGGTTGCCATAGGCGGTAAAGACCGGATGCTCCACAGAGAAAACAAAATCGCCGCCGCTTTTCAGGCATGCTGCCACGCGCCGGAGCACGCCGGCATAATCCGCCACATAATGCAGCGCCAGGGAGCTGATCGCCACGTCGAAACTCTCCCGGGGAAAGTCGATATCCTCCATCGCCATCCGAAGATAGCGGCAGCGCTCCGACGTGGTTCTGCGGGCCGCCTCCTCCAGCATCCGTTGCGATAGGTCCACCCCTACCGCCTCCGCCGCGCCCTGCTCCAGGGCATACCGGCAATGCCATCCATAGCCGCAGCCCAAATCCAACACCCGCTTGCCGGCCAGCGCCGGCAGCATCATCTTGAGCGTCGGCCACTCGCCCGCGCCGGCCAGGCCCTTCCTGGACCGGTCCATCCGGCTGTATTGCGTAAAAAACCTGGGGTTGTCGTAGGGGTTCTCCTTCATATCCTATACTCCTTTCGTTTTACCTGCCGTCCCGACCCATACCGCTATCGTCAACGGTTGACCGGCTTAGGACCTCCGTCTTGGGTAGGTCCCCCGGCAGCCCGTCACCCGTTTACTCCTGCCGTTTCCCTTTGCCCAAGGCGCGTATATCCACCACCCGGTCGGCCCAATCCCGGTAGAAGCCCTCTTCATGGGATACCAGGATAACCGCGCCCGAAAATCCCCGCAGCGCCTGCTGGAAGCATGCCTTTGTCTCCGCGTCCAGGTGGTTTGCCGGCTCGTCCAGCACCAGCAGGTGCGCCGGCGTCAGGGTGAGCGGGCAGAGCTTGACCTTGGACTGCTCGCCTCCGCTGAGGGTGCCAACCGGCTGCAGCGCATGCTGGGCGCGCAGGCCGCAGCGGGCCAGGGCCGAACGCAGCAGCTTTGGCATCATGCCCGGAAACTGCGCGGCCATCAGCGCAAGGGGCGTAAGCCCTGGGTCATCCCAGGCGAGCTCCTGCTGGAAATAGCCTGTTTTAAGCTCCGGCGCAAAGTCAAAGCTGCCGCTCAGCGGCGCAAGCTCTCCCATCAGCGTTTTCAGCAGGGTGGATTTGCCAACGCCGTTAAAGCCGGTAATCACCACCTTCTCTCCCATGGCCAGGGCAAAGCTTAAGGGTGGCAGCAGCGGGCTTCCATAGCCGATGGACAGCGCCTTCACCTCCAGGATCCGTCCGGGCGAGGCGGAAGCCGCCTGGAAGGCGAAGTGCGGGGTGGGCGCCAGCTGCGGCGCAGCCAGCTTCTCCATGCGGTCCAGCCGCTTCTGCCGGCTCTTGGCCATGTTGGCCGTGGCGGCGCGGGCCTTGTTGCGGGCAATATAATCCTGCGTCCGGGCAATTTCCTGCCGCTGGGCCTCATACCGCCGCAGGTAATCGGCCCGCTGCTCCCGCTTCTGCCGTACAAAGCCCGCATATCCGCCGGAATACTTCTTCATCACGGCGAACTCGATATCCAGGATTACACCGGCCACCTGGGCCAGAAACTCCGGGTCATGGGATACCACGATAAAGGCGCCGCCGAAGCCCTGCAGGTATTGGGCCAGCCAGGCCACATGCTCCTTGTCCAGGAAATTCGTCGGCTCATCCAGCAGCAGCACATCCGGAGCCTCCAGCAGCAGCTTGGCCAGGATCGCCTTGGCCCGCTGCCCGCCGCTTAAGGTGGAAAGCGGCCGCTCCAGGCCCAGGGCGGAGAGCCCCAACCCTGCCGCCACCTTGGCAATGCGCGGCTCCAGGGTATAGAAGTCCGCCGCCTCCAGCTGCCGCTGGCAGGCGTCAATGCGGCGCAGCAGGGCCTCATCCTCCTGCCCGGTCAGCTGCTGCATCAGATGGATCATCCTCTCCTCCGTCTGATACAGCCCTTCAAAGGCGCTGTGCAGCAGCTGATCCAGGGTGACGGAGCCGTCGGTATGGGCATGCTGATCCAGATAGCCCAGGCGCGCCTTGCGGTCCCAAAGCACCTGGCCCGCATCCGGCAAAAGCGCCCCGGTCAAAATGCTGATAAGCGTACTTTTGCCTGTGCCGTTCTGCCCGACCACGCCCATATGCTCGCCGGGATAGAGCTCGAATCCCGTGTCGGTATATAAAGTTTTTTCCCCAAAGCCATGGCTCAGATGGCTGACTGTCAACAAAGACATGCTTTCACTCCTATCGTAAAGGGCGCCGGAATCTTCATCCGCGCGCCCTTTACGATGGCAAAAGGGCCGCGGACGAAACGTCCGCGGCCCAGCTTTATCACTGCTGCCGTCCAT
>UQLW01000061.1 GCA_900542005.1 uncultured Eubacteriales bacterium
ACTTCTCGTCGCGGAAGCGCAGCTTGATGGACTTGCTCTCCTCATCCCACTGGGCATTGTTCTGCGGGCAGCCCATCCAGTAGGACAGGATCTCGGACCAGGAGGGGTGCATGTTGAACACGATCTGCACGCCCACGTCAGCAGCATTCTCCTTCACGGTGTAGAAAGCCGCTTCCAGGTCTTCCACCGTCTTGAAGGGGGTGGCGATGCCCAGCTTATTGGCAATGTCGGCGCGGTAGGAGATGGTGGCGTTGGTGAAGTTGCCGATAGCGTTCTCATCGGCATAGTCAGCCTCGTCCTTGTAGTGGGTCTTGAAGGTGTACACATGGCCGTCAGCCGCCGTGTTGTTGATGACCTCCAGGGGGTCCACCAGCTCAAAGAACTCGGGGCAATACTCCGCAGACAGCTCATCCCAAGCGTAGCAGATATCAGGATCCTCAAAGCGCTGGGGCAGGTTGTCAGTGAAGACGATATCGCTCAGCTCCTGGGCCGCCAGGTGCGTGCTCAGCACCGCGCGGTCAGAGCCCTTGGTTACTTCCAGCGAGACGCCGGTCAAGCGGGTGATCTCGTCGCACACCTCGCCTTCCCAGGTATCGACGGCGTACCAGTCATAATCGATGTAAGCGGAGAAGGTCACCGGGGAGGTGTCCTTTTCCCAGGAGAGGTTTTCCCAGGTGGCGGGGGCGCCGGCCTCAGCAGCCGTCGTCTCATCCTCACCGCCCTCGGCAGCGGTGGTGGTTTCGCCGTCGCCTTCGGCGGCCGTGGTGGTCGTCGCGGCATCGTCATCCGCTGCAGCGGTGGTGGTCGTCGTGGCGTTGGTGCCGCTGCAAGCGGTCAGGCCAAGAGCCAAGACCATGCACAGCACCAGCAGGCCGGCGAGCAGTCTCTTCTTCATGGTAGTCCTCCTTTTTTGGTTTGTGGTCATTCCATTCTCGCAGGCGCGGCGTCCCCCGGCCTGCAAGCTGAAATCATAGACAGCCGGTTAAAATATCGTACTTTTTGATTCAGACGGATTACAATGAAAAAGCAATCGAATTTGTCCACTTCTTCAAGAAAATATGTATAATATGTGCTAATATATGTACGGTTAAAAAAGTACAGTATTAAATCCACATCCATAAAAACCTCGCATTTTCAAACAATTTACCACAACAATTTGGCGGTACTTAATTTTATAAATGAATATAAAACACAATAATTCACAACGACAGACTATGCCATAGGCCCCATTCCTATACCAGCAAAAAAATCCCCCTGCCCTCAAAAGGTTGAAGGCAGGGGGAAGGATAGCCTGTTTACAATCTAGCTTACAAATAAATACACTGGCAATTACAGCCGTCGGAGCCCCTCGATGGCCCGGCTGATATTGGCATGGGTCGTGGCCAGGTTGATGCGGAACCAGCCGGGCGCGCCGAAGGCATCACCTCCGGTCACATGGATTCGCGCCTTTTCTACCAATAGGTCAATCAGCTCGTCGCCGGTTTTGCCCAAGCGGCTGCCGTCTGCCCATACAAGATAGGTCCCCTCTACCGGCGTAGCCGGGAAACCGCACTCGCACAGCGCCCGCACCATCTCTTTGGCGCTGGTATCCACATAGGCCAGCATGGCCTCCAGCCAGGGCCTGCCCGAGCGGTAAGCGGCGGTCTGCGCCACCTTGGCCATCACATTGGGGCCATGCATGCCGCAGCTGTAGAGGGCTTCGGACATGGTTTTGCGCCAATCCTCCCGGGGGCAAATGGCCGTCGAGCATTGCAGGCCCGCCAGGTTAAAGGACTTGGTAGCCGAGACAGCCGTTACCGTGCGCTCCTCCATGCCCGGCAGCGTTGCAATGGCCGTATGCGTATGGCCCGGCAGGATCAGGTCGCTGTGGATCTCGTCGCAGATGACCGACACGTCATAGGCCACGCACAGCGCCGCCAGGCGCTCCTGCTCCTGGCGGGTCCATACCCGGCCCACCGGGTTATGGGGCGAGCACAGGAAGAATACCTTCACGCCATCCTTGAAGCAGGCCTCCAGCCCGTCCCAATCCCGCTCCCAGCGGCCGTTCACGAGCTTCAGCGGGTTTTCCACCACCACGCGGCCCTCTCCGGCAACCGTGCTGAAAAAGGGCGGATAGACCGGCGTCTCCAGGGCCACCCGGTCCCCGGGCTGGGACACCGCCCGCATAGCTGCATGAAGGGTCGGGATCACGCCGGGGGAGAAAAGCAGCCATTCCCGTTTCAGCGGATGGCGGTGATACTGCGCCATCCAATCCATCACAGCCTGCCAGTCCCCGTCCTCCATCAGGGTATAGCCATAGACGCCATGCTCTGCCTGGGCCCTCAGCGCCGCCTGCACCGCCTCCGGCACCCTGAAGTCCATATCCGCCGTACCCATGCAAACAACGTCCGCATCCACTCCGGGCGCGTCCCATTTGGCGCAGTGGGTACCCCGCCGGACTACCTCGCAATCAAAATCCATGAGAACCTCCTTTACCAAACCATGGGGATCATCCTGCGGCGCGCCTGGGTGGTGTATTCATAGTACCACTCATAGTTGACAAAGCGCCAGCGATCCTCCTTGGATACATAGATCATCATCACTACCGCCGTAAGGGCCCACCCGATCAGGCCGATCCAGGAGGACATCATCAGCGGGATGCCCAGCAGCGCCAGAAGGAACAGCCCGCTCAGCGGGTGCCGCACCGACGCATAGGCGCCCTGCGAAGCATTGGGGCCCGGAAGCTCACCATAGCGGGATCGGTCGTGGGGGCCATAGGCCAGCAGCGTCTGCTGGTACATCATCACCCCCAGGCTGGTGATGACGATTCCCACCGGCGGCCACCAGCCGCCCATATATCCGATGCGCAGGTGGAAATAATCCACCGCCGAAACGGCGCAGGTCGCCACCGCCAGCACCGCAGCCAGCAGAAGCAGCGGCACCTCAAAGCCGCGCTCAATGGGATCGGTCCCCCAACGGCGGCGAAGGGCCTGCGGCTTGACCGCGCGCACCACAAAAAAGGCCGCCGTGATCAGGACAAGCGGCACCCCCAGGATCATCCAATACAGGGCGCTGGTCACCCGCGCGCCGCCGGCCGCGATGGCGGCCAGGCACAGCGCCGCGCCCACGGCGATTACGCCGGCCGCCGGTATGCCCCGGGCCGGCTTTTCTTCATAGCTCACTTCATATCTCCTTTCGCGGCAAGGGCCGTCAGCTCCACCGCTCCCCCCGCCGCCATCTGCTGGCCCTGCACAGCCAGCGCGCCCAGCACGCCGGGAACCTGCAGCACCCAATCCACTGCGGCCGGGAGATCCTCCGGCCCCTGGATCCGGTTGCCCAGGGCGGTGGCGGCCGCATCGGCCAGGGCGCTGTCCCGGCAAAGCACCACCGCAGCGTCGGCCCGGCCCAGGCTGATGGAGGGGCCCACCCGGCCCGCCGAGGTGCACAGGCCCCATTCGCCCGGCGGCAGGACGATGCCCACCCGGCCGGACAGGGGCGACGCGCCCGCGTATACCGCCGCCACCCGCTGGGCCGTGCTTTTCAGGTATAGGTCGCCGCCATTTTCCACGACCGCCTCGCCCAGCTTCAGGGCCAGGGCCTCGCCCACATACCGGGCGATGGCGCCAGCCACAGCGGCCATGGGGCCCACGCCCGCGGCCTGGCCGGCCTGGAGCATCCATCCGTCCACCTGCCCCAGGGCCAGGGCCGGGTCCAGCGGCGTCATGCTGGTCAGAAAGGCTGGGCAGGCGGCAATCGCCGCCTCCACCTGGGCCCGCGCCGCCTTCAGGGCCTGGCGGGCCAGGTCCGGCCTGGGCCGCGGCGTGCCCACCGAAAGGTCGCTCTGCTCCTGCGCGACACGGTAGAAGGCCAAGCCCTCGCCGCCGTGCAGCCGCCGGTAGCGGCGCTCGACAAACCGGTCCATCGCCTAGCGGTTCAGCCGCAGCACCGCCATGGGGCAGGCGGCGATGCAGCGCTCGCACACCACGCACCGCTCCGGGTCAAAGGAGAGCTCGTCCCGCTCGTCCATAGCCAGGGCGCCGGAGCCGCATACCGCCGTGCAGGCGCCGCAGGAGGTACATTTCTCCCCATCCCATATGATGGAGCGGTCGATCTCCTGCACGCCGATGCCCTCGCCCCGCAAAAAGGCCAGGCCCCGGGCAAGATCGGACTCATCCCCGGTCAGCTCCATGGTCAGCGTCCCCTCCATGCCCATGTCGATGCGGGCCTGCAGGATGTTGAATACCAGGTTATAATCGCGGATCAGATAGCTCGTCACCGGCCGCGTGCTCTTGCCCGCGGGAAATTGAAGGGTTACTTTGATCGTTTTCATCTTATTCCTCCCGGATCGCCATGGGCTTAAAGGGCGTGTTGGGGAACATCTCTATGGGCTTTTGCAGGGTGAACTCGCCGTCCGCGATCGCCTTCTTCAGCAAAAGGGCAATCTCCCGGGCCATGGCAAGGCTGCTCATCGGCGCCGTCTTGACCTTGCGGCCCTGGTATTCCACCGAGCCGGAGCGCAGCTGGGCATAATTATACCGGGCCAGGGCCGGCCGGCTGCGGCGGCCCACCGAGTAGTCCTTCAGCGTGGTATACAGCTCCTCATTGGGCCGGGAGAGGTCATACATCAGATCCTCGTCCAGCACCGGGATCGGGATCCCCACGCCCAGGTAGATGGTGACGCCATAGCCCTGCATGGTGGCGCCCCGCACATAGCGGGCGTTCATCTTCTTCATATCCCCCACCAGCGCCAGCGTCGCGCCGTTATAATCCTCGCCATCCTCATAGTGGGTATGCTCCTGCACGCACTGGGTGCCCTGCCACGCCACATACCCGCTGGCCCCGCCCAGGAAGATGCGCGTGCCAATGCCGATGGTACGCAGCTTCGGATCCTTCAGCAGGGGGGAAAGCTCGCCGGAGGTGGAATAGGTCATATTGGCAAAGCGGGGCAGCAGCGTGCCCATATAGGTGTGGATGGTCCGGTCCGAGCCGTTGGTTGCGACCGAATAGTTCTGGTAGCAGTTACGCGGATTGTACATATAGGCCTGGTTCAGGTCGTCCAGGGTGATGACCGTATCCACGCTGGCGCGGGGGTAGCAGTCGGTGGTGCCGCTCTCCGCGTGCAGGCGCACCTTCTTACCGGCGATCAGATCCTCGATCACATGGGCCCCGCCGTAGGCGATGCCCTTCCTGTCGGAGGGCTCGGTCGCGCCCAGGTAGGTATCCACCGCCGCCAGCCCGCCGCTGGCCGGCACATCGTTGAGCCAGATCTTGGCCATCCGGATGGGCGGATCGGCATGGCCGAAGTTCAAAAAGGCGCCGGACGAGCACATGGCGCCGAAGGTAGCGCAGGTCACCACGTCCACCTTTTCGCAGGCCGCCTTCACGCCCTGCTCCTTGACCATGGCCACCACCTCCTCGGCGGTGACGACGGTCACCTTGCCGGAGCGGATTTTCTCGTTGATCTCATCAAAGCTGCGAATCATTTTCTCCTCCTCGGGCCAGTATCTTGTCAAGCTCCCGGCCCAACCGCCGGGCTGTGGTTTCGATGAAATTTTGCGCCATGGATACGGTGAGGATCTGCGCCGGCTCCATGGGCTTGGTCTGCTGCAGCTGCGCATAGCGGTCCTTCCGCCACATATCCACCTCGGCGGCCGATACAAGGTCGGCAAAGCTCTGGGGCTGGGCGGCCATGGCGGCGCTCCACAGGTTATGGGAGCCTGTCTGCCGGAAAAGGTAGCGGTCCAGCGCCTCCACGTCGGCATAATAGCGGGCCCGGGCTTCCCGGTCAGAAAGCCCTTCCGGGGTATGCTCCTTGAAGTACCGGTAGGGCTGGGCCAGCCACAGATAGTCGGTCAGGATATGCACGCAGGCGCCAACCATAAAGGGGTCCTGCGGATACAGGGCGATCACCTCGCCCGCCCGGCTCCAGGCCGCCCGCCAGTCGGGGTTGCGCAGGTGGGCGCGTTCGCGGTCCTGCGGCGTATATCCGCTGCGCATCGCTACCGCATCCGGCGCCAGATTGCCCAAGAGAAAGCGGCCGGTAAGCGGTATGGAGCTGGCCTGGGCGACCGCCTGCGCAACCAGAAGATGCATCGTGGACGATGGCATGTGATTTCCTCCCAATATAAAGTAATTCTAACTAATCTATTATACAAGCCCCCGCCCTGGCTGGCAAGGCGTTTGCCACGAATTCCCGGCGCCCGCTGAAAAAGGGCGCGCGGCAAGGCGAGTTGTTTTTACCGCTTGACATTTGAGCCATCTTCCTATAGCATTGCTTTTATCCGCTTTCGGATAAAAGGAGGCAGGCTATGTACCACGATATTGCAGATCCCCTGGCCGAATTCAACCGGCTCTACAAAAAAATGGACGAGGTATACCATCATTACGCCAAGGGCCTTGGCCTATCGGATATGGCGTTGTGGCTGCTCTATTCGCTTTATGAGAGCGGCGGCCCCTGTACGCAGCGGGCCTTCTGCGCCGCCTGGCATCACCCGCCGCAGACCGTCAACTCCGCCCTGAAAAAGCTTGAGGCGGAGGGGCTCATCGAACGCAGGCCCATGCCGGGGAACCGGAAAAACAAGCAGATCGCCTTGACCCAAAGGGGAGAGGCCTATATGGAGAGCACGATCGCGCCCCTGATGCGCGCCGAACAGCGCGCCTTCCGGGGGATGGACGGGCCGGAGCAGGCGCAGCTCTTGTCCCTCACCCGCAGATATATCGAGCTTCTTGAAGCCCAAGTGCGCAAAATATAAGACCAAGCCGCATCCCCACGGGGAACCGGCTCATACGACGGAAAGGATAGAAAAACGCAGATGAATTCCACCGCCCTGTTCGCCAAGACCCCGCCGCTGAAGCTGTTCTTTCTCGCGTCGCTGCCCGGGGCCGTCAGCATGCTGGCTTCCGCGCTGTACCAGACCATCGACGGTATTTTTGTGGGCCAGTTTTTAGGCGCTACAGCCTTTGCCGCCCTGAACCTGGCCATGCCCTTTGTCATTATCAACTTTTCCCTGGCCGACCTGATCGGCGTCGGGTCATCGGTACCGATCTCCGTTTGCCTGGGGAAGAGGCAGGAGCAGGAAGCGAACAATATCTTCACCTGCGCCTGCCTGATGATCGTCGCCGCCGGCATCCTGATCGGCAGCCTGCTGTATGCCGCCGCCCCGCAGCTCATCCGCATGATGGGCGCAGCGGGGGAATTCGCGGCCCTGGCCGTGCAATACCTGCAGGTATACGCCCTCTGCTCGCCTCTTACGACGATCATTTTTGCCGTGGACAATTACCTGCGGATCTGCGGCTATATCCGCGGCAGCATGCTGCTTAACATCCTAATGTCCCTTTTGAGCGCCGTGCTGGAGTTTCTGTTCCTCGGCGTGTTCCATTGGGGCATCTGGGGCGCGGCTCTGGCCACCTGCTCCGGCATGCTGATCTGCGCGTTGATCGCCTTCATCCCCTTTTTCCGGCGAAAGGCGCTGCTGAGGTTCTGCCGCCCGCATTTTCACGGAAAGATGATCCGGCAGATCATCGCCTGCGGCAGCCCCAACTTCCTGAACAACATTGCCGGCCGGATCACCTCGATCCTGATGAACGCGATCCTGGTGCGCCTGGGCGGCGAAACCGCCGTATCGGTATACGGGATTCTGATGTTCGCGGACGGCTTCGTTCAGCCGCTGCTGTACGGCATGTGCGATTCGCTCCAGCCTGCGGTGGGCTATAACTGGGGAGCCCAACAATACAGCCGGGTGCGCGCCATTGAAAAATGCTGCTTTACCGCCAGCGGCATCGTCTCTTTGCTGGCTGTGGTTGTGATCGTCCTCTTCCCAGGGCAGATTACGCGGCTCTTTGTGGCCGGCGCCGGGCCGGATATGATAAGCGTTTCCGTAGGCGCGCTGAGGCTCTTCAGCCTGACCTACCTGACCCGCTGGTTCTCCTTTGCCACGCAGAGTTATATGCTGGCCATCGAAAAACCGCTGCCCGCTTCCCTTATTTCGGTATCCACCGCGCTGGTTTTCCCCGTTATCCTCATCGGGGCGCTGTGGTCGCTGGGATTGACAGGCCTTTGGCTGAATTTTGCCGGTACCGCGATTCTGGCCGCTGTGCTTTCGGTCGTCATCCTCGCAAGGCTGCGTCCCCAGCTAAGCAGGCCGGACGGGGCCTGACGACCACCAAGGAGGTATCTACATGAATGTTGTGACCATCAGCCGTGAATTCGGCAGCGGCGGCCGCGAGCTTGGCAAGCGGCTGGCCGACGCGCTGGGATATGCGTATTACGACCGGGAAATCGAGGCCGCCATTGCCGAACGGACGGGCATGGATATCCGCTATGTCACCCAGCTCGCGGACCGCAGCCTGCTGGCCAGCATCCCGCTGCATTTCGGCCAGACCTTTACCCACGCTTCCGTACAGAAGCAGCAAATCGACATCCTTGTGGAGAAGCAACGGGTCATGAAGGATTTCGCCCGTTTATCCGACTGCGTGATCGTAGGCCGCGCCGCCGACATTGTCTTGTCCGAATACCAGCCCTTCAAGATTTTCGTATATGCAGATATGGCCTACAAAATAAAACGCTGCCAGCGCTATGCCGGGGGGAGCCAGCCGCTGTCCGTGCGCGAAATGGAAAGGTCCATCCGGAAGATTGACGCTGCGCGCGCCCAATACCGCGGGATGTTTCCCGGCATAGGCTGGGGTGACAGGGAGCAGTATCACCTGTGCGTCAACACAACCGGCCTGGAGATCAAAGGCATCATCCCCTCCCTGGCTGGATACGCCCGCAGCTGGTTTAGCAGCCGTCCGGCACCCTGACCCTTTTCCCCCGGCAAAGTCATGACCACCCCTAAGAGGGGTGGCATGATTCGCGGCCTAAAAGGCC
>UQLW01000062.1 GCA_900542005.1 uncultured Eubacteriales bacterium
GCTGCAGGCGGGCGCGCGCTGCGCCGGAGCGCGGGTGCAGCCGCTGCTTCAGGCCAATCTGCCTATGCACCGCTTTGCCCAGCGGGCCCTGGGCCTGCCGCTGGGCGCCCATGTAGCCCAGGAGGGCGAGGGGTTCCGCATCCACTTCATCGGCCCGCAGGGCCGGGACATTTCCAGGGAAATGGCGAGGAAGCTGGATAACGCCCTGAAAAGGGGCGTGGAACCGGCGCAGCGCCTGGAGCCTCCGGCCCCTGCCCTGGCGGTAGAGGGGCTATATCTGGCCCAGCTGCAGCAGTTGCTGCCCTGCGGGGGAGGAAGCGCGCCGGTAGTTGTGTTCTGCGGCGACCGGGCCGCGCTGGCCTGGGCAGGGCGGATGCTGGAGGGCTTGGGCTTTGCCCCAGTGCTGGTGGATAAGGCGCCAGAGGCAGAACGCCCGGTCCCCAGCGGCGAATACCGCGCCCAGATGCTGGAGGCGGGCGCTGGCATCGGCCTGCGCCTGGAGGGGTACCGGTACGGCCTGGTTGGGGCGCAGGGAACCCTTTACCAGGGCTGGAAGCTGGAAAAGCTGCTGGAGGCTGCCGCTTCCAGGGAATGGTCATTGCAGCAGCTAAAGGAGGACGGCCTGCTGGCGCTGATTCGGATGCATCATGTGTCGGGCGGCGATCTGGATCCATTCGTTGCAGCCCACCCAATGGAGGAGCGTTGGGAGCGGACCATCCCCTGCCCCTGGACCGACCGGGGCCGTATGGTGGCGCGCCTGGAAGGCTGGCAGGATTTCACCCGGGCGGAGGGTGCCTTTGTCAGCCGGGGCGAGGGGCAGGTCAGCATTACCCCGCAGGATGACCTGCCGCTGATCCGCTTGGCGGTTCGCGGGCTTTCCCAGGAAGCATCACAGGAGCTGCTCAGCGAATATGAAAAAAAGCTGCTGGAGCAGCTTAAGGAGAAATAGGGCCCTCGGAAAAGCGGGGGATAGAAAGCCCAAAGGCTGCCGGGAGCTCCGGCAGCCTTCTTTGATGTCCACTTAGCCCGTTAGGGGGATACGGAACCTTCCCCATATTCCCGGGCGGGCCGTCTCGATAGCCCGGGCTTGGGATAAAGTAGATCCTTACCTGCATGGGACGGGCGGCCTCGGGCACGCTTTACGCCCGGCGCTATAGCAATCACCGGCTCCCTGTAGGCGCCACCGCATCCCACAATCGTAACCGGCGGCCTTCGCCTTGCGCCGCAGCCGGTTATGCTTCGCGCTCAAAGGGAAAGCGCAGGCCAATCTGCTGGCGGATGGCGTCGCAGATGGCCAGGACGCGATGGGACACGTCGAAGCCCATGACCGGCGACTGCGTAAGCCCCTGATCCAGGCAATGGTGGACATGCTCAATTTCATACTGGAAGCCTTCATTGGCTACCGGGGATTCATAGGTTTCGCTGCCCTGGCTGGTGGTCAGCACGGCGCGGCTGGGATGCCAGAAATCGGGCACCTCGATGGAGCCCTCGTCCCCCCAGAGCAGCGCCGTATCCCGCTGGTAGCAGCTGATTCCGCCGGAAAGCATAGCGCTGCCGCCACCGGGATAGGCCAGCAGATAATTGCTCAGCGCGTCCACGCCGGTGGGAGCGAGATCCGCCAGGGCGGCGATGCGCTCCGGCGCACAGCCGTAACACATATCGGCATAGGAAATGGGATAAACGCCCACGTCCATAAGGGCCCCGCCGGCCAGCTGGGGGTTATAGATCCGGCTCTGTCCATCCCCCACCTGGCTGCCATAGGAGAAGGCTGCCTGCACCTGGCGCAGGCGGCCGATGCGCCCCTGCTGAAGCCACTGAACAACCTGCAGGTTCACCGGGAAAAAGCGGGTCCACATTGCCTCCATGGCAAAGCGGCCCTGGCGCTGCGCCGTTTGCCGCAGCTGTTCAAGCTCCGCGGTATTTACGCAGACGGGCTTTTCCACCAGCACATGCTTGCCGGCCATAAGCGCCATCTGGGCGTGCCGCAGATGCATGGGGTGCGGCGTGGCCACATAGACGATGTCGACCTGCGGGTCGGCCACCAGCGCCTCATAGCTGTCCAGCGCCTTCTCAGCCTGGTATTTTGCCTGGAAGGCCCGGGCCTTGTCCATACTGCGGGATGCAACAGCGTAGAGCTGAGCCCGGCCTACCAGCGTCATGCCGGACATAAAACGGTTGGCGATTGAGCCAAGGCCCAGTACGCCCCATCGATAATTTTTTGCCATGGTGAACCTCCTGAATGGATGCTTTACTGGCATTATATGCAAAATCGCCCAGTTTGCAAAGAAAAAACTTTTCTTCTCGACAAAAAATGATATAATAAAACAGGCTGCGCGGGCTGTGCGGCAAAAAAAGAGGGAGAAGTGGGAAATGCGAAAACTACTTAAGGAATTCAGGGATTTTGCGGTGAAGGGCGACGCGCTGAGCATGGCTGTCGGCCTGATGATCGGCGGCGGCTTCAGCAGCATCGTATCCTCGGTGGTCAACGACCTGTTCATGCCGGTGGTAGGGCTGGTCACCGGCGGCGTGGATTTTTCCAACCTGTTCCTTTCGCTGAACGGGCAGCATTACGACACGCTGGAGCAGGCCAAGGCTGCCGGCGCGCCGGTGCTGGCATATGGGAGCTTTTTAACGGCGGTGCTGGATTTCCTGCTGCTGGCGCTGTGTGTATTTCTCTTCGTCAAGCTGATTAACGTGGTAAAGGAGCGGGCGGTCAAGCCTGCCCCGGCTGAGCCGGCCAAGCCGCCGCGGCTGTGCCCCTATTGCTACGGGGAGATCCATGATAAGGCGACGCGCTGCCCGCA
Organism: uncultured Eubacteriales bacterium; assembly: GCA_900542005.1. GTDB lineage: Bacteria > Bacillota > Clostridia > Christensenellales > UMGS416 > Parachristensenella. The sequence goes on from UQLW01000062.1 coordinate 2,805, forward strand.
CTGCGCTGCGGAGCTGGCTCCAAAGGAGGACGAGGTGGCGTAAAACCGCCCGCCAAGCAACATAACAAAAACCGCCTTGTATAGGCGGTTTTGTGCTGTACAGGGCAAAGGGTAGGCGGCCCCGCGTTAGTAGTTCTCCATTTTGAGCTGGAAGAAGCTTTGCGGATGGGCGCAGGCAGGGCAGCTCTTGGGGGCTTCCGTACCCATGTAGATATAGCCGCAGTTGCGGCATTGCCAGGCCACCGTCTGCGGGCGCTGGAAGACGCGCCCCTCCAGGACATTGGCCATCAGCGCCAGATACCGCGCTTCGTGCTCCGCCTCTACCTCGCCCACATGCTTGAAGGCGTCGGCAATCTGGGTGAAGCCCTCCTCCCGGGCGACCTGTTCAAAATCGCGGTACATGACGGAATGCTCATAGTTCTCGCCCATGGCGGCGCTTTTGAGGTTCTCGGCCGTGCTGTGCACGTCCCCGAGGAAGTTAAACCAGCGGCTGGCATGCGCTTTCTCGTTTTCGGCCGTTTCGAGGAATATGGCGGCGATTTGCTGGTATCCCTCCCGGTCGGCCTGGCGGGCGAAGAAGGTATACTTGTTGAAGGCCTGCGATTCGCCGGAAAAGGCGTCGCGGAGATTTTGTTCGGTACGGCTTCCTTTAAGCTCCATGGAAATCCTCCTCAACTTTGGAATAGCCCTAGTATGCGCAGATGTGGTAAAATAAAACATGGCGCCAGGAAAAAAGAGCCGCTCATAGAGCCAGAAAAGAAGAACCGGCCTGCAGAGGCGCGGCGCAGGGGGCGATGGAACTTCTTTTAAGTAACCGGTGTCTTATCTTCTAGGCAGGATGTTTTGCCGGGCTGGCGCCGGGAATACAGGAGGGATATATGGATCGCGAAGCGGTATACACACTGGCGAAGCAGCTAATGGAGGGCTCCTGCGCCCAGCCGGGGCGGGAGCGGGGCTATATCCTCCACCACGGCCTCCGGGTCGCTCGGGAGGCGATGGATCTAAACCGCTGCCTGGGGCTTGGGGCGGACGAGGATCTGTTGTGGGCGGCTGGGCTTTTCCACGACGCGGGCAAGGGGCTGGAGCCCCATTGGCTGAGCTCCAGGGCGCTGGTTATGGAGCATCTGGCTCCGCTGGCGGACAACGCGGCTATGCTGGAAGCCATCGCCTATCTGGTGCGCTATCATGCCAAAAGGAGCGATCCGGCCCTGATGACCACGGAACTTAGGCTGCTTCAGGATGCGGATATCCTGGATCACCGCGGCTGCATGCAGATTTGGCTGGCCGTCGGGGGAGCAATTGCCTCCGGCGGGGAGCCGGGGCAGATTGCGGAGGAGTGGGCCGGGCGGCCGCGCCGGAAGCGGCGGGATGAGTTCCGCCAGATGCTGCACTTTGAGGAGTCCAGGCGGCGCTTCGATGGACGCCTTGCCCTGGAGAAGGAATTCTATGCAGCCCTTAACGCGGAAATTGCAGGGCAGAAATGCCCGGATAAGGAGCAGAACGATGGATAAATGGGTAAAAGAGGCGATGGAGCTGGGGGCCACCGAAGCCGGATGGCTGGATACGGCCCAGATCCGGTTCCTGCCGGAGGTACGCAAGATGTGCGTAGACGGGAAATGCGGCGGCTATGGGAAGAACTGGGCATGTCCGCCGGGCTGCGGCCCGGTGGAGGCGTGCGCCGAGCGGGTGCGGGGCTACCGGCGCGGGCTTGTGTTTACCTTTGCGGCCCAGAGGGAGGATCCCTTCGATTACGAAGCGATCGAGATGGGCGGCAAAAGGATTAAGGAGCTGGCCCTGGCGATGCGGGACCGGCTGTGGGAGCAGGGGATGGAGCGCGTCTGGCTGATGACGCCGGGACCCTGCGCCCAATGCGCCCAGTGCCAGTATCCCAAGCCCTGCATCCACCCGGAGCTGGCGACGACCTCGCCGGAGGCCCAGGGCATGTGGGTGTCGGAGATCTGCAAGCAGGCCGACGTCAATTATAACAGCGGCAAGAATACCGTGACCTATGTGGGCGCCGTGTTTTTTCAGGAGCCCGAATAGAAAAAACGGGCGAAAAGGGGGCAAATCCGTCAATTGATTGACAAAGATTGTTTCTTTCAGTAAAATAGTTCTATTCAAAACTGATAGGGTTTGGAGGAAAGAGCATGAAGCGATGGCTCGCTGGGTTCGTCGTGCTGCTGATGATATTCGCCCCGGTTATGGGACTGGCGGAAGGGGATATCCAATCCTTTACTGCGCAGGCAACTGAGGATGGCAGCTATATTGATATTACAGTGATTGCAGCCAAGCCTGTGACCAATGCGAAGATTACCAAGGGCGGGAAGACGGTGGGCAGCCCTGGGGCGCTTGCGGCTGGCGACGACTGGAGCGGGAACTGCGCTGTGGATCCCTCGGAAGCCGGCAGTACGGTGACCCTGACGCTGGAATATACGGACGCTGCCGGGCAGGGGCACAGCCAGAGCGTTTCCGTTTCGATCCCCCAGGCGGCGACAACGCCCCCGACAACGCCCGCAGGCACGACCCCGACAACCCCGGCCGACACGGGCACAGCCTCGGCCAGCATCAAGGTGAGCGCCTCGGAAACCAACGTCAAGCAGGGGGAAAATGTCAAGCTGACCTATGTGGTGACCAATACGGGCGACAAAACCCTGAGCTATGTCGAGGTCAGCGAGCCCTCCCTGGGAAAGATCAACAGCGGCGAGAACCTGAAGCCAGGCGAAAAGCTTACCTTTACCTATACGCTGAAAAATATCACCCAGAGCTTTCAGTCCAAGCCGCGGCTGACCTACATCGCTGATGGTAAAACGCAATCGGCCTCCGGCAATACGGTGAATATTACCGTGGCGACAGCCAAGCTGACGGCTACGCTGGAGGTATCCAAATCGCAGATTGATCCGGGCGATTCCATTACGCTGACGGGGAAGGTGACCAACAAGGGCGACATCACCTTCAAGTCAGTAACGATTTCCGAGAAGAGCCTGGGGGAGCTGGGATCGGCGTCCAATATGGGCAGCGGCGAAAGCAAGACGGTGACCAAGCAGGTTACGCCCCAGGACAGCGCCGTTTATCAGCTCGTTGTGACGGCGGTGGACAGCACAGGGAAAAAGTATACCTATTCCAGCAAGTCTGTAACGGTTAAGGTGGCGGATAATCCCGTTCCGGTGACCATTGACCTGACAGCCCAGACGGATACCGTCCAGCTATCGGAACCGGGGATGGTCAGCTTTTCCATCGATGTGGACAACATCAGCAACAAGACGCTGAGCAACGTAAAAATTACCGACCAGAACGACAACACGGTGCAGGTGATCGACGAGCTGCCGGCAGGCAGCGAGAACATCCAGTATGAGTGCATGGTCAACGCCACCACAGAGTTTATCTTTACCGCGACGGTCGAGGTGGACGGGGTGACCAGCAACTTCAGAAGCGCGCCGATCAAGGTGACGATTGCCAACAACGAGACGACTGCGGCTGGCGAAACGACGACGCTGACGGAAACCACGACGCCCGGCGAGACGGCGGTGTCATAGCAACAGTCTCCATGGTCACCGGAGATGCAAAATAAGCTCCCAGGCTATCC
>UQLW01000063.1 GCA_900542005.1 uncultured Eubacteriales bacterium
TACGGCGTCCAGGCTCATATAGCTCTCCATGGGCAACAGCAGAAGGCCGCGTGCGGCTCGCCCTGCCGCCTCCCAAAGGGGCATACCGCGCCCCTCTCCCCGGGCCCATTGGCGCAGCGACTGCCCCATTCCCTCCAGCAGGGCGGCAATCGCCATGACGGCCAGCAGCGGCCCAAGCCCCCCGGCAAAAGCGGCCAGCAGCAGCGCCGCCAGCATAGCCGGGGCCCGCAGGCTGCGCGCCAGGTTATCGGCCATCTGCCAGCGGCAAAGCGCCGGCAGCGGATTGCGCCGGGGGCCCTTTTGCGTGGGAATATCCCGTCCCATATAGGGAATCAGCTGCCAATCCCCCCGTATCCAGCGGTGCAGCCGGGAGAAGTAGCCGTGTACCGTAGCCGGGCAACCGTCCATCAGCGTAATATCGCTGGCAAGGCCGGCCCGCAGGAAGCTCCCCTCCAGCAGGTCATGGCTGAGCACACGGTTTTCCTCAATGGCCGTGGCCAGCACCTCGTCGTAGGCCTTAACCGAATAGATCCCCTTTCCGGTAAAGATCGCCCTGTGAAAGAACTTCTGATAGAAATCATAGCCTGCGGTCATATAGGGCTCCACGCCTCCGATGCCGTTCATCTGCCGGGCGAAGCTGCTGGCCGCCGCGTCCTGGGCTGTAACCCGCAGGCGGGGCTGGATCAGCCCATAGCCGCTCACCACCCGCCCGCGCTGCACCACAGGCTGATGCAGCGGGTGCAGCATCGTCCCCACCAGGGGGCGCAGCGTACCGGGCAGCAGGATGGTATCCGCATCCAGCGTCAGCACATAGGCTACATTTTTCAGCGCCGGATAGGCTTGGGCCGCCTCCAGGAAATCGCCGCTCTGGCCATGGGCGATCAGGTTGTTGAGCATCAGCAGCGCGCCGCGCTTACGCTCCCAGCCTGTCCACTTTCCCTCCAGCTCCTGGCGGCTGCGCAGCAGAAAGACAAATTTATGGGCGCCCCAGCGCTCATTCAGCTTCCTGGCCGCCTCCAGGCCCGCCTGGAGGATCTCATCGTCGCCCTGCGCTGTCACCGTATCCGCCTGGGGCAGATCGGCCAGCAGCGCGAACACCGTATGCTGCTCCCGGTTTCCCAGATGGAAGGCTTCCAGGCGGCTGAAAAGCGCTTGGCACTTTTCCGGCGTCGAAACCAACGCGGTCACGACGACACAGGTTTTCCCCCGGGCCGGGATGCCGTCGGCCAGGGCCAGCCGCGGCAGCGGCATGACGGGCTCATCCTGCGTCAGCCCCTTTTCAACCAGCTGGCGCACCCAAAAATAGGCGGCCGGCAGCAGGCAAAGGGCGATCGCCAACGCGGCCGGCCACGGTGCAAGCCGGCTGAGAATCAGGCCCAGCTCCGCCGCCAGCAGCAGCGCCATCAGGATGGCCGGCGCCTGCCAGCGCGTCAGCTTCTCCCGGCAGGTCATGGGCTGCATCCGGTGATGCACGCGCTGCGCCAGCTGCTCGATCCCCTCCGGGTTCAGTAGATACCAGCCAATCTCATCGCCCGGATGCCGGCCCCTGCGGGCGCATTCCAGGGCGCGGCGGCAGAGATAGCCCTCCTGGATTCCCCAGCGCCGGGACAGCGTCCGCACCTGCTGGCGGTAGCTTTTGCGGCTGGCCTCATCCATGGAGGGATAGACGCCTCCAGGGTCCTGCCGCAGCAGCTGCTCTACCCGGCTGGATTGCTCAAAAATCTCCAGCCAAAGCTGCCGGTCCAGGAACCACAGCGAGTTCATCACCGCGCTGATGCGGCTGTCCTCCTCTGCCTGCCGGCGGTGCTCCTCCAGCACCAGATCCTCCAGCAGGCAGCCGCGCCGCTCCAGCAGCTTATCCAGAGCCAAAAGGGCGTGATGGGTCTGGCCCCCCTGCTCCATAAGCTGCCGGGAAAGGCTCTCCACAAAGATGGTATTCTCCCCGGGCCTGTCCAGGGGGCGAAGCTCCTCCAGGATCGCCCGCACCTGGCTGGGCGGCTGGCCCATCAGCCGGTCGCAGGCCTGCTGCGCCATATCCCATGTCGCCCGGGTGCGTTCCGCATCCTGCGCCGATTGGGCGGCCCGCTCCAGCAGCGCCAGGCGCAGGTAAAGGGGCAGCGCCCATATTTCATCCATGCACAGCGTACCCCGCCGCTGCAGGGAAATCAGGATTTCCACAAGGTTCTGCCGTTTCAGCGGTCCCTGGCACTGATCCAACACCGTCTTTGCCACCTGCGCCACCCGCAGGCTCTTTCCCTTGAGCGGCAGCCGCTCCGAGCGCCGGGCGGTAAACTCCCTCGCCAGCTGCACGGCCTGCTGCCGCAGGTAAAAGGCATTGTCATCCAGCCACACCATAGCGCCCGTCGCATCGGTTCCCTGGGGAAGCTCCATCTGCTGCAGCTGGCCGAAGCTGTCGGCCAGGGCTCTGGCCGCCTGCGCGCTGGCCGTATCGGCTGCGCACCGCTCCAGCCTGCGGTGCTTTTCAGCCAGCGTCGCCGGCGGGGCCAGGGGCGTCCGCTCTGCCGTCCGCTTCCCGCGCCTGGCAATCCAGGCTACGGCGATCAGCGAAACCGCCGCCAGGTTGAGCAGAAAAAAGATTTCCATGGTAACTCCTCCTTACTCCTTATGGGCTATATTGTGTCTTGGTCGTGTCAGATTTATCCTTTCTATCCAGAGGCGTCGCCTGACGCGCCTGCAGCGTCCGGCAAAAAAAGCTTTGCGATCCGCAAGAGCGCCGATTCTTTCCGCAACCGGCTATGGTATAATGGATGCAAAGCATTCAGGAGGTAGCGCCATGCGCATCGTATCCTTCGAGGAAAATGGTATCCATTTCGCCTTTACCGCAGAGCCCGGAAAGCCCGCGCTGCTGCTGCACTGCTCGGCTATGGCCTTCGACCTCGCCCTGCTGCATCCTGGCGCCCGACCCTTCATGAATATGGCGCAGGTGCATGCGGCCGGCGAGAACCAGGCCGACCACCACGGGAGCAAGCATACCGGCAACATGCCCTCCGGCCGCCTTGTCTATGAGGCGCACCGGGATGAGCAGAACGGCTACGGCCGGAAGCTGACCGTATTCCAGCGCGCAGACGCAGTCACGGTCATCAGCCATTACCAGTTCTACAGGGGGATCCCGGTGGTCCGCGCCTGGACAGAGGTGGTAAACGGGCAGCAGGAGCCTCTGGGCCTGGAATATGTCGCCTCCTTTGCGCTGACCGGCCTGGAAAAGGAGGGGCTGCTGCCCTGGCAGGATAAAATGCGGATCGCTGTCCCCCACAATACCTGGGCCTATGAAGCGCAGTGGCAGCGCTATACCCTGCCTGAATTGGGCCTTTATCCGAAAAATGATTTTTCGCTCAAGCGCATCGCCTACAGCAGCACCGGCTCCTGGCCAACCTCGGAATACCTGCCGATGGGCTACCTGGAAAACACCCAATGCGGCACGTCGCTGCTGTGGCAGATTGAAACCAACGCCTCCTGGAGCTGGGAAATCAGCGACCTGGACGGGCATCTTTACCTGCAGCTTTCCAGCGCCAGCCAGCAGGAGGGTCATTGGTATAAGCAGCTGGGCAAGGGGGAAAGCTTTTGCTCTGACCCGGTAGCCATAGCCGCTGTGCCCGGAGCCATGGACGAGGCGGTAGGCGCCCTTACCCGCTACCGCCGGGTAATCCGCCGCGCCAACGAGGACAACGAAGCCCTTCCCGTTATCTTCAACGATTACATGAACTGCCTGATGGGCGACCCCACGACCCAGCGGGAGCTGCCTCTGATCCGGGCGGCTGCCGAGGCCGGCTGTGAGTATTATGTCATCGACGCCGGCTGGTATTCCGACGGCCCCTGGTGGGACGGGGTGGGCGAGTGGCTTCCCGCGCCCGGCCGCTTCCCCGGCGGGCTTAAAGCGCTGCTGGATGAGATACGCCGTCATGGCATGGTGCCCGGCCTTTGGCTGGAGATTGAGGTGATGGGGATCCATTGCCCCTTAGCCCAGGCAGTGCCAAAGGATTGGTTTTTCTGCCGCCATGGCAAGCCCGTAATGGACCACGACCGCTATCAGCTGGATTTCCGCCATCCCGATGTGCGCGCCCATGCCGACGCGGTAGTGGACCGCCTGGTTCAGGAGTATGGCGTCGGATATATCAAGATGGATTACAACATCAACGCAGGCGTGGGTACCGAGCGGTCGGCCGATTCCTTTGGCGACGGGCTGATGGGCCATACCCGGGCTTACCTTGCCTGGCTGGACGGCGTTTTTGCCCGCTATCCAAAGCTTGTGATTGAAAACTGCTCCAGCGGCGGTATGCGCATGGATTACGCCCTGCTGGCCCGCCACAGCATCCAATCGACCAGCGACCAAACGCGGTACCTGGCTTATCCCTCCATCGCAGCGGCCAGCCCCACGGCGGTCACGCCGGAGCAATCGGCGGTATGGAGCTATCCGCTGGCAGACGGCTCGGTGGAGGAAACCGTATTCAACATGGTGAACGCCATGCTGCTTCGCATCCACCAAAGCGGCCACCTGGCCAACCTCTCCCCGGAGCGCTTTGCCGTCGTGCGGGAGGGCATTGCCTATTACAAATCCATCCGCTCCCTGATTCCGCAGGGGCTGCCTCTATGGCCGCTGGGCCTTCCGCGCATGGGCGATCCCTGGGTTTGCTTCGGCCTTAAGGCGCAGGGAAAGATTTTCCTGGCTCTTTGGCGGCTGTCCTCAGCCGGGCCGGATATAACCCTGCCCTTTCCCGGGCTCAGGGGGCGCCAGGTGCAGGTTTCCTGCTCCTTCCCCAGCTTTTCCCGCACCCGGTTTCAATGGAACGCCGCCGCAGGCTCGCTGAGCGTCATCATGGACGAACCCAATACCGCGCGCCTCTTTGAACTTAGCTATGGCGAATCGCTTTAGACCGATCACAACAAAAGGAGGAATCCACATGAACGAAGCAATGAAAAACCTTTTGACCCGCCGGAGCGTCCGTGCCTATGCGGACCGCCCTGTACCGGAGGCAGAACTTCGGGCCATCCTGCAGGCAGGCGCCTATGCGCCCACGGGCATGGGTACCCAGGCGTGGAAGATGGTGGCGCTGCATACGCCGGAGATCATGGCCCAGTATAAGGCGCTTTGCCAGCGGCAGCTGGGCCGCTTCCCTTACTATGATGCGCCTGCCATTGCCCTTGTGTTCGTCAAGCGGGATGTGGTCGCGCCGGTCATGGACGGCTCTGCCGCCCTGGAAAACATCATGCTGGCGGCCGCCTCGCTGGGGATCGGCTCCTGCTGGATCCACGCCTCCTCTCAGCTTTTCTCCACCGAGGCTGGTCTTGCCTTCCAGAAGCAGCTGGGGGTGCCCGAGGACTATCAATGCGTCGACGGCTGCGCGCTGGGCTATGCGCTGGGCGATTGGCCCGAGGCTAAGCCCCGGGCGGCAGATGTCATCCTCCTGCGCTGATCCGCTGTGTCAGCCCCTCTCCCTGGGCCGCCTCAAGTCATGACCACCCCTAAGAGGGGTGGCATGATTCGCGGCCTAAAAGGCCGTAA
>UQLW01000064.1 GCA_900542005.1 uncultured Eubacteriales bacterium
TCATAGCCCGCGGGGATGTGCTGGTGCACCATCCCTATCAGAGCTTTGACCCGGTGCTGACGCTGCTGCGCAGCGCCGCACAGGATCCCCAGGTGCTGGCCATCAAGCAGACCCTTTACCGCGTAAGCCGTCATTCGCCGGTGGTCGAGGCCCTGGTTGAGGCGGCGCATAACGGTAAGCAGGTCACCGTGCTGGTGGAGCTTAAGGCGCGCTTTGACGAGGAGAATAATATCGGCTGGGCCCGGGTGCTGGAGCAGGCCGGCTGCCATGTGATCTATGGCCTGCCGGCATTGAAGGTGCACTGCAAGGCGCTCCTGGTGGTGCGCCGGGAGAACGGCACGCTGCGCCGGTATATGCACTGGGGCACCGGCAACTACAACGACGCCACCGCCAGGATCTATACGGATATGGGGCTGTTTACCGCCTCCGACCAGCTGGGCGAGGACGCCACGGAGCTCTTTAACCTCATCACCGGCTACAGCCGCCCGCCGCGTTTCCAGCGCCTGCATGTAGCGCCCAAGGGGCTGCGAAGCTTTCTGTATGAGCGGATCGACGCTGAGATCCGCCACGCCCGGGAGGGGCGCCCGGCCCGCATCGCGGCGAAGGTCAATTCGCTGCTGGATCCCGGGATCATCGAGCGGCTGTATGAGGCCTCCCAGGCCGGCGTCAAGGTGGACCTGGTGGTGCGGGGCATTTGCGCCATTCGCCCGGGCCTTCCTGGGATCAGCGACAATATCCGGGTGGTCTCCATCGTGGGCCGCTACCTGGAGCATCATCGGATCTTCTACTTCTTCGACGGCGGACGGAACCGGGTATACCTTTCCAGCGCTGATTGGATGCCGAGGAACCTGGACCGCCGGGTAGAAACCTGCTTCCCCATAGATGACCCTTCCCTGCGGGAGCAGGTGCGCCGCACGCTGGAGGCCGCCCTGGCCGACAACCAGAAGGCCAGGGAGATGGACGCCGAGGGGAATTACCGGCGGGTGCGCAGCCCCGGGCAGCCGCCGCTGGATTTCCAGAAATGGTGCTATGCGCAGCTGCAGCAGGGCGCGGAGGCGGAGGCCCGGCCGGAGCCGGACGGCGCGGCGGAGGACGAGGCGGCGGCCCAACGGGAGAGCGTGGAGGTCTCTCCCCCGCAGCCCTTTCCGGAGGCTGGGCTGGCCCAGGAGCAGGCGATGGAACCGGCGGCTTTAGACGAAGAAGGCCGGCGGCGGCTGGACGCCTTTTTCCGGGAGGCCACCTGGACCATGAAGGACAGCGGGGACGATCTTCTGGAGGATGAGCCGCCCCTGCCAAGGCCGGATAAATAGAAAAAACCCCCAGGGGGCAGGCCCAATACCTGCCTCCTTTTTCATGGGCGGAGGGGCGAAGCAGGAGGGGTAAGCAGGACATAGGGAGGACGCTTTTCTCTATAGGTGGGGGCAAGGGCGCTATGGTACAATGGGAGTAATCCATAAGATAATCGGAGGCATAGGATGCGTGCGGTTACATTGCCCCATTTTCCCCACCCCTGCCTGGCCGTCCTTTGGCGGAACTGGAACCGGGTGCCGGTAGTGCGGCTGGCCAGGGTGCTGCAGGCGCCGGAGGCGGAGCTGAAGGAGGCGGCCAGCCTGATGGGCCTGGACGGCGGCGCCTGCGACATGCGCTGGTTGTCCCGCGGCTATCTGACGCTGATCCGCAGCAACTGGCACCTGCTGACGTACGAGGGGTTGACCGAGCTTCTGGGCATCACCCGGGAAAAGCTGGACTTTATCCTGAAGGAAGACGATTTCATGTGGGTGAAGCTGGGCCGGCAAAAGCCGGAGGCTGAGCCGCCGCTGTGGAAAAAGCTGCCGCAGGGATGGCGGCGTCAGGCCCAGGCGATCGGCCAGAGCGTCAAATCGTTTCCCGCATACCGGGAGAATGCCTTTGACTTTCTCGACGCCTTTTACGGCCCTGCCCAGCCGGTGGAGCCGGTGTGCGGCGGCGGACTGCGCATGGTCTATTCCTACTTTGCGGTCTATGGCGATCCCCTGATGGACCGGGATATAGATCCATATCCGGAGGCGCTGCTGGCGCGATATGCGGCCGAGGGCGTCAATGGCATCTGGCTGCAGGGAATCCTGTATCAGCTGACACCCTTTCCCTTTGCGCCGGAGCTGTCGGCGGGCTGGGAACGGAGGATCGAAGGGCTCCGCGCGCTCGTCGAGCGGGCTGGCCGGTATGGGATCGGCGTGTATCTTTATCTGAACGAGCCCCGCTCCATGGAGGAGGCTTTCTTTTGCCGGTATCCCCAGCTAAAGGGGTATGCCGAAGGCGGGGAGGCCGCGCTGTGCACCTCCCGCGATGAGGTGAAGGCATATCTGGAGGACGCGGCCTATGCGCTGTTTGCCAGCGTGCCGGGGCTGGCCGGTTTTTTCACCATCACCATGAGCGAGAATCTGACCCACTGCTATTCGCATAACCTAGATACAGCCTGCCCGGCCTGCGCCGCCCGCCGTCCGGCCCAGGTGGTGGCTGAGGTGAATAACCTGTTGGCCCGGGGCGCCCGCCGGGCCAATCCCGGGGCCCGGTGCATCGCATGGAACTGGGGCTGGAGTGAGGCGTGGGCAGGCGAGGTGGTGTCAGCCCTCAGCGAGGGGCAGAGCGTGATGTGCACCAGCGAAACGGGGATGCCCACCTGCGTGGGCGGCGTTCCCGGCAGCGTGATCGACTATACGATCTCCAATCCCGGGCCCGGAGAGCTGGCCCGGCGCCTGTGGCATAAGGCCCGGGATGCCGGCCTGGCGGCCTGCGCCAAGGTGCAGTTCAACAATTCCTGGGAGATGTCGGCGGTACCCTATCTGCCGGTATTTGGCCTGGTGGCCCAGCATGCGCGTCAGCTCAAAGCCTGCGGCGTGGAGCATGTGATGCTCAGCTGGACGCTGGGGGGAGCGCCTACGCCCGTGCTGAAGCTGGCAACGCGCATCCTGAACGCGCAGTCCGGCGAGACGGCGCTGGAGGATTTCCTTGCGGCAGAATATGGGGCACAGGCGGCCGTGGTGGACCGGGCGCAGCGGCTGTTCTCGGAGGCGTTCCGGCAGTTCCCCTTTGACGTGGGCGTGCTGTATATGGCGCCGCAGAATTATGGGCCCATGTCGCTTCTGTATCCGGAGCCTACAGGCTGGAAGGCCACGATGATCGGCTTCCCCTATGACGACCTGGCAGGCTGGCGCTCGGTGTATCCGGAGGAGGTCTTCGAGCGGCAGTTTGGCCTGCTTTGTGATAAATGGCGGCAGGGCCTTGCGCTTCTTGAGGGCGAATCGGGCGGCGCGGCCTTTGAGGAGTTCGTGCGGATGGCCCGGGCCTGCCTTTGCCACTTTTCCAGCACGCTGAACCAGATACGCTATGTGCGGGCGCGGGACGGGCAGGCCGGACGGGAGACGCTGCTGCGCATTCTGGCGGCAGAGCGTGAGGCCACGCTGCAGCTGATGGCGCTGCGGGCCCAGGATTCCCGCTTGGGCTTTGAGGCCAGCAACCATTATTACTACGGCCAGCGGGAGCTTATGGAAAAGCTGCTGAACCTTTCGCAGGTGGCGGAGCGCCTTGGTGAGGGCTGAAAGCGCCAAAAATAAAAAAACGGCGGGTAACCGCCGTTCCCCGCCGGACTATTGCAGGGAGCCCAGCAGCTGATCGGCAGTGACAGAAAAATAGCAGGCAAAGGCCCTTAGCTCGATATCAGTGACAAAGCGCTGGCCGCTTTCGATGCGCTGGATCGCGTTTTTGTCCAGCTCCAGCCCCAGCAGGCGGAGCTCGTCGGCCATTTGGCGCTGGGATACGCCCTCGGGCAGGGCCTCCCGGAGCCGGCGGATGGCAAGGCCGCAGAGGTTGTTGCGGCCGGGCATCTTGTTCTTGTACATGGCGCCCTCCTGTAAAATGGTGGAAGCTATTATACTCCGGGGTTCTCCCGCCGTCAACCCAGGCGGGATCAGGATAAAAGCCCAGAAAAAGCGCCGGTCAGGCGCCGAGGAGGATCGTATGGCACAGCTGAAGCGATGGGTCGGGATCGACCAGGGATGCACCAAAATGCTGATGACCGCCCAGGTGGAGGGCGGGTATATCGACAAGACCGTGCCCACCGGCATGGACGTGACGCCGGAGTATCTGGCCCGGGAGATCAGCGCCTTTATCGAGGCGCTGCCATACCGGCCTGAGGGGATTGGCATGGCGACCGTGGGCCTGGTGGAGGGCGGCGATACCCTGGCCAGTAGCCACCTGCGGGCGCTGGAGGGCATGAAGGCGTCGCTGTTTGCCCGGCCGGGCTGCCCCTGCAGCTTTATCAACGACGTGAAGGCGGCGATGGTGGCCGAGAGCGAGGCCTATCCGAACGGCGAGAGCATGGTGCTCATCATGGCAGGCTCGGGCTTTGCCATGAGCGTACGGGATCAGGGGGTCTTTGTGGCCGGGCGTCATGGCTGGGCCGGGGAGCTGGGGAGCAACGTATATCCCTATCACGGCGAGATCCGGGCGCTGGATAAGATCTCAGGCGGCTACGCGATCCTGGAGGCGGCCGGCTGCCCGGTGGAGGCGCTGCTGGCCGCGCTGGAGCGGGACGAGGAATGGGCGAAGGCCATCATCGAGGAGGCAGGGCATTATTTCGGCCTGGCGCTGGTCGATGTGCTGCACAGCTTCAACCCAGAGGTCCTGGTGGTGGGCGGCAGCGCCGGAAGCTTTCTGGGAGAATACCAGGCGGGTGGCTCCATTGTGGTGCTTGGCCTGGATGGAGACGGCAGGCCCCCGGTCGGCTATTTTTGCGGAACCGGGATGCACGGCGGCAAGATATACCTGCGCTGCAAGGAGCTTCCCGCCTTGCCGGAACAGATCGCCGCGCAGGAGGCGTCCAAGCAGGACCTTTGTGAAATCATTCCCGTGCTGCAAGAATTCTGCCACGAATTTGACCTGGATTTTGAATCGCTCCGCCACGATCATTTCTTTGTTTTGCGTCCGAATTCCAAGAGCCCCTACCGCCAGATGTACACACCGAATTAAAAACAGGAGGTCATCCGTATGAATAATACCGTTGAAGAGGTTTTACAGTTTGTCAGGGACAATGACGTAAAGTT
>UQLW01000065.1 GCA_900542005.1 uncultured Eubacteriales bacterium
CGGAGAAGGTCACCGGGGAGGTGTCCTTTTCCCAGGAGAGGTTTTCCCAGGTGGCCGGGGCGTCAGCCTCGGCAGCCGTGGTTTCGTCGCCGCCTTCAGCAGCGGTGGTGGTTTCGCCGTCGCCCTCGGCGGCCGTGGTGGTCGTCGTGGCGTCGTCTTCCGCTGCAGCGGTGGTCGTGGTGGGGGCGCTGGCGCCATCGCAGGCCGTCAGGCCCAGGGCAAGCACCATGCACAGCACCAGCAGGCTGGCAAGCAGTCTCTTCTTCATGGTTTCCTCCTTATGAATGATACAGGCAGGGCGCCTGTAAAAACCGGCCGCACGTCCCTGCGCCCGGAATTCATTGTTATTATATCGTACTATACAAGATGTAACAATAACCTAAATGTTCAACCTATTTTGCACTTCCGCTATCCATGCCTGTTTTTTATGGTCTATTTTTGTTGTTTTTTCATTCTAAATTGTTTTATTTGTCTAATTGTTGGCATGTGTTTGCCTGCAGGGAAATCCATTCTTCCAAACATCACATATAGAGACAACAAAGCACATTAAAATTCCCTATTTACATTTTGTAAATTCCGGTTGTATGCCCCTTACACTACATCTTTTTGCAAAAAAAGAGACCGGCGCACGCTTATCCGCCGGTCTGCTTGTGCAGATTATGGGGTTTCAGACGCTGAAAAGGTCAGGGCTGCCGTACCGCCCGCCTCCACCAGATCAACCTGCCCCTGTGGGATTGTCCAGCTGCAGGAGCGCTGCTTGGAATCTTCCGTCTGCCGGTCCGGCTCGTGCCCAACCGCCTCCCGGACAGCCCCCTTGATCGCTTCATAATCGGAGCCGCCCATCAGGGTGACCGCCAGCTCCACGACCCGCCCCTGCTCGTTCAGCGTAGCGATCAGCTCATGGGTCCCTCCAAAGAGGCTCACGCTATACTCCCGTCCGTTAATCTGCTCCGCATTCTCGCTTTTTAGCTCCTCGCCCGGGCCTAACGCCGCAATCAGCGCATCGTCGCTGCTCCCAGTCAGTCCGATCAGCTCGCTTAGCTGTGGCTGAAGGGGCGTTGGAGTGGGCTTCGCCGCCTCTGTCCGCTGGGTCTGTTCCCCCGTAGTGGCCAGCAGCGTGGACCGCTCCGTCATGGCGCTGCTTCCTGTGGCGCTGGGCTCGCCCTGCCCTGCGCATCCAGCCAGCAGCGCCGCCCACACCGCTATCAGGCAAATCCCTTTTATGGGGAAGGGTTTTCTCATTATACTTACGCTCCTTTCACGATAGGCAGCGCGGCCCGCTTCGGGGCTGCAGGCTGCGCTCCGGTCCTGTCTAGCATTTCCAGCGCAGCCTCAATCCATGCCGCAGGGTAAGAAAAAACCGCGCATCCGCGCGGCTTTTTTGCCGTATTCGTTTACAGGGAATAGCAAGCCCGTTACAGCTGCTTCCAAAGCTCCTCGTGGGGAGCCGCTATGATGGAATATCCCGTCAGCAGCCCCAGCTCCTTGGCATGGGCTGCTCCTGCTTCGGCGGCAGCCGTAACATCGCTGACATCGCCCGTCAGCAGCACCATGCCCTTGCCGCCCATGCCGCGGGACACCCGAAGATCAAGGATCTCTACCCGCGCAGTCTTTACCGCAATATCGGCCGCTTTAATGGCGCTGGCCGCTGAAAAGGTCTCCACCACCGCCAGCGAGCCCCGGGGCTGCGCCTCCTGCGCGCCGAAAAGGGCCTTTACCACCTGTTCATCAATGCGGCCCATCAGCGCCTGATCCACGATGTAGCGTTCAAAGCCCCCCTTGACCTGATCCAGGGCCGCCTGCACGTCGGACAGGGCGCCGGTAAAGACGATCTCATACTTGCCCGGGCAGGCGGGATGCGCCGAAACCAACCGGATACCCGCGCTTTTTAAGGCCGCGTCGCAAGCCTCCACGCCCTTTGCAATGCTTTTAAGTTCCACAACGCCAACTGCATAAATCATCTTTTCATTCCTTTACTGGGCCTTCTGCCCCAGTGCAAGCTCAATATACCGGTCCGTTACCCGCGTAACCCTGCCGGCAGCCGGGGCGTGAATGCGCGCCGATACGCCCGGTGCCGCCTCTGCCAGCACCGCGCCGGCCGCCACCTCGTCGCCCACCTGCACCTGGCACTGGGCCGGCGCGCCCACATGCTGCTTCAGCGGCAGCACCAGCTTCTCCTGCGCGGGGCTAAAATCCTTCAGCTTGGCCACCATCCGGTCAAAGGGCGCCACCCCGCTCATCGCCTTGAAGCGCTTGTTGGGCAGCAGGCGGAAATCACGATCCGGATTGGGCTCCACGGGGCCCTGCTGCTGATACTTCATCTTTTTCGCCGCCACGTCGCCACGCACCTGCATCATCACCTTGCGCGGCAGAATGCCCTGGCAGCAGGCCACAAGGTCGCACACGCCGCAGCCGCAGCAGACCGAGGCGGACAGGAAATCTTCAGGATGCTCCTGCGCCGTGCTGGCCACGCTGCGCACCGTGCGGTGCGGCGCCAGCCCATAGCCCAGCAGCGCCCGGGGGCACATCTCAGTACATAGCGTACACTGGCAGCATACGGAACTGGCCCGGTCGATCTGCCGCTTAGCGTCTCCCAGCTTGGCCGTTATGGCCGGAATATCCTCCGGCAAAATCAGGATGCCCTTGGTGGTTTTCGTAACCGCAGCCTCCTGCCAGCGGATGATGTTCCCCATAGCCGGGCCGCCGTCCAGCACCACATGCCCCTCGGGCACCTCATAACCCAGGCCGGCCAGCAGATCCTGAACCCTCGTGCCCACCTTCACCTTGACCGTCACCGGCTCCGGCACCGCACCGGCCACCGTCAGCCATTTTTCCGTCACCGGGAACCCGTCCAGCGCCCGGCCCAGGTTCAGCACGGTTTCCACATTGTTCACAATAACCCCTACCGAGAGCGGAAGCCCGCCAGGCTGGACGATACGGCCCAGGACCTGATAAATCAGGATCACCTCGTCGCCCATCGGATATACATTGGGCAGCACGGCCACCTGGATATCATATTCCAGCCGCTGCCCCTGGACAAAGCCGAAGCGCCGCGCCGTATGCTCCTTGATAGCCAGATAGCCCTTCTGGATCCCGGCCGCATCCATGACCCTGCGGGCGCCGTAGAGCACCTCCTCCATGTGCGTCCGCAAAATATGGTAATCGGTAAAAATCAGCGGCTCGCACTCGGCGCCGTTGATGATGTAGCTGTCGGCGCCCTGGGCAAGCTTGACCGCCGCCGGGAACCCGGCGCCGCCGGCGCCGACTACGCCGGCTTCCCGCGCTCTATCTTTCAATTCAGCCAGTGTTATTGGACCCATACCTGCTCCTTTACGCTCTTGCCGGGGCTTCGTCGATAATCCCCACCACCACGGCGTCCACCGGGGTATTGGGGTTCACCAGCGCCAGCCGCGCGCTGCTGCCCTGCGTCACCAGCACATACTCCCCGATGCCGGCGCCCACCGTATCGATCGCCACCAGATACTTATCGGTCTGGCATCCATTCTCGATCAGCTGGATCTCCAAAATCTTCGAGCCCACGATGGCCTCGTTCTTGCGGGTAGAGACCACATGGCCGGTCACCTTGCCCATTACCATGCCTTCTCTCCTTCCCCCTGCCGCACAATGCGGACCTTCGCGCCATTGCCCAGACCCGCCGCATTGGCGTCGTCGGTATCCACATGCATCTCCAGCACGAACTTATCGGAAACCCGGATCTGCACGTCGTAAAACCGGGTGCGCCGTTCGCCCTCCGCCTCGACCACAACATAGTCGCCGTCCTTCAGGCCGTAAGCCGCCCCGTCGGCCGGGCTCATATGGATATGCCGGTTGGCAATGATGCAGCCCTCCGCCACCGATACAATGCCCTTGGGCCCTACGATGGTAATGGGGGCCGATCCCTTTATATCGCCCGATTCGCGCACCGGCGGCTTGACCTTCAGCACAAAGCTGTCCGTCCGGGAAATCTCAACCTGGGTGGCGCCGCGCACCGGGCCCAGCACGCGCACATGCTCGATAGCCCGCATGGAGGGGCCGACCAGCGTCAGCGTCTCCTTGCAGGCATACTGCCCTGGCTGGGACAGATCCTTCAGGGGCGTAAGCTGGTATCCCGCACCGAACAGGGTCTCTACATCGGCCTGGGTCAGGTGGATGTGGCGGTTGGACACGCCCACCGGCACCCCTCCGCCGGAGCCCCCCACCGAAACACCCTGCTCCGACAAGGCCTGGATAATCATTCTTGTCAAGCTGTCCGTATCCATGTTCCACCTCATCATCAAATTATTACAATCTATAAAAAGTAAATTGCTTTCAAACCAAAGGGCAGACAGCTGCCTGCCCAACCGGGCTTCATCCGCCGCAGGGCCCGG
>UQLW01000066.1 GCA_900542005.1 uncultured Eubacteriales bacterium
ATCCGGCGGCGGCGAGTATCCGGACAAAGCGAAGGCAGGCGGCAAAGGGGCACAGCCCCAGGAGGCGCAGCAGGAGGGCAAGGACAAGCTGCCCTTTGCCGGTGGCGCGGGCGCGGGCGTATCCATCAACCCGATGGCCTTCCTGGTGGTTTCCGGCGGGAAGGTGCAGCTGCTGCCGGTCGAGGGCTGCACGCCCTACGACCGTCTGGCGGAGCTTATCCCCCATATCTTTGCCGATATCCGGGATATGATTCAAAACCCCAAGGACGAGCAGCCCGCGCCTATGGCATAGACCAGCGGATCCAATCCGCCGCAAAGCTTTTGCGGCGGATTTTTTCTATCTTCCGGTTTCTCCCGGTTCCGGCCGAAAGACGGGAATCATGCTTTCCCTCCGCCGGGATTTCTGATATGATGATAAAAAAACATGAACGGGGAACGAGATGGAAAAAATGCGGTTGCAGAAGTACCTGGCCCAATGCGGCGTCGCCTCGCGGCGCGCCTGCGAGGATTTGATCCGCGCGGGGCGGGTAACGGTGAACGATGAGACGGTCACTGAGATGGGCGTGCAGGTCGATCCGGAGGCGGCGCTGGTTTGCCTGGATGGGCGGCCGGTATACTTAACGGAACATAAGGTTTACTATATCCTCAACAAACCCATGGGGGTGATCTGCGCCGCCAGCGACCCCTTTGGCCGCCGGACGGTGATCGATTGCCTGGAGGGAGTGACGGAGCGGATCTATCCGGTAGGGCGCCTGGACTATGAAACAGAGGGGCTGCTGCTGCTGACCAACGACGGAGATTTTGCCCATCGGGTGCTTCATCCCTCCTTTGAGGTAGAAAAGACCTATTACACGGTGGTCATCGGCCGGATGACCCAGGAGGCGGCCCAACGGCTGCGCCAGGGCGTGCGGCTGGAGGACGGCGTTACGGCTCCCGCCAAGGTGCAGGTGCTCCATCGCTCCGCTACCAGCACCACCCTGGAGGTTACCATCCATGAAGGGCGTAACCGCCAGGTGCGCCGCATGATGGAGGCGGTGGGCTATCGGGTGCAGTACCTGCGCCGGGACCGCCTGGGCGCGTTGACGCTGGAGGGGCTGCCCGCCGGCGCGTGGCGCAGCCTGACGCAGCGCGAATTATCGGGCTTTATGCGGGAGAATAACCAAAATAACCCGCGATAATTTGGAGACGTGCTTGCCAATTCAGGGAAGGAGAAATGGAAGGCACGGTGAATTATAGAATTAGGGTAAAGATGGTGTTCTTCTGTTTTGAATTTCTGTCTGAACCGAGGGAACCAACAAGATATGGAGGTTTGCTGAATGACTGATGTCCTGACTCCCATGGAAGTCAAAAAGGCCCTTATGGCCGGCTGTGAAGAAAAAATCGCAGACGAGCACAAAAAGGGCAAGCTGACCAGTCGCGAACGCATCGCTCGCTTGCTGGACGCGGGAAGCTTCATGGAAACCAATGTATTCATGAAGCGGGCGAATGCGGCCTGCTGCTCCGGCGGGGATCAAGCCGGGGAGAGCGTGGTCACCGGCTATGGTACGGTGGACGGCCGCCCGGTATATGTCTATGCCCAGGACTTTACCGTGATGAGCGGCGCGCTGGGCCAGATGCATGCCAAGAAGATCTGCAACGTCTATGACGCCGCCATCAAGACCGGGGTGCCGGTGCTGGCGATCATGGATACGGCCGGCGCCCGCATCGAGGAGGGCATGTCGGCGCTGGACGGCTATGCGCAGATCTACAAGCGCTCGGTCGACGCTTCCGGCCTGATCCCGCAGATCGCGCTGGTTTGCGGGCCCTGCCCGGGCGCGGCCGCCTTTGCCGCCGCGCTGTGTGATTTCACCATCGTGGTCGACAAAAACGGCGCGGTATTTGGCCGCGGGCCCCAGGTGATCTCGGCGGCTGAGGGCAAGCAGGTTTCTGCCCAGGAGCTGGGCGGGGCGATGGTTGCCAGCGAAAAAAGCGCGCTGGCTCAGATTTTTGCTGTCAACGAGGATGACGGCATCGCCAAGGCCCGGATGCTGCTGAAGCTGCTGCCCTCCAACAACCTGGAGGATGCGCCCGCGGATCTGTGCGAGGATGACCTGAACCGCGAATGCCCCGCGCTGAACGGCTATGTGGCCGGGGAAAGCGACATGCACCTGGCGGTGGAGGCGATTGCCGACGCAGGCAGCGTGCTGGAAGTCATGCCCTATTACGCGCTCAATATGGTCACGGCGCTGGCGACGGTCAACGGCCGTTCCGTGGGCATCGTGGGCAACAATCCAGCGGATAAGGGCGGCGTGGTAGACATCGCAGCCGCGGACAAAGCCGCGCGCTTCATCCGCGTGTGCGACAGCTTCAACCTGCCCATCATTGTGCTGGCCGATTCCATGGGCCTTCCGGTGGCGCTGCAGGAGGAGCACGGCGGCCTGATCCGCCATGGCGCCAAGCTGATCTATGCGCTGGCTGAGGCCAGCACGGCGAAGGTGGTCGTGGTGGCGGGCCATGCAATCGGCAGCGCCTATTCGCTGATGGCCAGCAAGTCCCTGGGCATGGACATGGTGTATGCCTGGCCGCAGGCCTCCATCTGCGCGGTAGAACCGGAAGCCGCCGTTACGCTGCTCTACGAGAAGGAAATTGCCGCGGCGGCCAATCCCATCGAGGCCCGCAGCGAATATGCCAAGCAATATGCGGCTGAGCAGGGCGGCGCCCTGCGGGCTGCCGAGCTGGGCCTGGTGGACGACGTAATCGAGCCTGCCCTGACCCGTCCGGTGGTAGCCAGCGCCCTGGAGCTGCTTTGGAGCAAGCGGGAGAATCGCCTTCCCAAGAAGCACGGCAACATGCCGCTGTAGAAAGGAGGCCCTATGAATATCATGATTCTCAACAGCCTGCTGACCAACCTCAGCAACGGTGTGGTGACCTTTGTGCTGGGCCTAGGCATCGTGTTCCTGATTCTGATCCTGCTGATTTTCATCATCATGGGTATGACGGCGATGATGAAGGAGAAGCGCAGGGCGGAGAACATGGCCCCCGCAGCCAAGCCTATTGATCCTGTGCCGGAGCTTGTGCCCGCTGCGCCTGTCGGGCAGCAGGAGGATGAAGAGGAGATTATCGCAGTGATTGCCGCCGCGGTGGCCGCGATAGCCGCGTCGGAGGGGACCCGGCTGAGCGTCAGGTCCTATCGCCGCGTAGGCGCGCAGGCCCCTGCCTGGAGCCGCGCCGGCCGTGAGGATATCATGGCCAACCGTTTCTAATACCGACTTTAAGGAGGAAGCTATACCATGC
>UQLW01000067.1 GCA_900542005.1 uncultured Eubacteriales bacterium
TATATGACCATCGCCTTGGGAAAGGCGTCGGCAAGCTCCTTGCAGCGGTCCCGGTTCATCTCGATGATCTTCACCTGAATGTCGGCGTCCAGCAGCAGGCGGGTGAGGTAATAGCTGGTCCGGCCGCCGCCGACGATCATCACGGAGCGGATTTTGCGCTGCAGCATCAGGCCGGTCGATTTGAAGAAGGCGGTGATGTCCTTGGGCGAGGCGGTGATGGAGATGATATCGCCGGCCTCCAGCACAAAATCACCGTCTGGAATGCATACCTCGTCGCCGCGCTGCACCGCGCAGATCAGGACCTTCATGTTCTTGCCCTTGAAATAGCGCAGGGGGCGTCCCTTCAGCGGGCTGTCCCCGGCCAGGCGGACCTCCACCACCTCGACCTTCCCCCGCGCAAAGAAGTCCACCTTCTGGGCGGATGGAAAGCGGATGATCCGCGAAATCTCAGTAGCGGCCTCCAGCTCGGGGTTCACCTGCATGCTCAGGCCCAGATCCTCGCGCAGGATGGCCAGGTTCTGGGCATATTGCGGGTCGCGTACCCGGGCGATGGTGTGGCGCGCGCCCAGCTTGCGGGCGATAAGGCAGCAGATGATGTTGATCTCATCCTTGCTGGTGACGGCGATGAGCAGATCGGCCGCGTTAACGCCCGCCTCCATCAGCACGTCGCTGCTGATCCCGTTGCCCGGGATGCAGCCCACATCCAGCAGGTTGCTGGCGTTGCGCAGCGCGTTGGGGTTGCTGTCGATGATCATGATGTCGTGCCCCTCCTTGGAGAGGTTCTGGGCCAGGGCGAAGCCCATTTTGCCGTCGCCGACAATGACGATATTCATGGTATATTCCTTGCCTCCCGGCTTGTTGTGCGGTCTTTATGGCGTCTTTATAACCCCCTCTATTATAGAAGGTAATGGCATAAGGTCAAGCGCCTTTTGCTGGTATAGCGCATATTGCCGGTTATTTGGGCGAATCTGCCTTGGATCGGGGGGTGCGCAGGGGCTGCGCGTTGACAGAAGCCGGAGGAAAAGGTAAGATAAACCTAATAAGCTTTAAGCTGACTGCGAGGAATGGGTATGAGCAAACCAATCATCCTGATCCCCTCCTATAACCCGGACGGCACGCTGCCGGAGACCATCGGCCTGCTGCGGGAAAAGGGGTTTGAACGCTTTGTCATCGTCAACGACGGCAGCCGGGCCGGATGCGCGCCCATCTTTGAGCAGGTGGCCGACCTGCCCGGTGTGCATCTTCTGACCCATGCGGTGAATATGGGCAAGGGCCGCGCCATGAAGACCGGCTTTAACTATATCCTTTGGCGCTTCCCGGGCGCTGGATGCATCGTGTGCGACGCCGATGGCCAGCATCCGGCAGACTCGGTAGCCGATGTGGCCCAGGCCATGGAGGCCTATCCCCAGGCCATGGTGCTGGGCGTGCGGCGCTTCCGGGAGAACAAGGATATGCCCAAGGCCAACCTGATGGGCAACCAGATCACGCGCTTCGTCTTTTTCCTGCTTTCCGGTATGCGGTATGCCGATACCCAGTGCGGCCTGCGGGGGTATCCCGCCGGCGTGATGGAAAAAATCATGAATTCCGCAGGCGAGCGCTTCGAGTTCGAGAATACGATGCTTTTGGATGTGCGCCGGCTGCAGATCCCGATCGCCCAGGTGGGTATGCCTGCCGTGTATCAGGAGGAGGGCAAGTATACCTCGCACTTCAATAAGGTGAAGGACTCCATCCGGATCTACAAGCTGCTGCTGGGCCGCGCCTTGCTGCCGCTGTTGGCGGCTTTGGTGGCTTTTGCGCTGTTCCTTGTGCTGTTGATTCAGGCGCCGGGCCTGCAGGCCGGGGGCGTGCACCTGGGCGCGCCGGCCGGATATCTGGCGGGGTGGCTGTTGCTGCTGCCCGGCCTTCGCCAGCGCGGCAGGGGCCTGCTGGCGGCGCTGGGCGTGACGCTGGGCGGCGGCGCCTGGTATGCGCTGTTGCTCTGGCTGCTGCCCGCTCATCCGGTGGGCGTCTGGTGGCTGGCGGCTCCTGTGGTGGCGGCGGCCAGCTATGCCTGCTACCTCAGGCTGCACGAGGGCCCCGCGCCTGCCAATATCCGGTTGGACCGCAATGGGGGTTGACAGCGCCCCTGTCTGGG